>CAZHNO010000001.1:0-314134 GCA_964534045.1 uncultured archaeon
ATGCCATTATCTACAATACGCTACAAAAAGACCCGAGTAATACGGAAAAAGAAGAATTAGCAATTTAAAAAGTTAATTAGTTCAAATCAATACTTTTAAATATGTTCATTGACCCAATTTTTAAAGCCAGTAAGAAAAACTTCTTACATGGGCCCGTAGCCCAGTGGATAGGGCGACTGCCTTCTAACACCAGTTTCGGCTGGTGGATACGAGGCACTACCTCGCTATTGCGAGATAGAGCTTTGTGGAGTTAGCAGTAGGTCGAGGGTTCAATTCCCTCCGGGCTCGTTCACCTGCCCAGCCAGGCGACATCTGTGGGCACCTTTGGTAGCCCCTTTTTAGTTTTATTTATAATCTTTTTCCAAGCAAATCTATTATGGAGGAGACAGATTTTATTTGGATTAATGGTGAAATGAAACCATGGAAAGAATCCATGACACATGTTCTAACACATTCATTACATTATGGCACTGGAGTGTTTGAAGGAATAAGAGCTTATGAAAGTGAAAAAGGTGCAGCGATTTTTAGATTAAAAGAACACATTGAAAGATTATTTGCTTCTGCAAAAATAATTGGGATGGATGCAACTTTTAGTGTTGAAGAATTAATTGAAGCAACAAAAGAAGTTGTGAAAAAAAATAATTTGAAATCTTGTTACATTCGCCCACTTCTTTATTATGGTTATGGAAAAATGGGTTTAGACACTGTTGGAGCAAAAGTTGATGCACTTGTAGCAGCATGGCCATGGGGAGCTTATTTAGGAGAAGATGGAAAAGCAAACGGAATAACAACAAAAATTTCTAAATATACAAGACACTTTGCTGTTCAAAATTTAAATCATGCAAAAGCAACTGGATTTTATGTAAATAGTATGATGGCAAAAATGGATGCACTAAATACTGGAGTAAATGAAGCAATATTATTAGATTTGAATGGAAATGTTGCTGAAGGAACTGGAGAAAATATTTTCATTGTAAAAAATAAAGTTTTGAAAACACCAAGCACAGAAAATTGTTTGCAAGGAATTACAAGGGCGAGTGTAATGGAAATTGCAAAAGACAATGGAATAAAAGTTGAAGAAAAAGTTATTACAAAAAAAGAATTAATGGAAGCTGATGAAATATTTCTTACAGGAACAGCTGCTGAAATAACTCCAATAAATAAAATTGAAGAAAAAAGTTTTGGAGTTGGAGAAATAACTAAAATGATTCAAAAAAATTATGAAGAAATAATTCATGGAAAGAATGAACAATATTTTAAGTGGTTAACATTTGTTGAATGATTTGTGTTTTAAAATTTTGAGAGATGATACAAATGAGAGTTGGATTTTTGGGACCGGAAACAAGCTTTACACATGAAGCAGCATTGAAAGCCTTTCCTGAAGAGGAATTAGTTCCACTTAGTTCAATTCAAGGTATTTTTTCTAGTTTAGTAAATAGAGAAATTAGTAAAGCAATAGTGCCTTTTGAAAATTCAACAGGAGGAATAGTTGCAGTAACTCTTGATGAATTAATTGAAAAACAAGTTTTCATAAGGCATGAATTTTTCTTAGAAGTTAAACATTGTTTTTTGGGAAGAAGAAGTATTAGTGAAATAAGCAAAGTTTATTCTCATCCACAAGCATTTGAACAATGCAGAGGTTGGATTAATGAAAATTGTAAAGCAAAAGAATTGATAGAAGTTTCAAGCACTTCTAAAGCTGCTGAAATGGCTTCAATAGAATTACATGGTGGAGCAATAGCTTCAAAATTAGCTGCAAAAAAATTTGGTTTAAATATTTTGGAAGAAAATATTAATGATGATAATGAAAACACCACTAAATTTATTACTATTTCTTTAGAGCATTCAAATCCATCCAATAAGAAAAAAACAGCCATTGTGTTTGGAGTGAAAGATAAACCAGGGGCATTATTAGAAGTTTTACAATCATTCAAAAAGTTTGATATAAATTTAACAAAAATTATTTCTCGTCCATCTCACATAAAACAATGGGGTTATTTATTTTTTACAGAAATTGACGGAAACACAGAAGAAAAGAATGTTGCAGAAGCTTTAAGAGAAGTTAAAGAAAAAGCCGCATCATTAAAAGTACTTGGAAGTTATAGTGCACTCGATAAAAATGAAAAGTAACCAATTAAATGTTTATTTAAATTGTTTTAACAATTTCTTTTTATGAATGTTTTAATTGTTGGGGGTTGTGGAAGTTTAGGTAATTTTTATGCTAAGCTTTTGAAAAAAAATAACTTTGAAATTTATATTACTGATATTTTAGATGAGAGTTTGATAAGGGAAAAGTGTAAATTAGAAGGGTTTAACTTTTTTGAGGGGAATTATTCTCAAATAAATATAATAATAATTTCAGTACCAAATAACATTGCAATTTCTGTTTTAAAAGAAATTTCAAAAAAAGCAAAAAAAGAAACATTAATTTTTGATTTTTGCTCAGTAAAAAGTTTTATTGTTCCAGAATTAGAAAAATTAAAAGGAAAAGATTTTGAATTAGCATCAATTCACCCAATGCATGGACCAAGAGTTAGTTCAATTGCAGGTTATCCAATAATTATTATTCCAATTGAAACGGGAAAAAAATTTGAAGAAATAATTAATTTTTTTGAAACCGAAAACACAAACATTATCGAAACAAATGCTGAAATACATGACAAAACACTTTCAATTGTTCAAGGATTAACTCATTTTAGTCAATTTGTTTCAGCAAAAACAATTCATGATTTGAAAATTAATTTAAAAGAATCAAAAGAATTTTCTTCACCAAATTTTGATTTATTTATGAGTTTAATGTCAAGAGTAATATTACAAAATCCTGAAATTTACGCGCAAATACAAACAGAAAACCCTTACAATGAAAAAATGCGAAAAGCTTTTTCTGCAAATTCTGTTGAATTGGAAAAGATTTCCAAAGCAGGCACAAAAGAATTACAAAAAGAAATAATTAGTTCGGCAAGTATCTTCAATTCACTAAATGATGTTTTGTTTGAAAGTGATAAAGCAATTTCTGCTTTAAAATTTATTAGCAAAACTCTTGAAGACAATATTGGAAATAAATTTCTAATAGAAAATGTATCAAATAATACTTTCCATTATGGAATAATTGAAAAAATTGAAAAAAACAAAGTTTGGTTAAAAGAAGGAAAAAGAGAATTGTGTTTAAATTTGTCAAAAATAAGACTTACAACAAAAAAAGAAATGTTTGAATATAGGAGAAATAATATTTTGGAAAAGTATCTTGATTTTAGTTTTCTTGTTGATAACAAGTGTAAAAAAGAAGCTATTGTAAAAGCTTTTTCAAAAATAAAACACTCTAAAATAGAGATTGTTGATGAATTTAAAAGTAATAAATTTAATGATAAAAAAAGTCTTACACTTAGAATTCATTTTTTTAGCGATGATGATATTGAAATAATCAAAAAAGAGGTTTTTGAACTAATTAATGGATTGGGTTTTGAAAATAGGTAGTGTTTTGACTTATTTTTTAACCTCATAAAATCCTTTATAAAGCTTTGCCAATCAATATTAATTATTCAAAATCAATTTGGTGAGCATTAAATGGCAAAGTTGAATACAGGTGTAAGAAAACCAGGGAAAAGGGGAAAAACCCGTTCTAAATTAAAGAAAAAGAATGGTAAGATTACTGTTAATAAAATTATGCAAGAATTTACAGATGGTGATAGAGTTCAAGTAGTAATAGAACCAGATTATCATGCTGGATTTCCTGATAAAAGTTTTCACGGTTTAACTGGGAAAATTTGTGGAAGAAAAGGCGAGAGTTACGAAATAGAATTAAAAAAAGGTAATAAGTTATTCACAGTAGTAACTACTCCAGTACACATAAAGAAATTAAAATAAGCAAAAATATGGTGAAAGTGATTTTTATGGATCAGAAAAAAGTTGTAGAAATGAAACCAGTTTCTCTTTTCGAGGTAAAAGAAATTCTAAAAGCTAGAAAAGCTGAGAAAGAATTGAATTATGAACAAGATTTAACAATGAAATATGTTGAAAGATTTTCACAATTAACTGAAAAACAAACTACTGATTTGTTAAAAGCTTTAAAAGAAATTAATTTTTTAAAAGATAAAGATGAATTAATTTATCAAATAGCAGCTGCTTTACCAACAAAAGAAGAACAAGTAAAACTATTTTTAACAAAAGACATAACTGCTACTGATGAAGAAATTAAACAAGTCATTGAATTGACGAAGAAATTTGAGGATAAAATATAGTGTTTTTTAAACACTTTTTATCCAAAAAAACCATTTTTTAAGGAGAGTGTTTTGTAATATTATTATAATTACACACAACAAAATTAGTTGATTATTATGGAAGAAAGAAAAGAAATTGAAAAAAAGGAATTTACTCCAAAAACAGAAGAAAAGGCAATTGTATTAGACTACATGCCCAGCGGAAAATCTTCTGCTTTAAAGTCAGAGCCAATAGCACAAGTTATTGGCAAGGAATTTTTTACTTTGTTAGAGGTAACTCCAAAAGTTGGAAAAGGATTTTCTATTGGAGAAGAAATTTATGTTGGAAAAGATGAACGAGAAAAAGTTGAACTAATAAAAGGAAGAATTACATACAAAGATTTGACTTCAAATTCAATGGCTGAACTTAATGATACAATTGAAGATATTGTTGAATCAGATAAAGAAAAATTTTTGAAGTTTTTTAATACAGCAAGGCCAATTTCTTTAAAGAGACATCAATTTGAACTATTGCCAGGCATGGGAAAGAAACATGTGCTAGCTGCTCTTGATGAAAGAGAAAAAAAATCATTTGAAAGTTTTGAAGATATTGATAAAAGAGTAAAAGGAATGCCTGATCCAAAAAAAGCGATTGTGCGAAGAATTTTGGAAGAATTAGAGGGGCCTGAGGATAAACATTATTTATTTGTTAGACCACCATCACCTCCAAAAAAATTCTTTCCACCAAGAAGAAGGTATTAGTGGGAAAAAATGGATCTATTTGCTGAGCTACAAAATTTAATGATAAAATATCATTTTAGACCAGAAAAAAAATTATCACAATTTTATTGTATAAATGAAGCTCTATTAATTTATTTAACAAAAGTTGCTCAAATAAATGATAGAGATACTGTTTTAGAAATTGGGCCAGGAACTGGTTTTTTAACACGAAGATTACTTGAAAAAGCAAGAAAAGTTTTTGTAATTGAAAAAGATAACAGCATGGTTGAATTATTAAAACAAGAATTTGAAGATGATGTTAATTCTGGAAGATTAAGAATTATTGAAGATGATGCTTCTCTTGTAGATTATAATAATTTAGATATAGACAAAATTGTTTGCCTTCCCCCATATCATATTTCAAGCACACTTGTAACTAAAATAGCTATGTCAAAAATAAAACAAGCTGTTCTTGTTTTAGATTCTGGTTTTATAGAAAAATTAACTGCTTTTGAAGGCTTTAAAGAATATAATGCATTAACAGCATTGCTTTCTCTAAATGCAAAAATAGAAGTTACTCAAGCAGTTGATAAAGATAGTTTTTTCCCAAAACCAAATTGTCAAAGTGCAGTTGTAAATATTGAATTTACTAAAATAGAAAATTCTGAAAAGTTTTTTACATTTTTAAAAGAGTTATTTAGACACAAAAATAAAGATTTATCTCGTGCAATGAAACAAGCAATGCCTTTTTTAGTTGAAAAATTAGAATGGAAAAGCGATTCTAAAAAAATGGAAGCTTTAAAATATTCTGATAAAAAAGTTTATGCAATGAATCCTCAAGAATTACTTGAAACTTATAAATTTTGGAAAAAACCTTAAAATGAATTTATTATAAGCACTAAGCATAATTTGAATGTAAACTTAGGTGAGCCGGCAAATCAACAACCAATTTGCATAAAATAAAAACTATAACTACTCCTAATCCAAAATTTCCAAAAAATGCGCCCAAAAATACTCCAAAAATAATTGCAAAATGAAAGACTAACATTCTACTAACTAAAAAATAGTCTGCTTGCAACTTAAACTGCTTATTATCTTTTTTAAAGTTAACAATTAATGAAATTAAATGACTTAAAAACAACAAGAAAATAGAAAATATAAACGCAATAAAAATTTCATTGGAAGGAAATAAATTTAATGAAGTTGGAATATTTAACCCTATTATAAATGGATAATAAAGAATAAACCAAAAAAAGGAAAATATATAAAGAAAGCTAGATTTTTTTAGAGAAATCTTTTTTTCTTTTAAAAAAAGTTTCGCAATAATTATTTTAGAAAGAGAAATAAATATAACTATAAAAACTTCAATTAAATAAATTAAAAGAATATGTACCAATTGTAAACTAGAATTTGTTGCAACAACTAGGACTAGTAGGTTAAAGACAATTAATGAAATTGCAGATGGTGACGAACAAACCTTTCCAACAAATTTTTTCATAATAACTTAATACTTGTCTTAAATAAAAACTATTCTATCAATTTGTTAAATTAAAATCAATCAACTATTTTTTCCAACTTTCTTTATTTCAACAAAACTATTTTTGTTTGCTTCTTCAATTGCAGAATCCAGCTTTCTTGCATTCTCAGCATAAATAGTCATTATTTTTTCCCCAGCATTAATTTTCTCTCCAATAGTTTTAGCAAGCATTATGCCAGCTAGTTTGTTTGCTGGTGCACCGGCATACCTCGCAATCTTTGTTAATTCAGCAATATCCATTTCAGTAATAATTCCACTTTCTTTTGCCTTGATTTCTTTATTTAGTGGAGAAAGAATTAGTTTAGTGCTCTTATCAATCTTTCCACCCTGAGCATAAATAATTTCCTGCATTTTTGCCAGAGCTTTTCCAGATTTTAAAATTTCTTCAGCAAAATGATAACCTTGCCCCTGTCTCCTTAATCCAGCTAACTCAAAAATACTTCCTGCAAGTTCACAACTTTTTTTTGCTAAATTATCAAATCTTTTTCCTTCTAATATTTCTAAAACATATTTTGATTCCAATGCAGGACCAAAAGCTAAACCTGATGGTGAAGAACCATCAGTTATAATTGCTTCAACTTCCATCCCAATTTGTTTTCCAACAAAAACAAACTTTTTTGCCATTTCTAAAGCTTTCTTTTTATTTTTTATTTTTGCATTTGGACCAACTGGCAAATCAATTACCACATATTTGCTTCCAACACTTGCTTTTTTTGAAAGTACTGAAGCAATTAACATTCCTTCAGGATCAAGCGAAAGCGGATGTCTTACTTGAATTATTTTATCATCAGCTGGAGCCAAATCAACAGCTCCACCCCAAGCAATCACTCCACCAGTTTTTTTTGTTATATCTTTTATTTTATCAAAACTTAAATTAACTGGTGCTAAAACTTCCATTGCATCAGCAGTTCCAGCAACACTTGTAATACTTCTAGAACTTGTTTTTGGAATATATAATCCTGCAGAAGCAACTATTGGAATAACAAGCATTGTTGCTCTTCCATTAATTCCACCAACACTATGTTTGTCAACCACTGGCTCAACATCAAAACTAATTCTTTGTCCATTATTTATTAGTGATTTTGTAAGAAAAGCAGTTTCTTTCATATTTAATTCTTTCATATAAACTGCAGAAACAAAAGCACTTGCTTCAATATCATTCAATCTACAATCAGTAATATCTTTTACTATTTCATCAAACTCTTTTTGATTTAATCTTTCCCCATTCATTTTATTTTTGATAAATTCAACACTTTTCAATGGGGGAGTGGCCTTAACTTCAACTAATTCATTACCATTAATCTTCAATAAATTAGCCACTTCTTCAAATAAACCAATTCCTTTTTCTTTAACAGACATTGAACTAATATCAACTATTCCAACAGCTCTTCTTCCATTACTTTTATTTTTTATTTCTAATCTATCACCAGCAATAACTCCTAATTCTTTTGCATCTCTTTCATTCAAAACGCAAATCATTCTACCGGCAGTAATATGAAATATTTTAGATTTCATCATCTGTGAATAAGTCTTTTCCTTTTCCATTCAAAAATTACGTTTACTTGATTTATAATTGTTTGCAGGTGAAAGAAATAACAATAAAAACCATTGTGAATTTGTATTTACTATGGATATTAGTAAAAAAGTAGCTCTTGTAAAGGAAGTGGGTGAGGAGATACTCACCGAAGAAGAATTAAGAACACTTTTGGAAACAAAAAAAAATCCTGTTGCATATGATGGTTTTGAACCTAGTGGACAAATGCATATTGCTCAAGGAATTTTAAGATCAGTAAATATTAACAAAATGATTGATGCTGGTTTCACATTTAAGATGTGGGTTGCGGATTGGTTTGCATGGGCAAATAATAAATTAGATGGAAATTTAGAAAACATACAAACAGCGGGAAAATATTTAATTGAAGTTTGGAAAACTACCGGAATGAATTTAGATAAAGTTGAATTTATTTGGGCTAATGAAGCAATGTCAGATGTTAATTATTGGAAAATAGTAATGAATGTTGCAACAACAAATTCTCTAGCAAGAATAACAAGATGTTCACAAATAATGGGGCGAGATCAAAATGCTGCACTAAAAGCTTCACAAATTTTTTATCCATGCATGCAATGTGCAGATATATTTTATTTAGGTGCGGATGCAACACAACTTGGAATGGATCAAAGAAAAGTTAATGTTTTAGCAAGAGAAGTTGGAGAAAAGCTTGGTTACTATAAGCCAATTGTAATTTCACACCACATGCTTGCTGGCTTAAAAGAAATTAATACAGATGCTACAGGAGCAGAGGCTGCAATTGCAAAAAAGATGTCAAAGAGCAATCCTGATTCAGCTATTTTTATGACTGATTCAACACAAGACATTCAGAGAAAAATATCAAAAGCATTTTGCCCAGAAAAGGTTGTTGAAGGAAACCCAATTTTAGAATATAATAAGTTTATTGTTTTTGAAAAATTTGACAAAGTTAAAATTGAAAGGCCAATAAAGTTTGGTGGAGACGTTGAATACAAAACATATAATGAAATGGAAAAAGATTTTGTTGAAGGAAAACTACACCCAATGGATTTGAAACAAACAACTGCAAAATGCCTTGATGAATTAGTTGAACCAACCAGAAAACACTTTGAAAAAAATTCAAAAGCAAAAGATTTACTAAAACAAGTTCAAAGCTTTAAAATTACTAGATAAATACTATTATTTAAAATCAAAAAGCAATATTTCTTGATTTATTGAATTGAAAAAATATAAAAAGCCCTAAATCCTTCTAATTTCATGAAATCCTATATTTACATGGTGTTGGCAGCAATTTGTCTTTCAGCAATTGGTGTTTTAGTTAAGTTAATTGGTAATGAAGTTCCGACAATGTCTCTTAACTTTTTAAGAATATTTATAGCATTTTTATTTTTACTCATAATAACTCTTATTCCACAAGTAAACCCAAAATACAAAAGCATTCCAAAAAGAAAAATAAAAAAATATTTTTTAATTGGAGTAGTATATGCAATAGCCCTATCACTACACACTACCTCAAACTTATTCACTACAGTTCAAAATGCTGTTTTGTTGCATTATTTATATCCATTTTTTGTTTTACCCTTTGCTTACCTTTTATTAAAAGAAAATATTACAAAAACAAAAATTATTACTTTGATAATTGCAATAATTGGTTTGATAATAATTAATCCAATTAGTTTTAACTCCAGCAGGTTTGGTAATTTGCTCGCTTTATTAAGTGCAATATTTTATGCCATTTTAATAACTGAAATGCGAGCTGAAGATAAAGAGCATCACTCAGCAAGCATTGTTTGGTTTGTTTTCTTCGCATCAATTGTTCTTTTGCCGTTTGCAATAATTGATGGTTTTGGAAACTGGCTAGTTGTTTGGCCATTGATACTAATTCTTGGAATTTTTTCTACCGGATTAGCTTATTTGTTTTACACAATTGCACTTGAAGATATTGAAGCGGAAAGTGCTTCAATAATAACAATGATTATTACTCCACTAATATCAATTATTCTTGCTGTTTTAATAATCAATGAATTAATTGATTTACAAACAATTATTGGAGGAATTATTTTAATAATTGCTGGAATTTATTTAGAAACTCACTCAAAGAAAATTAAAAAAGAAGAAAAATTTAAAGAAAAAGTAGAAGCTGTAACCTATGATGTAAAACACAAAAACAAAGATAAGTTAGGCAATGATAAAGATAAAAAGAATTAATTTTCATTATTAATTTATAATTTTAAAAAGTCAATTTCTTTTTTATCGAGTTCTAATTCAGTATATAATTTGCTTGCTAATACTTGTGGAGGAAAAACTCCTTTTTCACAAATTATTCCTTCAATTAAAGAAGAATTAGTTCTATCAAAAGCAGGATTTACAACATTAACTTTTGGTATTTTTGATTGCAAAACTTCACTTTCAGCTCTCTGTTCAATTGGCTCATCTTTTCCAAAGAAACTAGCTGGCTCAAATTTATTAGTTGAAGTAACAACATAGTGTTTAGTTTCATACCTTCTACAAAGGGTAGAAATTTGATTTGTTCCTATTTTGTTTATAACATCACCATCAGCAAGAAAAGCATCAGCGCCTGTAAAAAAATAATCACATTCTTTTAAAAATATTGAAGCGGCGTTGTCAACAATTAAAGTAACTTTTATTCCAGCTGAAGCCAACTCTTTAGCAGTAATTCTTCCTTGAAACAAAGGGCGAGTTTCACAACAATAAACATGTTTTATTTTTCTTTTGGCTTTTATTAATACATCAACCACTGCATGTGAATGGCAAAGAGTCATTATTACTGCATTTTTTTTTATTACTTCTGCCCCAAACTTAGTTCTTTTTTCATTATTTCTTTTTCTTTCAATTTCATAATTTTTACTTGTTTCATAAATTGTTTCTTTCATTTCTGCAACGTTTAAATCTTTTTTTGCAATACTTTTTTTAAAAATTCTTATTGTGTTTCTAAGTGCTGGTTCAGTAGGCCTAGCATTAAATAATTTTTTTGAATTTAGAAGGAATTCTTTTCTAAAATCCATTACATTATTTGTTTTGCTATGTAGCGAAGCTTCTACAAGTGCAATAATTGCTTTCTCTTTTACTTTTGAAGCGCCCTGAATCTTTAATGATTTTATATCTTTTATAGTTCTATCTATAATATCCATCAGATTGAATTAGTGATTTTTAGTATTTAATTCTTTTGGGCATGTTTAAGCTGGATTTTGAGCAATTTACAAACAAAAACCTTTTATTAAGTATAATTCTTCTTCTATTAAATGAAAAAATCATTATCCACTGGATTAGTCATTGTAACAATGTTCGTGCTAATTTTATTAGCACCTTTTATTCAAAACTTATTCCCAATTTCAATGAATGAACAATTTAGAATAATTTTATCCTTTGTAATTATTGGTGTTATTTTTGTAATTGTACTTTTTATTTTAGTTTTTTTGAATAAAAAAGGAATAAATTCTCCAAAAAAAGAAGAAATAAAACCAATTAAAGCTGAAAGAATTGAAAAAAATGATTTAATTGAAAAAAAGGATGTTAAAGAAAATAAAAAAGTTGAAGAAGAGAAAAAAAAAGAAAAAGATAAATCTTTAAAACAGAAAAGAGAAGAGCTTGTTCAAAAATTAAATGAAGCTGAAAAAAAGTTTTTAAAAAATCAAATTGATAAGGATACTTTCCATTCAATATCTAAACAAGCAAATGCTGAATTAATTAGTGTTGAAGCAGAGTTAGATTCTCAAAAAAAGATTAATCTTGGAAAAGATGAAATTAAACAATTAGATAATGTTTCGAAGGATAAGAAAAAAGTTTTACAAGATTTATTGGAGCAAAAACAAAAAAAAGTTTATGAAGCAAGAATAGCTGAGAAAAGTTTTTATAAAAGAAAAATAGATGAACCAACTTTTAAAAAAATAAGTTCTGATGTAAAATCTGAAATTATTTCTATAGATGGAAAAATAAAGGCAATTCAAAAAAGTGAAGAAATTGAAAAAATGAAAAAAGAACTTCTTGAAGGAACGAGAGAAGTAACAAAACAAAAACAAAAATCTGAAAAAAGAAAAGATGAGACTGAAATCTTTGAAGAAGATTTGTTTGCACAAATAGATGAAATGAGTGGTGGACTAAAAAGATAAATTAGTCAAAAAAATATTTGTAAAAAATTAATAATCTTATTTTTGTTCAAAAATTTTGTTTTTTATATTTTTTGAAAAAATCGCTCAAAAAAAACTTCAACTTCTTTTAGTTTTCTAGAATCAAACTCAAAAATGCTTGAAAAAACTTTTGAATCAATAACCTTCATTTCATTCATTGATAATAATGAAGACATTTTTTTGATAGCTTTTCCAGGCAAGCCTATGCCTGTTGCAAATAACACAACCCCTTTATTTTTATTTTTTAGATTTCTAATAAATACATTAATTGCAGGCACTGAAGTAAACGAAACAATAGGAGTCCCTATTACAATTAAATCAAAATCTTTTACAATGGGTTGTTTTATTAATTCTAATTTTTTTTCTTGTTTAAATTGTTTTTTTAGATTTTTTTCTTCAACTTCTACTTGAAAGCTTTCAACATCTATTTTTTTAGCTTTAAATAATTCTTCTATTTTTTTAGCTACCTTTGGGGCTTCACCAAAATTATAGTAAACAACACAAACATTCATAATTTTATGAGAGCGAAAATCATTAAAAGGAGAATTTCAAAAGCGAAATGAAGGGTATAATTATAAAGCTAATTTAGTATTAAAAGCAAGAAATTTAGAAAAAATTTATGTGTTTTAATTGTTTATTGAAACTAACTGTAGCTCAAAAATCAATGTTTTTCCACCTAAAAAGTGATTTACTGATGCCAAAACGTTATTGTCATTAACTTCATAAATCTTTAATCTATATTGTCCAATGATGACTTCTTGTCCAACTTCAAAATTCATATCAGGCAATTGTTCTTTCAATATTACTTGCTTGTTTTCTTCATTTAGATTCCCATAAGCCTCTTCAGGTGGCAAAGTAATTGTTTTTGTATCCCCTACTTTCATCCCAATTACTGCATTATCAAATCCTTTTATCATTTGCCCAGTTCCAGCATCAAAAGTAAGTGGTTCTTTTCCAATACTAGAATCAAAAATTGCTCCGCCTTCAACTTTTCCAACATAATGAACTGAAATATTGTCTCCTACTTTTACTTTGCGAAATTGATCTAAATTATTATAAGTGTTATTTGTGTTTGATTCATTTATTTGATTTGTATCATTTAAATTTGTATTATTTGAATTTGTCATATTATCACTTCCTATGCAACCAAAAAGCAAAAATAATGCCAAACTAAAAATAACAATTAATTTTACCTTCATAATGAAAATGAATTGGAAAAGCATTATAAATAATTCCTTTTTCTTAGTAAAGCATTACTTTGCCATAATAATTACTTGAAAACATCTAATTGCAATTATTATAATTATTTGAAGGCTTCCATTGCCAAATATTGTTCTTCTTTTTCTTTGCTTTCAATTCTTTTTATTTTTTTAAATCCAGCTTTTTCTAAAAATTGGTTTAATATTTCTTCATCATAACCAAAATAATGATGATCTTCACCATAATTTTCAAAACCATAAATTTTGTTTAATGCCCATTCTTTTTTTTGTCCTTTTTCTTCCAAAAATAATTTGAAAAAATAAGAAATATTTGGAACAATAATTTCTAATCTGCCTTGATTTTTCAAAACTCTATAAATTTCTTTCAAAGCTTTTCTTGCATCTTTCCTCATCAAATGTTCTAAAAAAAATCTTGAAAAAACTTCTTCAAATTCATTATCTTTGAATGGAAGTTTTCTAGCATCACCAACAACATCAGCATTCACGTCTTTTCTAATGTCAAAATGCAAATAACCTTCAGTTGGTTTTTTTCCTGAACCAATTTCTAGCTTTTTTAGATTGGTTTTTATTTTACTATTCATGATTTAAGAATGCTGGATTAGTTATAAATAGCTTTAGTTCCTTCATCTATTATGGCTAAATTACAGTGCAAGCAAATGAATTCAAGAGAATTAATCCAATGCACTTTTGGCTTGAGCAAAACAGAATTAAAGATATTTTTGTTTCTTTTAAAAAGTAATAGAAGTGTTCCAAGTAATGATATAGCAAAAGAGATTGACTTGGATAGAACAACTGTTCAAAAATCAATGAAGGGTTTGCTTGACAGGGATATTATTATTAGAAGACAAATTAATTTGGATAATGGTGGATATTTATTTTTGTATAATGTAAAAGAAAAAGAGGAATTGAAAGAACAAATGAAAAAAATTATTCATACTTGGGCGTCTAATGTTGAATTGCAATTAGATGAAGTTTTTAAATTAAATGATTAATTTAGTAATTGATATGGAAAGTTATGCAATTGTTGGAGCAAGTAATAATAAAGAAAAATATGGTTACAAAGTAATGCTTTCTTTACAAGAATTAGGGTTTGAGGTTATTCCAATTAATCCTCATGAAAAAAAAATTTTAGGAGAAAAGGCTTACTCATCTATAAAAGATTTGAATGAAATTGTTGATGTTGTTGTATTAATTGTTCCTCCAAAAGTGAGTGAAAAAATTGTTGAAGAGGTAAATGAAAAAGGAATTGAAAAAGTTTGGTTCCAACCTGGGAGTGAAAGTGAAAAAGCAATTAGATATTGTAAAGAAAATGGAATTGAAGTTATTAGTGGAAAATGTATAATGGTTACAAAAGGCAACATTAAATAAAAAACACTGCTTTTGTTCAACAATAGTTAGCTTTTTAATGTCGAATAATGTTATTTTTAGAGTGGTTGGATGCCGACAGTAGAATTTGTTTTCCTTGGACTTGGATTGATAATAGTTGCTGGTTATCTCGGCTTGGCTTTCTTTAAGAAAACAAAAGTCTCTGAAATAATTATTTTACTATTAATCGGATTATTAATTGGGCCAATTTCTGACTTTCTTGGTTTTGGAATAATTGGGTCTAATGAAATGGTTTTGTTTGATTCTTTCCTTCCTTTTTTTGCTAGCTTAGCATTAATAATGATTCTTTTTGAAGGTGGCTTACAATTAAACTTTTTCAAAACAATAAAAGCATTGCCTGGTTCATTAGCATTTACAATTTCAGTTTTTTTAACAAACATGCTTTTTACAATTTTAATTTTATGGTTAATGGGTGCAGCAAATTTAATGCCATTCAACATATTGATTGCAGTTTTTATTGCGGCGGTTTTGGGTGGAACAAGTTCGGCAGTAATAATTCCTCTTGTAAAAAATACTTCTGCTAGGGAAGAAACAAAAACTTTATTGAGTTTAGAATCAGCATTAACCGATGCATTGTGTGTAATTACTGCGGTTGCAGTAGCACAAATATTTTTAGTTGGAAGCGTTTCACTTGATGTTGTTTTTTCTGGAATACTAGCAAACTTTAGCATTGCTGCAGTAATTGGTTTCGCTTTTGGTTTAGTTTGGTTAAACATTTTAGGTTACTTGCAAGGAAAATCTTACGAATACCTGATGACAATTGCTGCTTTACTAGTTGTTTATTCATCAGTACAAATGCTTGGTGGCAATGGAGCAATTGCTGCACTAATGTTTGGAATTGTTTTAGGAAATGCTGAAGATATTACTGAAATGTTGAAATTAACTAAGCGAAAAATTGACACAAACATAATTTCTTTCCAAGGCGAGATATCTTTCCTAGTAAAAATATTTTTCTTTGTTTATCTTGGAATATTATTCAAAATTAAATTCCTAACGCCCCCA
The DNA here is from genome assembly GCA_964534045.1 of uncultured archaeon. Lineage (GTDB taxonomy): Archaea > Iainarchaeota > Iainarchaeia > Iainarchaeales > JAAZKV01 > JABIDZ01. The sequence goes on from CAZHNO010000001.1 coordinate 15,738, forward strand.
GTATTAATAATTTCAGGAGCGGTAATAATAACAATTTTCTTATCAAGATATTTGATTTCAAGAGTATTAACAAAATTAAAGCCAATTTATACTCTTGATCAGCAATTAATTTCTTTTTTAAGTGCTAGGGGATTAGCTGCCGCAGTTCTTGCTTCAGTGCCAATAAGCATGGGTTTAGACAAAGTAGCCCCTGAGATATTTAGTATAGCATTTATTAGTCAACTATCAGCAATAATTTTCCTAGTAATATTTGGAACTAATATATTGACAACAATAGGAGTTTTCATTTTTGAAAGTGGAAAGCCTAAACCAAATACTCCTAAAGAAAAAGAAGAAATGTTAACAGAATTAAAAGCAATTGCTAAACCAAAGGTGGTTAAATGAACACTCCAAATTTAAGTGGAGAGAAAAAGATAGCTGAAATTCTTAAAAAAAATAATATCAAATATGAAACTAAAAAAAAGCTAATTCTTCATAAAGATTCAAAAAAATATAGAATTCCTGATTTTTATTTACCTGATTATAAATTAGCAATAGAATATTTTGGTAGTTGGCATAATGAAAAAAGCAAGAAAATGGAGAAGAAAGAAAGGGCAAGGTTTATGGAAAAAGTTGGGGCTTATGAAGAAAGTGGAATTGATTGTGTTTATTTATATCCACAAGATTTAGAAAAAGCTGAAGAAAAAATTTTGAAAAAAATAGAACTTATTGAAACCCACAATAAAGCTGGCGAAATTGCTAGGCATATTGTTACAAAAAAAGTTGTTGAAACTGAAAAAATTGAAACAAGAGAACCAATAATAATTAGAAAAGAAAAACCAATTTTTGGGGAAGAAACAAAAAAAATTAATTATCATTCAAGCAATAGTGAATATGAAGTTCTTAATTCTGAATTATTAAAAAAATTGATTGTTGGTTTGGGAATTACAGCAGTATTATTATTTTTAGCACAAACAATAATTGGAGTAATTCTTTTTGTAATGGGAAATCCTTTAACCAGTGAATTACATTTTCCAAACGATATTATGTTCACGCTATTTGCAATAATCATTCCTTTATCAATAATTCTTTCAGGAATATATGCTTACAAAAAAAATCTTTCAAAAGGATTTATTTATGTTGCAATAATACTATTTATCTTCTACATAATAACTCTTTTCTTTTTCGGAGATCCGTTAAATAGAGCAATAGTATTGTTAGTTGGAATGTTAGCAATAATTCCGGCTGAATATTATATGGTTACAAGTAATTAAAAAAATTTTATTTTTTCTTAAATACAAAACTATAAAAAAACATGGATTATTTAATTAATTAGAGTGAACACCAATGGAAAAAAAATTTGATTTGATAGTAATTGGAACAGGACCTGCGGGCGTTAGTGCAGCAGTTTATGCCGCAAGATACAAACTAAAAACACTTTTAGTTGGAGAATTAATGGGGGGCACTATTACAGAAGCCCATAAAATTTGTAATTTTATTACTTACTCAGAAATTTCAGGTGCTGAATTTGCAGAAAAACTAAGAGAACAAATAAAATCACTAGAAATTACTTACCTCCCTAGCAAGGTTCGTAAAATTGAAAAAGGAAAAGAATTCAAAGTTATAATTGATGATGAAATTTATTATTCAAAAAAAGTTATTATTGCAACAGGTAATGAAAAAAGAAAATTAGGAATAAAAAATGAAATAAATTTTGTTGGAAAAGGAATTAGCTATTGTGCTACTTGTGATGCAGCTTTTTTCAGAGAAAAAATAGTTGGAGTAATTGGAGGAAGTAATTCAGCACTAACAACAGCATTATTATTAACAGAATTTGCTGAAAAGGTTTACTTAATTTATAGGGGGGAAAAATTTACAAAAGCTGATCCTGCTTGGATAGAACAAGTAGAAAAAAACAAAAAAATAGCTACTTTATTTAACACAAATGTGATTGAACTAATTGGAGAAAATTTTTTAGAAAAAGCAAAACTAAATAATGGAAAAATAATTAACTTGTCTGGATTGTTTATTGAGATTGGTTCTGTTCCACAAACAGAATTAACAAAAGAATTAGGTATTGAGTTAGAAAATGGTTTTGTAAAAGTTGACAAAGAACAAAAAACTAATGTCAACGGGCTTTTTGCTGCGGGAGATGTAACTAATAATCCATTAAAACAAATAGTTACTGCAGCTGGTGAAGGAGCAATTGCTGCAAACCAAGCATTCAGAGAAATACAAAACGAAGAATGAATAAAATTTGTTCAAAAGTTCACTAATCGCATTAATAAATGCTTGTATGGGAAAATTATGTAATAGTTGATAGTAATGGGCTTTAGTAAGTTAAATATACATGAAAAAGTAATGAAAGGATTAACAGAAATGGGTTTTGAAATCCCTACTTCTATCCAACAACGATGTATTCCTGAAATAAAAAAAGGACATGATATTGTTGGCCAATCATTAACCGGTTCGGGGAAGACCGCTGCATTTGGAATACCCTTGTTAGAACAGGTTACACCCGGTGAAGGAATACAAGCTTTAATTTTAACACCAACAAGAGAATTGTGTTTACAAGTAAGAGATAATTTAGAAAAAATGGGTAAATATGTTCCATTAAATATTAAGAGTATTTTTGGTGGAGTTGGTTATTACCAGCAAAGAGAAGACATTTTGATTGCTGAAATAATTGTTGCAACACCAGGAAGATTACTAGATCATTTGAATCAAGGAAATATTAGTTTAGAAAAAGTAAAATTTGTTGTTTTAGATGAAGCTGATAGAATGGTTGACATGGGTTTTTCAAAAGATGTAGAAAAAATTCTTAGAAAAACTGCTTCAAAAAGACAAACAACAATGTTCAGTGCAACAATGCCTCCTGAAGCAAAGCACATAATCAAAACTTTTTTACACGAACCAATTTACATAACAGAACAATTGCAAGTTGATAATGAATTACTAAAACAAAAAGTGTATTACATAAGACAAGAAGATAAATTTTCTTTACTTGTTCATTTACTAAAACAAAATACTGGAAATGCAATTATTTTTTGTGGAAAAAAAAGAACTGTTGATAAGCTATCAAGAAATATTAGAAAACAAGGTTTTGCTGTAATGCCAATACATGGTGATATTGTTCAAAGCAAAAGACAAATGGCAATAAAAATGTTCAAAGATAAAAAAATTGATTTCTTAATAGCAACAGATGTTGCTGCAAGAGGAATTGACATTGACCACGTTTCACACATTTATAATTATGACACTCCAAAAACACCAGATGAATACACTCATAGAATTGGGAGAACTGCTCGTGCTGGAAAAAAAGGAGAAGCAATTAATTTAGTTAGTGAAAATGATAATGCACAATTTAAAGATATTTTAAAAGTTAGAAAAGAAATGACAGAAGAAGCGTTGCCCGAATTTGAAAAACTTGTATTTGAAAAAGGCTCTCACTCAAGAGACTTTGACAGAGATTCTGGACGAAGCTTTGGAAGAAGTTCTGGGAGAGATTTTGGAAGACACCCAAAAGATAATTATAGAGGTGGAAAAGGCTCTGGAAGAAGTTCAAGAGAATTTTTTAGAAACAGAGATGAGAATTCTCCAAGAAATAAATTTGGCCCAAAAACTGAAAGTTCTGAATCAAGTCCTTCTGAATCAGTTAGCCGAGATAGTTATGGAAATAGAAGTTCAGGAAGTAGTTATGGTAGAAGTTCTGGCGGTTATAGAGGAAATTATGGAAGAAGCTCTAGTGGCTATGGACAAAGGTCAAGTAATTATAGAGGAAATTCTGAAGGTGGACGAAGTTCTCACGGTGGATACGGCAGAAGTTCTTCAGGCGAAAGTTCTGGGTATGGAAGAAGTTCTGGTAGAAGTAGTTACGGACGAAGTTCTAATGGTGGAAGAAGCCCTGGTGGCTATAGAGGAAATTCTGGCGGAGGATATGGAAGAAGCTCTGGTGGAAGTTCAGGTTATGGAAGAAGTTCTGAAGGAAGTAGTTCTGGTAGAAGCCCAAGTGGTGGCTATGGAAGAAGTTCAAGTGGTTATGGAAGAGATTCTGGAGAAAGTTCAGGAAGAAGTTTTGGTGACAGAAGTGGAGCACCAAGAAGTAGTTTTCCAAACAAATTTTCTCACGCTAAACCAAAATCCTTTTCTCACAAACGTTCAGGCGAAGCAAGCAAACCTCGTAACTTCGGCAAAAGAAGAAATTATGTTAATAAAAAATCTAATAGAAATTAGATTTTAAAAAAATAGAAAACTTACCTAAATTGTTGAAGAGTTAATTTTTTTATAAAAAGTTTTTAAGTATTTATTTGATTATTTCATCCAATAACTTCTTTTCAATCGCCAGGTGCTTGTCAAATCTTTTTGAATCAATTTTAATTTTTTTATTATTGCTTTTTAAAAAAGTTACTTTCCTCTTAGAGTTTTTTTTATTTAAAGTATCTATAATTTGACTAATTTTTGGAGTATATTCTATTGCATTATAAATTCCTTCGCCATTTTTTATTGCTTTAAGTATTATTTTTGCAGCATCTTTTACATCGGTAATCATCAAAGTTGAATCTTTCGCAAATCTTAAAGTTTTGTGTTTTTTATATTCAGTAATTATTTTTTTAACTCTATTCTCACTAGATTTTTCACCAATAAGAGTTGGAAACCTAAGAATTACAAATTCAAATCCAAACTTTTTACTATATTTTATTATTTTCGTTTCAGCAATAAGTTTTGACTTTGCATAATCAGATAAATTTTTTCCACGTGTTTTCTCGTTTAACTTAATGGGGATTTTTTCTCCATAAACCGAACAACTTGATGTAAAAATAAATTTTTTTATTTTGTTTTTAACACAAAATTGTAAAAGATTTTCTGTACCTTCAGCATTAACCAAATAGTAATCCTTCAGATTTTTTGTATGATTAAGCCCTGCTAAATGAATCACAATATCAAAATTTTCTTCAATAATAATGTTTTTTGTCAAATCAACTTGTTTGATTCCTTTTGCTTTGTGTCTACTCAATGCGATAAATGGAATTTTTTCTTTCTTTAATAAATTTATAACTTCTTTTCCCAAGAAGCCTGACGCCCCAGTGACTAAAACTTTTTCTTTGCTCATAAAGAATTAAAAACATCATTAACGCTTATATAAATATGGAAAAACTAGCTTTTTTTGGTGGCAAACCCATTTTAAAAGAAAAACCATTAATTAGCCCAAACATTTCAAAAAGTGCTCCAAAACTAATTATTAAGGCAATCAAGGATGGGGGGTTATCAAATTTTGAGGGCAGTGGATTTGTATATAAGTTTGAAACAGAATTTGCTAAATTTAATGACACTAAATATGCTGTTGCAACAAATTCAGGAACATCTGCGCTACACACCGCTTTGGCAACTTTTTCATTAAGTCCAAAAGATGAAGTTATCATTCCAGCATATACTTTTGTTTCAGGGGGGTCAATTGTAATTCAAGAAAACGCAAAACTTGTTTTTGCTGATATAGAAAAAGACACTTATTGCATTGATCCAAAAAGTATTGAAGAATGTATTACTAAAAATACAAAAGCTATTATGCCAGTTCATATTTATGGACATCCTGCAAAAATGAAACAAATTAATAAAATTGCAAAGAAATTTGATTTAAAAGTAATTGAAGATTGTGCTCAAGCACATGGTGCGAAGATTGGAAACAAAATGGTTGGTTCTTTTGGAGATGCAGGATGTTATAGTTTTGCAAAAACAAAAAATATGACAACTGGTGAAGGTGGAATAGTTGTAACTAATAAAAAAGAAATATCTGAAGAAGCAAAAATAATTAGACAAAATGGAAAAATTACTTGGAAAATACACAAAAGATTAGGTTATAATTATCGAATGACAGAAATGCAGGCTGCTTTAGGAATCAGTCAGCTTCATGAATTAAAAAAATTTAATAAACTTCGTGAAAAGAATGCACTAGTTTATTTTAAAAAACTTAAAAATCTTGGATTAGAATTACCAAAAATTAGTCAAAATATAACCCATGCATATTACAAGTTACCTATTCTCATGCCTAAAGAATTAACAGAAAAACGAGGAATATTTGTTAAAGCATGTATTCAAGAAAATATGCCTATTGAAACAGGATATTCTATTTCTTTAAACAAAATTAATTTTTTATCAAGTCATTCAAGAAAGACAGAATGTCCAGTTGCAGAAGATTTTGTAAAAAGAATAATTAATTTGCCTGTTGCACCTTGTTTATCTACGCAAAAAATAGAGTTAATTTGTGAAGGCTTAAGAAAAGTATTTAATGAAATTGATTCTCTATAATTATATGAAAAGCCTGGTCAAAGGAATAATTGCTTCTAAAGGTATTGCTGAAGGCACTTGTGTTGTTGTTAATTCATTAGATGACTTTGCAAAGGTTAGTGAAGGCCAAATTCTCGTCGTGAAAAATACTGACCCTTCATTTGTGATTCTTTTTTCAAAAGTTTCTGGAATTATAACAGAAATTGGTGGAATGTGTTCACACGCAGCAATAGTATCAAGAGAAATGGGTTTGCCATGTATTGTTGGCACTGGCAATGCAAGAGAAATTCTCAAAGACGGAATGAAAATTGTTTTGAATGCAAATGAAGGAATGGTTTATGAATCAAACAAAGATGAATGATTTTTTTAATTCACTAAATTATGCAATTGAAAAAACAGATAGTGGCACTTTTTGGCCAGGGGGCGGTGGACAAATAGGTTCACCATTTGTTGCAATTGATGCTCTTGCCTTACACAATCAATTGCTTGAATTAAAAAAAAATAAAAGTGCTTCTGAATTAACAAACTTTTTTTATAATCCTTCTGTGATTCGCTATGTTGTTGTTGGAAATTTTATAATTGGACTAAAAGTTTTAATCCGTGATAAAAAGATTTCTCTTGAGTCTGCAAAAGAATCTCTTGAATTTTTTTTAGATATACTTGATTCAAAAATGGATTCAGACCCTTTTTGTGTTACTGGAAAAAATAATTGGTTTAGCCAAAAAAAAGTTAATATATTAGTTCAAAATTTAACTTTTAATAGTGCAGATGAAAAAGAACAGACACTCATTTCAAGAATGGTTATAGCTCTAAATTCTCTTGTTTGGTCTTTTTATTATGATATTTATGTTGAAGCAGGTTTTGAATTCCATGGACCTTATAATATTGAATTTAATGGAAAAAAATATTCTCTTTTAATAAGAGATTATCATGACTTAAAACCAATTGACCTTTGGGAGAATGCTAAAAAAATTAGTAATCAGTCAGTTAAATTGTATTTACTTTACTCTAGAGTTGACATAAAGCTAGATTATTTTATGCATGAATTATCAGATGAACCATTGCGAAAGAACCTCGCATTTTATGCAATTGAATTAACTGATTCTGAAGGCAAAAAAAGTTTTGTTCAAGTTAATGATTGTATAGAAATTATTGAAGAAGTAGAAAAAACTACATTTGAACAAGTTAATTTTGTAAACAAGCTTGATACTATAGAAAAAATAAAAAAAGGAGCAATGATTTGTTTTTATCAACTCAAAAGTTTTCGTGAAAAAATTGGTATTGATTGGAAACCATCAAAAGAAGTTTTTGAAGCAATTGATACAAAAGGTTTAGAAAAATGGGAAAAATTTAAAGCAAGAGCAAATGCCATTAGCACTGGAACTGCAAATATTGATTGGAGTGCAAAATACGATTTAAACAAGCCCTTGTAATTATAAAACAACACTACTTGTTTCACACTTTCTCGCCATTTCAATAATTTTTTTAGTATCCATATCAATTGTATTTTTATATGATTTTGAGAGTTTGTTTCCATTTCTATCTTTTACAACTGGAGTTATTAGAGTTAGTGGTTCTTCAAAATCTGGTTCAAACTCTTTAAGTAGCAAAGAATTAACATTCACACTTCCCCCATTATAATGATCTCCCCCTCGAATACACAAATCTATTTTAAGCAATAAAAGTCTTGGAATCAACAAAGGCTTGTGATAAATCCAATAATCAAATTCTGTTATATTTTTTTCAAATGTTTTTCCACATTTTTTACACTCAAATAGTGTTGTTGATTTATTGATTTTTGTTTTACCATTTGATTCTTTGCAAGCTGGACAAATTGCACCAGCATAGTGTGCCAGTTCAGGAATTATTTTTTCACCAGTTGCTTTTTTTATAATTTCAGCAATCTTTTGAGGTTGCTGAATAGCTATTTTTAAATATTTTTGAAAAACTTTTTCACCAAGCAATGATGAATTTCTCACAAACTCAATTTTTATTTTAGGAAACTCTTTTTCAAACGCATTTTTCATTTCTTTTCTTATCAACTCTTCATAGTGATCAATTATCTTTTCATGACATTTACCACTATCTAGCAGATTTCCAATATTTGTTTTTTCACAAATTATATTTGACCCATAGGTTGGTTCTTCAGTATCAAGATAGTCCGCAATCTTTTTGTAATAATAATTTTTACCATCAAATTCAAGATAGGATAATTCATTTGGCTCAAAATCATTTAGTGATATAAAAATAGTAAACTCTGGTTCTGTCCCATTCTTTTTTAGTTGTTCTGCAAGTAAATAGGGATAAGCAATTAATGCCATTTTATTCCCTGCGTGAAAACCAAATGGCCTTATTCCAATATGAATTTTTTCTTTGCCAGTTAGTTTCTTTGAAATTTCTTTTAAGCCATCCAAATACAAGTATGTTTTTTGTTTCATCAATAATCAACTCTTGATAAAAATTTATTTGCTTGACAATTTATTGGATCACAGGAATCACAAATTCCAGGTTTTCCAGCATTTTTCATTTTTTCTTTTCTATTTTTGCTTTCCCAAATGTGCTTCACCGAGTGTGTAAAAATATTCCCAAGTAAAAATTTATCCCCTTTATAGGGCGTGTTAGCGCATGGATAAACTGCACCTGTTGCATCAAGAAATAAAGTATATTTGGACACAGTACAATCTATATTCTTATAAAAATTTTTTGTATAATTGCCTGCTAAAGTATTTTCCATGTCAGCTGGTTCACCAAAAACAAATGGATTTTCATGTCTCAATTTTGTGTTGGTTTTTGAAGCCATTTTCTTGATCATTGGAACAATCCTATCATTATAATCCTTAACCTGTGTTTCATTAAGAAATAAATTTTTATTTCCCCTAATTGGAATTAAATTTAATTCATCAAACAATTTACCACCATATTCATCCATCAACTCATGAATGTGCTCATAATTCAAATTATTTACAACATAGTTTACGATAACCTTCTGATTTGGGGACTTTTTTTTAAGAAATTCTAAATTACCAATTATCTTTTCAAAACTTTTTATCCCCCTTATTCTATTATGAGTTTCTGCCCTAGAAGAATCAATTGACACATGTATTTGCTTTGGTGAATACATCAGCACCCTATTTATTATTTCTCTTGACAAGGTAAATCCATTTGTTATAAACGAAAAATCCATCCCCAAATCTTTTGTCAACATCATTGTCTCAAAAAAATATGGATAGATTGTTGGTTCTCCACCAGTCAACCTTATTTCTTTTGTACCCAACTCTTTTGCATCAATAACTGCATTTTTTATTTTTTCAAAAGTTAGACCAGAATCAGTTTTTTTCCAAAAATCACACATAATGCATCTTGAATTGCACCTATAGGATGGCCTAATTATGAAAAGTAATGGTTTTGTTACGCCAGCTTTATCTAGTGATAACACTTCATTTTGCAGTAAATCATCCACTACCAAACACCTCTTGAATTAATTTATAATATTTCCCAGCATACTTATTTTCTTTAAACTTTTTTGGCAGAATCGAAAAGTAAAAACTTTTTGATTCTTTACATGCCTTTGAAAAGGCAAGGTTTAGAATATTTTTTGGTGTAATGAAAACCTTTTCTTTGGCAACAGAAGAGTACATTCGTTTTTTTCCAAATAAGTTTGGAGTTGGCAAATAGGCCAAGTGGAACAGCCTTTTGTTTTTTGATATACGCCTTGCAGTTTGTACTGCCTTTACTTGCTGAATATTTTCTACCACTAGAATGGTTGGATTTTTTATCTGGGTTAGCTCTTCCAAAAAATCAGGGAGATAGGTTACCAAAAATCGCTTATGAAGATTTACTTTTGTTTTATCCAATTTTAAAAAGGCTTCTTTCGCCCGATGGTCATTATTTCCAATATAATATAATGTATCAAGTTCTTGTTGAGTAACTTTTTTTTCTATATTTTTTACATATTTTTCAATAAGCATATTTACTCTCTTTTCTGATGTGTCAATAATCTGTATTTCTTCATAGTCAAGCGATTTGCTGATATCAGAAATAATTTTTTCAAATACTTTTTTTGTTTCAGACCAACTTTTTCCACTTCTCAATTCTTCTTCTTTTATACTTAGATAAATAAATGCTGGAACCTTAATTTCTTTTGCAAGCAAAATAAGATTTGTTAAATCATTAATACTTTCTATTGTAATAGAATCAAAATTATCCGTTATACATGGCCCACCAATTACTATTGTATTTTTGCTAAATTTTTTTGGAATTCCTTTTGTCACTCCTATGAATTGCCTTTGTTTCAATGTTTCCAAATCTAGCTCAGTTTTTTTTATTGAATCAAGCCCATATCGCTCATTAATTTTAGCACTTCCTTCCCAATACCACTCTCTCAAGAAGAAATCTAAACTATTAATTCTGTACATATTTCCCCTTCCAAAATTTTTGGTATTTCTGTTTCATCCCTAAACCTAATTATTTTTGAATCAGTAACTGATGAAAGCCCATTAACCAGTGGAGAATATTCAGTTTCTTCATGAAGCAATAAAATTATTCTTTTGTTTAAAGCAGATGCCCACCCTAATTCTACTTGCACGCCTCCAGAAGGCGGATTTCCAACAATGGCTAAAAATAAATCACAATCTTGTATTTCTTTGAAATCTTCTTTTGTGCACACCAATGGGTGCATCAATTCTTTTCCAAATTTTTCTCTTTTATGCGCATTTCTTACAACATGTCCTTTTTGTTCAAGTTGTTCAATTAGGTTAATAATAAAATTAACTTTGTGAGTATGAACTATACTTGTATTTTTATTAATGTCCTGAGTAAATGGCGCACCCAAAAATATTTGCATTTTAAACTCCTCCTAAAAGTTTATTTATTTCTTTTACTATTGCTGGCAGTCCATTTCCACCAAGTTTGTTAAAATATTTTTTTTGTTTTCTAGTAATTTTTTCTAGTTCTGCAGAATCTTTTTGAACAGAATCTAAAATATAATTAGCGAGTTTATCCCAGCTTTTTCTATCACCATCAAATCTATTAACACATGCAAGTACTTTTTTTATTCCAGAAAGCTCATCTTCATTTTCATCAATTTGCACATCATAATAATCACTCCAGTTTAGTGAATTCTGGGCAAGACCTTGGTTATTAAATCCCCTAAGATTCCAAAATTGACTATAGTTTTGTGGTGGCAAAAAAAACACTGGAGTTCCAACGTTAAATGCTTCAAAACTTGTTGTCAACCCAGGTGAAGAAATTAACATTTTTGCTGATGCCAATTCTGCTATAAATTCATCATGCCCTAAAAAGTCATAAGTTATTTTAGTGGATTTGTTTTTCCTCTGAAGCTCATCCATTACTTTTCCATTTCCAAGACAAAGAATTTTATCAAAATCTAATTTGCCTTCAATCTCGTCTAAGATTTTTGCTATGGCAAAAGGATAATTTGAGTTTTCTCCGATTTTTACTGATGCTGATTCCATTCCACCAAAATTTATTATTAATTTATTTGATTTCTTTACTTTTGGATAATCTTTTACTATTGGGCCAACCAATCGTGGGTTCTTTATTTTATCAAAATAATTAGCCAACTGTTTTTCCACACCTTCAAAATTTTGTATAAAATAAATTTCAGAATTAAGTATTTCATCAGGAATTGTTTCCCACATCCAAAATAGACTATCTATTTGAATTTGTGGTTTTCCAATCCCATGCACAAACTTTGCAGATACTGGGTTCATTACATTTACAAAAATATCTGAGGTTTTTATGCGCATTTCCTGTTCTTTCAGAGAATCTATGCTTTCCGTATTACATTGTATAAGTGAATCAATACGACTTTTGTTTGCAAGTTGTTGGCTAGTGCCCGAAACCATCATTGAGACACGATTGTCTTTACCAAGTTGCTCAGAAACAGTAAGCATTTTTGATACGGGCCCAAAACAAAAAGGAACTGCATCACATAGGATTGTGTGCATTTCACATGAAGACATAAACATTTATAAGCCCTATAATATATATTGTTTGTTATTATGCTTTGAACAAAGGCATATGATTATTTAATATGTGATTAAATGGATATTAATAAGTATTTTGTGCCCCTGAGTAGCCATCGCCTTTGGTGGGAAAAAACCTTCCTATCAAAAATTCAGCCAAATCGAAGAATTAATGTTTATTATTCCCCAAATGCATCCGGATTACACTACTTTTTTATTTCACAATTATGGTTTTTATCAAAACTCTCAGCTCTTGGCGATGTACACTACTACATAATTTTAAATGATCAGGTTTTTAATAGCCCAAAAAATATACTTACAAAGGACGAAGCAAAAAAAGAAAGATTAAATGAAACTACTGCTGCTTTGAGTTTTTTTGGAGTAAACCCAGAAAAAATTCATTGTTACTTTTATTCAGATTGTGTAAATAAATTGTTTTCTAAAAATCCCAGAACCCCATTTATTTTCTCAAAAAGCCTTAGACTTATTTCACCAAAAATACTTAATCTTCCAAAAATTAATATTGAATATGAATATTTAGGAGATGAACATAGTTACCCGTTATCTTACTACTTACCAAAAGTAATGGACTTACTTATTACACAAGATTTTCATAACTTTTTTCCAGAAGATATTGATGGAAAAATTGACGTTTTCGTTTCAAGTTGGTTTGGAATGTCCTTAATATCAAAGCTTCATCCATTATTTGTAGAAAAGGGAATTGTTACCGATTTAAAACCAATTGTTGTTTCAACTAAAAAAGTGCCTTTTTTTGGACACAATAAAAGTTACTATCCAAGACATATCGCACCAAGCATCAACATGAGTGTTGAAGATATTTATGAAGCCATAATTATTTACAATGTTAAGGAAGCACATATGGAAAGCTTACTTAAAGACATTTTAATACCAAACCTTGACAACGAGTTTTTCTTACCAAGCTCACCGGGAGAAGTAATAAAATCATCAAAAATAACTGACTTTAAAAAATTAAAATTTGAAAAAAAAGCATTATCCTTAGCTTACTCTTTCAATGAATTTTTTAAAAAAATAAATTCCTCCATTAAAGAATCTCCTAAAAAAAATTATTTGCTTATTGAAAACAATTCTGATTTGGAAGATATTAGCATATTATTCAAGTCTCCACTAGCTCTTCTTGTTCTAAACGAATGTGATGGAAAAACTATTTCAGAAATTTCTAAAAAGCTTGATAAACATCAACCAAATATAAGTAAAATAATTTCTAGTTTGAAACGTGCTGGGCTTGTTGAAAGTAATAATAAGGGCCATTTATTTGTACAAGTTAACACAATAAAAGTAAATTTATCAAATATACTAAAAAAGTAGTTTTCTACAATTTTTTTATTTCTAAATACTTTGCAATCTTTGATCTTAAAAAAGGGGTTAATGATTTGGCTACTGCAAGCTGTTCATCCCTTGGAAGTCTTTCAAATGCCTTTATCATATTTGCTTGCGCTGTTTGTGGATTAAAAATTCTTTTTTTTAATTCAGAAGTATTAACTGCTGGGCGAATAACATCTTTCTTTTGAGGAATAAATTGAGCCCCTTGCTTTTTTCTTTCTGCTTTTTCTAGTTTTGCATGCTCTCTTCTTTGAGCATCCAGCTCATGAAGTTCAACCATAGTTAATTTGCCTGACATTAACCCTTGAATCATTGAAGATATTTTTGTTACTTCATGACTAGCATTTGCTTCCTGTGCAACCCTTAATCTTTTAGAAAGATGTTGATAAACAGGATGTTCCCAATATTTTTTTGGATCAAACCTTGGAATTCCATTAGGCACTTCTTTCATTTTTGGCTTTTGCTCTCTTTTTTTAGGCATGAAATAATATTCCCATTATAACAATAAAAGGTTTTCTATTACTTTTAACCATCCATACTTTGTTTAACACCGGCACGCCCCTCTAAAAAAGTTTAAATTCTACTTTTCAATATATTTTGTTGACTAGAAAAAGACACAAAATTTTGATTATAAAAAGGTTTAAAAGGTTGAAAGAGGAATAAGTTATTATTGAATCCCCGGGGTTGTTTCGACAAACCCGGGCTTACTTTATTTTCAATAAAATCAAAAAAAGTTCCACCTAATTAATTATCAAAGGCATCAAACCCAAGATAACTTTTTAAATACCGGGTGGTTAATATTCATTAAAGGTTGATTTAAATGGCTAAAGTAATAAGAGCAACTCCTACTTTGAGAGGGGAAGAAGCAAATCTTTTCATTAAAGATATTCTAAAAAATGACAATGCAAGATTATCAAGACACCAAAAAAAGCTGTTTAGTTTTATTGAAAAAGCCCCTTTTTCTCTAGACGATTTCTCTCTTTAAACTCATTAATATACGGCTGGACATCCAAATACATTGAAATGTAAGATGCATTAGCTTTTCTTTCTTTTAAAACTTTAAACCCTAATTTTTTATAAAAATGAATTGGCTTTTCAGATTCTTTCAAATTGCTTTCATTCTTTGCTTCTACCGTCAATATTCTACAACCGGCTTTTCTGTTAATAAAAAACACTTGTTTTATTGCATTGCCAATAATCATTGTGCCCAATCTTTTCCTGACAACTCTTTCATCCACAGCCATTCTTGCAATTTTTAGTGCAGGAATTGCCTTGTAAGGTATTCCATCTTCTTTGAATTTCTGCTTATCACTACCCCCTAAATGAATGGAATCAGTGCAAAGAGTAACATAACCAAGAATTTGCTTTTCATTTTTTGAAAACCATAAACTTGTTTTTCCCACTGATTTATTTTGTTGTGTTAAAGCATCCTCTTTTAGAAAATCATTCAAATCTTTTATCCCACATTTAAAATCTTCAATAAACTTTGAAGTAACTTCAGTAAGAGGCAAAATTTCAATATCTTCAACAGGATAAATTTCTTTCATTAACATAACTAAATTATTAAAATCGAGTTTTTAAAACTTAATAGAGCATCATGCCACTCAAAATTATTTAATTTCAGTTGGTGACAATTTGTAACCAACTCAATCGTTTTCCCATTTCCCCAATTTAACCTGAAAACCTTTTTCTTTTTCCACAAATTTCTCTATTTTTTTATTACCTTTTTTTACTTCAGAGCCTAACTTCAAATAATTCAAATTAGAGTATTCTTCATACAATTTGTGTTTTTTTAAGTATTTTTCTAGTTTTTCCTTGTCCCATTTCAGTTTTTCTATTTCTTTTATTGAAGCCTTCATTTTAGAGCCAAAAACAACGTTTATTTTGTGTTGTTTTGAATACTCAAACAAATCCTTTTGTAATTCTTCTTTTCTTTGTTTTAATTCATCTTCTTTTTCTTTTATTTCAACTAATTCATTAACTATTTTTACTCCTTCATCTTTCTTGAATTCTTTTATTGTTTTTTCTTCTAAATCTGCCTCGTGTTTGAAAGAAGGGCATAAGTGCTTGTAAACACAATAATCACATAATTTTGTTATGTTTGGAGGAAAGTCTTTACAATTAGTAATTTCATTGATTTTTCCTATTGTTTCTTTTCTTATTTGTTTTAATTGTTCATAGGTTCTCGTGCTTTTTACTTCTTTATTAAATTTTAGCATATGCCACAACAATATTACTTTTTTTGCATCAGGATACTTTTGTTTAACCCAGAGAGAATACATTGCTAATTGCCTATCCTCATCCGCTTCTTTTTGCTCTTTCATTCTTGAATTTGTTTTATAATCACAAACAAAATAAGTGTCTCCTTTACAAGCCAACCTATCTATCCTAATTGAATAATTATTTGTTCCTAATTTTAAAAAATCACTTGTTTCTAAACCAAGAATAGTATACTGCTCAAAAGGCTTGTAAGTATCATAATAATCTTCTAAAAATTTTTTTCCCTGAGTTTTGTAATTATTTGCTGTGTATTCTTTTTTAGTTATCTTTACTTCCTTTTCCTTTTCAAAATTTTTTTTCCACACTTCCTCATAATACTCTAACAATTCCTCTTTACTCAAATCCTTCCCATGCAACTTATCCCTATACAACTTCTCCAAAACCTCATGAACACAAGAACCCATAAACGCCTCAATAGTAGTCTCAACATCCACCCTAACCCTATCAACATACCTAAACTTATAAGCCAACTTACAATTCTCAAACAACGAAATCTTTGAATGCGAGAAGTTCATTTATTTTTCACCCAAAGGAATTGCTTTTCTTATTTTACAATAATGGTTTTCAGCTCTTATTTTAATTCCAATTTCTTTTGAAAAGAATTCAAATTCTCTTATTTTAGCATCTTTTTTTACTTTTTGTTCAATATCCTTTGGCAAGTATAATATTTTTGAAGAATGTGGATTATATAAGTCTAAAATAAATTTCCCTTGTTTTTCTGAATATTTTCCAATTTCTTTAACAATTTCATTGTGTAATTTTTGTAATTCCTCATTTTTTTCTATTCTAATAACTAAATGAGATAAGTCTCCCGCTGAAAAAAGAGTTAATTCTTTTGATTTAATTTTAATTGGCTTGTATTTTTTTGCAATTTTTCTTAACATAGCTTCAATTTCATCTTTATGCTCAAAACAATTCCCCATTGAAAGCAAGGTTATGTGTGGAACATCATAATAAATTCCATCATTAGGATGTTTGTTTTGACACTTTTTTGAATATTTTTTATGAAGCTCTTTTATCTCAGAATTAAGCTCTGAATACAATGGTTCTGGGATTGTCAAAACAATAGCAGTAGTCTCCATATACTAATCATTCAATAAAAAGAATTTAATTGTTTTGGGGGTAGCGGGCTGGTGGAGGAATAGGAAAATTTTAATTTATTACCTAAAAAGCGCTTTTAATTTAAAAAATCCGTTAGGCTCATAACGAAAGCCCCACAAATTTTCACGAAAACAACCATTTACTTTAGAGGCCTCAATTGCTTTTTTAAAATCATCATAATTTCCAATCCACCGATAGTAGTCAATCCTAAAATTCTCATCCTGAGAAACTGGAAGCAACACAAGCTTATCTTGAGTTAACTCAAAAAGGTAAGAATCGAAAAACTCTGCTTCAGTTAAACTCGAACCATATTTTATTGTATCCACACTATCAATCAGACCAGTAATAAGCTTATTTTTATCAAGTTTAAATTTTAAAACTGCTGACCACTCAGAGGAAACATAACTCATAACCTCTTCATGTGAAGATTGGGGAAATTCTTCTGACAAAGAATCTATTTCTTCTTTGGATGCGGGCCCCATATATTCATAAACAACATTTGTATCTTTATCATAAAATCTTGCTGAAAAGATACAGTCATCATCTCCATAAATCCAGATTTCTCCGAATAGAGCTTCGTTCGAATCCAATTTGTTATTTTGTTGAATTATTTCCGTACACCCAAAGACAAGGATGAAAAAAATTAACAAAACAAAAATCTGTTTCTGCAATTAAATCAACTCCAAATAACTTTTTAGTCCAGAAAAAAAATTATTGGACCCAGGTGAACCTATCGGAGATGTATTTACAACATTGAACTTATTTATAATTAGCTTTTTGCTCAAAACTTTAAATCCGGGTGTTCCCACAATAATTATCTTAAAAGAGGAGCTTACTTTTGAAATACCATTTAGTTTAGAAAATAACTTGTTAGAGTCTAGTTTTATTCTACTTTCTTTTATTCGTTGAGGAAGCCCATTAATTTCATTATAGGTAGAATCAATAATAAAATAACCTTTTTTAGCAAACGCTTCTAATGACTCTTTTTTTGAGTTAAATTTTTTCCCAACCGTTTTTTCAATTAGCCAATTAAACCACCGCGGCCCAATAGTTTTATCATCATAAAAATATATTCCATTACTCGGCGGGGATTCAAAAATAAAAACAACTTTTGTTTTTCTCTCAAACTTTTCTGGCGCATATCTTTCTCGCATTTTAATGTAATCTTCTTTTTTCATGTTTTTCACACAATTTAATCTTAAAACTATTTTTATATTTAATCTTATAAAAATAATTTTAGACCTAGAATTTAAAGGTTGGCGAGGATAGGTGCCGGCATGAAAGCTAAGAAAGATGTAAAAAGGTTTTTTTTAATTAATATTGTATGATTAAAAAACAAAACAATGCTGATTTACAAAATATGGCGCTTACACAACAAATGGAAATCCAAAAACAACAAGCAAAAAATTTTAATCTTCTTTTAGAAAAGGGAATACCCGCAATTGAAAAATATTTAAATGCCAAATTGGTACATTATGATAAACCACGATTTAAATATGCCATTGGAGGAGTTTGTTTAATTCTTTTGATAATCGTTATTGGGTCAATGTTTTTAGTTTTCAATGGTTTATTGGGCGCGGACGCATTTACTTTTTTAATGGGGATTATTGTTGGATATCTTCTTACTTTCTTTAAAGAAATGCTCTTTTCTAATGATTAACTTTCAATGAAAAAACACTGATAAAATATGGCTCATTATATATTATTACATAAAAAAATATTCTTGTTTCTGTTAATCCTGTTTGTTCTACTTTTTTGTTTAACCCCTTATATAAGTTTATCCCAAATAGCAAAAAATGAAACATTTGGGGTGAATAGTAACAAAGAAAAGGCAATTATAATCGCAAATCTATTTAAGAAAAAATATGATTTTCCAACTAAAGAAAGTGATGGATTTCTTTATACAATTTATTCAATTTTCAACCAAAATTTTATAGTCTCTTTTTGGACTAATCATGTTGATTGTGTCGGAGCGTCAGATGTATTTGTGTATATGATGCAATCAGTAGGCATAACTACAAGGCGAGTCGGCACAAATGGTGAAACCCATTTTTGGGCTGAATTTTATGATGGAAATGAATGGTTGAATATTGACCCATTTAATGATTCAAGTGGCCACAGCATAGGTGACTTAAACTTTTATTCTTCTTGGGATCAACCATTTGGAAAAAGATTTTCTTTCGTTTATTATGAAGATGAAAATGGAACACATGACATTACAAAAAAATATCGTGAAACAGGAACAATAAAAATATTTAATTTTGAAAACGGCAAGTCTTCAAAAAGTTTTGTAATAGTAAAATCTCACCACTTAATGGAAGTATCAGACAAATATAAAGAGCCATTTGTTTCATTTTCAAGTTACACGGACAAAAATGGTTTTTTTGAACATGACTTTGGATATGGAAATAATTACACAATTGAGCTACTAACTGGTTTTCCTGAATTTGCACCAGTACTCATATTCAGCAAAGAAAAGAAAATTTATCTCGACAAAAATAAAACTATCGAAGTTCGTTTTGATGAACCAATGCATTTCAAAGGACTAAATGATTTTATAGTTGCCCCGTTTTTAGGGGCAATTATTCTTACAGCAGTAATTATTGGAATGAAAATTGGTAAAAAAATTAACAAGTTTTGTTAATAACGAACCAAAATAATTCATTCACAAGCCACCCCATCATCATCCCTATCTAAGTCGTGAATGTCTTTTTCGCATTGTTCAAATATTTTTTGTGCTTCTTTTTGTGTTTTGAAGTCTGAGCAATTGTAAATATTGTATGAACAATCAATTGATTTTAGTTCAATTGAATCTTTTTGTTCTACATAATTATTTTCTTTTTGAGTGCAACCAAAAAGAAGGAAGAGTAAAAGAAAGATAAATATTATTCCAAAAATAACAAACTTACTCATTAGTGATATACTATTAAGAAATATTTAAATACTTAATGATAATATACTATTAGTAGATGAAGCATAGTATTTTAAAAAAAGAAGAATTACATATATCACAATGGCAGAAATTATACTCAAAGGATACCAATGCGAAAGATGCGGACACAAATGGGTTCCAAGAGAACAAAAAGAAAAACCAAGAGTATGCCCAAAATGTAAAAGTCCATATTGGGATAAGCCAAAGAAGAAATAATTTTAGAAGCAATTATATATTTAGAATGAAAACACCCTTCAAAAACTTACAAGTAATACAAAAATGTTTAGTGGCACAAAACTAATATTAAGTTTATAAACAAAATAGAGATTAAATTTTATGTGGGATGAGGATGAATAATAAAATAAAAGTTTTTGATAGCTTTACAGGTTATGGCGGTGCAAGTTGGGGTTTAAAGAAGGCAGGCATTCCTTTTGAAGTTATTGGATATTCTGAAATTTGTCCAATGGCAATAGAATTATATGAATTAAATCATTCTCAAACCAAAAATTATGGAGACATCACAAAAATAAAACCTAACGATCTTCCAGATTTTGATTTATTCACTGGGGGTTTTCCATGCCAATCTTTTTCAACTGCTGGAAAAGGAATGGGTGAATTAGACACAAGAGGAACTTTGTTTTGCGATATTATAAGAATTTGCGAAGTTAAACAACCAAATTTTATTCTTTTAGAAAATGTTAAAGGATTATTGTCAAAAAGACACAAGGAAACTTTCAAAAAAATTATTAGCGAACTTCAAAGAATTGGATACAATGTAAGATATGAATTATTAAATTCAAAAGATTTTGGCATTCCTCAAAATAGAGAGCGTGTTTGGATTTTTGCAACTAAAAAACAAATACCTTTTGGTTGGCAATTAAGTCCACCTAAAGAAAAGTTAAAAAAGAATTTTAAAGACTTTTTAGATAAGAATGTAGATAAAAAATATTATAAAAATGAAAACCAAGTAATTAGATTAGAAGAAGTAACTGGAGTTAAATTAGAAGTTAATGAACCAACTTGCTTTGATGTATATAATAAAAAATTGAAAAAAGATGGGTTGTGCCTCACAATTACTGAACCACACCATAATACACTTAGAGTTGTTGAACCTAATGAAGATAAAAATAAAAGAGTTAGAAAAATGACTGAACAAGAACAATTTAAATTTATGGGTTTTGAAGAAAATGAATTAAATTTTGGTGAAATGTCATATACTAGATTGTCAAAATGTGCAGGCAATGGTTGGGATGTAAATTTAGTTAGTAAATTAATGAAAAGAATATTTGAAACAAAATGGGACTAATTATATTTTTTATTCTTTAACCTGTTTTTGTGATATTCATTATGTTTTTTTGCAAATTCTGATGGATAAGGAAAATGACTTTCTTGAAAATTCCAATCTGGATATTTTCCCTCTTTTGCAAAATATTCTTCTTTACAAAAGTCTTCCATTTCTTTAAAACTTGCTATTTCAACTTTCTTTGAACTTGATAAACCATTAATTGTAGCAAGAACTTTTGGAGAAGTTATTACATATAATTCAACTTTTGAACCACTAAGCAAAGCTTCTTCAATTAACAAATGGAGAACAAATCTTGGTACTCCCGGACTCCCAGTCATTGATGTTACATAAAGGTTTATTGTTGATTTAATTCCCCCCTTTCCTGCGGACCCGCCAATTTTTTTTATAACTCCATCAAGAACAAATAAATACACGCGGGGAGTTTCATCTTTTAAATCATTTTTAGTTATCCCTGATAAATAATTAATATTAATTTTATTTGCATGCCCATCCCTTAGGGTGAATTCACCAAACTTTTTAGCATTAGTTGCTTCTGAAATATTCATAATAAATCAATATCTTTATTCTTTTTAATACTATCAAATAGTGTGGCAAGTCATTTATTGTTTTTACACAGAATTTTTTTTCTAATGTTTTTTAACATTCATGGACCAAGTGCATTCTTTTGTTTTCCAACAACATACTTTATATTCATCTCCACCCAAATCTTCAACATGAAAATTAGAAGACTTACAAACTGGACATCTAAAAACCATTAAACCACCTCAAAATAAATAAAAATGAAAGTGTGTAAAAAGCAATCTTTTAATCAATATTATTTTAGTTATACTAATGCACATTTCAACCTAAACTTTAAATACTTATTAAGTTAGTCAAATAAAAGCAAAAAATAGCTTTTAAAACGGTTTTATGAAAGAACATTATATGGAAAAAGCAGTAGATATTTCAAAAATAAAAAATAAGCTTATAATTATTCATTATTCTTGTTCCAACATAAACCATTCGTTTCCTGAAATATCTGCAATTTCCGTTTTTGACACAAATTTGTGTGAAACTCACACGTTTCCAAGATTTACAAAAGACAAAAATGATGAGATTAGATTATTAACTGAATTTTTTAATTATATCTCCCCAAAAATAGCGGAGAAGTACGGATTTGTCGGGTGGTATTGGGGGGATAAATATGGCCTGGATCAAATAATAAAAAGATATAAACAAATAACCAAAAAAAGACTTGAATTCAAAAGTTCAGACCTGGTTGTTTATGATTTAGTAAAAATACTCTCCCACAACATAACCACGTTTCTAAGTGGCGGGCTAAAAAATCTTGCTAACTTTAATAATTTAAATACCTCAAATTTTATTGACGGCGACCAAGAGATTGAACTTCTTAAAAAACAAGAATTTGAACAATTAGCAGATTCCACATCCACCAAAGTCAATGTAATTTATGATTTATTAATAAGGTACTTAAACAAAACACTAAAAACTCCCACAATCGAAGAAATCTATTTTGATTTTAAGGATGTTGGAGCACACCCAATATTCAAAAATAATATAACCCAAATCAAGGAGTTAATTAATACCAAAAATGTTAATATACAAAATGAAGTTTTGGAAGAGTTCCTTAGAAAATTACTTTATGGAAATGTAATAACCTCTCTCGAGACTTACCTTTCCGACGAATTTACTAGAATCGTAATAAATGACAAAGGGTTAATTTCAAATTATGTAAAAGAAAGCAAAAAGTTTAATGGGGATAAAACTAAATTCAGCGAGATATATTCAAATATGCTCCTGGAAAGCAAAAACGGAAACGACATTTCAATAGAAAGGTATGTTCGTAGCAAATGTATTGCAGATATAAGAGACTTAACATTTCATAATTTAAATTTAATAAAGCCCCTGTATAAAAACGTTCTTGGAATTGATTTTCCTAAAAACTTAGATTCTATTTATAGGGCCATTGAAATAAGACACGATTTAATACATAGAAACGGAAAAGATAAAAATGACAAAACCCTTAGAATTACATATACCCAACTTACCAAGATTATACGAGATTCCATTAGTTTTGCTAATCATATTCATAAACAAACAAAACAATTAAACATTTCCAACAAATAAACTTTGTAAATAAACTCAACTAGTCTCAAATCAACTCACCCATCAATCCAAACCCCCCGAAACTATTTATTGAAATAATGCAAATATTTAAACAACCATATTGGTAAATTATATTATGGATTTAGGCACTTTTGCAATTATTATTCAAGCAATTGCTTCAGTAGTTTTAGTTTTAATCACAATATTTTATGCTTATTCCAGTCATAAAAATATCAAAGAAATGCAACTTACTAGAGAAATTGAAAATTTACCACGACTTATTCCAAAAATTGTTACTTGGTCTGACTTAGAACATGGCTTTGAAACAAATGAGTTCCCAGTAATAATAAATACTGGAAAAGGAACTGCATTTAATGTAAAAATCAATATAGTTATTGAAAGTGATAATACTAATTTAACTTGGACAACTAGTGCTTTAGAGCCTGGAAAAAGATTTGGAGATGGATATGATTATTTTGGCAATCCTGATTATACAAACACTAGTTTTTCAAAGAAAAAAACTTGTTTTAATATAGAATATGATACTTTATTAGGAAACTCCGTAAAAAATTCCATAATTTTAGAAAACCCAATTCCATTTAATGAATATGGAGAATCAAAAATTGTAAACCCAACAGATTTAGAAAAAATTTCTAGTTCAATTACAAAAATAAGTGAATTATTAGAAAAAAAATTTAAATGAAAAAAATAATCTTTCTCACCTAAATCTTTAAACACTTCACAGCCACCCCCAGAGTAATTGTTGACTACTAAAAATAATTCCAAAACTAATTTTGATATTCAGGATTTATTTTTAAAATATAATAAAATTCCAATAATTATTCCAATTATTGAAAGCATAATTCCTGCAAAAAAGTCTTGTAGTGGGCTAATACGCACGAAAAAAAGAAATATTAAAAGAATTAATCAAAATTCAATAATGCCCATTTTGCCAAAGCATTTTTAAACTTAGAAAATTATTTTATTGTCATGGAAAGAGTTAATAAAAAAAGTTTAGTTTATTCCACCATTTCAACGATCATTATTTCAATTTTATTAACCACCCTATCCCTAGTTTTTAATGAAAACTTTTTATTTATACCAGCCCAAATATTCCTTTTGTTTGTTGGTTTTTACTTTTTATATTTCATAGTATTTGACTCTTTTGGCAAGGAAAATTCATTTATTTGCCAACTTACAAAAGAAGAAAAACAATTTTTAAATAAAAAGAAAAATCCAAGACTTTTTTTATTTAATCAAAGCTTTATATTTTTAATTGGATTATTTTTAATACTTGCAGCAATTACTTCAGTTATTTTTAACTTTTTATTAATCCCACTAGTAGTTTTGGCTGGAATTTTATACATAGTTTGGTATTTTGTTTTAATTTATAATGATTTTGACTTGCCCTTTGGAGCTAATTAAACAAAAAAAGAAAACATTTAATTCAACCAACCCAAACTTTAAATACTTCACAGCCACTCCTAGTGTAATTGTTGACTACTGAAAAGAAAACTGATTCTAAAAAAATTAATATGCCTAAACCTTGACATTTAACAACATTTTTCTCAAAAAGACAACCATTATAACAATAATTCCAACAATAAAACCAAGATTAACAGCAGTTGCAATTTCATTTACTTGTCCTGTTACATCAATGCACATCCAAGCATCGTGGTATTCTCCACCAACTTTACAAGTCAAACTTTGACCAAAAATTGCTGACATTACTGCTGAATTAAAAACTAAAATAAAAATAAGAACTACAACAATAACAATCATTGCTAAAAGAACTTTTGGATTCTTTTGCAAAAACACTAAAAATGGAGCCTGCATAACTAAATTTAATTTTAAAGTATTTAAACCTTTTTAAAACTCTCTGGCACCCAAACTTTAAATACTTCCCAGCCACTATATACCTAAGAGTAAAAGTTGACGGAAAAGATTGATACACAAGGCGATGAAAACAAATTATCCAATACTCATTCTGCGCAAAAATGTTGTTTTGGTTTTAACCTAACAAATTAAAAAGAATAAAAACCTTAACTAATCAGAGTTTTATTGGTGGTTTAGTGAAAATTAAGTTATGGTTGATTATTTTATTGTTTGCACTTATATTGTTTGCTTTTGGGTGCACATATTCAGGTGGGGGGAGCACCGACGTTAATAATATAGACGCCAGTAGAATTAACTTTTGTTCTGTAGATAGCGATTGTACTTATATTTGGTACACTGGTGGGTGTAATAATCACAAAATTGTCGATATAATTAATGCAGAAAATGAAAAGAAAGGAATTATGATAGCTGCTGTAGAGCCAATAGATGGCAATGTATCCTGCACTTGCGAACAAGTAAGCGCAGAACTAAAACTTTGTCAAACACATGTTAAAGAGATTGATTCCTGCACAACAGATGAAGATTGTATACTTGTTCAAAATGGATGCTGTGGATGCTCAGCTGGTGGCAGCAACACATCGATAAATAAAAAATACATGTTTTTCTGGAATAGAGAAATTCTTGGTAGTAAATGCACTTCAGTAATGTGCCCAGCGGTAATGAGTAATGACTATACTTGCCATGGGCAAGTAACACCACATTGCACAGTTGAAAACAAATGTGTGTTGTCCCCACCACTACTTTATGAATAATTACTTTGAGCCCTTCAGAAAATTTTTAAATAAACCATCCCCCACAAAACTCTTTTATATCCGCCCGCTTATTTATGTCTACGGGAGATGATTGGATGAGTAGGAAACAAAAAGCAAGAAATGTTTACCAGCGTTCTTGTAAAGATTGGGAAGCGACTAAGTTTGCAATTATTGTAGCTTTTGTTTTTGCATTTATTATAACCTTTCCTTTGTATTTTTTTGACATCATTGGAGGACTCACTGCTCTTTTGATAGGAGCACTTAGCCTTTTGTTTTTTACTGCATTAATATCAATATTATTAATCACTCTTGAGGAAAGTCTTGAAAAAGATTTATTTCCTAAAAAGAAGTTAAAAAAATTTTCCAAAAAGTAGCTTTTAGCTTATAGACTAATTTCCACGTCTCGCTGTTGTAATAAAAATTTTTCTCATTGCAAAAATTAACACAGAAATAATGCCCCCAATTAAAACCCAATTAACAATTGTTGCTTCGCCATTCATTTGTCCTGAATTATCAACACACTTCCAACTAGAATTTTCTACTTCTCCATTTCCGCAAGTTAAATCCTGCCCAAAAACCATTGATAATAAGGCTGAATTACAAATCATAAACGCTAATAGTAAGACAACCACTGCAACAAATACCAAAACTATTTTCCAATCTCTACGAAGAAACTCTAAAAATGACAATCCCATTAATTAAATTTAATTTTTTAGTATTTAAACCTTTTTAAAACTCTCTTGCCCCCAAACTTTATATACAACCCCTCACTTGTCTGGAGATTGTTGAATACAATTTAATTATCTAGTAGTCCGCCCCACTCAACAACAGTGAATCCTTTTCTTTCAAATGGTGTGATTTGTGGTTCTTCAATTTGAATTGGTTTATCAAGTGGTTTAAAATAAAATATTAATCGTAAAATTGAATCTGGTTTTGGGTTTATGTTCAAACTTAAATTCTTTTCCAAAAAGTCGTTTGAAAATAATTTAATTTCATAATATTTAGAATCATTTAAGTGTTCAAGCCAGTATTCTTTAAAATCATTAATTTCTTTTGTATTCATTCCCATTTCTTTTAATTTTATATCAAACCATTCTGGCAAATTGTCTTTCTTAACTATCCATCCCTTGTTTGATAAATTATAATTGTTAGTAAACAATTTCATTTCATAAAATAAGTAATCATACTTGTTGTCAATAAGACCATTCTTTTCAACAAAAACATTCCACCCATTGTTATATGCTGGAATTGTTTGTGTGAACACTCCATTTAAACCTAAGTTAACTTGCACTTGAGTATCAGTTTCAGGATATAGATAAATTGCTGGTTTAGCAATAACTGGCATAGTAACAAATCCTAAAAATAAAAAAGCTAATACAAGTAAAACAACCAGAATTAATGCGGTTTTAGATTTTCCTTTTTTGGATAATTTGATAAACCCAAATAGAAGCAATCCAATAAAGACAATTAGTCCAATCACCATTAAATCAGCAATTTGTGTAAATCCAACGGAAGGTCCCACATAAGGCATATTTCCTCTTTCAAATATAATTACACAACATGGTTCAAATCCACACCAGTCAGTTGGCTCATATTCCATAACTATACTTTTATTATCAATTACTTGCGATAGTTCCTCTCCTGTTTGTTCACACATTATTTGTGCCTTTACAGCAATACTTGTACTTATATTATTTTTAATAAAAAAACTGTCTTCATTTATACCAGTTTTTAACATTTCATTATTGTAAAAATCACCAGCATAAAAAATAATTGACCTTGAATCAAAACCAATGTTTTCAAAATAAGAACTTTGTATTACATCTCCTGGTTCAAGAATAAAAATTGGGGTTTTAGTATAACCCCCACCCCGAACAGCAGATAATGAATTGGAAAGAGTACTTCTAACAACATCTCCTGTCGGGGATAATACGCCAAAAACACCAGAAAATAAAAGTACAAATATTATACTGATAATAAATAATTTTTTCATAAAGCTATCAAATTAGAGGTTTTTTCTTTAAAAATATATCTAAGGGACATGATTGACTACAAATAATGATTCCGAAGCTGATTCTAAAAAAATTAATATGCCTAAACCTTGGCATTTAGCAACATTTTTCTCAAAAAGACAACCATTATAACAATAATTCCAACAATAAAACCAAGATTAACAGCAGTTGCAATTTCATTTACTTGTCCTGTTACATCAATGCACATCCAAGCATCGTGGTATTCTCCACCAACTTTACAAGTCAAACTTTGACCAAAAATTGCTGACATTACTGCTGAATTAAAAACTAAAATAAAAATAAGAACTACAACAATAACAATCATTGCTAAAAGAACTTTTGGATTCTTTTGCAAAAACACTAAAAATGGAGCCTGCATAACTAAATTTAATTTTAAAGTATTTAAACCTTTTTAAAACTCTCTGGCACCCAAACTTTAAATACTTCACAGATACTATATACCTAAGGGAGTTTGTTGACGAAAACTACTGAAAATAAAACTAATTCTGAAAAAGATAATAACTCTAAATACGATGTCTTGATTATTGGCGCAGGCCCAGCAGGCATATTCGCAGCTTATGAACTAGCAAAATCTTCTAAGAAAAGAGTTTTAGTAATAGAGAAAGGAAACCTAATAGAAAATAGACAAAAGTGTGAAGTGATGACGGGTTTTGGTGGAGCGGGAACTTTTTCTGATGGAAAGTTGCATTTTACTCCTGTTCTTTCTCATGAAAAGATGTTTCATCTATACGGCAAGGAAGAGTATCAGAATTTGATTGATTATGTGGAAAAAATTTTGTTGGATTTTGGTGTTCCTCCGGAGTATTATCCCAAGGATAATGATAAGGTTAATGATTTAGTGGAAGAGGCAAAAAAACATAATATTAAGTTGTATGTGAGAAAAACAATTCATGTTGGCAGTGATAGGTTACCAAAAATAATGAAAAATTTTCAAAACTATTTATTAGAAAATAATATTGAAATTTTGCCTAAAACAGAGGTAAAGGATTTGGTAATAAATAATAACAAAATTGAAGGAGTGTTGTTAGCAAATAACGAAATTATTAGAGCAGAGAAAGTAATTTGTGCTCCAGGAAGATATAATGCTAAGTGGATGCAAACTATTGCAGAGAAACATGGTTTGGGAGAAGTTTTTGAAAAAGTAGAGGTTGGAGTAAGAGTAGAGTTTCCTTCTGAAGTATTGAAAAAACACGCTGAAGAAATGTATGAAACAATTTTTTCTATGTATACGCCTACATATGATGATGTGATTAGAACTTTTTGTCCTTGTCCAAATGGGCATGTGGCAATAGAAAAATATGATGATTTTGTTTGTGTTAATGGACACTCAAATCACTTCCATGATTCTAATAATAGTAATTTTGCTTTTGTTACAGAAATTACTTTAACAGAGCCTTTGGAAAGCACTAGAGCTTATGCTACTTTTTTAGCACAAGGAGTAACTTTGTTAGGTTCAGGAAAACCTATTGTTCAAAGGTTAAAGGATTTGAAAAAAGGAAGGAGAAGCACGAAGGAAAGGATTGAAAGAGCACATATTTTGCCGAGCTTAAAAGAAGCTGTGCCGGGAGATATAGGGATGAGCATGCCTTATAGGGTTGTAAAAAATATTATTGAAGGAATTGAAATGTTGGATAAGATTTTACCTGGTTTAAACGCAGATTCAACATTTTTGTATGCTCCAGAGGTTAAATTTCGTTCAAATAAAATCAAAACAAATAAACACTTAGAAACTGATATAAAAAATCTTTATGTTGCTGGAGATGGTGCAGGAGTTGCAGGGAATATTGTTGGGGCTGCAATTACTGGGGTAATTGCTGCGAGAGGGATTATTGACAATTGACGAACTCTTGCTTAGTTTTTTAAATCTCACAAAATGAAATTTTCTTATGTTTTTTCATAAGAAAGATAGTTTTTTAAAAACAATAATGCTTATCTTGTCTAATAACCACCCTACCATTGCAACAGCAACGGTAGGATTATCTAATAAAATTTTTATTTTCATTGATGGAAGTAATTTTTATCATTCTTTAGTCAGTAGTTTTGGGACTGCAAAGATTGATTTAGAACTATTTTGCAAAACAATTTCTCAAAGTGGAGAATTAATACGAATAAATTATTACACTTCCCCCGTGTCAAGATTTGACAATTCTGAAGCTTATAAGTCACAACAAAAGTTTTTTGAAAAAATTAAAGAGATTAAGCTTTTGAATCTTTTTCTTGGAAGATTAGAAAAACATGGAAATGCAAGAATTGAAAAGGGAGTGGATGTAAAAATAGCAACAGATTTAATTTCTGGTGCATACAATAACAAATTTGATGTTGCAATTATTGTTTCAAATGATTCTGATTTTGTGCCAGCAATAGAAGAGGTGCAAAACATTGGGAAACAAGTTTGGAACATTAATATTCAAAAGAGAAAATCTTACCATTTAAACAAGATTTGTGATAAAACAATTACAATAAATAGTATTGAAAAGTTTTTGATAAAATAGTTTACTTTAACAAATCATTGATTTCTCTTAAGTCAATTGGTTTTTTTGACAATTCTCTCCTTACATTTCTTATTTGAGAAACAGAATTTTTTTTATCTACAATCAAACCTAAATATTCATCAAATAATAAACCACGCAAGGATTGCCTTATTGCATCTGAACGATTTAGGTAAGAACCATTATTAACTAAAGTATCAATTTGTTTTACAAGTTTTTTTGGAAGTCTCGCTTGAACAATAGTGGTTTCCATATGTATTACTATTGTATGACAAAGTATTTAAGCATTAACCTTATCATAAATTGACGAACTCTTGCTTAAATTTAAAAACTCAAAGAAATTAATTTCTAAATGAAATTAGAAAGACTTATATTCTATAGTGTTCTATATCTTACTATGGCTACAACGATACAAGTTAGTGCAGAACTAAAAAATCAATTGGAAAAGAGGAAAATGCGTTCTGAATCTTATGAAGATGTTATTTGGGATTTGTTAGAGGACACTATGGAATTAAGTGAAGAAACTAAAAGAAAAATTAAAATTGCTGAAAAACAAATTGCTAGAGGCGAAGTTTATACCCTTGAAGAAGTCAAAAAAGAGTTGGGGTTATAAATGTATGAAGTAACTTTATCTAAAGATGCTAAAAAATCCCTAAACAAACTTAACAAAATAGATAGTGAACGAATTATTTCGGTTTTAGAGCGGATTAGAATACGCCCACATGTTTTTGTAAAAAAACTTGTTGGAGTGAAGTATTTCTCAGCAAGAGCTGGAAAATATAGAATTATTTTAGACATTCAAGAAAATAAACTAATTATTTTTGTTATTGAAATTGGACATAGAAAAAATATTTACAAAACTTTGTAAAAATAAAATAAGCCCTTAATTAAAAGCACAATACAAATGCCAAAAAATGATTGCAAATACTGAAAACTTTTGAAGAACAGGGATTTGTAATAAAATATAAGCTAATATTATTAGCAAAGCAATTACTGAGATAATTATTTTCTTATTAGTAATTTTTTTATCCACAATTTTCTTGTTTTTTGATTTTAACAAATCAATTATTATTAAAATAAAAGAAAATACAAAAAATATCCCAGCAGAAATATAATGCTCAAAAGAAAAGGTTAATGGAAAGAAACCAACTAAAAACAAGCCAATTGATGAAATTAATGAAATAAAAAGAATTTTCTTATCTTTGAAAGAAAAGAAAAAATAAATTGCTAAGAAAATTGCTGTGAGCATTAATCCATAATTAAAAAAAATTGCTCCATTCCCAACTCCTAAATCACTAAAATTTTGTTCAAAAAATTTGTAACCTTCATAAGAATAAATAGAAATTGTTGTTGTTAAAATAAATAAAATGAATGCTAAAATTCCAAATATTTTTTTTAATTCCATACACTTAATAAGTTTTTAGAGAATAAAAAAGAATTTGTTTTAATAAAAAAGCAATTTTTTAGTTTTTGAGTAATAAAAAAGAATTTGTTTTAGTAAAAAGCTAATTTTAGTGTGAAGTTTTGTGTTGCTCTTCCTTTTACTAATGTTCCCATAACAGGGTTTTTTTCATTAGTACATATTTTTAGTGTTCCGTGCAAATCATTACAAGCTAAAATAAATTGTCCTGAAACTGAACGAATTTCTTTTTCAACAAAATCAGCTTTTCTATAAGAGTTTCCTGAAAAATAATTAATTGTAATATCCCTAATTTTTCCATTACATTCTTCTACTAAAACTTTGTTCAATTTGTTTTCTATCATTGCTGATTTTAAGCAATCATAAATAGAATCATTTTCATCAAAAATAAGTGTTAATTGTTTTTTTCTAATCGGTTCTTTAATTATAACAGCATCAAGGGAAGGCATACCTTATGGTAAAGATGATTAGCTTAAAAAGCATGATGTAAAATTTATAAAAAAAATAAAAAAATAACTTTTAATTAAGAATTAACCCAAATTTTACTATGAGATTATGGTCATTACACCCAAAATACCTTGATCATAAGGGCTTGGTTGCTGTTTGGAGAGAAGCTTTGCTGGCAAAGAAGGTTTTACAAGGAAAAACAAAAGGATATACAAAACATCCACAATTAGAAAGGTTTAGAGCTTATAGTGAGCCATTAAAGGCAATTGACACTTATTTATATTATATTTATTTAGAAGCTTGTGAAAGAGATTATAATTTTGATAAAAAGAAGTGCAAAAATCACAATTTAAAAAAAGTGATTAGGGTTAATAGCGAACAGATAGAATATGAATTTAATCACTTAAATAAAAAGCTTCAGATTAGAGATATAAAAAAATTTAAGGAATTAAAAGAAATGAAAAAGATTGAAGTGAATCCAATTTTCAAAATTACTAAAGGAAAAGTTGAAAGTTGGGAGAAAAAGTAGCTTTATTAATTTTAAAATAGTTGTTATTTTATGAAAAAGATAGTAAAAATTTGGTTAATCGTTATTTTGATAGTTTTAGCTATCGTATTAATAAACTCAAATTTTTCTTTCACAGGGCTTTTTTTGCAAAAACAGGAATCAATTAGTTTTTCAGGAATTTGTAATAGCAATAACATTTGTGAAATTGGAGAGGATGATGAAAATTGTCCACAAGATTGTTTACCCAGGGCACCCAAAAATGAAAACTGCTTGTGCATTTACAGAAACGGAGATATTAATTCAGAAAAAATCTGTGAATATTATGCTGAAAAAAGGCCAGGAGTACATACTCTTGGTTTAAACTTAAGTTCAGGGATAGAAAGTGCACAAAAAAGCGTATTCATTTCTGAAGTTATTGATCCTCTTTGGGAATGGGTGGAAGCAAATGATGAATTAAAAATAACTCATTTGGCAGTTGCAAGAGGCATTCCTACTGAAGTAATAATTGGAAATAGAACATATGGTGCTGCTTCAATGTTAGCCCTTTCAAAAGAATTTTATGATATTAGTCCTGGAATATCAGGAAATACACTAACTTTTATTCACTTTGATCCTGAAAAATATAAAACTGATGATGGAAAATATACATTCAGATTTGCTGTATCTTATTTAACTGCTTATCAATTGGAAGATGTTTTAAAAATGATTGATAAAGCACAAGCCCCTATCCAAAATTTTGATGAATTAAAATGGTTTTTTGATGCGGATGAAGATGAATTTCCAACAACTAAAATAAACTTAAAACAAGTTAAAGCAGAGTTAATAAAACAAGGAGTTCTTCCAGAAAATATTATTCTTGATTTTAACAATGCTTTGCATACAAATCCTGAAGGCCCGATAATTGGATTTAATAGTGCAGGAAGACACCACACCGGTTATAGTCATTTATGGATGACACAAGAAAAATATTTTAATCTTGAAGTTGCTAATCGCGCAATAATGAGTAGCGTTGAAAGTTATAATGCACACACTTTTTTTGGAAAACCTGATGAAAATATTGACGAAAGAACAATTGGCCAAGGAAGAATTGCTGATGCTGTAAGCAAGATAGCTTTTGGGGGAGAAAATTATTCAAATAGTTTTGCAGGAGCAGGGGGAAATGTTACAGAACCATATCTGGGGTATCACATGAATGCAGAAAGATTTTTACCAGCATATGCTACTGGTTTAACACTTGGTGAAACTTTTTTAACAACACACCCATTAAGATGGACTGCAATAATGATTGGAGACCCTTTAATGAGATTGATTGAAGATGATAAAGTTGGTTTACCAAATGGTACTGCTTGTGAAAATAATTCTCAATGTTATTCTAGAATTTGTGGAAATTCTCAAATTGGAGAAAAATTTTGTCATGCAAATCAAAATAATTGTGTTTATACTCAACAAAGTTTTGTTTATGATCTTATGAATGGAAACAAAATTTGTAAGGAAATTACGAGCCAAACTGATATTTTATTTACTTGTGAAAATGGTACTTGGAAATTAGAAAAAGCCCCGGAGGAATATTTGTGTAAATCAGTAAACTCTTTTTGGGATTTTGACGCAGACTTTTTTAAAAAAAATGGATTAGTTTGTTTGTCTGATGAAGAGTGTTATTCAAATGATTGTAAAAAAGATTTAAGTGGAATAAAAAGATGTCAAAATAAAGACATTTGTCCAGTAAATAAAACTCAATATGTTAATAATAATTCATTTGCTTGTGTCTCAGAAAACCAAAAAATAAAATGTGTTAATGGTGAATGGGTAAACGGAATAATCAATTGCGATAATGAATGTATTGATGGAATGTGTTTGGGCGAATTTTTTACCCCTCCAAATATATTTACTATTGAAAAAAACAGGGATTATTATATGGCATTACCCATTAATCCTTCTTCAAAAAAAGTAAGTGATATTTTTGGAACAAATTTAGATTCTGGTAATCAAATTTATTTTTTTAGAAATAGTTGGACTTCAACAAGTTTTATTAAATTTGGAACAATTGAACAGTGGAATCCTGATTTGGAAATTAAAAATGGCGAGGGTTTTTTATTGAATCTAAATAGTGATATTAACATAATTATTGAAGGAGATGAAATAACTGAATCATTTCCTATTGAAATTAAAGGAAGTTCTAATTTGATAGGAATTCCAACACTGGGTAAAAAAAGAATGGCTTCTGAAGTTTTAGAAGAAATTAATTTACTAGATGATAGCTGTTATACAATAAAATCTGGAGGAGGAAATGGAAAAAGTTATTCTATTACTAATGAAGGTGTTGAAGGAGAAGATTTTGAAATTTTTAATTATATTGCTTATTGGATTATTTGTGATGAAAATACTAATATTACTTGGGTGCCTTTTGAAAATGAATGTACTCCTGGAGAATTTTGTGGATTAAATAGTTGTGAAGCAAATTATTGTGTTGATAATTTACTAAAAAAATTTCCACAAAATTGTGAAAAATTTTGTAATAATAACAGAGAATGTGTAGGTTGTTCTTGCACAGTAATTGAACAAAATTGTGGTTCAAATGCACTATGTTCTAATGGGGTTTGTTTAAGTTGTGGAGATAATTTTGCTAATTGTGATGGGATTACTGGCAATGGTTGTGAAATAAATGTTAAAGAAGATAACGGAAATTGTGGTTCTTGTGGAAATATTTGTGGTGATGGTAAAGAGTGTATTAATGGCGTTTGTGAAGATATAAATTTATGTAAAAATATAAATTGTGGAACGAATGCATTTTGTAAATCTGAAACAGGTTCTTGTGAATGTTTTAACAATTATTTAAATTGTGATAATAACTTTAGTAATGGATGTGAGCTTAGTACAAGTACAGGTTGTCCAGAATGTGAAAATAATGAAAGTAGACTTTGTGTAAATGAAAAATTGTGTTTAGGTTCGCAAGCTTGTGAAAATAAAAAATGGAATCAATGTTTAATTGAAACTGAATGTGAATTTGGAGAAGTAAGAACTTGCACTCCAAAAATTAATGGTGAAGATTGTAATTTAGTATTAGGAAATCAAACATGTAACAAATGTGGGCAATGGGAAGCTTGCACAGTAAGTAGTAACATAAACTGTTGCAGTGGAAAAAAAGAAAATTGTTTTATAAATGGTTGTGAAGGAAAAAAACATTGTGTGGGTTTTATTTGGCAAGATTGTAAAAAAAATGATTTGCTTTGTGGATTAAACAACACTAGCACATTTGACTTAGATAATTTAAGCACTTCTAACACTAGCGAAGGTAGTTCAAATTTTTGTAAAAATAGTGATTGTGGTGAGGATGAATACTGTGTAGAAAATAAGTGTGTTAAGTTAGAGTGCATAGATGGATTTATAATAAAAAATCATGAATGTGTCTGTAATGGAATATTATGTAATGGATTTTGTTACGATACTATTGGAATTTGTTGTAATAATAATTGGAATGAAGAGCTTGATTCTTGTGAAACTGAAAGAAATATTGTTTTAAATATAGTCATGAATTCAAAAAATAATGAAGCAATCAAACTTTATGATGAAGCTGAAGAATCAATAAAAAAAGGAGAAATTAAAAAAGCAAAAGCTCAGCTAAAAATTGCTGAGTTGAAAGCAAAAGAAAATATTAAAAATAAAGAGCTTGTTTATGAAAGCTTAGAAAAAATTAACCTTGCAATGCAAAATGAAAAATATTCTGAAGCAGAAAACCTCGCAATAGATGCATTAAATAATCTGAAAAAAGAAAATGAATTTGAACAATTTATGGATGGAGATTTTGCACAAACCATCTTACTAATCTTAAGTATTATTTTTTTATTAATTATTATTGTTGAAGTTAGTCCAAGAGTTTACAAAAAAGTGAAAAATAAAAGTGGTGGAAAGAAAAAAAATAAAAAAATAGTCAAAAGTGAAAAAGAAAAAATCTTAGAAGAACTAAAAAAACAATTTAAATAAAAAAATTAAAAAAAATAAGAATAGCTAAATTAGCAACAAACCAACTTATACATAATGTTTTATTTTTTATCTTTCACCTTTGCTCAACTTGTTTTGAGAAGATGCTTTTTAAAAAGAAACCAACAGAGTTTAATTTAGAGTTTGGGTGAAAGAGAAATGGTTGAAAAAATTGATGAAATTACTGAAATTAATAAAATTTACAAAACTCTAATGCACTTTCCAGGAAGCACTTTTTCTGATTTGTGGGATAAAGAAATCCCAAGCAATAAATTTAATTATTATTTAAAAAAAATGGAAACAGAAAGTTTAATTGAAAAAAAAGATGGAAAATATTTTCTAACTTTACAAGGAAAAGAAAATGCTGTAGAAATTAGTGGAGACACAGGAAAGAAAGAAGAGAGGCCAGTTGTTGCTTTATTGCTTGTGATTAGAAGAGATAAGAAAAATACAAACAGAAAAAATAATGAAAACGAAAAAAATTATGAGTATATTTTGTATAGGAGAATGAAGGAACCTTATTACAACCATTGTGGTTTTCCAGGTGCAAAAATGCAAAAAGGGGAAGAAATTTTAGAATCAGCAAAAAGAGAACTGAAAGAAGAAACTAATTTTGATTGTGATGGAAAGATTATTGGTGTACAAAATTGTAAAGTGAAAAACGATGGAAAATTATTTCACCATTTTTTACAATTTGTTATTTTGTTTGAAAACCCAAAAGGCGAGCTAATAAAAGAAAGTAGAGAAGGAACTTATGAATGGGCTTCAAAAAAAGAAATTTTGGGGCAGAAAAAGTTGTTCCCTGATATTAAAGGTGTTTTAGAGAGTATTGAAAAGAATGAGTTTTATATGAAAGAATTGGATTTTTTACAAGAAAATCAACAATTCACAGGTATTTTAGAAAAAGGAATTTGCTTCTAAAAACACTTGAAAAAAAACTTCTCCAATTATCTTTTAAATAAAATAGCTCTTTTATTTACAGATATTATGCCTATAAAAAAGAGATTAGACAAAAATATACCAATAGCAAAAAGTAAGGCTAGTTCTAGGAAAAGTGTTTCAAAAGGAGGAGCAATTGTTTCCTTAGAAGATGTTTATAAAATTTATAATTTAGGCGAAGTTGAAGTAAGAGCTTTAGATGGAATTAATTTGCAAATTTGTAGGGGAGATTATGTTTCTATAATGGGCCCAAGTGGAAGTGGAAAAACAACCCTATTAGATATTTTAAGCACAATGCTTCGCCCTAGCAAAGGAAAAATTTTGATTGATGGAAAAGACACTACAAAAATGAGTGACGCTGAATTAGCTAATTTTAGAGGAAACAAAATTGGTTTTATTTTTCAAACTTTTAATTTATTACCAAAATTAAGTGCTTTAGAAAATGTAATGGTTCCAATGTGGATTAATAACACCCCAAGAGGAGAGAGAGTTGAGAGAGCAAAAAAAGTTTTGGAAAGTGTTGGTTTAGGAGACAGGCTACAAAATCGCCCAGGGCAAATGTCTGGTGGACAGAGGCAGAGGGTTGCTATTGCAAGAGCGTTAGCACTTGACCCTGATATTGTTGTTGCTGATGAACCAACAGGAAATCTTGATTCAAAATCAGGAAAAGTTGTAATGGATATTTTACAAGATTTGTATGAAACAAAAGGAAAAACTGTAATTCTTGTTACTCATGATGAGAGTATTGGAAAGAGAGCAAAAAAACATATTTCTTTGAAAGATGGAAAAATTGTTTCTAGTGGAACGCAAGTTTGTCAATTATAATTTTTGTTTATTAAAAAAACAAAATTTGAATATTAATAATAAAAAATTAAATTTAAAAAATTTAAATATTAAATAGTTTATTTTTGGGAAAAGGTGTTGAAATGCCATATGATTTGATTAGAGAATCTTCAAGTAATTTGAAGAGAGAGGGCGTAAGAACTTATTTAACATTATTAGGAATTGTTATTGGCATTGCCGCAATTGTTTCTTTAACCTCAATTGGCTCTGGTTTAGGAGTTGCAGTTGATCAACAATTAGAACAATTAGGTGGAACAATAATTTTTGTTATTCCTGGTGGATTACAAAATATTAGATTGGAATTAGATGAGCATGATGTTTCTGTCTTAGAAGGAATTAGTGGTGTTGAAAGTGCTGTTCCAATTTATTCTACTTCTGCAGTAATGGAATTTGATGGAGAAAAAGTTAATGTTTCTGTTTCAGCAACAGATGCAAAAAAAGCAGAGATTTTTGATAACACGGGTTATTTTGATGTTGGAGAAGGAAGAGATTTTGCTAGAAACGAATCAACATCTGTTCTTATTGGAAATACTTTGGCAAAAACTTATTTTGAAAAACCAATTAATCTTAGAAAACAAGTGTTGATTAATGGAAAGACTTTCAAAGTAATTGGAATTTTGAAACCACAAGCACAATCTTTTGGTGGAGGGCCTGATACAGGCGGTTCTGTTTTTATGTCCCTTGATGCTTTCAAAAGAATTTCTGATAAATTAAATCCATCAATAATTTTTGTTAACGCAAGTGACAAGTTAGGAATTGAAGATGTTGTTGAGGATATAAAAAAATATTTTGACAAAGAATATGGAAAAAATAGTGTAACTGTTTTATCTTCTGAAGAAATTTCTGAAAGAGTAAGTTCTTTGTTAAGCATTGTAACAATTTTTATTGCGGGCTTGGCTGGAATTAGTTTAGTTGTTGGAGGAATAGGAATAATGAATGCAATGATAACAAGTGTTCTGCAAAGAACAAAAGAAATTGGATTATACAAAGCAGTTGGTGCCAGTTCAAGAAAAATTTTAATATTATTTATTTTAGAAGCGGGTTTTATTGGTTTATTGGGTGGTATAATTGGAGTAATTGTTGGTTTATTATTGGCAGAGGGAATTGCCTTTGTTGGTTTGCAAGCAGGTTATGCTTTAGTGGCTGTAAAAACTCCTGAAATTATTTTAGGGGGATTGGCTTTTGCAGTTATTGTTGGAATATTATCGGGCATTTATCCTGCTTTGCGAGCAGCAAAACTTGATCCGGTTGTTGCGTTGAGGTATGAATAATTTTTTGAAAAAAAATTAATTGAGTGATTTTTATGTTGGAAGTTATTGAACAATCATTAAAGAATTTGCGAAGAGAAGGAGTTAGAACTTTCCTTACTTTAATTGGAATTGTTATTGGTATTGCTGCAATAGTTGCTTTGCTTTCAATTGGTTCTGGTTTAACAATTGCTTTTGAAGAACAATTTGAAGGCATTGGTTCTAACATGGTTTTTGCTTCACCAGGTGATGCTTTGAGCATGCAACAATCTACAGATTTAAAAATTTCTCAAAAAGATGTTGAAAATGTGAAAAATATTAGAAATGTAAAAACTGTTATTGCTGAGTATGCTGGCGCGGGAGCAATTCATTTTGATAATGAAACAAGAAGTGCAATATTTTTTAGTGTTGATGAGGAAGGTTATGATTTTTTTAAGAATGAAGATTTTGTTGAATTAATTGAGGGCAGGTGGATTGAACCAAATGAATCAACAGGAATAATGATTAATGAAACTCTAGCAAAGGATGCTTTTGATAAAGAAATTAATTTAAGAAAACAACTTGATATTAGTGGAAAGAACTTCAAGGTTGTTGGAATTTTTAAATTTGGTAGCGGAGCATCAACCTTTATGGGTGGTTCAGGAATAGTTTTCTCTACCATAAATGGTTATGATAGAGTTTTCCCGGAAAAAGAAATTGCTGAAATAATGATAAAAACTGAAACAACTGAAAGTGCACCACAAGTAGCAGAAGATGTGAAAGAATATTTTGAGGATAAGTATGGAAAAAGAAGTATTACTGTGCTAACTTCTGACCAAGCAATAGAACAACTAAATAGTGTATTATCTTTACTAACAATTGTTATTGCAGGGATTGCTGGAATTAGTTTGGTTGTTGGAGGAATAGGGATAATGAATGCAATGATAACAAGTGTAATAGAGAGAACAAAAGAAATTGGATTATACAAAGCACTAGGCGCAAGTAATAAAAAAATCCTTTCAATATTTATCTTAGAAGCAGGATTTATTGGTTTATTGGGTGGAATAATTGGTTGTGCATTAGGTTTTTCTTTAGCTGGAATTATTGGCATTGTTGGAAGTAGTGCAGGTTTGCCTTTGAGAGCAGTAATAACTCCTGAATTAGTGATTGGGGGTTTAGCTTTTTCAATGATTGTTGGAATACTTTCAGGTTTATACCCTGCAATAAAAGCTTCTCAATTAGATCCAGTTGAAGCAATTAGATTTGATTAAAAAAATATTTTAAAAAATAGTTAGATTTTATTTTCTAACTTAGCATTTTTAATAATCAATGTTCCAGTAAATTCATTTTCCATTTTCTTTTCAAATTTAACGCTTAATCTTTTTTCAAACAAAGGCATATCCAAAACAAGTGTTTCATATTCTCCACCTTCACCAGCAACATTAATTTTAAACTTTTTTTCCAACGCAATTAACTTTTCAACATCAGCAATTTTTAAAATTTTCCCCAGCCATTCTTCACCCAAACCATAACAAGCTATTTTTGTAATCATAATTGAAAATTTTTCTTTGATTAATTGTTTCATATATTGTGCTTGATTCATTTGCCATAGCGGAGCAAACGCTCTAATGCCAAGGGATTCACAAATTTTTTCAATTCTTTCTCTTTGATAATTTGAAAATAATGCTCCTGAACAAATTCCTTCAATATTATATTTTTTCTTAGCTTCTTTTATTGCTTTTTTTAAATCACTTAATTCTTTTTCTTTTTTTCCAATTGTTTTCACTAATACCAAATGCTTTCCTAATGATTGTGCTTGTAACTTTGCTAAAGCAATTGTTGGAGTATGAAACATATAGGAATCTTTATTCTTTGAATCAATTGTAATTAAGCATTTTATATCATATCCTTGTTTTTGCATTAAACTCATTGCAAATAAAGAATCTTTTCCTGTTGAAATAAGTGCAGCGATTGAAATATTTTTCCTATCTTCTTTTTTTTGTAAAGAATTCAAATAATCAGCTTTTGATCTAAACTTGTTTTTCCTAGCTAACTTTTCTAAAGCTTTATCAAAATTACTTCCATATTGAGCTGCTTTCTTTGGGCGATAAGCAATTTCTTTATTCAAGCCAAGTGATTCTGCAAATTCTCGCAATAATAATTTATTTTGCTTTTTGTCAGAAGATATTTTATATTTTGGTTCTAAAGCAAGAGATGCTTGAACAAGCTCTTTGTCAAGATAAGGTAGCCTTAATTCTGTCTTGTTATTCATGCAAATAATATCTTCAAAATATAAATCATTTTCATACATTTTTATCAAATAAGAATAGCAATCTTTATTCACATCAGTGCTTTCTTTAAAACGAGCATAACCAGCAAATAGTTCATCCGCACCCAAACCAGAAAAACAAACTTTTTCTTTAATTGATTTTGTTGCAAAATAAATCGTGCTTGCAACACCAACTCTAACAGGGTCTGTTGACTCTATTAAAGAAATTATTTTTGGTAATTCTTTTTCATATTCTTTTAGAGAAACTAAATTGATTTTTAATACTGAATTTAAATCATAGGATGCTTTTTTAGCAAATTCTAGGTCAACTGGCTCAGCAAAATCTTTTATTCCTGCAAAATAAGAAGTGAATTTTATCTTATTATTCTTCAAAATCAAACCAATTAATGTTGAATCAACTCCTCCAGAAAGAAGTAATGCTACTTTTTGTTCTGGAACTCTTTTAGTAACTGCACTTAATAGTAATTTTTGTATTTCTTCCTTTGGCCCCTTCAACTTTGTCTTTTTAATAATTCTTTTCTTAATAATCAAGCTTTTTGTTTTAATATTATAAATCAAAATCTCTCTTGGATTAAGATTTTTTGAATCAAATTTAAGTGCTTTCTTTTCTGAAGCAAAAATAATTTTCTCTTTATCAA
This sequence comes from uncultured archaeon, assembly GCA_964534045.1. Taxonomy (GTDB): domain Archaea; phylum Iainarchaeota; class Iainarchaeia; order Iainarchaeales; family JAAZKV01; genus JABIDZ01. The sequence continues at coordinate 58,532 of CAZHNO010000001.1, forward strand.
TAAAATATACTAATGGTTTTACTCCAAACAAATCTCTTGCAAGAATAATTTTTTCTTCTTTTTTTGAGTAATAAGAAAATGCAAAAACACCATCTAATTCTTCAACTATTTCGGCAATATTTGAAATTCCTTTTTTATCAATTAATTTTTGTATTAATTCAGCATCATTTTTTACATTCAATTTATTTTTCTCGCTTAGTTCTTTCCAATTATAAATTTCACAATTCGCTATACATAAACTTTCTTTTGTAACAAGGGGTTGTTTAACAAAATCAATTATTGAATGTAAATTATGCCCAAAAACAACTTCTTTATATTTAATAATTTTAGAAGCGTCTTTACCCCTATTTTGCATTATTTTTAATCCTTTAGAACAAATTTCTCTTCCTAAAGGAGTATTTGCTGAACCTATTATTCCACACATAATAAAGTTAATTAAGAAGCTTAATATAATTGTTTTGAATAAAGTATCTATGAATAATATTGCTTTGATAATTGCTCACAATGAAGCAGCCACCATAAAAAATGTAGTTGCTGGTTTATTGCAGGTTAAAAAAGAAGGAGTAATTCAAAGAGTAGTTCTTGTAAATGATGGAAGCACTGATAGCACAGCTAAAATTGCAAAATCACTTGGTGCTGAAATTATTAATCTCCCAAGAAATGTTGGTAAAGGACAAGCATTTATTGAGGGAGTAAATTTTTGTGCTAAACAAAGAGCTGATAATGTTCTTATGTTCGATGGAGATTTATTAGAAGTAAAAACAAAACAAGTAAAAAAACTATTAAAGCCATTAAAGAATCCTAAAACAAAAATGGTTATTGGTTCTGTTAAAGGGGATGGCACAGCAATGAGTGGAGAAAGAGCAATAAAAATGAGTGCATTGAAACCATTATATCAGGCACAAAATAAAAATTGGATAAGCCATATGCAAGGCTTCGGTTTAGAACCAACATTAAATCATTATCTTGGATATAAAACAATTTTTTTACCAAAAATATTTGATAAAATTGGCGGAAGCATATACAATGGTTGGCATCCTTTTAGACAAAGCGTAAAATATGCAAGAACTAATTTCAGAGCTCTCCCCCCAAATAAAAGAGGATTTTATGTTACAGAAGAGCTTTTGAATAAAAGATTAGAATTAATCGGACGAGAAAATTCAGCAAGATTAATAAAAAAGGCTAGAAAACTTAATAAAAAAGGAAAAACAAAAAATCAAATAAAAAAAGCTCTCCACTAAAAAAGTACTAAACAATCAGATTTATATTCATTAAATACTTATTTTTAATATGGCTAAAGAAAGCACTAATAAGCAAGGCAAAAAAACAGTTAATTCTAAAAAAATTAAAAATAATAATAAAAAGAATGAAAACTTGAAGAAAACAATTATTGTTAATCCAAATATTAATAGAAAAAAAGTTACAAGAAAAGCTGGGCCTAATTTGAAGGGAGAAAAACAAATTGAAACTTTTTTAAAAAACATGAATTTTGAGTACACTAAACACAAAAAAATATTTGATTTGAAAGGAGATTCTAAAGAATATAGAAAACCTGATTTTTATTTACCCAAATATAATTTATCAATAGAATATTTTGGGAGTTGGAGTGAAAAAAAAGATTTTTTTAGTAAAAAAGAAGTTGAAAGGTTTTTGAAAAAAGTTTTTGTTTATCATTCAAATAAATTAAATTGTGTATTTATTTATCCAAAATATCTAGATATTGCTCCAACACTAATTCTAAAAGCAGTTAATAAGAACAATACAGAAAATGCTTACCAAGACATAATGTTTCCTTGGATGAATTATGATAGAATTGAAGAACCTTTACCTGAAGATTTTATTAACAAACCATTAAGATGGAAAATTGAATGGTTGGACCAAGCAAAAATAGAACCTCCATTAGCAAGTGATTTTGAAGAAGAAAGAAAACCACTTGATTGGTATTTACCTTGGCTTTATGAAGAAAAAATAGATGAGCCATTAGCAAGTGATTTTATTAAAAAGGAAAAAAGAAAAGTTGTCGTTTCTGCTGAGCCAATTGAAAATTCAGTTGAACCAAAAATAAAAGAAACAAATCCTTTTTTTATGGATAATGTAGTTAGTTTGATTGGTTTGGCATTAATCATTGCAATAATTGTTTTAATAGTAATATTTATTTTAATGATAATTAATTTTGGTTTCTAGAACAAATTAATACTTAATCAAATTTTAATTAATCAGATTTCCACAAACCATGAATATTACAATATGCTCTTGCTGAAACTTTTTTCCCAGTAACACAAAACTCTGCTATTGGTTTTTCATTTGGAGAAAAATCTTTTCTATAAACTTTTCCATCAACTTCTAATTCAACCCATTCAATATAATGTGCTTCTTCCATTGGATGCAAAACAGAACCAATACTTACTTTATAACCTGTTTCAATTTTTTCAATTATTGGTTTGTGTTTTTCTGTGCCTTCTTCTCCACTTTTTTCTTTCATTAAATCCATGTTTTTTCCACAACAAACCAACGTTCCAATACCATTATGCATTACTTCAACAATATTCCCACAAATCATACATTTGTAAATTTGTTTATTTTCAGTCATTTTAACACCCAAATGAATAAGTTTTAAGTTATTAAAAAGCTAATGATTTTGCTTAAAAACTTATAAAAATTTGCACAAACACTCAAATCAAAAAAATTCAATTAATAAGCTTTATAAATAATACCAAATTCAATATTTCTGCGGAGTTGGCAGAGTGGTCAAATGCGCCTGCCTTGAGAGCAGGTTCCTTCCAGGAGCGGGGGTTCAAATCCCTCACTCCGCGTTTTTATTTCCCTTTTAGCGCAATAAACCATTTTCTTTCTTTGTCAAATAATGGTTTTGCTGCCCACATTTTTAGAAATTTATTTATTGGAAGTGAATGGTTTTGCCCATAATAAGGATCCATCAAAATTACTTTTCCATTTTTTATTCCATTAAAAACAGTATAATGATTTTCTTTCATTTCTGGCGGATGGTAAGATAATAAAATAAAATATCCTTTTGCTCTAAGTGAAGATATTCTTTGTAAAGTTGAATTTTGTTCAACAACATGTTCAAACTTGTGTTTTCTTGCAAATTTTACTAAATCAATGTTGTTAGTTCCACGAATGGGGTTTGCACCTAGTTCTTAGATTAACAATTCTCGACTGGCTTTTTTTCCCATTGAGTGCATTATCATTTTCAATGCATTTGGTCCACAAGTCCAAGCTCGTCTTTGACCAAAAAATTTTTTTACTTTAGGAACTTTTGGAGGCATAATAAATTATCATTATGAAGTTTTTTTATATTGCTGCCATTCCAATGAAAACAAGCACTTCATAAACAAGGAATGCTGGCCAAACAAGTGCTTTCAAAAAACCAAGCATTGCCATCCAAATATCTGGAGCTGTGCTAATGTAATAAACAGCTGCACCAATAAAACCGAGGAAATAAAATGCTCCTCCACAACCACAACTAACATTATTTTTTATATTCCAAGAACTACATTTGTCTTCTTTACACTCTTCATCTATTTTTGCTCCAATAGTTTTACCTATTTCACTCCACTTTGTTTTATCATTTTTTTTATTTGAAGAACTTTTTTTCATCTATAACACTCCATAATCAAAAAAACTTATTGAAAAGCCAAGAATATATTAAAAAAGAATAATTGTATTGTTTCAACAAAACCATGAGCTGTAACTTGAATGTTTCCTTTTTTTAATTGAGCAATTGCTTCTTTTGCAGGGTCATTTGAAGAAACCAATGCATTTTTTGCTCCCACACTTACATAAATACTATAATTTGGTTTTTCCATTACTCCTTCAATAACACTTGTTACTGCTTGGTTTTCAACTTTCACACCATATATTTGATTTGTTTCTCCATCCGTTACATTAACAATCGCATTTCCAAGAATACCAAATTCATTAAGCATTAATTTTACATCAGAATCTGTAACTTGATTGCTATAATCAACTGCACTTACAAAAGAGAATAAACATAATAAAAGCAAAAAAATAATCAAAATGTTCTTAATTTGCATATTAATTTCTACAAAGTAAGTTATTAAAAAACCATTTGGAATTTATTTATTGAAACGCAATGTTTAAATACCATAATCAACATAATAGAATTATGTTAAAACAGAAAGGACAAGGCACAATTGAATATTTGGTTATTATTGCAGTCATTGTTGTAATGGCTTTGGTTGTAGTAGCATTAATATCAAGTGTAGGTTCAGATAGTGGTGAAATTCAATTAAAAAATTCTAGGGCATATTGGTCTGCTCAAAGCCCACTTGCAATTATTGACAGCAAGGTTGAAACTGATGGCACTATAACTCTCATAATAAAAAACACATCTGCAAGTAGTTTATCATTGAGTGCTGATTCGATTACTTTTGGTGGAGAAAATCTTACAATTACACCTGTTGATTTTGCCCCTTTTGCTGAAAAAGAAGTGACAATGGATTCTAGTTTTACAGGTTCGGAAGGAGATGTATTCTCACAGTCATTAATAATAGAATATGTTGTTTCTGAGTTATCATTAACAAAAACAATTTCTGGAACCACTAATTTTGCAACACGATATCATTATCCAACAGGATAAATAATTTGCTTGCTTGCACAAAAGGACATAATGAAACAATTCATTGGAAATTTTAACAGGGGTTTGTAATTATAAAACTAAATTATAATTCCATTTGTATTAAACTCAGTTTAACTACCCATCAATACCCGAAATGATTAATCTTCTTATTTGTGTTCTGCATTCTTTTGATTCAATTGCAATTATTCCACTTTGTCCACCAAAAAAGTCTTTTTTATAATCAAAAAAGCCTTCTTTAAAATCATAAAAAGTTTCTATATATTCATCATTAACAAAAATAGAAATCTCATCTTTTAATTTAATTACTTTTATATTATTCCATTCTTGGTTGTTTAGATCAGTTTGAACAAACAACAAATTAAATTGCATTTCCCCATTTATTACTCGATTTAATTCAACTATGCCATCAGGGGTTATAATTAAATAAAAATGATTGAATTGGTCCATATAATTAAAAATTATTTTTGAAGTTTGCCAGTTTTGCAATTCCAAACTATTTTCACAAGACAAAATTGCTTCTGGATAAAAATTTGACAAACAATTTTCCTTTGTATAATTAGTCAATTTTTCACTAACTGAACATAAGTCTTCTTTCTCAACTAAAATCTTATTAATACATGCTTCAAAACGCACATTCTTATCAGCATAACTAGTTTTCAACTCTATTTCAAACGCATATTCAAGCGGGGCAATAAAACTATAAACTACTGGTTTGTTTGTATCTAAAATCCCATTTCTTTGAACATAATAAAAATTTGCATCACTCATATTAGAATATTTTGAAAAGTCTTTTTCAAAAATAACTTTATCATCATTTAGCTTATAACCATCTTGAAAAAAGCTTTTTGAGGAAACAAAATCTTTGTCAATAAGTGTATATGATGTGAAAGAAAAAAGTAGGCAAATATATAATAATATCAAAAAAACAATTAATCCGAGAAAAACTTTTCCTTCAAAAGAGTCTGCTTTAAAAAAATTGATAAATTTATTTAGCTTTTTGAGAGAAAACATAATTTAAATTTAATAAAGAAAGGCTTTTAATAGAACTACATAATTATTATTTTAATGAAACTAAACACCTTACCAAACGCAAAAGATATTGAACATTTTATCCAAAAATATTGGAAATATGTACTGATAATCCTAATATTAGTTTCACTTTTTTTACCATTAATTGAAAATATTAAATACCCCCTTTTAACTAGTTATGACACCTGGCATTTTTTATCTTTTGGAACCCAAATAATTGAAAACAATGGAATTCCCATTTGGCAAAATTTAGATCATTTCCCTAGTGGGCGACCTTTTCTTTATCCTCCAATAGTCCCACTTTTGTTGGCCGTTTTTTCAATAATCAGCTCAATTGATTTATATTTAATAATAAAAATTAGCACAATAATAATGTACCCATTATACATTTTAGGCGCAATCTTTTTAGCAACAAAAATTACTGATTCTGACAAGAAAAGAGAAATTACTCTTTTATCAGCAGTAATATTACTAGGTTTTGTTCAAGCATATGTAAATTCAATAAATTCGCTTTCTCAAATTTTAGAAATACTTTTTATTTATTTATTAATTTATTTTATTTACAAGAAGAAATTCTATACAACCCCAATTATTTTAGGGACTATGTTTTTTACACATTTTTTTACTCCATTTTTATCTTTTTTGGGAATTATTGGTTGCGGGATTTTTTCAGAAAATAAATCCGTTAGAAAAAAGCTTTTACTAGGAGCAATTATTGGTTTAGCAATTGGATGTATTTGGTTAATTAGATATTACTTATTTTCCGGATTTGTTCATATGAACAATCATATGCCAGAACACTTTATTCTAAACGAGTTTTTTGTTTGGCGTTTTGTTATTGAAGGCCCAACTTTTTTAATCGTTTTAATAACATTCCTGGTTTTATATTTTACTTCAAATAAAAAAATAAAGAGCGAAATTATTGACAATAAATTAAATCAATTATTAATAATATTTTCAATTGCTTTTATTCCTGCGTTTATTTATCCTGAAAGAGCAGTAACTTATGTTGCACCTTTTATCTCAATACTTTGTGCCCAATTAATTTTGAAAGCAAAGATTTCGCAACTAAAAATTGTAAGCTTGTTTTTGACTATCCCCTTATTCATTGTGATAATATACTATATACTTGGGCCAAAAGTTTTTACCTACGAATATTCACTGCTATCTTACATAACAATATTTTTGTTTATTTCTGTTTTGTTAATAATGTTTTCAACTAGAATCAAATTAACCAAAAGTGTTTTTTTAGTAGTGTTTGTTTTGTTGTTATTTACTTATACTGACACAAACACAGTTGTCCCATTTTTTTCATGGTACTCACCATCAATAATTAACGAAAAAGCCAACCCATATGGAATGGATGCTGCTGATTGGATTGTAGAACATTGCCCTGATGCAATAGTTGCAACCAATAACTATAAATTAGATGGTTATTTGGTTTATAAAAAAATCAAAACTACTGGTTATGTTGTTATAGAATTTAGCAAGCGGGGAGCTGTAACGGAAACTGCAGGGGCAACACATTTTATTAGTGTTGGTTTTTTTGATACAAAAACCATTGCTTATAATGATTTTTTTGGAAGTGAAAAGTATAAAATAATCTGGCAGAAAGGGGATGTTAAAATCTTTGAAAAGACTGCAATACTAACTAGCAAAAAATAATTTTGAATTTAAACAAAGCTTTTTTAAAAAATTAGTTTTTTCGTAAAAGAGATAAGCCAGGGAACTGCAAAGCAGTGTGACTCATCTCCTTTAACTCCCAACACTATACCTTTCTTGATTGATTCTTTTTAAATACTTTGCGGAAAAGTAAACATAACTAGTTTTTTGGGTGAGATAAGAAAAAATCCACAATTAAATCAGTTGCTGAGATTTCTTGTGTTGGAGTATCAGTATTTCCATAATATAAACCATCTTTTCCACCAGGCCATGCATGCCCTTGTCCTTCAATTGTATATAATTCAACAGCAATATTATTTTGACACGAATATGTATCATGAACAACTTTCATTCCATCATCTAAGTTATCAATTATTTCTGTTTGTGAATTTAAATTGCATGAGTTGTGTTGTGTCCAAAAGTTTATTGCATATTCAACTGATTTATCAGGCGTTCTATTATCAACATTTTGTGTTGGTGTGCCCCCATCATAAGTTACATGTTCATCCTCTGTCCCGTGGAAAGAAATTATTGATATTGATTCACTCGGATTACAAGGTTCCCCCATTGCTCCTGCAACAGAAGAAACTGCTGCAAACTTATCACTTAATTCACAAGCCAATTTATAGGACATAAATCCACCATTAGATAATCCTGTTGAATAAATCATTTTTTCATTCACATTGTAATTGTTTTCTATTTCTTCAATTAGTTCAGAAAAGAATTTTACATCATCAATATTATTTTCTCTTGCATAACCACAACAACTAAATGCATTCCAAGTTAGTAAAGAGTTAGGTAATTTCCCAGTGCCATTTGGATAAACAACAATAAATTTTTTCTCTCTAGCTCTATCAGTCATTTCTGACATTTTTTCTGCATTATTTGCATTTCCACCACCACCATGCAAAACAAAAATCAATGGCAACTCTTCCCCATTGTTTTCTGGAACAAAAATATTGTATGTTCTATTCCTTCCATCCACTTTAATTTGCCCAGAGATAAATTCCTCTGAGACTATTTGTCCAAAATTTGAGTCATTATAATTATTGGAGTCAGTCCCGTCATCATTATCTCGTTTTGTACAACCAAAAGAAAATATTAATAAAATTATTATAATAATGCAAAAAAATTTCTTCATACAAGACTAATATTTTATGATATAATTAAGGCTTTCCATTAACTATTTAAACGCGCAAGTAAGCTTTTTATACACAAAATACCTCTCTATTAAGGAATTTATTTAAGTGATTAATTTTGGCTGAAGAAGAAAAAAAGGATTCTATTTATGACTCGGACAGAGTTGAGACTAGCATTGATACTGAGCCTGATTTGTTTGATGATGTTTTTGGAACGGATGATGAAAAGAAGGCTGCTAGAAAAAGGTTACAAGAGAAAGCAAAGGAGCTAGCTGAAAAGAATAAGAAAAAACAGGATAAAGCTGGCTCTGATGAAAATGATGAAGAAGAGAGTCAAGGTTGGGAGAATGGTAAGAAAAATAATGAGGATTTAGATGACGAGGATGAAGATGAAGTAATTGAAGATAATGACGAAGAAGATACTAGCAAAGAACCTGAAGTATTTTTGGATAAGGATGATGTTGAAAGGTTAACAAAGAATAGAAAGGAAACTGAAGAAAGACTAAAAATAATTGGTGGAAAGAAAAAAAGTAATTTCAAAGATATTGTTAAAGATGGAATGGAAAAAAGCATTGCTAACTCAGCAAGCGAAGATGATGATTTGCTTGATGATGATGAAAAAGAAGTTGTTGAAAAAGCAAAAGAAGTTTCTGGAAAATTAAATTTAAAGGTTAGTGTTGATGAAAAACCCGAAGAAGAAAAAAAGAAAAATGTAAAAATGAGTCCTATTGAAAAAAATATTGTAAAAAATGTGATTAAAAATAAAGCTAATAAAGTTGCAAAAGAAGAGCATGATGATTTGGCGGATTTTTTATTAAGAGAACACGGAACAAAAGAAGAAGGAGTTAAAGCAGAGGACTGGAAATTTGAAAAAGAAGCTGAACAAATTGTAAAAGAAGAAGAGAACAAAGAAATTATTGAAGAGAATGATTCTCAAAATAAAATAAAACCAAAACTTAGTTTTTTGATGAGTGATGCTGGCAATGCTTATATTGGAAGAAAGAAAAGCATAATGAAAAGTTATGGTGAACAAGCTGGTTTGCATATTGGAAGGATTGCAGAAGATGAAATGAATAAAACTCCTGTTTATTTGGATGGTTTGAATCCACATGTTGTTTTTGTTTGTGGTGCAAGAGGGTCTGGAAAATCTTATGTGTTAGGAGTACTAGCAGAAGAACTTGCTTTGAAAAATAAAAATATTGGTATTGTTGTTGTTGATCCAATTGGTGTTTTCTGGTCAATGAAACATCCAAATAGAGATGAAAAAGAAATAGCAATTTTAGCTGAATGGGATATGCTTCCAAAAGGCTTGAATAATGTTAAAGTTTTCATACCAATTGGAATGAAGAGTAGCGTTCCAAAAAGCACTTATGATGCAACTTTTTCAGTTCAACCTTCTTTGTTAACTGCTGAAGATTGGTGTTTAACATTTGGAATGGATAGATTTTCTCCAACTGGTTTATTACTTGACAAAGTTTTAGAAAAAGTTAGAATTGGTTACACTACAAAAGGAGAAAACCCAAAACAAATTAGAGGAAAGGAACAAACTTACTCAATTGATGATATGATTTATTGTTTAGATAATGATTTTGATTTGAATGATAGAGATAAAGGTTACAAACAAGAATCAATAAGAGCAATTGTTTCTAGATTTGATGCTGCAAAAAGTTGGGGAATTTTTGATGAATCAGGAACACCATTAAGTATGTTATCAAGAGCTGGACAAATGACTATTCTTGACACAAGTTTTTTGGATGACACTGTTGGTGCACTAGTAATTGGAATTATTTCTAGAAGATTATTATCTGCAAGAAAATTAAGTACAAGAAGAGAAGCTGCAGGAAAGTTTGATGAAGGAAAAGATGAAGATTTAATTGAAATTAATGTTCCACCAACTTGGTTATTTATTGATGAAGCACACACTTTAATCCCTGGAGGAAATGCAAAAACACCAGCAAGTAAAGCAATTGTTGAATATGTAAAACAAGGAAGAAGACCTGGTTTGAGTTTGGTATTTGCAACACAACAACCAAGTGCAATTGATTCTCGAGTGTTAAGTCAACTAGATATTATGATGGTTCATAAACTTGTTTTTGATGATGATGTAAAAGCAATTCAAAAAAGAACTCCAACAATTATTCCTGGCCCTTATAAAAAATCTAATTTTATTAAAACTTTGCCAGTTGGAACTGCACTTACAGGAGATGGACAAGAAACTTCTTCACGAGCATTTGTAATGAACATTAGGCCAAGAATGTCACAGCACGAAGGAAGAGATGCAGAGATTATTGAAGTGAAACATGATTTAGGAAAAGAACAGGTTGAAGAACTTGCATTAAAAATTATTTTAAATAAATTAAAAAAAGATCCAAGCTTGAAGATTGATGCTCTTCAACAAATACTTGAAACACTTTCAGATACTTACAAACAACAATTAACAATGGAAAGAATTTTAGAATTATTAAAACAAAAAAATATTGATTTTGATGATGAAAGAGTTTATGCACCTGGTGTGTTAAAAGAAATTGAAGCAGAAAAAGTTTCTGACGAGCAAGAAATTTCAGAAGAAAGTGTAGTTGATGAAAATGGAGAAGAAATTAATTCTGAAAAAATTGATGGCAAAAATTCAGTTGATGAAGAGACAGCAGAACAAGAATTTGAAGCAGGTGTTGAATTAACTGCTTTACAATCAACAATTGATGAAACGAGTGCAAGAAAATTGCTTGTTAATTATAGATTAAGAAAAAAGTTAGGTTTGTTTGGTGATGAAGAAATTTTAGATAGGTTGAGTTTGAAATATGGAGTGCTTTACAGAATGAGATTTAATTATTTTTCACAAAAAGATGCTTACCAAGTTGGAGAAGCATACATTAATTCTCTAACAAAAGAATTTATTCATGATAGGGGTGGACAACTAGTTGAGAGTATGGGTTTGAGTTTGTTAGCTGATTTGAATGAGAGTGAAGTTTTAGCTGTTAAACTATTACAAAGAAAAATTGAATTAAAGGAATTAGCAGAAAAATTAGGAATGGAAGAAGGAAATGCAAAAAGAGTTTTGGAAAAATTAGCAAAGAAAGATTTAATTAAAGTTGAACAAATAAATGAAAACATATTTTACTCTATGAAAAAGAAATTTGACCTTCCACCTAATCCATTACACGCAATAATGCCTAGTGTTGGTAGAAGACCAATAATTGAAGTTGAAAGCATGCCAATCATTGCTCCTGAAATAAATGAAAAAGAAGCTGCTGAATTATTGAAAAAATTATGGCACAATGTTACAATAAGAGAAATTACACAACTATTCTTGCCAGTGTGGGAAGGAATCTTAAAAAGAAAAACCGGTGAAGAGAGAGTTGTAAGAATTGATGCTATTAATGGGAAAAAATTGGACTAATAGAAATTTACTTTTTTCATTTTAAGTAATTTAATAATAAAAATTTCGATTAATTTTATTTCAATTTCTTAAATTCTTTTAAAGTGTTGAAAGGAGCATAACAATTTATTTTTCCTTTTGATGCAAAGCACTTTATTTTTGGCAGGTATAATGTGAACTCAAACAAAGGTTGTTTTAGTAATATTTCAAATATTTTTTCTTTGAATTCGTTTTCAACAATTATTGAATTTTCTTTTTGCCATAATTCAGGAATTTTATTTAATAATTCTTCATGTCTCACTTCCAAAATAACTTTTTCATTTCCAATAAAATGAAGGGCTTTTTTTACAAATTTTTCATCAAAATCAAATTCAACACAATCATTAAAATCTAACTCGCGCAATCTTTCTTCTTGAACACCAATTAGTGAGGCCATTTTATCAAGGAAACCTTTTCTTTCCTCAATCTTTTCTTGTAATTCACTAATATCTTTTATTGTAAAAGTAGCATTTTCTCTTGCATTTTGTAACAAATCACTTGTCTCATTTGCTCGCTCTGTAAAAACAATTAATAGTTGAACAATTTCTTCAATATTATCAAGTGGTTTTTTCAAATCCTCATTTAATTTCAAAACAAGCTTTTCTTTCATTTCAACTTGAACAGAAGCTAAACCTTTATCAGTAATAAAAAAACGTGTTCCTTGCTTGTTTACTAAACCAAATGAATCCAAGTTTTTTAGAGCTCTTCTAAGAGAAGCATAAGCAGATTTCTGATTTTTGTAACGCGAAGATATTTTTGAAAATATTTCATTAAATTCAAGAGAGCCACTTTGTTTCAATATTAAGAGTATTGAATTGTTAAAAGTCATAAAAAAGAAATGATTGAAAGTAATTAAAAATGTGAATATTACATTAGAAATTGAAGTTATTGCAATGAAACTTGAAGTGGAGCATTATTTGTAATTAGAGTAAAACACTATTTATTGTAAATCTGCTTGATTTTTTCCTTAGCTTCAATTATTTGCTCATCACTTAACTTTAATCCTTGAGCTGTTTCTTCAGGATTTGCTTCAATTGAGTAAATTCTTTCCTCTTCCGATGATTGTTCTTGCATTCTTTCTGGAACTGCTGGAGTAATGCTAATTGCTTTTTCTACATCTATTGGAAATTTTCCTGGATCGGCTGTTTCATAAATCACAGCTGTTTCATTTGTATTTCCTTTAGTAAAAATTTCCAAAGCTTTCCATCCAACAGCACCATGCGGATCAAGAATTACTTTATACTTTTCATAAACTTCTTTCATTGTTGTATAATGTGTTTCATTATCAATACTAATTGAAAACAAATCTTTTCTCATTTCTTCCAAATTAGGCATTATTTCTATTACTCCTGATTGAATAACTTTTTTCGTTTCTGGATTTCTTTCATCGTGCATTTTTCCACCATAAAAATCAATCAATCTTGCCAAATTACTTGGATGAGAAACTATCATTGCTGATGATGGTGATTTTACCGAAGGTTTTACAATATAATTTCCTGTTTCTAAAAATTCAGGGAATTCTTTATTTTCATTTACGCCACAAAGAATTTTTTTTACTGGAAGCCCCATTTCTTTTGCCACAACAGTCCCCATCATATCACCAAAGTTTCCTGACGGAACGCTTGCAATAAATTCTTTACCAACTTTTGAATATGCATAAAATGGATATACTGCTTGTGGAAGTAACCTTCCAATACTTATTGAATTTGCTGAAGTAAATCTTTCTTTGTCAGAAAATAATTCTTCTGCAAATGCTTTGTCTCCCAAAATATTTTTTGCTAATGCTTGACACACATCAAAATCTCCATTTACTTCAAATGCATAAATATTTTTTTGCAAAGTTGTCATCTGTCTTCTTTGCCCATCACTTATTGAACCTTTTGGAAAGAAAACAATATTGTCAACATTATCTAAACCATATAACGCATCAGCTACTGCTCCCCCTGTATCTCCACTTGTTGCTACTACAACAACTCTTTTTAAATTTCTTTTTCCTAAAAAATAATTTAGTGTTCTTCCAAAAAACCTTGCTGCATAATCTTTGAATGAATAAGTTGGGCCTTTTGTTAACCACATAATATATGTTTCATCAATAACTTTTTGCACTTCAGTTGGAATTTTTTCTTCTGAATAAGCATCATCAAGCAATGCTTTCAAACTTTTTTCATCAATTTCTTCTGATAAAAATTTGTTCAAAACAATAAATGCAATCTCTGAATACTTTTTTCCTTTTAATGATTCTATTTCTTTTTTAGTAAATTTTGGCATTTCATTTCTTGCCATCATATACAAACCATAGTCTGGAGCTAAACCAATAAGTAGTGCTTCTTCAAAAGTTATTTTTTTTGTTTTATCAGAACTAGTACTATAATAGTTAATTGTCATGTAAAAATTGGAAAGAAAATAATTAAAAAGCTTGGAGCTTGAAAAAAGTTTAATCTTATTCTTGAACAACTTTTTTCATTCTTTTTTCTAAAGAATAAGGAGTTTTTGATTTACATTCAGTGCATTCAGCAACAAAAGTTGGTGTTTTATTTTGTTTTTTTACAGTGGCAACGTATTTGTATTTTCCACCATAACCATGAGCTGTGTTTTTTTCGTGTCTTACATTTCCTTGTGCTAGAGTTCTTCCTTTACCAGATTTGAACTCTTTTAGCTTGTGCTTTGTATGTTTTTTGCACTTTTTACAATATATCTTTTTTTCTTTAGGAAACTTCATCTTCGCTCACCATTTAATATAGAAAAAGTGGATACAAAGCTTTTAAAAGCTTGGCAAGTGTCTGCCTTCGCTTTATGCCAATCACAAAAAGTGATTGGTAAATTCTCCGGTACGCCCGATCGGAAGTGGGCATACAAAGCTTTTAAAAGCTTGCCAGAAATGAAAAAATTCTCTACTGCACTATTGAAAATAGTGCAAAGCGTATTCCGGTATGCCCGATCGGAAGCGGGCAGGAAGTAATTTAAATGTCTATTACTTAATATTAGAGTTGATTTGGGTGAAATTTTTATGATTTTAAAATCTCTTGAAAGTACTGTTAAGACTTGTATTTTCCAACCAATGGTTTATTTGCCAATGTTGATTGTTACTGTAATTTCTCTCGTTTTGACAAGTTTTATTGGCTCTGTACTAGAGCGCCCTATTGCTGAATTTATGCTAAATTATGATGCTTTTATGACTAGTAATATTATTTTTATTTTTTTAACTAGGTATTGGCTTGAATTGATTATTGTTTTTATTTCTGTTTTTGTTACTTTGTTTGTTACTATTGCTGCTTTTTTTGCGATTGCAAAATTTGTTTCTGGAAAAGGAGTTGTTGATGCTATTGATTTTTCTGTTAAAAATATTAGCAAGAATTTTTATTTCACAGTTTTTGCTTTTATTATTGGTTTTTTAGCATTGTTTGCTTTTTACATATTGGACATTATTTTTAATATGATTTATTCAGTAATGCATAGTGAAATTAATTCATTTTTATCACTAATAATTTTCCCTTTATTAGTAATTATTTTGGTTGTGATTTTTGTAACTAAATTAGGCTTTATTTTACCTGCTCTTTTAGATAATAAAATCAAGGATGCTATAAAAGTTAGTTGGGAATTCACTAATAATAAATTTTGGAGTGCTTTTTTGTTTATTCTTATAATTCTTGGTTTATCACTTTTAATATATTTAATTTTTAGTAATATTGGATTGTTTTTTGATTTGATTTTAATTTTTGATTCAATCGCAAGCATAACTTCAATGTCATTTTTTGCATTGGCAATCTCATATTACTTTTTTAATAAATAAAGTGATAACATGACAAAGCTAGTAAAGCTAATACTGAAAAACTTTAAGTCTTTTAAAAAGGCTGAAATTCCTATCGGAAAGGGATTTACTGCAATTGTTGGAAGTAATGGTTCTGGAAAGAGTAATGTTCTTGATGCGTTGTTATTTGTTCTTGGAATTACTTCTTTGAAAACTTTGAGAGCCGCAAAGTTAACTGATCTTGTTAATAGTGATTCTAAAGAAAATTATGCAAAGGTTGATTTGATAATTAAAGATGATAACAAAAGTTATGAATTAAGTAGAATGGTAGACAAACAAGGAAAAAGTGTTTATCGTTTAGATGGAAAAAGAACTACATTAAATGAAATTAATTCTTTACTAGTTGATTTGGGAATTGATATTTCCGGGCATAATATTGTTACACAGGGAGATATTACTAATGTTGTTAACATGTCTGCTATTGAAAGACGAGAAATAATTGATAATATTGCTGGTTTGAGTGAATTTGATGAAAAGAAAGATGAGGCTTTAAAAGAATTAGGCAAAGTTGATTCCAGAATTAAAGAAGCCACAATAATAATGAATGAAAGAACGAACTTTTTAGAAGAAATGGAAAAAGAAATGAATGCTGCAAAAGAATATGAAGCGTTGGAAAAAGAAAGAAAAGAAATTAAAGCAACAATAATTTCTAAGGAATTATATTCTATTGAAAAAAGAAATAATGAACTTGATAATGAAAGAAAAGAATTAGAAAATATGCGGGAAGAAATTGAAAAAAATCTTGAAAATTTGAAGAAAGAATTATTTGAAGCTAAAGAAAAATCAAAAGAATTAAGTAAAGAAGCCATGAAGGGCTCTGAAGAAATTTATGACAAAATAGGAAAAGCATATGAATCAAAAAAAGGTTTGCTTGCTTTGGAAAAAGAAAGAGTTAATGCTAAGGAAGAAAATGTTAATAAAAATAAAGAAAAAGTAAAAGTAAACAATAGTTTTATTGAAAATTCAAAAATTGAAAAGAAAGAATTAAATGATAAGAAAAAAGAAATTGAAAAAAGTATTAAAGAAATTGATTTTGAATTAAAAGATGTTTCTAAGAAAAAAAGTGAATTGGAAAAAGTTGTTTCTGAAAAAAATAATGAAATTAGAAAAGTTGAATTTGATTTAGATGAAAAAAATAAAGAGGTAGAAAACTTCAGAAAAGAAGTTTTTGATTTAGAAGTTTTTGTAAAGCAATGGGATAAACAAAAGGCATTTAATCAAAAAAAATTAATTGAATTGGAAAATGAAAATAAAGAAATTCAAAATGCTGTTAATGAATTGAGTGAAAAGAAAAAAAAATTAAAGGTTTTAAAGGATAAAAATATTGAAAAGTTTATTTCTGAAAAAGAAAGAAAAATTGAAGAAATAAGCGATGAGATTAGTGAAATTAGAGCAATTAATAATGAAGAAGAAAAGGCAATTAATGAATTGAAAAAGGAAATTTCTAAGTGTCCTGTTTGTGATTCTAATTTAGATAAGGAAAGAAAAAATAAAATACTTGAAAGCAAAAATATGCTTGTTGAAAAGAATTTTAATTTACTTGAAGGAAAGAAAGAGAAACTGGCAATTGAAAAGGAAGAATTGAATGAGTTAAAAGAAGAGTTGAAACTTAAAGAACGAATTGAGATGGAAGTTGAATCTCTAATTGATTCTGAGAAAAAATTGAGTGAAAATAAAATTAAAATAAATAAAGTGAAGGAAGAGTTGGATGAGAAAGCATTCGAAGCACAGATAAGTAAGAGAAATAAAATTGATGCTCAAATGAAAGCACTTTTTGAAAAAAGGGATTTAAATAAAAATAAATTAAAAAGTTTAAGAGAACAAAATATTTTTGAAAATTTTACCACTATTTCAAAACAACAAGAAGAGCTTATACATAACAAATCTTTGTTTGAAAAACAATTGAATGATATTAACTCTAGATTAGAACTAATTAATTCAAGAGAAGAATCTTTGCTAATAGAAAATGAAGAACTAAGTATAGAAATAAAGGAAAATTCAACAGATATTGAAGAAAAAAAGCCCATGATTGTACAAATGGAGCGAGAAATTAGTGGAAAAGAAAAGGAATTAGAGAAGGCAAAAAAAGAAAACGAAGGATTAGTCAAGGAAAAAGATAAATTAGACTCAAAAATTGAATCATTTGAAAAAGAAATAATCTCTGAATCAAATAAGTCAAGAAAAGCAGAGTTAAGAATTAATGAATTTAATATTGAAAAAAGTAAATTAGAAGTTAAGCAAATTGATTTAGAAGAAGAAGCAAAATTATTTGAGGATGTTGAAACAATTGGTGGAAAAAATATTGAAGAGCTAAAAGAAAGAATTATTGAAGTAAACAAAAAACTAGAAGATATTGGCGCAGTTAATATGAAAGCTGTTCAAAATTTTACTGAACTAAAGAAAGAAGTTGATGAAATACAACAAAAAGCAAACAAGTTAGAAGAAGAAAGATTGGCTGTACTTGATATGATTGATAAAATTGATGTTAAGAGAACAAATGTTTTCATGGAATGTTTTAATGAAGTTAACAAAAATTTCCAAGATATGTTTTCAAAATTTTTCAATGGGGAAGGTTTACTTGATTTAACTGATCCAAACAACCCTTTAGAAAGTGGATTAATAATTGATGCTAAACCAAAGGGCGGAAAATTACAAAATATTGATTCAATGAGTGGTGGAGAAAAAACTTTAACAGCATTAGCATTTATGTTTGCAATACAACTATACAGCCCGGCACCATTTTATGCTTTTGATGAAGCAGATGCTGCACTAGATAAAGAAAATTCCTTAAAGATGGGAAATTTGATTGAAAAAATTGCTGAAAAAAGTCAATTCATTGCAATAACACACAATGACACTATTACAAAAAAAGCTGATCAAATAATAGGCGTAGCACTCAACAAGGATCAAAGTTCAGTAATTGGTTTGAAATTAAAAAAATTAGAAAATGCAAATTAAAAACATTTTTCAAAAAAACTTGTTTAAAATTTTTTTATTTTCTGTTTCCCCAAAAATTAGTTAATAATTTTCTGCGTTTTTCTTTTTCTTCAGCATCTTTAATTGTAACTTTTTTTTCTTTTTCTCCAGTTCCTTCCACATTAAATTCAGAGTCTATTTTTCTTTCAACTCGTTTAGAAACTCTTCTTGAAGAATGTAATTCAGATTCATATTTTTTTATACTTAATTTTATTTGCACTATTTCAGAATTAACTTCTTTCAAATGTTTTTCATAATCTTCAGGAATTATTAAACCAGATTTGTAATGTTTCTTTAAATCTTTTAATCCCCTCTGAAGAGCTCTTAATTTAGCTTTTGATTCATCTAAATTCAAAGTTATCTTTGATTTTTTAGCTCTTAATTTATCTACTGAATGAGATTCATTATCATACTTTTTCTTAAGGAAGAAATACTCTGCATCATTTATTTTCTTTTTAGATAGTGCTTTATCAAGTCTATTTAGTAAAGAATCAATTTTTTCCGCACGTGTAATGTCTCTTGATAATGCAACTTTCTTTGATTTAAAACCAACTACAACTAAAAATGCAAGCACAACTAATAATAATATTGATAAAATTGCAAAATAATTTAGTAACGGGCTTTTTTGAATATATTCAATTTGAACAAGTGGAGAACCACTTTGATCTGCTTCAGTAAGAACATATTTTTCAAGTGTTTTCTTTGATAATTCATTAACCACAATTGATTTTGCTTCTTCAATTTTTTCAGATAAAATTAACAAATCATACGCTGTTTTTAACATAGATTCTCGCATATTTGTTCTTTGTAATTCTTTTTCAAATCTTGAATTTTCAATAAAAAATTTTGAGTGGTCAAAAAATAAATTAGCCCATAATGATGAAAATGTTTGATTTTTTTCCATTTCATAAACCTCTTTTTCAATTTCTTCTGCAGAGAGAGAACTTCTTTTTACTTCAGAGTTTATGAAAGCTTGTGCAAAATAAATATCATAAAGTGCTGCATAATAAAAACCATTTTTTTGGGATATTTTTGCAGAATTCAATCTTCTCAAAGCTTCAAATTCTGTTTCACTTGTTAAATTTACATCATTC
Organism: uncultured archaeon; assembly: GCA_964534045.1. GTDB lineage: Archaea > Iainarchaeota > Iainarchaeia > Iainarchaeales > JAAZKV01 > JABIDZ01. The sequence continues at coordinate 78,276 of CAZHNO010000001.1, forward strand.
ATTAGTTTTTCAATAGCACTTATTTTTCCTGAAACTGAATAAATAAAATCAGAAGAATATTCCACTTTTCTTAAATCAGAATTAACTTTTGCTTCAATAAAAAAGTCTTTTGCAACTTCTATCCACTCTAGAGCTGAAACATACTCTCTTACTTTTGCAATTTGTATTAATAATTCTTCATCAGAATTTTCAAATTCAGACTCTTCTTTAACTTTTTCTAATGCATTTTCAGCATAAGCAATTCTTTGTTGTGCACCAATAATCCATTCAAATTTATCCATTGGAATAAAAACCATTTTTTCTTTTAACAACTTTATCTCCTTTTCTAAATCACTTATTTTTAATTCAAATATTTTTGAATTTCCAGATAATAATGATGGGCTTGAGGCTATTGTTGCTATAGTGCTTGCAACAACATGTGCATTAAAGGAATAATTTGCTGCAGAATATAGATAATTTTGATCTAAATAAATTTGTGATAATTCAACATTTCTTTTTGCATCCCCTAATTGATTATAAAAAGAAATTCTTGTAGCATCAGCTAAGTCAGTTAACTCTAATTCTTTTTCAGCTTCATCAATTGCGTTTTTTGCACGATTAATATATTCTTGAGAAATTTTAACCATTGGTTCTAATCCTGTTTTATATTTTATTGATGTGGGAATAAATGTTGATGGAATTTTTGAAGAATCAATTTTTATTTGAGCAGGATCTGAATATGCATAATTTAATACATCATCAATATTTGCTACTTCAACAACAATCAAATCCCAATTTTTTGGAGCATACTCCAGTAAGTTAACAGCAGTATCATTAACATATGCAACTGATTGCCCAATAGGTATCATAAATAATTCTAAACCTAACTCTGCTGCAACTTCTGCTTTTGCACCAACTCCTCCAACTGCACCAACCGAACCATCAGAATTTATTGTTCCAGTAATTCCTACTTTACTATTCAAAGGCTTTTCAGATAAAAGCGAGTAAGCTAACAAAGTCATTGCTGCGCCTGCTGATGGTCCATCCACTTCTGAAGCATTTGCTTTTATGTCATAAATAAAATTTTGAGAACTTATATTCACATTAGTTTTTTTTCTCGCAATTTCAAGTGCAATATTTCCTGTTGTTTGAGTATCTTTTCCAACTAAAGAATTTGATGTTATGAATGCTACTTGTCCATCACCTGGAATTGCATACAAGTGAAGATCCGCAGCCATTCCTTTTTCATCAGTAGTTACTGCAAAAATCTTTATTTCTCCATTGGGCAATATTGCAAAAACAAAGCTAGTTATTGTAATAAAAATTAAAAAAAATGCGAGTATTTTATAATTCATTTAAACACATTATAAAAAACAATTAAGTTGTTAATAAAGCTTATTGAGACAAAATAATACTCAAAAAAATGTACTAAAAAATTGATATTAAGGGAGAAGAACCTAAAAACATCCCGTGAAAAACACCTCTCAAGTTGGTGAGCACTCGTCTTCCCCCCTAATGGAAACAAACTCTCTCTGAAAGTTCCGTTTGTATTATATCTTTTCTCATATATAAATAGGGTTGGAATTTTTTAACTCTAAAAAATTTCTTAGACAATTGACTAACAACAACATATTTCTTAACGAAAAAATTGTGAGAAAAATGAAAAAATGTTTTTATAAAAAAACTTGTTTAAAAAAAGTAACTACTGATTTTCACTATAATTTAATTTATTCCAATCCTCTGCTTGGCCATCATTATTACGCCCATAACAATCAACATCACCAGAAGACAACAAAACACAAGTATGTAAACCACCAGCACTCACACCAACAGCATCACCACCCAAATAATCTTCTGACTGACCATTACCATTCAACCCATAACAATCAACATCACCACTAGACAACAAAACACAAGTATGATAACCACCAGCACTCACACCAACAGCACCACCACCCAAATAATCCACAGCCTGACCAAAAATATTACTACCATAACAATCAACATCACCACTAGACAACAAAACACAAGTATGTGGACCACCTGCACTTAGATTAACAGCATCACTACCCAAATAATCCACAGCCTGACCAACATCATTATTCCCATAACAATCAACATCACCAGAAGACAATAAAACACAAGTATGCGAAGTACCAGCACTCACACCAACAGCATCACCACCCAAATAATCTTCTGACTGACCATTACCATTCAACCCATAACAATCAACATCACCACTAGACAACAAAACACAAGTATGATAACCACCAGCACTCACACCAACAGCATCACCACCCAAATAATCTTCTGACTGACCATAATCATTATACCCATAACAATTAACATCACCACTAGACAACAAAACACAAGTATGTAAATAACCCATACTCAAACCAACAGCATCACCACCCAAATAATCTACAGATCTAGCATACTCATTATCCCCATAACAATCAACATCACCACTAGACAACAAAACACAAGTATGCTCCCCCCCAGCACTCAAATCTTCTGCATATACCAATGCCCTTAGACTCAAATCAAAAATCCCATTACTTGAGGTTGATGAATTGCCACTTGAGTCTATGCAATTTATATCCCATTCATAATCATTCCATGCTTCTTCTCCTGAAAAAGTTTTTGTGAATGAACTAAAATTATTAGTAATTGTGTTTACATCCACACCATCAATGAATAGTGTGCATGATGAAATGTTTCTGTCATCGCTTGCTTGAAAAGTAAATGTCACTTCATTCTCTGTGATTGTGTCATTATTGCTTGGAGTTAGTAGAGTTATTATTGGTGAATTTGTATCTTGTGTAAGAGTATAATTCGTGTTATTTGTTTGAACGCTTGGAACGCATTCAACAACAACATCAATTGCATCAGTGGTTTGTGTCAAACCATCTCTAGTAATATAAGTAAATTGGAAAGAACAAGTTCTTGATGTTTGTCCACTGGAACAAACACAATTTTGTGATAGTTCATTTAAAACAAAACCTTTTGCACTAGAAAAAAGGGTTGGATTATAATCATTCTCAACACCATCAACAATTACTTTTGTTAACTCAACACCTTTAGGATCAAGAGGGGACAAAACAATCAACAAAGAATCATCATCAACAACAGCTTCCAAAACACTAATTGAACCCGAACCAACCTTAGCACCAATCTTACCACTAGTATTAGAAACACCAGCAGAATCAAACAAATTCAAAGAAAAATAAACAACAAACAAACCAATAACAACAACAACAGCAATAACAACAAGATACTCAATAGTCCCTTGAGCATTTTTATTATTCATAGAATAATTAATACTTAAAAGTATTTAAAACTAGTTCAGATAGAAAAAATTCAAAAATTAACTTAATTAAATTAAGTCAATTTTAAAAATTAGAATTAACATGGCATAAACCATGTTAATTTTTTTAAAATATTTATCCGAATAGAGCGCCTAGACCTGCTGCAGCTTCTTCTTCTTTCTTTCCTTTATCTTCTTCTGGTTCAGCTTCTTTTTTAGCTTCTCCTGCTGCTGCTGGTGCTGCTGCAACTTGTGTGACAGCTGCTTTCTCTATTGCTTCATCAATATTAATATTTTTTATTGATGCTACTAAAGCTTTTACTCTTGAAGAGTCAAATTCAACACCTGCTGATTTTAATACCCCTTCAATTCCCGCTTCGTTAACTTCTTTTCCTGCTTTGTGAAGCAACATTGCTGCATATACGTATTCCATAGCGTTTCCCTCCTTTTAATAAAAATAAATTATTTTATTCTTTCTTCTCCCCATTTTCTACTGCTTGTTCAGCAACTTCATTACTTTCTTCTGCTGAAATTTCATTTGAAGCTTCTTCTGCTTTCACTTCATCTTTTTTAACTTCTTCTTTTTTTTCTGTTGGAGAAGCCGAATCAGTTTCTTTTTTTACTGCTTTTGCTTCCCTTTCAGCTTTTATCAAAATTATTTCTGTGCTCACATCATTATAATACTCTGCATTCACTGACAAGTTTAATGCTTGCTGGTAAGCTAAAACAAATTTGTTGAATAATTCTTCTTCATCAACATTAAGCACTTCAGCTAAATAAAATTCATTTTCTTTTTTATCTAATACTCCAATAATTTTCATGCCAATTTTCATTGGTTTCATATTTAATTTACTTAAAACATCAGCAACTTCTTGTGTTACTACATCTCCTTTTTTTGCAACAACTTTATCAGCTTCTATTGATATTGTTGGGCCTGCAACTTTTACTTTTAATCCAACTGCTTTCAATGTTGATAATGCTGGGCCTGGTGGTAATCCAGTGTCGCCTGCTTGTATAATTATTTCTTGTTCTGCAATGTCACCAACTTTTGCTGCAGCTTCACCTTTATTCTTTTTTACGAATGAAAATAATTCAAATGGATTCTTTTTTGAAAAAATTATTGCAATGCTTTCTTTTACTAAAGAATTAATTTTTGTTGTATCTACTCCTGATTCAGAAAATGCTTTTTGTATTACTTTTGTTTTTGCAACAATTATTTTTGCTTCGCCCTTCAATCTTTTTCTTAAAATTGAAATTATATTTGCTGGTAATTCATCAAGTGTAACTATTGCAATAAATGGATATTCTTTTGCTAAACCAATAATTTCTTCTTTTTTAGCTTCTTTCCATTTTCTTATGTGTGAAGTCATTGCACATCACCTATTTTTACTGGTGTTCCCATTGATAATTTTATATAAATGTTCTTTATGTTTTGTTTCTTTTGTGGTAGAGAATTTAATACTGTGTTATAAATAGCCATCATATTTTCTGCAACTTCCTCATCTTTCATTCCTTGTCTTCCAACTACTGAATGAACTACTGGCATAAACTTTCCTTTTTTGTTTGTAACAGTTATTTGTGTTCTTGCTCTGACAAGAGTTTCTTCAAAAGAATTAATGTTCATTATTGGTTTTGGCATCTTTCCTTTAGGAGCTAATTGTTGTCCTAAAAATTTTGCAACTGTAAGCATTGCTGGTCCTTCAGCAAATAAAACATCATAATTTAATAATTCAGCTAATTTTTGTTTATTTTTTGCTAACGCTTCTATTTCTTTTTCTTTAACAATTAAATCAACTTTTCCTTTCAAATCATTTTCAAATTTTTCTGTTTTTGTAAAAACACAAATTTTTCCAGAACCCTTTCCTGTGCTATGTGGTAATTCAACTTTTACATTAACTTGGTTTTGTGGTTTCTTCATATCTAAACCAGTAAAATTAATCATCATTTCAATACTTTGAACAAAGTTTCTCTTTTTTGAGTTTTCTTGAATGAACTTCAGTGCTTTAATTGCATCTTTTTGTTTCATTTTTTTACACCTTCCACCTAAGTGGTATTTTCCTTTCGGAAATCGGCCTAATTTAACAAAATTAGGACTTTCTAATAAAATAAAAGGAATATGAAAGGTTTTTAAAGCTTCAGTTAAAGCTCACTGAAAAAAGAAAAATTAGTTATTTTCCCATTGAAGTGTTGGGTAATCATTTGAGTTTTCTTGCCAAATTGTATCAAAGTCCCATAAAGAAAGAGGTGCATTTAATTTATCAAAATAATACTCTTCTTGATTAGTTGTAGAATCACATCCTGCACTACCTTTAGTGAGAGTATTAATTGAATAACAATTATTTCTAGTTGTTAATGTTATATCCCAAAAAACATTTTCTAAATTATCAATTGAATCTTTATCTGGGTCAAAACTACCAATCAAACCTCCATCAGAACTACAAATTGGCACAATTGTTGTTGAAAAAGAATTTTTTATAGTGGTATTTTCATTTGCCGTTCCAACTAACCCCCCTGAATAATTGTATGTGCCATTATCATATATGGCCCCTGCAGAATAACTATTACTCACATGATTACTTCTATTCAATAAACCAACTAGTCCACCAATATGAAGAACGCTCGTAGCTGAATTTCTAACTGAAGCTTTTGAATAAGAATTTAATAAATTTGAATCTGAATAAGATACTGCACTGCCTATTATTCCACCCGCGCCTGAATTTCCTCTTACTTCTCCAAAAGTTACTGCTTTATTTATATTTCCTGAACTTATTCCAACTAATCCACCAACACCTGCTGCATATCCAATTGTAATTCCATTACTTAAAACTTCATTTATTGTTCCTTCATTTGAACCAACTAATCCACCAACATGTCCATTACCAATTATATTTTGGTCAACAATTTTTATTTTTTCTAATTCTGCATCTTCAGAAATTATTGCAAAAATTCCAACACCATTAGTACTTGGACGATTTATTTTCAACCCTTGGATAGTATTATAATTTCCATTAAATTTTCCTTCAAATTTTATTTCATCCCCATCTAAACAATAATTTGGTGAACAATCACCAATTGGTTTAAAACCCAACCCACCATTCCAAGTCAGAGTATCAGAACAATCAATATCTTGCATTAAAACAAAATCTAATGTCAAATTGTTATTCATATCTTGCAATTGATAACAATTATAAATTTCGAATGGGCTTTCTGAAGAACCATTACCCCCACCAAATGTTTGAACACTCAAATTAAATGCACCATTTGTAGAAGATGCAACATTATCACTTGAGTCAGTACAATTAATATCCCACTCATAATCATCCCAAGTTTCTTCTCCCAAAAAAATTTTTGTAAAAGAAGAAAAATCACTCGTAATTGTTTCTTCAACAATACCATTAATTATTAATGAACAACTCTTTAATGCAACATTATCACTAGCACTAAATTTAAATTCAATTTCTCTTTCTTTGTTCAAATCATTATTGCTTGGGGATAATAATTCTATACTCGGAGCTTCAGAATCTTCATCTTCTTTTAATCTATAATAATCATTTTTATCAATATCAATATTATCAATACATTCAACTTTTATTGTTAAAGATTCATTTTTTGACAAACCTTCTTTTGTTATATAAAAAATTTCAAACAAACAATTTCTAAATAATTGTTCGCTTGAACAAGTACAATTTTGAGATAAGTTTTCTAAAACAAATCCTTTTTTAGAAGAAAACAATCTTTTATCAAAAATATTTTCTACTCCATCAACATTAATTTTTGTTAATGTAACTCCATCCTCCATCAGAGAATTTAGTATCATAACAACATTGTCATTATCTCCAACAACTTCAAAAATGCTTATTGAACCCAAACTAATTTTTGAGCCAACTTTGTCTCCTGAATCAATTGTTGAACCTGAATCAAAAAAATTTGTTGCAAAATAAACAACTAGTAAACCAGCAACCATTATTATTACAATTAAGATAATGTATTCAATAGTACTTTGCGCTCTGCTTAACATAATAAGATAATTACTAATGTTGTATTTAAAAGTGAGTTTCTAAAAAAAATTAAAAAAAAGAAATTGAAAAATTTGATTTTAAAAAAAATTAATTTTATTAAAATTGCTTTTACTTCAATAAAAATTAAAATTTATCATCAAATTTTCCTTTGTTAAGTGCTTTGATTGCTTTTTTTGCTCTTAATCCTTCAACACTTACACCCATTGAATCACAAGTGCCCATTATTTCTTTAGCCATTGCTTTTAATTCGCTTGAATTAAGAGAATCTTTTTTCATTTCAACAATTTTTTTTACTTGTTCAATTGTTAAGTTTCCAATAACATCAGTCTTAGGATTTGCTCCTCCTTTTGGTGCTTTTAATTCTGCTTTTATCAAAGCGCTTGTTGGAGGCAAACCAACTTTTACATCAAAAGTTTTGTCTGCATTTATTTTTACTGTTACAGGAACTTGCATTCCATTAAAACTTGCTGTCGCTTCATTTATTTTTGCAACAACTGCACCAATATTAACTCCTGTCGGAGCCAAACTTGGTCCTAGCGGAGGTCCAGCATTTGCTTTTCCACCATTTACCATTATTTTTATATCTCCCATTTTATATCTTCTCCATATTTTTTTGTAACAGCTCTAAAATTAATGTATGATTTTTATATTCTCCGCTTTTATTGTTACTGGTATTTTTACTGCAGCTTCTAATAATTCAACTATTACTTCTTCTTTTTGTGCATTTACTCTTGTAATTTTTGCTTTTTCTCCTTTGAATGGCCCAGTAATTATTTCTACTTTTTGTCCTTCTTCAAGAGTTTTCATTAATGGCTTTGCTTCTAGCATACCAGATAATTCATCAATATTAACTGCTCCTTTAACAATTCCTGAGCCTCTTACATGTGGAGTGTCTGTTAATCCTCGTCTAACAGTAATTTCGTTGTCAGCTTCTATCAAAATATATCCTTTGATTCCTGGAACAACTGCGATTGCGTAAATGTTCAAATCTTCTTTACCTATTTTTGCTCCTAAAATATCAACAACCATTTGTTCTTGTCCAACTGTTGTTCTTACTGGGAAAATCATTTTTATCTACGCTCCTACCAAACCTGATAAAGTAAATATTAATTGAATTAAAAAACCAATCACTCCAATTAATACAATTCCTAATGCAATTATAATTGCCATTTTTTTATATTCCTCTTTTGAAGGTTTTCTTGACACTATAAAAATTCTCTTGCTGTCTGCAAGAAACTTTGAAATTGATTCTTTTATATTTAAAGCCATCTTATGCTCACCAAAAATAATGCGAATTGTTAACAAATTAAGAAAGAGAAAGGTTTAAAAAAGAAGAGAATTGAAACATCAAGGACGTTGTAAAATAACCACACAAACTTTGTCAAACACAGGGTCCACAGGCCATACATATGTTGGGGGATTTTCCACATCTTCAATTAAATTAGTATCTAAAAGTAGTTGTTCTAATGTCTCTGGGTTTTCTTCACAAGCAACTTTTGCAGTTGCACTAATATTTGTGGAAGCTTTATTTTGAATATAAGAGTTGCAATCATTTCCTTTAATTGGCTTCACAGTTAACATACTATCAGGAAACTCACCATAATCAAAATAAAATGCACAAGGATCTAATTTATCTGAAAATTGAAACGATGTTATAATGCTTCTTTTTTCAATTTGAAATAGTGGCGTTTCGGAAATTCCATTTTCTGTTGACGCCAGACTTCCACCCACCCCAATAATCATATCTTCATAAATTGGCCAGTTTGGTCCAGGTAATGGCACAAAAATAAGTCCAATTATTATTAAAATAAATATTAAAACACTCCATGAAAGAAGAGAAATTTTTTTCATAAACTAATAAAGAACATTTGAAATATAAAAATCTTTTTAAAAAAATAGAAAAAGAAAATTAGGAAATTTTTCCTAATTCTCTGCGTGCTATCTTGATAGCACATAAGCGTGTTCCGGACGAGCCGATCGGAAGCGGCTAACTAAATTCAATACCTAAATCAATTTCGCCTTTTGCGTCTGTGTCTTCAAGGTATGGGAATTTTCCACCAGCAATTACTACCATTGCTTGTATTTGATTTTTAGGCAATTGTTCGTCAACCATTGCACCCCAAATTATGTGAGAGCTTCCGTGAATTTTTGTTGATACTGTTTCTACAATCATTTCTGCTTCTCTTAGTGTCATGTCTGAACCACCAACAACATTGATTAATGCACGAGTAGCATTTGTGATATCTACATTTAGCAAAGGAGATGTCAAAGCATTTTCTACTGCTTCTAGTGCTCTTGATTCTGAACTTTCATTTCTTGATGATTCTCCTAAACCAATCATTGCTGCTCCACCTTTGTTTAATATTGTTCTTAAATCTGCAAAGTCAAGATTTATCAAACCAGGTTTTGTAACCATTTCTGTTATTCCTTTTACAGCATTTGTTAATACTTCGTCTGCAACTTTGAATGCTGCATTTATTGGTAAGTCTGGAGCGATTTCTAAGATTTTATCATTTGGTATTACGATTATTGTATCAGTATTTTCTTGTAATCTTTCTAAACCAAACATTGCGTTTTCCATTCTTTTTCTTCCTTCAACTGTGAATGGCAAAGTTACTACTGCAACTGTTAATGCTTTTAGTGACTTAGCTATTTCTGCTACTACTGGTGCTGAACCTGTTCCTGTTCCTCCACCTAATCCACAAGTAATGAATACTAAATCTGCTTCTGATAAAATATCTCTTAATTCTTCACTAGATTCTTTTGCTGCGGATTCTCCTATTTGGGGGTCTGAACCTGAACCTAATCCTCTAGTTAATCTTTTTCCAATAAGAAGTTTTTTGTCAGCTTTTGTTGATAATAAATCTTGAGCATCAGTGTTTAGTGCGAAAGTAATTGCTCCTTTGATTCCTATTTCAGCCATTCTTTCAATAGTATTACAGCCTCCGCCACCACAACCAGCAACTAATATTCTTGCTTGATTTGCTTCCAGCATATCAATTAATTCATCATCAGAATGAGAAGATCTCCTTTTTGCTTTTTTAACTGTTGGTTTTTTAATTTTAAATTTTGAGATTGCTTTTTTCTTTGGTTTTGCTTCAGCTTGTGCCCTCGCAATTGCATTTCTTACTATATGATCCATCTAATTCCCCCACTAATTAATCGTGTATAATGAAATTCCCTCATAAAATTCTTTTAAAACCTATCCTTTGAAAAGAAAGCATTTAAAAAGAAAAAATTAATTTTAAGAATATTTAATTCAAAATCAATTTGATTGTGTTAATTTGATTAAACTAATCTAATTGTTACCAAACTAATTTGACTGCCATTGTAATGTTGGATAAGAATTTCCTTCATCAATTTCCCAAATGTCAGTGAAATCCCAATCCACAAAAGTTAATTCTTGCATCATTTCAATAGTTGTTTTTCCTATGCCTGCTGGAGAATTTTCTTGGTTGGAAGTATTTAAGTCCCAAAATGAAGAACTAATCAATCCAAATTCTTCCGCAACTAGACCTCCAAAGAAGTTTCCTTCAGTTACATTTCCCACAGAATAAGAATAACTAGTAATTCCAGAATTCAAACCCTCTAATCCACCAGAATATGATATCCCTTCCACATTACTCCAAGAATAACTATTTGCGACTAAACCTTGATTTAATCCAACAAGACCCCCAGCCGTAGCACCAAAAACAATTCCTTTGGAATATGAAGTATTAATTTCGTCATCTACTTCCCCCCCATTTACTCCAACAAGACCCCCAACTGTATAACCATCACCAGTAACAACTCCATCAAAAGAGGAACTAGAAATTACACCATAATTAACTCCAACAAGACCTCCCATTGCACTAAAACCCCCCATAAACTGTCCTACACATTCTGCTGAACCCGAATCACCAACAGCTGAACAAGAATCAATTTCACCATTATAATTAACACCCACCAACAAACCCACTGCGACAGAACCAACTACATTACCATCAACACTAATTGATGATAGACTTCCAGATTCACCAAGTATTCCAACTAATCCACTCGCTGTTTCACAAGGCCTATTAATTCTCAAATTTGTTATTGAAAAACCATTTCCATTTATTGAACCAAAAAAATGTCCATTTTGATCACCAATTGGTTCAAATCCTGCCCCACTATTCCATTCGCTTGTTTCTGAACAATCAATATCGGAAACTAAAATATAATCTCCGCTTAAATCGTTTTGCATTCCTTGTAATTCTAAACAATTGTTTATTTCGTAATCACTCGCATCAATTTCTAAATCTCTTGTTGTGCTGTTTCCAGTGTTGTTGCTCGTGTCTGTGCATGAAATGTTCCAATCATAAAAACCATCAGTGCTTATTGTTGTTTTAATTGAACTAAAATTATTAGTAATTGTGTTTACATCTTCACCATCAATGAATAGTGTGCATGATGAAATGTTTCTGTCATCGCTTGCTTGGAAAGTGAATGTTACTTCATTCTCTTCAACAACATCATTATTGCTTGGAGTCAAAAGAGTTATTGTTGGAGAAGTAGTATCTTGTGTAAGAACATAATTTGAATTATTTGTATTAATGTTTGGAATACATTCAACAACAACATTTATTGGTTGTGTGGTTTGAGTTGAACCATTTTTTGTAATATAAGTAAATTGAAAAGAACAAGTTTTTGATGTTTGCCCACTAGAACAAACACAATTTTGTGACAACTCATTCAAAACAAAACCACGCGCATCAGCAAAAAAAGCAGGATTATAATTATTTTCAATCCCATCAACACTAACTCTTGTCAATTCAACACCTTTAGGATCAAGAGAAGACAAAACAATCAACAAAGAATCATCATCAACAACAGCTTCTAAAACACTAATTGAACCCGAACCAACCTTAGCACCAATCTTACCACTAGTATTAGAAACATCAGCAGAATCAAACAAATTCAAAGAAAAATAGACAATAAACAAACCAATAACAACAACAACCGCAACCAAAACAAGATACTCAACAGTCCCTTGAGCTTTATAATTCATAATATAATTAATGCCAAACATCTACTTAAACCTAATTTTTAAAAAAAAATCTGTTTTTACGTAAGTTTAATTTTTTGTTTTTAAAATTTTTTTTAATTAGTTTTCTAATTTTGCAACTTCTTCTTGTAATTTTTTTATTTCTAATCTTAAATTTGCAGTTTGATTTTTTGTTGATTGTTTTAATACTACTTGTTTTATTTCTAAAACATCAACTTGTAACTGTTTTATTTCTCTCTCTGCTCTTCTATTTACTAAATAATCGTATTCTGCTCGGTGTCTATCTCCTTCTGATTGCCTATTTTGTGACATTAATATTACTGGTGCTTGTATTGCTGCTAGACAAGATAAAAATAAATTAAGCAAAATAAATGGATAAGGATCCCACACACCAAACAACAAAGCTATTGAATTTAGAACAGTCCAAATTATTAAAAATAAAATAAATATTGATATGAACCACCATGAACCTGCCCACTTTGCAAGCCAATCAGCGGCTTTTTGCCCAATAGTTAATTTTTTTGCTCTTGAAAATTGTTTTTGCTGTGAATTGTTTTTGTTTTGAATCATTAATGAAAAATGACTTTTTAGTATATAATAATTATGCTAACAAGGAAAAATCAGATTAATCAAAAAAAATCAAATTAAACAAATAAACAAAATTTAACACCCATCAAAAAAACCAAATTATTCAAATAAACAAAATTTGAAAGAAATTTTTTTATTTTGGTTTTTGATAGTATTAAAAAAAGATTGATGATATAATTTATTGGTTTTTAATGAACACTGGTAAGCTAAGAGTTTTTTATGGTTCTAGTAATCCTGACCTAGGCGAGGGAATTTGTAAAAATTTAGGAATTAAATGTGGGGAAATAAAAATCAAAAAATTTGCTAATGGAGAAAAGTACGTTCAATTTTTAGAAAATGTAAGAGACAAGGATATTTTTTTAGTACAAACTAATACTACTCCAGTTGATGAAAATTTAATTGAATTATTAATAATGATTGATGCTGCAAAAAGAAGTTCTGCCGGAAGAATAACAGTTGTAATGCCATTTTATTTTTATGCTAGGCAGGATAGGAAAGCTGCTTCAAGAGAACCAATTACTGCAAGGTTAGTGGCTGATTTATTAGAAAAGGCAGGTGCAAATAGAGTGCTTGTTTTAGAATTACACTCTGACCAAATTCAAGGATTTTTTAATATTCCTTTTGATAATTTGGCACCAAAAAGAATTTTTTTGAAAAAAGTAAAAGAACTTGGAATTAGTAAAAATAGTGTAGTTGTTGCTCCTGATGCTGGTGCTGCAAAAAAATCTACAAAAATTTCAAAAACACTTGATTGTGGTTTAGCAATAATAAACAAAGTTAGATCCAGTCATTATAGCAAGCACAATACTTGTGAAGCCCTAAATATAATTGGTGAGTCTGTTGAAGGAAAAAATTGTTTAATTTTTGATGATATTTTAGATACTGGTGGAACCCTTTGTGAAGCTGCAAGAATGTTGAAAGAAAAAGGAGCAGAAAAAGTTTATGCTTTTATCACTCACGGAATTTTTAGTGGGGATGCAATAAACAAAATTAATGAAAGTGAAATTGACAAAATTTTTACAACAAACACAATTCCTCAAAACAAAAAATCTTCAAAAATTGAAGTAATTGATATTTCTGAATATTTTGCCGAATCAATTAAATGTATTCATGAAGGTGAAAGTGTTAGTGTTTTGTTTGACAAAGGTTTAGAAAAACATTAAATACTTCAAAGTAACAATTAATTTATGATTAGAAAAAAATGGACTGGAAAAATTCCTAATGGAAAAGCAATTGACTCATTAATTAAAAGAGAACAATCACATGCAGCAATTAGTGCACTAAAATCAACCGGAAGAGAATTACATTTAAGAGCTAGAAGAACAATGCAACAGGCAAACAAATGCAAAACTATTAATGGAAAGAAAAGGTTGTTAGCAGCTGCTGAAAAAGACTATAAAAAAGCCGAAGAAATACAAAAATTCTTACATGGATAGGAAAAACCAAAAAAAAGGCATACTTTTTCCTTTATAAACCCCCATTTATAAACCTTGTGTATCCTTTTTAAATTAACAATTGCCCTTTTTAAAGGGCTAAATAATTGTTGGGGTGTTAAATTGAAATATACCGTTGTAAATATGGTTGCAGCTGCTTCTATAGACCAAATGCTAGACCTTTACTCATTAGCAGTTGGAATACCAAATATTGAATATGAACCAGAACAATTTCCAGGAGCAATACTAAAAATCAAAGAGCCAAAAGTATCAATGCTATTGTTCAAGAATGGAAAAATAATTTGTTCAGGAGCAAGTAGTGAAAAACAAATTGAACAAGGAATTAGAAAAGCAAACAAAATGATTCATGATATTCAGCCTGATGTAAAAGTTAGAAGAAATGTTGAATTTGAAATTGTAAATTTTGTTGCAACAGCATCATTGGATATGAATTTAGATTTATTTGAAGTTGCAATGAACTTGGATAATGTTGAATATGAACCAGAACAATTTCCAGGAGCAATATTAAGATTAGATGAGCCAAAACTAACTTTTCTACTTTTCAAAAATGGTAAGATGATTTGTGCAGGAGCAAAAAAAGAAGCTCATTTGAAAAAAGGGTTAAAGATAGTTGAAGATATGGTTTTGAAAAAAACAAGCGCAAAGAAAGAACCTAAAGTTAAGAAAAGTAAGAAGAGCGCTAAAATCAAAGAATAATTAAATTTATTTTTGCCTGCTTTAATGCGGGCAAAAAATCTTTTTTATAACAAAACAGCAAGGTTTTTAAAGACTCATATTGGCAATATATACAAGGCGGTCATGCCACGAGGGTAACACCCGGACCCATTCCGAACCCGGAAGTTAAGTCTCGTTGGGAATGGCTTGGTACTGCTCTCTGTAGTGGAACCGGTCGTACGCTGCCTTACTTTTTGTAAATTGATTATTCTCTTTAGTGCTACTGCAAGTAGCACATTAGCGTATTTCGGCGCCGCCTGACGAAACGGGCGCTGCCTTACTTTTTGTAAATTATTATAAGTTCTTACTGAATTGCGTTCCGTTTACTTTAAGTAATCTTTTTATACACTAAATACTTAATTAAAGAATTTTAAAACAAAAAAATTGGAGGTTTTTTTATGAAGAAAATAATGACTTTGCTATTAGCATTGATTTTGTTAATGGCCTTGCCAATATGTCTTGCTGAAGAAAACAGCGAAGATAGTGTTGATGATGAAATAATACTAATCTCAACTAATGAAGTTAGTGACGAAGATGCTGATAATGAAGCAGATGATGTTGCTGATGAAGAAACAATGAATGAGGTGCAAGTAATGGCTCAATCTAATCTTGGAGCAGAGGTTAGAATAATGCAATTACAAAGCGCATCTCTAAAAAGTATTATTGCTGGAGAAGCAGTAATAAATATTCTTTCTGAAAAAGGAGAAGATGTTAATGAATTAGAAGCAATTTATGCAGAGCTAGAATTATTGCATGAACAAATAATGGACATGACTAGTGAAAATAGTGATGTTGATGATTTTGTTGCTACAAAAAAAGATTTGAGAAATCTAGTTCAAGAATTTAGAACAATTGCTAACCCTTTGCTAACAGCTGATGAAAGAGCTGAAGTAAAAGCAACAATTGATGCTAGTGTTGAACTTGAAGAAATAAAAGTTACAATAAAAGCAAGAATTAGAGAATTGAATGCTGTAAGAGTTCAAACAATGCTTGGAAAAATGGGCGTTGAAAATGAAGAATTAATTACTAACATTGAAGACGGAAATTCAACTCCTCAAGAAATTAGAGAAGCTTTAAAAAATGCTTATCAAAATCTTGGAGAAGAACAACAAGCACAAGCAAAAATAAAAATTAGAGCAAAAATTGAAGCACAAATTGCTCAAAGAGAAAAAATAAAACAGCAAGTCGTAGAAAATTTTGTTGAAAAACAACAAGAATTATTACAAAAAAGATTTGCTAATGCTGATGCAAATGTTCAAGCACAAATACAAGCAAGGATTAATTCAAAAGAAGAAGCTTTACAAATACAAGAACAACTGCTAGAACAAGCATTAAACAGATTGAAAGCAAACGAGCAATTAATTATTCAACAACAAGTAAATAATAAAATAAAACAAAAAATTGCTGCTAATGGAACAGCAAATACAGGTGATTCACAATGAAAAAAATAATAGTAATAATCTCAATCGTGTTATTAGCAATGCTAATAATTGGTTGTACTCAAACAACTGATAGCACAGACACTGATAATACAACAGATGATTCAGGAGAAACTGTGTTAACTGATAGTGCAGTAAATGAAGACATTGATAGTACTGTGATTGAAGATTCTGACTTGGATATTGGTGAAATGTATTAATTTAAAAAGGGCGAAAGCCCTTTTTTCTATTTTTTTAGAAAAATTACTCTTTTTCAAAATAACAATTATTTTTTATATTCTAAGAAACACTATTAATTCATGAAATTGAAAGAATTTTTTGCACCAACTTACAAAAAACTCAGCTGGTTTTTTTTAGTGTTCTTTTTTGCACAACTTTATTTTTACTTAATAATGCCCTTTGTTCCGACTGCAATTCTACAAAATTTTATTAATTTTGTTTTAAATCCTGCTTCAATAATTCTCCAACCATCAGGAATTGAAACAAATATATCAATGCCAATTGTACTAACTATTAATGCAATGTGGAATTACTTTTTAGCAACACTATTTGTAAAAGAAATTGGAAAGGATTAATTGCTTTCTGGCTATTATAAATAGCCAAATTCTTCGAACCCGCCGGACGAAATCGGCGTGTAAAAGAAATAGGCAAAGATTAGCTAATTCAAACAAAATTAATTTATGCGAGTTAAAATAAGAAAGTTTTTAAAGATGTCAACTCTAATCTTCTAAAACTGAAGGTGATAATCTATGGTTAAAATAAGTCAAGAACAAGAAAAATGCATTGGTTGTGGAGCTTGCGCAGCATTGGACCCTGCTAATTGGGAAATGAGCGGAGATAAAGCATCACTAAAAAATAGCAAAGAAGAAAATGGAATTTTTGTTAAAGAAGTTGCTGAAGTTGGAACAAGCAAAGATGCTGCAAATGCCTGCCCAGTACAATGTATAAAAGTTGAGGAATAATATTCTCTACTGCACTATTGAAAATAGTGCAAAGCGTATTTCGGAACCGCCCTACGAAATGGGCGATGTGTAAAAGTTGAGGAATAATATTCTCTACTGCACTATTGAAAATAGTGCAAAGCGTATTTCGGAACCGCCCTACGAAATGGGCGATGTATAAAAGTTGAGAAATAGCACATACTCTATTTCTCAAAATTTATTTTTATTTGTTTTACCACTAAAAGAATTGTTTTTAATAGTTGCGTAATTTCATTATGTTAAATTTGTGATGTAAATGAACTTTGATATCAATAATATTAAGAAACAAGTTTGGGACAACAAAAAAATCATTGTTTTGTTAATTGTTTTGTTCTTATTTGCAATGGCAATTAGAAGCAATATTGTAAGATATGAAGGAAATTATTTATTTGAACCAGATGCTTATTACCATGCTAGATTGGTTCAAGAAATAGTTCAACAAGGATTTGTTAGTCCAATTGATCCGAATGTTTATTACCAAGTTCCTGGCGGAGTTGCAGCACAATCACCTTCATTGTACCATTATATTAGTGCTTTTTTATATACAATAATTTCTTTTGGAATTTATAATAAAGAATTATTAGCATTTTCAGTGCAATTTTTTCCAATAATTTTTGGAGCTTTAATTGCAATTGGAATGTATTTTTTGGGAAAGGAAATTTTTAATAACAAAAAAATTGGTTTGATAACTGCTTTTTTAACAGCAGTTACTCCAGCGTTTGTTTATAGAACAATGGCTGGTGCACAGGGAGACAATTCACTTGGTTTCTTATGGATGGTAATTGGTTTTTTATTTTTTATTAGAGCAATTAAAAGTAAAGAATTAGAAAAAACTGAATTAATCAATTCTGTTATCGCTGGAATATTTTTTGCGCTAATGGTTTTTACTTGGAGAATGAACTTACTAATCCCAGTAATATTACTTCCATCAGCAGCATTTATGCTTTTGTGGATTTGTGGTAATGCAGAGAAAAAAAAATTATTCAAATCAGAACCATTTTATTTCATTGTAAAAGTTGCTATTCCAATGCTAATTTTCACAATTGCTTCATACGCTTATGGTGAAAACTGGATTAATTCGGCTGGAGCATTTGCAAGAAATCTTGTTGGTTCTCCCGAAGTTGGAATAATTATTGGTGTAATTGGATTAATAGTGTTCCTTGTTGTAAGTTTTTTATTTTATTTTTCAAAAGAAGATACAAAAAAACTTGCAGGAACTTTAGCAATAATTGGATTATATCTTGGCCTAATGGCAATGCTTTTTTTATTTGTTACAGAACCAGATTTCTTCTATCCAACAAGAGATGGAATAGGTTCAATGGTTGGTGAAGAAAGTGTAGGAGTTCTTTCTTTTGGAGCGAAATATAATTCATTAATAGTTTTTCCAATAATTGCTTTGTTTGCAATGCCAATTGGACTATACTTTTTTAAAAGAAAAGATATTCATTTGCAAATATTGTTTTGGTTTTGGACAATAATTACTTTATTCATGGCTTTTTACAAATTAAAATTTACATTTGTTTTTGGTTTGGGTTTAGTTGCAGGAGCAGCAATAGCTTGTTATTTAATAATAGAATTAGTAAAAAAATATAATTTGAATAAAGGTATTGAAGGAAGAGTAATACTTGGAACAATGATTTGTTTGCTAATAATTGGAATTGGGGGTTCTGAGCAATACATAACACAATTTGCGCCATTTGCAAATTCAAGTTCATATTGGATAGAAACCATGGATTGGATGCAAGAGAATACTGCAGAAGATGCAAAATTTTTTAATTGGTGGGGAGAAGGACACCAATTAGCATTTGTTACAGAAAGAATGTTTTCAGCTGATAATAGAAATGAAGCGGGAGATTTAGGAAATGTAAAATATGCAGAATTTAATGTCACAAAAAGTGTTGAAAGAGGCTATGAAATTGCTTCAAAAGAAATTGGTGCGGATTATATCATAATTCAGCCAAGCAATTTTAGTGCTGGGCCAACATATGAATTTTATATTGCAAATAAAATAGATAATTCGCTTGTTACAAAATATTATGAAGGAATAATTAGGCAGATTTTCTGCTCAAAAAATAATGATAACTTAGTTTGTAATGGACAAGAAATTCCAAAAGGAACATTCCAATCAAATTGGCATGCAACCCCTGATGAATTTTACAATGGCTCACAACCAATTTATTATTATGAATTAAATGATGGAATAATTATTTTGAATAATGCAGTAAATGAAAGTAATTTGGCAAAAGTTTATTTTAATTCAGCAGAAACTCAAACATATTACAAAGAAGTCTATTATAAAGATGGACTAAAAATATTTGAAGTGTTAGAATAAAATTAACCAGTCATAAAATTCAAGATAATTGTACTATTATATTTAAAAACTCAAAAAACCCTTATTTTGTATGCTTGAATTTATTCCAATAACAATTAGTATTCTAGTAGTTTTACTAATTATGCCTTCTTTTATCAAACGAATGCACGCCCAAGGTTTTGTTGGAACAGATATGAACAAATATTCCAAACCAAAAATTGCTGAACTTGGTGGAACAATAACTTTTCTTGGATTTTCATTTGGTATTTTTTCAGCAATATTTTTGGCAACTTATTTGAATGCTTTTAATATTGAATTAGGTTTATTGTTAGCTGCTTTCAGTACAATAGCATTGATTACTTTTGTTGGATTAATTGATGACATTATTGGTTGGAAAAAAGGAATTCGACAATGGCAACACGCATTGTTTCCAATAATTGCTGCCCTGCCTTTAATGGCAATAAGTATTGGAAAAACAACAATGACAATCCCTATTTTTGGGCTAGTTGATTTTGGAATATTTTATTCTCTAATAATTATTCCAATCGCAATTACTGGTGCAGCAAACGCCTTCAATATGCTTGCTGGATATAATGGTTTGGAAGCTGGACAAGGAATAATCCTTACTGGAACATTAACAATAATAGCTTTTCTTTCAGGACATGTAACAGCAATGATATTAGGTTTAGCAATGATTGGTGCACTAATAGGATTCTTAAAATTTAATTGGTTCCCAGCAAAAGTATTTGGTGGTGACTCACTAACATTAATGATTGGAGCAAATTTAGCAGTAATGAGTATTCTAGGAAATATGCAAACATTTGGAGCATTACTAATCACACTATTTTTTATTGAATTTTTAATAAAAGCAAAGCACAAATTCCAAAGTGAATGTTTTGGTATCTCTCAAAAGAATGGTTTGCTAAAACCAAATCCAAATGGCGGAAGTTTAACACAATTCATTTTAAAAATAAAAACAATGAAAGAAACACAAGTAACTGCAACAATTTTATTAATACAAATAATAATTAGTTTTTGTATTATTGCTTTTTATTTATTGGTGTAAAAAATGAAAAAAATTGCATTCAAATATTGGCCTAGAGAAGCTACAAAAGAAGATGATTTTTGGAAAACATTTTTGCTAAAAAAGTTTGATGTTAAATTTGTTAGTGAAAAAGAAGCAGATATTTTATTTTTTTCTACTTTTGACGGCAATGAAACAAAAAAAATACCAAAAATTAATTTTGATGGATCAAAAATATTTTGGACTGGAGAAAATTGCAGAATAAATATGAATAATTGTGATTATGCGTTTGGATTTGATTATGAAGAAAAAATAAAAAACAAAAATTACTTGAGGTTACCATTGTATGTTTATTATGGAGCTGGGAAAAACCTAATAAAAGAAAAAAATTATAATCCAAAAAATATTATAAGTTCAAAAATAAAATTTTGCAATTATATTTACTCAAAAGATACAAAAGAAAGGGTTGAATTTTTTAAAGAGCTATCCAAATATAAGAAAATTGACGCTCCTGGAAAAAGCATGAATAATTGTGCACCTTTACCACCTGCAAAACTGGCTCTTTTAATAAAACTCACACAAATACCAGAATCATTAACAAAAAAACATACTATTTCTTCATTGATATCAAGGCACATAGGTAATTGGCGAACTGCAGTTATTAATTATCAAAAAAATTACAAATTTAGCTTTGCTTTTGAAAACTCTTTATACCCTGGTTATACTACTGAAAAAATATATCACCCAATGTTAGCAAATTCAATACCAATATACTGGGGAAATTCTGAAATTGGACGAGATTTTAATACAAAGAGCTTTGTCAATTGGCACGATTATAATGATAATAAAAAAGTGGTGGATATTGTGATTGATTTGGATACAAATGAAAAAAAATATTTAAAAATGTTAAAAGAACCTTGGTTAAAAGGAAACAAATTAAATAAATGGATGGATTTAGACAAAGTTGAGGAACAAATAAGGAGAATAATAAATGACTAATATTTGTGTTGCTTGTTCTGCAGGAGGACACTTGACAGAAGCACTAATGCTAAAAGAAGCTTGGAAAGGAAAGAAACATTTTTTTATTTCTGATAAAAGAATTAATGCAATTTCACTTGCACAAAAAGAAAAAGTTTATTTTATTTTACCAACAAGAAGAAATCATTTTAAATTTTTGATTAGCTTAATACAAAGCTTATACATAATTTTAAAGGAGAGGCCTTCTGTTATCATTAGTACAGGCGCAGAAATTGGTTATCCAGCACTTTTAATTGGGCACTATTTGGGAATAAAAACAATTTATATTGAAACTTTGGCAAGGATTAATTCACCTAGTTTGTGTGGAAAACTTGCATATGGAAAAGTTGATCACTTTTTTGTTCAATGGGAAGAACAAAAAAAATTCTTTCCAAAAGCAAAATATGTTGGGAGCATTCTTGATTAGTGATCAGCATGAAAAAGAAAATATTTTTGATGGTTGGTTCAACATATCCTTTTGACAGGTTAGTTAAACAATTGGATTTACTTGGAAAAGAATTTGAAATATTTGCTCAAATTGGGGAAAGTGCGCTTAAACCAAAAAATATTTCTTTTAAAAAGTTTTTATCATATGAAGAAATACAAAAAAAAGTTTCTTGGGCAAACATAATAGTTACTCATGCTGGTGTTGGAACAATAATTGATTGCTTAAAACAAAAAAAACAAATAATTTTATTCCCAAGATTAAAAAGATTTGGAGAAGCAATTGATGACCATCAAATAGAAATATGCAAAGTGTTTGAAATTAAATTTGGATTAAAATGGGCTATTAATGAAAAAGAAATTGAAAAATTATTAGAAAAAAGCAATAACATAAAAACAAAAAAAGAAGGGAATTTACTAAAAGAAATAAAAAAAATAATTGATTCAAACTAAGATTTGTGATAATTTATTCTAAATAAAATAAACAATCTTTTTGAAATATTAAAAATTAAATGCTTTATTTTTATTCTATAGTAATAATAATTTCCAAAATGCTTTCTAATTACTTTTTGTGTTTCTTTATAAGAAATACTTCCAGAACTTACTCCACCAACAATCATTTTTGCGATTACTTTGTCTATTTTTTTTATAACTGGTTTTTCTTTCAAAAAATTACAAAAAAAATCAAAATCCGAACTTGATTTATATCTGGTATCAAATGGGTATTTTAACAACCATTTCTTTTTTACAAAGGAGCCTTGGTGCGGAGGCATATAACCATTCTTTAAATCACTTATTGAAGCAGTTCTAGAAATTTTTACTTTTTTATTTTCTTTTGGATAAAAAAATTCAATATCACCAAAAACCATATCTAAACCAGGATTTTTTTCAAACTCAGACATTACTTCTTTTATTATATTTTTATTAACTAGAACATCATCAGCATTCAAAAAATAAACTATTTCTCCTTTTGCTTCTTTTACTGCAATATTCATTGCATCATAAAGTCCATTATCCTTAGAAGAAATTATCTTTGAAATATTTTTCTTATATTTATTGACAATCTCCAAAGTATTATCAGTTGATTTTGCATCCTTTATTACATATTCACAATTTTTATTAGTTTGTGAAACAACTGATTTAATTGTATCTTCAATAGTTTTTCCAGCATTGAAACAAACTGTGATTATTGATATTTTGATTGACACATATTCACTTCCATCTTTTTCTTAGCTGAGAATATTCATCAAAAATCATTATTAATTTTTTTGCAAACTTTTCTTTATGTAAATCTTTTGAGAGAATTTTGCCATTTCTTATCAATGATAATCTAAGTTTAGAATCTTTTTCGATGGATAACATTGCATTTGCTAGCTCATTTTCATTCAATGGATTAACAAACAATGCTGCATTAGATAATTGTTCACGAAGTCCAGGATTATCACTTGCAATAACTGGACAACCAGCAACAAAAGATTCTGCAGGAGGTAAACCCTCTACACTTAAAAAAGTCAAGTATAAAGATGCACAAGCATTTTTGTATAATTCAATTAAATCTTCAGTTGGAACAAAACCCAAAAAATGTATTTGCTGAAGAACACCATAATTTTTAGCCCTTAATTCTATATAATCTCTGTTTCCTTTGTCAGAACCAACCAGTGCCACATGAAACTCTTTTCCATGTTGCTTTTTTAAAAGTTTAAGTGCAGAGACAATCTCAAAATGATTTTTGTGTGCCCACAATTGTGCAGGGTATAAAAAATATTTATCCGGAAGAGAATATTTTTTCTTAATATCTATAATTTGTTTTGAATTTTCATAAAACAAATCAATTACTGGCGATTTTATAACTTTTATTTTTTCCCGAGGAACTAAATAATACTTTTCTAATTCATCTTTAACATTTTTTGTACTTGTAATAACATACGTTGATTTTCGCAATGTTCTTTGATACATTGTTTCCCTTTTCTCCCATTCTTCATTCTCAATTATCTCTGGAAAAAAAGGGGCAAATAAATGAAAGGTATCCCAAACCGTTGAAATGTAGGGCACTATTACTGGTTGAGGGTTTGGTTCTACAAAATATAATAAATCAATATTTTTTTTTTTCAATGCTCTATTCAAAGGAATAAAATTTTTGAAAAAAGGAAATCCAGTAAAATAATAAGCCTGCTTGAATAGCCAAGCTAATCTTTTGCCTTTCAGCGGAACACAATTTGGTAAATTTGTATTGGTTGGTTTTTTTCCATAAAAAAAATAAACAAATTCATGTTCAGTTTTTGATTTCATTAAAGCTTCAACAATTGCCTCTCGTTGAGTAAAAGCTCCCCCAGCGGCAGGAATACTTGAATTATTCAAAAAAACACCAATTTTCATATGAAATCTTAATTAAACAATCAATTTTATCTTTATAAATCCAATGGAACAATAGTAAATTCAATTAAATTAAAAATAAAATTAAAAAATAAATCATGGCTCCCATAATTAAATTTATAAACACAATAGACTTAGTTAAATCAAACAGGTGAGTTTTTATATGTCAATTATTGAAATAAAGCAGTTTGTTAAACATAAATTATTTCACAAATACAGCCAAGCTGGAGAAGATAAATTTGTATTAAATTATTTTAGAAACAAAAATGATGGTTTTTATGTTGATATTGGAGCATATCATCCCGAATTGATATCTAATACTGCATTGTTATATAAAAGTGGGTGGCATGGTTTAAACATAGATCCAATTAAAGAAAAAATTGAACTTTTTGAAAAAGTTAGAAAAAGAGATATAAATATTTGTGCAGCAGTTGGGGAAAAAGGCACAAAAAAGTTTTACAAATCTAAAATAAAAGTTGATGCAAATGATGCTTGTTCATCATTCAATGAAGAGTATATTAAAGAATATAATGTTCCTTATGAAGAGATAAAACTAGATATTACTCCACTAAAAGAGATACTTGATAAACACTTACCAAAAGAGCAGAAGATTGATTTCATGGACATCGATACTGAAACTTGGGATTTAGAAGTTCTAAAAACAAATGATTGGAGCAAGTATCGACCACAATTAATAATGATAGAAACCGATTATAAAGGAGCAAGCAATGCAATTAATTTTTTATTAAATAAGGGATATAACAAAATATATCAAACGCACATTAATACAATATTTGAAAGATTATCCGAGAAATAAAAAAATTCAAAAATCTTGGGAAAAAAGTGACTCCACAAATATTTTAGTTTTATATCTTTTGGACTTAATTTTATTAAAGAACAACTCAAATAATTTTCGTAATCCGGTGTCTTCAACAATAGGAATCTCAGTGATTATTATTTCATTTTTAGACAAACTGGTCTTAAACACATTTACTTTACCCCCATGAAATCCAGTGCCATCTACCCCAATATTCAACACTAACGATTTTCCAGGATATAATGTTAATTTTTTCTTTAAAAAATTTGAGGCATACCATCTAATAGCCCAAGAATTATTATTTCCATTTATTTGATCTTCAAGCATTTTTAAATAAGGATAAGCATCATTATAATTTAACTCACTTTCAAGATTTCTATTTTTTAACTCAAACAATAATTTTTCTCCATCAAACTCAAAATCTTTCCAAGCCCTCTTCCAAGTAGCCCAACCCCATGAATTTATACCATTAATAAAAAAAGTTTCTGGTAAATTTTTTATTGGATAAGTATACCCTGAAATGCTTATTACTTTTTTTTCATTTTTATATTTTTCCAGTGCTTCATTCATGAATTTCAAAAAATATTTTGATGTTACTATATCATCTTCCAAAACAATTATTTTTCCATATTTGTTGACTATTTTTGTAACACCATAAATTATAGAGCTAGCCAAACCTTTGTTTTTTTTACTTTCAAATATTTTTACTGATTTAAATCCATTTATGGTTTTTATATATTCTCTTACTTGGCTAACACTACTTCTTTGTTCTTTTGTTTTTGGCCCATCAGAGAAAATAAATAGTTTACTTTCTTTAGCCAAATCATTTTCCTTAAGCGCTTCAACTACTTTTTTTGTATGCTCTAGTCTCGAATAGACAAATAGAGCTATTGGTGCTATTTCCATGAAAAAAATAAGCTTG
The DNA here is from genome assembly GCA_964534045.1 of uncultured archaeon. Classification (GTDB taxonomy): domain Archaea; phylum Iainarchaeota; class Iainarchaeia; order Iainarchaeales; family JAAZKV01; genus JABIDZ01. The sequence continues at coordinate 104,690 of CAZHNO010000001.1, forward strand.
TTCTTTAATAAAAGTCTTTTGATACAAAGCAAAAGACAACAAAAAATCCTGATGGATACTTATTTATATTTAACACATTTTAGTTAAGTATTAAGTGTTTTTTATGTTAAAAGGAACAATTATTTTTTTGTTAGATGCTTTTTGTATTTTAACAGCAAAGTTGAATGCGTTTTCGCACAGAGCCTTATTTTTTGCTCAGTGGCGTATTGGAGAACAACCGAAATGGTTTGATAATAGAGTTAATCTTTATTATAAGTGGTTGAAAACTAGAAATCCTTATTGGCTTGAAAGAGGAGCTTATTCTCTGCTTGCAATGAAACAAGGTGCAAAAGTTTTAGAACTTGGGTGTGGCGATGGTTTTAATTCAAGAAACTTTTATAGTCACAAAGCAAAAAAAATTGTTTGTGTTGATTTTAGCCAAGAAGCATTAAAAACTGCTAGAAGAATAAATAAATTAAATAATATTGAGTTTGTATTTGGAGACATCACTCACTCACTGCCAAATGGAAAATTTGATAATATTATTCTTGATTCAGTTATCCAACAAATAAAAAAAGAAAAAATTGACTCCTTGCTAAAGAATGTCAAAAAACATTTAGAAAATAATGGTATTTTGAGTGGTAACACACATATCATTAGTGACGAAATTTCATTTGCTTCAAAAAAAGATGTTTTTGATTTATTCAAACCCTATTTTAAAAATGTGATGATTTTTGAAACTAATTGTGATGAGAGACATAACTTTTATTTTTTTGCTTCTGATGGAATTTTACCTTTTTCAAGTAATTGGGAAAACTGGACTAAAAATTAATAATTAAAAAAATTAAAGGAAAATCTTTTTTATTGCCATACAAACTTTATAAATATCCTCATCACTAATTATTACTGAAGAAGGTAAGGATAATCCATGTTTATATAAATAATCAGCATTCTCAAACTTTCCAGCAAAATTAAAATCCTTGTAGCATGGTTGTTTAGCAATTGGATAAAAAAATCTTCTTGTTTGTATTTCTTCTTTTTTAAGTTCTTCACAAAGCTTCTCTGCATCCTCAACAATTATATTTGTAAACCAGTGAACTGGAGTACATCTGGAATCAATTTTTGGAAACTTGACTCCTGGAACATTTGACAACTCTTTCATATACAAATTTCTTATCTCATTTTTTCTTTGAATTATTTTTGGAAGTTTTCTCATTTGTGCAATGCCTATGGCTGCCTGCATTTCGGTAAAGCTAAAGTTTAAACCAATTGATTCATGAATAAATTTTCCTTTTTCTAAACGCCCATGATTTTTAAATTTGTAAGCTTCTTCCGCCAGCTTTTTATCATTTGTAACAATCATTCCACCTTCACCCGTAGTTATTGTTTTGTTCCCATAAAATGAAAAACTCCCATAATCACCAAAAGTGCCAGCATGTTTTCCATTAAATTTTACTCCAACTGCTTGGGCAGCGTCTTCTATAACAAATAAATTATGCTTTTTTGCTAATTTCATAATCTTTTCCATATCTGCTATCTGTCCATAAAGGTGTGCAGGCATTATTGCTTTTGTTTTTGGAGTAATTTTTGCTTCTATTAAATCAGCATCCATGCAAACAGTTTCTTTATTCACATCAACAATAATTGGTTTTGCTCCAGCAAAAATTACTGGGTTTATCGTTGCTGTAAATGTTATACTCGGGACGATAACTTCATCGCCTTTTCCTATTCCAAGTATTTTTAATGCGGTAAAAAGAGTCATTGTTCCATTAGAAAATGCGTATGCATACTTTGCATTGGTTAATTCTTTGAACATCTCTTCAAATTTTTCTGTTTTTTTTGCTTCAGTAATCCAAGTTGATTTCATTACTTCCGTAACTTCTTTTAATTCTTCTTCATCAATCCATGGTTGTATTTGTGGAATCATATATTTACACCGTGTAACATCTTTTTTAATTCTTTTGGGAAAGATTTTTTTTCAAACCATTCAAATTTAGAGTGCTGCGAATCAGTTAAAACTGAATAATTTTTTGGATTAACTTCAAAAACAATACTTAACACATGAGAACCAGTTTTAACTTCCGAAAAAGGTGATTTAACATTAATATATTCAATAAATCCAATATTTTTTATTGAAGATGTTTTCATACCACATTCTTCAAGCAATTTTCTTTTAACAGCTTTTTCAAGAGGCTCATTTTTATATACTCTACCACCTGGAATCCACCACTTTCCTTTGAATGGTTCATTATTTCTAAACATTAAAAGATACTTTCCTTGATTATTTTTTATCAGTAAGTCCACACACAAAATTGGAATTTTTTCAACTATTTGTTTGTACAATTTTTCGTCAATATGCATTTTATTCACCATACAAAATATTACAAATATATTTTATCTCATCATCATCTAAGTCAGGATTATTAGGTATGTAAAAACCAACATCATGTAATATTTTTGCATTCTTACAAGCGTATTTGCTTCCATCAAAAAAAGGTTGCTCAGTCATACTCCCACCAACAATTGGTCTTATTTCAACATCTTTAAATTTTTTTAAATATTTTTCAAAAATATTTTTGTTTTTACAAATTACTGGAAATGCAAAGTTGGATATAAAATTCATGTGCGAAAAGTCAAGTTTAACAAAATCTTTATTTTTGCAATATGAAGACAAATATTGCTCATAATTTTTTTTTCTTATGTTGTGGATTTCTTGAATTTTTTTTAATTGAGTCAATCCTAAAAAACCAGTAATTTCTGTTGGACGTACATTAAAAGAAGGGTAATAAAAAGTATATTTTTCATAAAAAGCAGACACCTTAAAATTATCTCTTAATCTTGACTTTTTTTGTTCACTAAGATTTCTTGACCAGCCATGTGCTCTAACCATAACTAACATATCATTTAGTTCTTCATCATCAGTGCAAATCATTCCACCTTCAATTGTTGATAAATGATGCCCTACAAAAAATGAGAACGTGCTAGCAAAACCAAAATTCCCTAATTTTGTGCCATTCACTTCACTCCCAAGTGATTCACAATTGTCTTCCAAAAGTAAAATATCTTTTTCTTCACAAAATTTCTTTATTTTATCAATTTTTCCAGAAAAACCAAGCAAGTTTGTTAGAAAAAGAACCTTTATGTTTTCACCCAAATTAATTAAATTTTCAACGTCAACATTAAGGTTTTTTTCAGAAATATCTATTGGGATTGGTTCTAATCCAAGCTGAATAATTGGCATCACATTTGTTGACCAAGTTACTGCTGAAAAACCAATTTTATCCCCTTTTTTTAATTTTCCAAGGTTAATCAATGCTTGAATTAATGCCAAGTTTGCTGAACTACCACTATTTACAAGAACTGCGAATTTTCTTTTCTGATATTTTGCAAATTCCTTCTCAAATAATTCACATTGCTCACCCATACTTAACTTTTCAGATTTCAAGATGAACTCTGCTAGTTTATTTTTTGTATTTTCTTCATCAAAGAATGTTTTTTTCATTAGTTTTATCATATCTAAGCACTTCCAAAAGCATAATAAAAAGGTTTTGATACAATGCACCTATCTATTATATCAGTCAAAAACCCATTAAAGTAATTGATTTCTCCAATTTCTCAATATTAACTTTTAGTGAATTTGTAAAGTTTCTTGATTCAGCTAAAAAGTAATAATAATCTAAGTTAATACAATTACTTATCGCCCAATAACACACATTTACATATTTTGGATTAAAAAACTCTAAAACTTTTGTTGCTTTTTCACAAAAAACCAAATTTGTCAATGCAGCGCCATGTGGAGCAATTATCATTTTTGCCGAATTAAATATCTTTGCTTGTTCAAAAACGGATATATTATCCATTGAAACTGCTTTAAATCCTTTTTTTTCTAAACAATTAATAACTTCTTTTTCATTAATTACAACTCTTCCATTTTTTGGTCTTCCACGCACTACATATATTTTTTCATACTCTTTATTTTTTTTCTTATTTTTCAAAAATTTTTTTCTCAAAAATAAACAATTTTCTTTTGATGGATTCCCAGAATATGCGGGCATTGATGGCACAAAAAGCTTTTTGATATTATAAAAACTTTTCTTATCCAAAATTGCTTTTTTTTCGTTTGGAAAAATATAATCAATTGTCTCTTTTTGAAATTTTTTGTCTTGCGGAACAACAACATAATCAAATTTATGTTTTTTATTAATTAACCTAAGTCTAGGAATTACTTCAACCATCCAGTGAAAATAATTGTCCGCAGGATACAAATATAATCCACTTTTTAATTTTTTTACACTTGAAAAAGTCTTTTTTTTAACATTTGGCACAATCTTTTTTCTATTTATGCAAGGAATATCTGCACCCACAAAGTAGTCTTTTTCTGTAATTAAATCTTTTCCAATGATTTTAGCCTCATTAAGAAGGTACAAACGCATTGTTTTTGTTTTTAGAGTATATTGTTTAGAAAAGTTGCAATGAATTTCTTTTTCTATTGTGTTTGGTTCTTTTCTAACAAATGATTTGTCTTTTTTGGTATCTATAACAAATTCCGAAAGTTCTTTTTCATCAAGATTGGCATTGAAAAAGTAATTTCCTAATTTTTCAAAAAATTCTTTCGCCACACTAAAACCCCAAAATCCCCAAAATCTTTTTACTAAATGTTATAATATCTCTTGGTAGCTTGGGAGCCAAATAATCTCTCAAAAAAGATATTATTTTTATTTTTACTTTTCCAATTGACGGATTTTTTCCTTTAAAAAAATATTTCATATAAAACTTAGTTGGCCCTTGACAATGTAAACAACAAAACCTTATTTTTTTACCATTTTTTATTTTTCCATAAGGGATTTTATTTTCAAAGTAAATTCTTTTCATATTATTTTTCATTTCAAATCCTTCAGAATGAAGTATTCCATTATCATATGTAGAATTATCAATTATTTTCTCCAAATCACCAACTTTTGCAATTTTTGAATTATAAAATTCTCTTAAAATTATTATATCATTTATACCCCCGCCATTAATTTTCTTTATTTCTATAAACCTTTTTTCTAAAAAATCAAAACTTTTCTTGTTTTTATAAAAATCCAAAATAAATTCTGCTAATTTTGAGATAGCTTTTGGATTATTGATATACATAAAACCACCACTGCCTTTATTTGCCAATGTGAAATCAAATTTATTAAATTTTTTTATTCCGTTGGAAGCATTTTCAAAAAGTAAAACGTCAGAATCCAAAGTCAAACATTTTTTTACCTCACTTTTTTTTAAAAATTCATTCAAGATTAACCACCTTTCAAAGCAAAATCTTTCAATCTCTTCAGGAACTATACTCATGTGTTTATAATAATCTCTAAATTCACTAGCAGATTTAAAATAATTATTTAAGTTATGATACTCCACAAAATCAGGATATTTAGTCACCTTATCTCCTATAAGAATTATTCTTGAATTTGGATTAAATTTTTTTGCATTTCTCAGTGCATATTTTAGGTAGAAAGAATCTCCTTTGTGAATAAAGATTATTGGTATTGATTGCATACAGATAAAAGTAATTTTTTGTTTAAATAGCTTATAGTACAATGTTGTAGCCATTTTGCAAGACAAAAAAAGAATGTTTATAAGAATGAACATATTTTAGAATATATTATGGTTGGCAATTTATGGTACAATATATCAGATTTTAAAAATCAATTTATTAGTGTTTTTGGGATTGGACAAGAAAAGTTAATTAATTCTAAAAAAGAAACAACCAAAAAAATAAAAAATCCGAAAATTTGTGTTGTATACCTAGCTTCTCCAAGAAATGAAGTGCACAGCGATAATTTATTCAAGCAAAAAAATATTCCAAAAATTGATGTTTTAATTGAAAGTATAAAAACTTGTAAAAAATTTTTATCAGAATACCCAATAATAATTTTTCATGAAGATTTCAATTCGCAGGATATAAAAAAAATCATGGCAAAATCAAAAGTGAAAGATATTAATTTCATAAAAGTTGATTTTAAAACATATAAAAATTCTAAAAATGTTGCTGAGTGGCTATTAAAACAAAAAGATGCTGTTGCTGGAAGGCCTGCGGGGTATAGAATGATGTGTAGATTTTTTTCAGGGGTTCTACAAAGACATTCAGCAATGAGAGAATTTGATTATTATGTGCGAATGGATCATGATTCTTTTCTCATTGAACCAAAAAATTTAGACGTTGTTAAATGTGCTGAAAAATATAATTTTGACTACCTTTACAGAACTACTTGGTTTGATCACAAAGAAAAGGAAAGTATCTGGAAATTTACAAAGCAGTATGCAAAAAAAAATTACTTATCGCTAAATGGGTTTAAGAAATTAAAAATGTTAGATTCAACAGGAAATTTCAATGGGCTTGCACCATATAATAATTTTCACATTTGTAAACTAGATTTTTGGAGAAGAAAAGAAGTTCAAAAGTTTTTAAAAGAAGTTGAAAAGGTTGATGGAAACATAAAGCTACATTGGCATGATACAAATGTACATTCAATGTTGTTTGGTTTATTTGATGCTCGTGTTTTGGAAAAAACTGATTTTGGTTACAGACACAACATACACTATTCAAAAATGAATTCACTTAAAATAAAACTTATTCCAAATGGAAAACCTGAAGACTGGCCATAATAAAGTTAGTAATTATTTCAGATATTGTCTTAATTCTTTAAAAACACGATAAGCATTAAACGCTTTTAGCATCATTACAAGAACTTTTCTGGTACTTCTAAAACATAGCATTCCAAGGTATATTGAAAGGGCGTATGAAATTACTGTTGCTATTGCCGCGCCCACTATACCAAAAGCAGGTATCATGAAAAGGTTAAGTACAACGTTAGAAACAGCACCTAAAAAGGCATTGAAAAAAACTATTTTTGCTTTATTTTCAGCTATTAAATAATTTTCAACTACAAATTTCATTGATATTGCTAAAAGTGAAAGAATTGAAATTGATAATGCTATACCAGCTGCAGCATATTCTTGCCCATACAAAAACACAACAATAAAACCAGAAAGAAAAACAACAGGGATTATTATAACTAGTGAAATCCAAGTAAAAAAATCAAAAAGTTTTTGCAAACGAGCATAGTAAAGCTTGAAAGAAATGTTTCTTGATTTTAAAAAAGATGGAAAAAGAGAAGTCATCAGTATTGCAGGAATGAAAAAGAAAAACTCTGAAAGTTTTACTGCTACTGAATAAATCCCAACCTGAAAGTCATTTAAAAGAAAAGCAATCATTACTTGGTCAATTTTCATATAAATTATTACCATAGCTCCAGAAATTACCAGTGGCCAACTATCACGCAGAAGTGCTTTGGCTAGTTTGAAATCAAAACTCCATTTAAAGATTGATTGATTGCTTTTAACATAAAAAAACAAAAGCATTAATGCACTAATTATTGTATCTAATATGCTCGCAATTACAATAAATACCAACGAAAAACCAAAAAAAACAAACAAAATTTTTAGTGTATTTGAAATCACAAGTGCAATTGTACCCCCAACAACTATTTTCTTTGATTCAATCCTTGATTCAAAATAACTTACTAAAACATTCAATGATTGAAAAATGTAAGTTATTGAAAACAAAAAGGTTATCAACCAAGCTTCAGGATCATTTGGTCTTACCCAAACAAATAACCCATTGGCAACAAAAAGTATTATTAAACTTGTTAAAAGATAAACAGTAAAAGCTGAACCAATTAACTTGTTTTTATCATGTTTCCCATTTACAAGTTCACGTTTTAAAATATCTAATATTCCAAGCCCGGCAAATGGCCCAAATAATGCAATAAATGCTGTTGCTAGACTCATTAATCCAAAGTCCATAGGACCAAGATAACGAACAACAATTATTCCAACTATCAAAGAAACCAATAGACGAAAAAATTTGTCAAATGAAAGCCAGCCAATATTTTTTATTATTTTTTTTAGAACTGGCCTACCTTCAAGTCGTTTTACAATCTTAAGCATCAAAAAAACTAGTTAGAAACAGGTATAAATAACCACTAGTACAATTTTTACTTTAAACTTTATATTTTAGAAACAAATAAACACAATAAAAAGGATGAAGCAGTTTTAATAATAATTTTTGTGGAACAATCCATTTCCAAGGCGATTTTATCAAATATTTTAAATACTCAAATTCATAACGTGTTATTCTCGGAGAACTAAATGGTTTGTAAGGGCTCTGAAAATGAATAATACCAATATTTTTTGGTTTGTCAAAAAAGTGGTGAACACCAAACACTATATTGCGAAAGAAAAAATTCCACTTATCTGGAAGAAATTTTACTTTTTCATTAAACACATGATTCAATGCATCTTGATCAAAAATTGGGGCTTTTCCTTCAGCAATAAAAGCAAATGCTTTTTTATCAGCATTTATTTTTCTCCATTTTTTACAATCAACAAGCAATATGCCTGAGTTAAAATAAGTGCCCTTACCAACAATACGTTTATAGTGTTCCTTTATTTTTGGTGCAATTTTTTCTCCTTGATCCTTTATTGCTCCAATATATTTGTCACTCAAGTCAGTAAAATAAATTTCACTAATATCTCCTAAAACCAAAATGTCGCTGTCAAGATAAAGAAATCTATCAAGTTCTCTGAGCATGCTTGGCGCGAGCAAACGGTAACACATTGCTGGAGAATGATAAGAAGTTATTTTTACCTTCAAATGCTTTGATATATCAATTTCTTTGAAATGCATTTTCGCTTTTCTTGACTCAACAACTTGTAAAAGTTTTTTTTTGTTTTCTTCAGAGAGCTTTCTTTTTTCTGTGAGCAAAAAAACATTGACTTTTTCCGGAGTCTTTGTGTTTTCAAGCATTGACAGCAAAGTTATGCCACACTGTATTGCATACTTGTTGTCAATCGCAACAACAACATTCATTGATTCATTGTTTTTCATTTAACCTACCAACAATTAGTTCTTATTTTTCTCAAACCATTTAATCGTTTCTTTTAATCCTTCATCAAAATTTGTTTGGGCTTTAAAACCAAATTCTTTTTCTGCTTTGCTTGTGTCAAGGCATCTTCTTGGTTGCCCATCTGGTTTTGTTGGATCAAAAATTAATTCACCTTGGTAATTAGTTAATTCTTTTATTTTTAGAGCTAAATCCTTCATATTTATTTCCATTCCAGAACCTAAATTAACTGGCTCTTGTTTTTCATATCTTTTTGTTGCTAAAGTGATTCCTTTTGCAGCATCTTTTACAAATAAGAATTCTCTTGATGCTTTTCCTGTTCCCCAAATCTCTACTTTTTCTGCACCTGTTTTTTTTGCTTCAACAAATTTCCTAATTAGTGCAGGAATTACATGTGAACTTTTTGGATCAAAATTATCTCCTGGTCCATAGAGGTTTACAGGAAGTAAATAAATTCCATTGAAATCATATTGTTGTTTATATGCTTGTAATTGAACTAGCAACATTTTTTTTGCTAAACCATAAGGAGCATTTGTTTCTTCAGGGTAGCCATTCCAAATATCTGATTCTTTGAATGGAACGGGAGTGAATTTTGGGTAGGCACAAACTGTTCCAAGAGCAACAAACTTTTCTACTTTTGCTAACCTTGCTTGTTCGATTAGTTGAACACCCATCATTAAATTATCATAAAAAAAAGAACCTGGGTTTTCTCTATTTGCTCCAATTCCTCCAACCTTTGCAGCAAGATGAATAATAATGTCTGAGTCTTTTGCTATTTTTTGACAGATGTCTTTTTCTACCAAATCATATTCCTTGTGAGAAGGCAAAAATAAATTTGTTGCGTCATTATTTTTTAACTCTTTAATTAAATGTGTTCCAAGAAAACCATTTGCTCCTGTAACAGTAATTCTTTTTTTGGATAAATCAATTTCTTTCCAATTCATAAAAATAATTTTACTAATTAAATAAAATTCCAGTTGATGTATAGCCAGCTTTTCCAACTGTAAAACCACTAAAAATTTTATATTTTTTGAATTTCTTTTTAATATTATTAAAATACTTCAACTCATCTGCACGTTCAAGATTATCAAATATTACAATTCCATTCTTTTTAACAAAACTCTTTGTTAGTAATGAGTATTTTTTTCTATTTCCTCCATCAACTAGCACAACATCATACTTTCCCGTTGGTAGACGTTTGGGATTAAAAAAAGAAACATTTTTTCGTTTTAACTTTTTTTTAACTATTTTTTTCCACTCACCAGACTCTTCTACAGAGTCAACCCATTTGCAATTATCACTAAAAAATAAAGTTGAACCTCCACTTCCAAATTCAAGGACAATCATTCTACTAGTAACGTGGCTTTTGATAAATTTATTCAGTTTTTTATTTGACCAAATTTGACGTTGGTCAACAGGACTTTTATTTTCATCAAAAAGCTTGTAAATCAAATAACTAATCGGATGAAAGTAAGCTTCTTTTAACATAAAAACCACTTATAAAAAACCATTATATCAATATATACTTTTCGAACTAAACTACTTTCCTTTCAAACCATGATACTTTTTTTCCATTTCTTCCATATCTGCATCAACCATTAACTTTACAAGTTCTTTGAATTTTGTTTTTGGTACCCAACCTAATTGTTTTTTTGCTTTTGATGCATCTCCTAAAAGCAAATCAACTTCTGCCGGTCTGAAATATTTTTTATCAATTTTTACATAATCTTGCCAATTCAATTTAGCATAGCTAAAGGCTTCTTCTAAAAATTCTTTTACTGAGTGTGTTTCTCCTGTTGCAATAACATAATCATCTCCTTTTTCTTGTTGTAACATTAACCACATTGCTTCAACATAGTCTTTTGCATAACCCCAATCTCTTTTTGCATCAAGATTTCCTAAAAATAATGTGTCTTGTAAACCATATTTTATTCTTGAAATAGCTTCAGTAATTTTTTTCGTAACAAATGTTTCGCCCCTTCTTGGGGATTCGTGATTAAACAAAATTCCATTACTTGTGTGCATGTCATAACTTTCTCTATAATTTTTTGTTATCCAATATCCATAAACTTTTGAAACACCATAAGGACTCCTTGGGTAAAATGAAGTATTTTCATTTTGTGGAATTTCTGTGGCTTTCCCAAACATTTCACTGCTTGATGCTTGGTAAAATTTTGTTTGAGGAGAAGACTTTCTAATAGCTTCTAAACACCTTAACACACCCAAGGCATCAACATCACTTGTATATTCAGGAATATCAAAACTAACTCTTACGTGTGATTGGGCGCCTAAATTATAAAATTCATCTGGTTGAATTTCTCTTATAAGAGAACCAATTGAACTAGAGTCAGAAAGGTCTCCAAAATGAAGCAAAAAATTTGGTTTTTTGTGAGGATCTACATATAAATGATCTAGTCTTTCAGTAGTAAATGTACTAGCTCTTCTCATTAATCCATGAACTTCATAACCTTTTTCTAAAAGAAGTTCTGTTAAATATGAGCCATCTTGTCCAGTTACACCAGTGATTATTGCCTTTTTCATACAAAGCTAAGATGTCTTGGTTTTTAAAACACTTTTGGTAAGAAAATAAGTTTCAAAAATTAGAAAGAATTATTAAACAAAATATCTTTATCTTTTTAATGAACAAAAAACAAATTTGCATTTTAATTCCTTGCCTAAATGAAGAAGAAGGAATAACAAAAGTGATTAATGGTTTTCATAAAAAAGGAATCAAAGAAATAATTGTTTTTAATGGCCCTTCTATAGATAATACTGAAAAGAATGCTAGAAAGTTAGGGGCAAAGGTTATCAGTGCTAGGAAAGGAAAAGGGAATGGATTTAGAGATGGCTTGAAAAAAATTAGGATTGATGATAATAAATTTTATGTTATGATTGATGGAGATGGAACTTATTTGCCTGAGGAAATTGAAAAATTAATTGATGATAGGTTTGATGTTGTAATGGGAAGAAGACCTATTTTTGGACATAATTCAAGAAATTTTTTAGAATTTTTAAAAAATTTTACGCACATTATTGGAAATCTTGGAATTAGTTTAACTGGTTCCGTGCTTTATTTGAATCCAACAAGAGATATTTGCACAGGTTATTGGATATTCAAAGGAAGTGCTTTGAAAAAATTAGAAAAAAAATTAACAGCAACACATTTTGAATTGGAAGCTGATTTGTTTAGTTGTGCATGTAAAGAAAAAATGAAAATTAAAAAAGTGCCCATTCGATATGAAAAAAGATTGGGCGAAAGTAAGCTTGGCTTTAAGGATGCTTTTATAATAATTGCAAAGCTAATTAGTAATAGGTTTTCAAAATGACTTTTGTGGAAAAACAAAAAAAACTACTTGCAAAAATTTTTTCTAACAAATTTTTTAAATATTGTTTTTTTGGTGGATTGGCTGCTCTTGTGGAGTTGGGAACTTTTTTTGGATTTACAGAACCTGGTTTGATAAGTTATTTTTTTGCTGCGCCAATATCTTTTGCCTTGGCAGCAATCGCAAACTATTTTTTACAAAGAAAATTTACTTTCAAAAACAAATATTCAAAAAAACGCAAACAATTTACTGTGTTCTTTTTTGTGGCACTTGGTGGATTAGCAATAAACTGGACAATAACAATAATTGGTGTTGAATGGTTTACTTTGTGGCCAACATTAGCAAAATTTATTGCAATAATTGTTGCATTAGGATATAATTACAGCCTAAACAGCAAACTAACTTTTAAAAAAATGCAATAAATAAAAACACTTGCTTTGCTATTTCCTTTATGAGCAGTTCAATAAAAGAAAAAATCAGAACAATACCTCATTTTCCAAAACAAGGAATAATGTTTCGCGACATAACTACTTTGTTAAAGGATGCTAGCGGCTTAAAAGAAGTGATTGATTTGCTTGCGGAAAGATATGCTGGAAAAGAAATCAATTATGTTGCTGGAATTGAATCAAGAGGTTTTATTATTGGCGGGGCATTGGCAAAAGAATTAGGAGTTGGTTTTATTCCAATAAGAAAAAAAGGAAAATTGCCTGCTGAAGTTATTAGAGAAGAATATGAATTAGAATATGGAACTGATACAATTGAAATGCATAAGGATTCTTTAAAAAAAGGAGATAAGGTTCTGCTTGTAGATGATTTGATTGCTACTGGAGGGACTGCTTTGGCTGCTTGTAAATTAATTGAAAAAGCAGGTGGCGAAATAATTGAATGTGCATTTATTGTTGATTTGCCTGAATTAAAAGGCAAAGAAAAACTTATTCCAAGAAATATTTTTTGTTTGGTTGAGTTTGAGGGCGAGTAATACATTTACTAAAAAATTGACCGGCATAAAGGTTTGAGAACTAATTTAAACAACAAAAACCAAAACTCTCTAGAGAGGTATTTATAAGTATTTCTGTGTATTAAATATATTATGTGCGTTAAATAGGAGTGATTTTTTTGCCAACAATAACATTATCAATTCAAACTGAAATAAAAGCAGAAATGGATAAACGAAAATTTGTTAATTGGTCAGAGGTAGCAAGAGAATCAATAAAAAACAAAATTAACGAGCTAAAAATACTAGAAGAAATTACTTCAAAATCAAAACTAACTGAAAAGGACGCAATCGCACTTGGAAAAAAAATAAATAAATCTCTTCAAAAGAAGGGATTGAATGAAACTAGTAATTGACACAAACATAATAATATCAGCTCTAATAAAAAATTCAAAAACAAGAGAATTAATTTTTGAAAAAAACTTAGAACTTTTCGCGCCCAAAAAATTAATTAAAGAAATAAACAAATATGAAAAAGAAATCTCAAAAAAGTCTGGGCTGTCAATACAAAACCTTCATATTTTTAATCAAATAATTTTTAAAAAAATAATTTTTATAGAAGAAAAAGAATATGAAAACTTTTTTAAAAAAGCAAATAAAATCTGTCCAGATAAAAATGATGTTGAATTCTTTGCTTTGGCATTAAAATACAAAATACCAATTTGGACAAATGATAAGGCATTAAAAAAGCAAAATGAAGTAAAAATATTGAATACTAGTAAACTTTTAGAATTAACAAATTAAATTAGTGAAAACAAAAAGCTATAAAAATTAAATTGATTACAATCCATCAGTGATTATATGATAGCAATAATTGGAGGAAGTGGTTTAGAAGATCCTGACTTGTTAAAAGATGCAGAAGAAGTTATTATTGATACCCCTTATGGAAAACATTCACCAATAAAAAAAGGAAAAATAAATGGGATTGAAGTTGTTATTCTTTCTAGACATGGATACAAACATGAATATTGTCCAACAACTATTCCTTATAAAGCAAATATTTTTGCTCTAAAAAAATTAGAGTGTAAAGCAATTATTGCAACAAGTGCATGTGGTTCTTTGAGAGAAGAAATTGTTCCAGGTTCATTGAGTTTTCCAAATCAGTTCATTGACAGAACTACAAAAAGAGAACAGAGTTTTACGATGCATGAAAAGGTTATTCATGAATCAATGGCTGAACCATTTTCAAAAAAACTCAGAGAAATTTTGATAAAGAAAAGTGAGGAATTGGGTTTTGAATTTAGTGCAGAAACAACCCTTGTTACTATTGAAGGCCCAAGGTTTTCTACTCGCGCGGAGAGTGAACTTTTTAGAAGTTGGAATTGTGATTTAATTAATATGACTACTGTGCCAGAAGTTTGTTTGGCAAAAGAAGAAGGCATTCCTTATCAGGTAATTAATCTGGTTACTGATTATGATTGTTGGAGAGAAAATGAAGAAGCAGTTACTTTTGAAATGGTAATGAAAACAATGAAAGAGAATGCTGAAAAAGTGAAAAAATTAATTGTAGAAAGTTTAGAAGAAATAGAAAAAGAATTTGATGCTTGATTTTATGGATTATTTATTAAATGAAAAAACTTTTTTTGTAAAAGAAATCTTTAATCCACAACTAAATGGTGGAGCATATAACTACTATATAGTGAAAAAAAAGAATTTGAGTCATAAGCAATTATTGAAAAGATTGCCAAATGGTTTCTTTTGTGGAATTAAAGATAAGAATGCAACAACAGAGCAATGGTTTTGCACAATTGATGAAATTGATAATATCCATGAGGAGAATTTAGAAGTTACTTTTAAGGGAACTGGAAATGAAAAATTGTGGATTGGAAAACACAAAGGAAATTCTTTCAAAGTAAAGGTTGATTTAAATGAAAAAGATTTTTCAAAGCTAAAAAAGTTTAATTCAAAAAAAGAATTAATTGCAAATTACTTTGGAAAACAAAGATTTGATAAAAGAGTTTTTGATTTTTCAAATGCAATTGAAAAAAAAGAATTTGAAAAAGCATTAAAATTATTTTTATGTGAAAAAAGTGAATTTGATTCAGAAAAAAGCAGTTTAATCAAAAAAGAAATTTCAGAAAAATGGGGAAAGTGGAAAGAACTAATTGAAAGTGATGTAATACCCAAATCAAAAAAAGGAATTTTTGAAAGTTTGAGTGAAAATAAAGATTTTGAAAAAGCTTTTGATTTTGTTGAAAGGAAAAGTTTGAAATTTTTGTTAAAAGCTTGTCAATCTTTAAGGTTTAATGAATTATTAGAAAAAGAAGTTGAAACAAAAGTTGAAAATAATTTTGATAAAAAAAGAGCTAACAAAAATATGAAAAAACAAATAATTGTTGAATGCAATAAATTTGAGAAAAAATTCAAAATTAAAAATTTGGAAAGGAATAGTTATTTTGGTTTAGAAAAATTTAAAGTCAAAAAAATTGGAAAAGAGTATTGGTTAGAGTTTTTTTTAAAAAAAGGCTGTTACGCAACCATTACTCTGGAACTTTTTAAAGAATATTTAAAAGAATAAATATTTCAAGAGTTTTTAAAAAAGTTATATTCCTAATAAAGAAAAAGCACCGATTGTTAAAAAGAAAATTATTAACCCTGCAATTATTACTCCAATTGTATTTCCAATTATATAATCCCTAAATTTTATATTTAATATTGATGCGGAGAATGCTCCCCCCCAACTTCCTGAACCAGGAATAGGCATTCCAACAAAAAATATTATTGCTAGCAAACCATACTTGTCAACAAAATCTTTTTTCTTCATTAACTTTGAACACCACCAATCATACAACTTTCCAATAATTTTTATTTTTGTGAAAATGTGAACAATTCTTGTTGCAAAAAAATATGCTATTGGGCCTAACAAAATATTTGCAACAATACAAACTATTAATACTAATATTGGATCCATTCCAAAGCCATTAAAAGTAAAAAAAGATGTTTCTATTACCCCAGAATAAATTCCGATTGGAATGCTCCAACGCAATTCTAAAGTTGGAACAAAAGTAAGCAAAATAAGCCAAAAAATTTTATCAATCATTAAATTAGAAAAGCAAAACAAGAATAAAAATCAATGCTTTATAGAAAAAAAACGTTTTTTTGTTCAGTGAAAAAAGTATATAAACCCTTTTCCATAGAAAATAATTACTTTATTAAAAAGAGGGGTTGGATGGACAGAAAAATTTTCGCAATATTAGCTATTTTTTTATTTATTTTAGGAGGAGTTTTTTCAGCTAGCATGACAATAATGGACAATGCTAATGGGTATGTTAAAAGTACAAATATCACAATTAATTTTACTGATTTAAATGATAATATTTTCTGTTTAGGGCAAATATTTGATTCAAACTCAGGATGTACACCAGTGAATATTACTTCAAATGACTTTAATACAAACTACACCCTGTCTGGCGCAGATGGACCCAAAAATGTATATGCTTACCCAATAGGAAGTTCAACTGCTGCTTATTCAGATAGTACAAACCTTAAAACAGAAGCCCCTACGTACACAACAACAATTTATGATGGGAATGCGTTTAATTCTGCACCAACTTTAACAATTATTTTTACTGGAGCAAGTTCAGAATCAGTTTTATTAAATGGTGTTGCAACGACTTACTCTGGAACAATTTTATCTGGTTTAACAAACGCATCTCATACTCTTACTATTGATGCAAATGATTTAGCCGGAAATAATACTAATGCAACTATTACATTTACTTATGACACAAATGCACCTAGTTCAATAAGTATTTCTTCTGCATTCACTTCTAATTATACTAATGACACAACTCCGACTTTTACTATTAGTGCAACAGATTCTGGCTCAGGAATGACTGGCGGAAAAGCTTACTTTTCTTGTTCTCAAACAGGCACTTGGAAAGAAATAACTTACACAACTAGTTATGCTGAATTTGATATTACTTCAACTAAATATGATTGTAACACGGCAGATGGTACAAAAACAATTTATGCTAAATTTAAAGATAAAGCTGGAAATGAAAGTGCAATAACCAGCACAACAGTGAAATATGATGGAACAGTTCCATCAGCACCAACTGGTGTTTCTGTTGAAGGTGGAAATAATGAAGTTACTGTTAGTTGGACTGCTCCAACAGCAGATAATTTGTCAGGAAATAAAGAATATAAAGTTTATAAAAATGGAGAATTATATGCAACTACTTCAAGCACAAGCAAAACAGTTACTGGTTTAACTAACGGAACAAGTTATTCATTTAAAGTAACAACAATAGATAATGCTGGAAATGAAAGTGCTTTTAGTTCTACTGTTGAGGGAACTCCGCAATCTTGTTCATGTGCTCTTGTAGTTGAGAGAAGTGGAATAAGTGTTACTTATGTTAAGAGTAATGATAATTTAGTTGTTTCTTGTAATTGGGATGAAGATGTGGATGATGCAAGAATAAAATATAGATATTATAATGGTTCTTGGGGCTCAACACAAAATTTGAGTGATGAAGAAGATGATATTTCTTATTTAGAAGAAAACTTTTCTGTTAGTGGAAGCAATGAAAGAATAGAATTCCAATGTGTTGCTAGTGGAATAGACACAACAACAAAAACAATTTACATTGATAATGAAGCTCCAGAAATTACCTGGGGAACATTCAGCACAACAATAACAGGAACACAAGAAGTTTCGGTAACAGTAAGTGACAATAGAAGCATTGGTAATGTAGAATTTGAATTTAATGGTGTAAAAAGAGGAACTACAAAATCAGGAAGCACTTATAGTTGGAATTTAAATTCAACAGAAGTAAATAATGGAAATTATACATTGAAAGCAATTGCTAAGGATGAAGCTGGAAATGAAAGAGTTGTTACAAAAACAATTACTGTTGATAATGAATTAGATGAAGAACAAGAAGTTCAACAAGCAATTGATAATGCAAAAAAAGCAAAACAAGAAACAGAAGACTTGATAAAATATTTTAATGAAAAAGGATTAGAATTTGATGAAAATTTATTGAATGATAAAGCCACAGCTGATTCTTTAATAAGTGAAGCAGAAAGCGCAACAGACAATATAATCAAAAAAGATAAAGCAAATCAAGCAAAAGCATTATATGAACAAATAAATAATTCAGCAGCAATTGAAGATACTGAAAAAGAAGCAACTTATGAATTTGATGTAAACAAATTGACTGAAAAATTATATGCACTTGGATTAAGTCAAGGACAAGTAGAAAAAGCAAGTGCTCTAATTTTATCAGGAAATGTTACTAGAAAATTAAGCATCATAAAAATTGGAGATGAATATAAAGCACAAATTGAAATTTCATTATCATTAGATGGAAATGATGAAACATATAAAATTGTTGAAGTAATTCCAAAAGAATTTGTTAATAGTGCTTCGCAAATATTCTCTGGAATGGATTTCAGTATTTTGGAAGATGACCCAGTGATTGAATTTATTGTTCCAAAAGATACTGATAAAATTTATTATAGTATAAGTGTGGATGAGGAAACAGCAAACAAATTAATTGATAATAATGTAATTGCTTTGTTTAGTGCTCCACCAATAATAATGTCAAGTGAAGATACATTAACAATTACTAAAGGAGTTGACATGACATTATTAGCAATTATTGGAGTAATAATTGTAATAATTTTAGTTGGAATAATTGTCATTGCTTATATTGGGCGACCAAAAAGTGGTTTTGAACAAAAAACACAAAGTGGTTTGAGCAGCAAAATAAAAGACAAAGTAAAAATTGGAAATAAAGATTCAAAAGGAAAGTGGAAATACAAAGGATAAAGCATTCAGCTTTATCTTTTCCCTATTTTTAAACTCAAATTTAAATATTCACTTATTCAATAATAATTTGTAAATACATAAGAAAGATATTAAAGCACTTGAGCTCTTAATCTTAATATGAATTCAATAGCAATTATTGGAGCAGGCCCAGCTGGTTTGGCAACAGCAATACGACTAAAAAAAGAAGGTTTTGATTCCGTTGTTTTTGAAGAGCACGATGCCATTGGAATGCCTGAAAATTGTTCTGGATTAGTTTCAAGAAAAGGATTAGAGGACTTAAAAATAAATTTTAGTGAAGCAATACAAAATGAAGTTAGGGGAGCAAAAATATTTTCTCCAAATGGAACAATGCTTCAAATAACTCGTCCAAAAACTGTTGCATATGTATTAGATAGAAAAAAATTTGACCAACTATTACTAAGAGAAGCAAGAAATCTTAACATTCATGTTGCAACAAATACAAAACTAATTGATGTGAGAAATAATACTTTATTTGTACAAGCCAATGGAAGAGGAGAAATAAGAAAAGCAGAGTTTGTTGTTGGAGCAGATGGAGTAAATTCAACAGTTAGACATTTAATGGAAATTAATACTCCAAAAGAAAATTTTATTCACACAATACAAGCAACTTGTACTGGAGAATTTGAAAAAGAATATGTTCATCTTTACTTGGGTGATTTTGCAAAAGGATTTTTTGCATGGATAATTCCAATTGATGAGAAAAAAGCAAAAATTGGTTTAGGAAGTTATTTGGGAGAAAATATTAGTGAAAAGTTTGAAAAGTTTTTAAGTGAAAAAGTTCCAAATGCAAGAGCCTTCTCAAAACAATCAGCACTAATACCATATGGTTTGCCTTTAACTACTTTACAAAAAAACAATTTAGCAATTGTGGGGGATGCGGCATTTCAAACAAAAGCAACTACTGGTGGAGGAATAGTTTTCGGAATGAAAGCTGGAAATATTTTAGCTGAAGTGATTGCTTCAAAATTTAAAAAAACTGGTACGATAAAAGATTATGAAAAAAAAATTGGAGAAATAAATAAAGAATTACGAGTGCATTGGAAAATAAGAAAATATGCTAATAGCTTAAGCAATCAAGAAATTGACAAATTATTTGCAAAATTAAAAGCAAAAGGTATTGAAGAATTTTTAGAAAAAGAAGGAAACATGGATGAACCAAGCAAATTTATTGGAAAGTTAGCAAAGAAACCAAAATATTGGTTCATGGCAAAAACTCTGATGGGAATTGCTAGAAGCTAAATTTAAATAAAAAAGGTTTTTTTTATGAATAAAGAAATTGAAAATACAATTAGCTACTTAAAAGGAAAGAAAAAAATTGTTTTTGTTACTACATCAAACAGATGGAAAGAATCAAAAGAAAAAACAAAAAGCACTTTGCTAGCAGAGAAAATAAAAAGCACTCTTGAAAAAAGCAAGTGCAAAGTAACCATTTTTGATATATCAAAAATGAAAATTTATCCTTGTGAAGGAAATGTTTCTTCAGAAAAAGGAAACGAATGTGGAATTAATTTTGCTGAATTAAAAGACAAAACAAAAAACCCAAGTGGAAATCATCGATGCTGGGCAAGCATAAATAATCCTGATGACGAATTATGGAAGATAAGTAAAGAATTGTTTGAGTCTGATTGTATAGTTTTTTTTACCTCAGTAAGATGGGGACAAACAAACCAAAATTATCAAAAGCTAATAGAAAGATTAACTTGGCTAGAGAATAGACATTCTACACTTGGAGAAAAAAATATTATTGGAAAAATAAATGCTGGAATAATAATAATTGGACATAATTGGAATGTAAAAAATGTTTTAGAAAATCAAAAAAAGGTTCTAAGCTTTTTTGGTTTTAAAGTAAATAAAAATATTTGCTGGGGTTGGCAGTATACAAAAAATAGTGAAGAAGAAAGTAATGAAAGTTATTTAAAAGATTCAAAAAAATTTAAAGAAACTTTTTTGTAAAATAAATAATTATTTTTTTTTGAATTGAACTATTTTACCTGAATCAATCTCTGTTTTATGGGCAGGTCTTAAATTACAAATCTGTTTTTTTGAAAGCAATTTATGATGTTTTATTTTTGTTAAATATTCAGGTATAAACCAAACATCTTCTTTAGAGGACACCCAATCTTCATCATCAAAAATTTTTAGATTTATTGGGTTTGAGTAGGCACGCAGAGTTTTGAAACCATCTTTTTGCAAAAAGTATTCATGGAAATAAGACATTACTAATTCACGTAATGTTTTGTAAACTGGTTCACGATACCTTAAAACAGCATGGTTTGTTTTACTTATTGCCCCCCAAAAACCATTAATTTTGAATAGAGCAACAACATGATCATAATCTTTATTTGTTGTTTCTAAATCAAGAATTAATGGTTCAAAACCATGAAAGCGAAGAATAGTTGCTGCGAGCAAAGCTCCTTCAATACAATGGGCTTTTTTTGTTTCTAAAACTTTTTTTGGAGAAAAACAAGTATCTCCATTAGGTTCAAAATTAATTTCTAACTCGTCAAGAAAATCTTGTACTTTTTTTGGATTGTTTAATTTTTTTATTAAATTAATTTGTTCTTTTGAAAAACCAAAATCATTTTTCATTATAATAAAAAAATGTTGAAATATTTAATACCTTCTAAAGCCCTGTTCCGCCATGGCGAAACGGAATATGCTTACATACTGCTTTTAGCAGGATTGAGAAAATTTGAAAATAAAATAGCCCCACCCAGATTCTCACGCAACCCCTTTGAAAAAGGTGTTGCATCCCCAAATAAAAAAATAAAATAAATAATTATAGCCCCACCCAGATTTGAACTGGGGTCTCCACCTATCTCCAGCGCTTGCTGGTTTTTTTCGCCAGCCTTTCTTAAAGGCTGCCAGAGGGTGATATCCTTGGCCACTAGACGATGGGGCTGCATTGACTCAATATTTATTGCCCCGAGTCATTTTTTCGCGAACCTTTTGCTTGCAAAAGGCTCAGACGATGGGGCTGCACTTTTTGCCCAATGGCAAAAACTTCACTAAAAAATGGGCACCTTTGGTAGCCCTGCTAATGATTTAACTAAATAAAATAAGGAATGAGAGATTTTTTAAATTAGATTTTTATTTTCCAAATCTTCTTTCTCTATCATTAAAATCATTTATTATTGTGTCCACATCACTTTCAGTTATCTGTGGCCAATACTTATTAATAAAAGCAAATTCTGAATAGGCACTTTGATATGTTAAAAAGCCAGAAAGTCTTTGTTCATTTGATGTTCTAATAATTAAATCAGGTTCTTTGAAGTTTGAGTATAAATATTTTTTGAAAGATTCTGTTGAAAGAGTTTCAGGTAAAGCTTTCCCTTTTTTAACATCCATTGCAAAATTTTGTGCAGCATCAATAATTTCTGTTTGCCCATCATAACCCAATGCCAAATTAATAGTTTTATCTTTGAATTGAGAAGTAAATTTTTCTGCTTCCAACATTTTTTCTTGAATACTTTTTGGAAATTGCTCCCTTCTTCCAATAAATTTTAATGCAATGCCATGCTCTTGCAAAACTTTTTGTTCTTTTACCTTATTCAATTCTTTTTCAAAAATTCTCATTAAAACTTTCAATTCTAAACCAGAGCGTTGAAAATTTTTTAAAGAAAAAGTGTAAAATGTTCCAACTTTTATTGTTGGATATTTTGTAAGCCAATCCAAAACATGCCATGCTTTGTCTGTCCCCATAGAATAACTTTTTAGAAGCGAAATTCCATTTAATTTTGCATATCTTCTATTTCCGTCTGGAATAAAGGCTATTGATTCTATCATTTCATCACTTTTAACACAGAATTTAGCTTCTTGAAAGCTTACGCTGTGCTAAGATTGAACTGATTTTTGTTTAAAAATGTTTTTGGTGCAAAAAAACCTTAAAATTACACCATTTAGAAAGCTTTTTAATAATAAAGAAGAAGGTTTGTTTAGGTATTTTTGATGGATTTTTTTAAGGCAAAAGAAATTTTAAGTGTTATTGAAAAATTAAACCCTAATTCAAAAGAAACTATTTTGCAAGCTTTAAATTTAGCTGAGCATGTTGAACAAGTTAGTGGAGATTTTTACGAAAAGGAAGCTGAAAAAACTAAAGGAACTGAACTAGAATCTTTTTTTCAATTTATGATGAAAGAAGAAGAAATGCACTTAGCAAAAATTCATGAGTTACAAAATAATTTAGAAAAAAGTGAATTAAAGAAAATTACTTTTCCAAGAACTATTGCTCCACAAATACATTCTATTCCTGCAGGACAATCTGAACTAACTGCTATTTTGTTTGCTTTGTGGAGAGAAAAAAAAGCAGTGGAATTTTATTCACAAGCAAGTGAAAAAACTAGCGGAGAAGTAAAAAGCTTTTTCCATGAGCTAGCTGGGTTTGAAAAAACACATGTTGCTTTGCTAGAAGAGATTGTTGATTCAATGCAAAATGTTGATGAATTAATAATGGGTTAGAAAAAAAATTTAAAATTTAATTTTAATAAATTTAAAATTGATTTTTTATGAATGCTTGTTATCCTTCTATTGAGATTCAAAAAGATATTGAAAACGCTTTGAAAAGTTATAAAGAAACTTGGAAGAGCGATGAGAAAGTTTTTGAAGAACTTTGTTTTTGTTTGCTTACTCCACAAAGTTCTGCAAAAAGAGCGATGCGTGCAATTGAAATGCTAAAAGAAAATAATTTATTAGAAAAAGGAAGTGCAAAACAAAAAGAAAAGTATTTAAGAAGCGTTAGATTCTACATAACAAAGGCTAAAAGGTTGGAAGAAGTTCAGGAAAAGTTTCCAAAAGAAAAAATAAAAAAGATTTTAATGAACAATGGTTTGCCTAATCAACAAAAATGCAGGGATTTTTTGGTTAAAGAAGTTAATGGTTTTGGAATGAAGGAAGCGAGCCATTTTTTGAGAAACATTGGTTTTTATGAAGAGATTGCAATTCTTGACAGACACATTTTGAAAAATTTGGTAAAATGTAAAGTTATTAGAGAATTGCCTAAAAGCTTGAATGTCAAAAGGTATTTAGAAATAGAAGAAAAAATGAAGGATTTTTGTATAAAGAATAAAATTAAGTTTGAAGAACTTGATTTGGTTTTTTGGTCCAATGAAACTGGAGAAGTTTTCAAATAGTGAATTAAGCTTTGCTTAATTCGCTCTCGTGCCCGCCCCAAGAAAAGCATAAGCTTTTCGGGTGCAAGTAAAGCCAGAGCTTTACGGCACCAATGAAGTAAACTTCATTAGGTCACGCGAAACTTGAGTTTCGCTAGACGAGCGAAATCGGCGTGGAGAAGTTTTCAAATAGCCAGTTGCAATATGTTTTTATTTAAGAAAATCTTATTATTAGCATGGGTGCGGAAGAGAATCAAGAGATGGCAAAGATAATAGCTGACCTTAGAAAAAAAATGTCTGAAATAGATAATATGACAAAAAAATTAGCCATTGAAAAAAAGCTTATTGAAAGAGAGTCTCCTAAAAAAACCAAAAAGTTATTGGAAGAATTAAAAGTGCCGTCTTTGGATTTATTGCGATAAATAACGAGTTGTTTTTATGTTGAAGGTGAATGGCAAAACATTAATGAAAAATGTTAAATTAGCTAAAACAAATTGGCAAAGAATGAAAGGACTGATGTTTGAGGACATTAGAAAGTTTAACTATGCATTGATTTTTGAATTTCCTAGCGAGAGTAGGGTTGGTTGTTCAATTCACATGATTTTTGTTTTCTTTCCAATTGATATTGTTTTTTTGAACAAAAACAAGGAAGTTGTTGATAAAATAACTTTGAATCCTTTTACTCCAAATTATACTCCAAAAAAAGCTGCAAAATATGTAATTGAATTACCAAATGGAAATGCTAAAAAAATTAAAATTGGAAGTAAAATTAGTTGGTAAACAAAAAAACTTAGTAGACTTATTTTTCAAAAAAATAAAAAAAATATTTTTTTAAAGAAGAAAAGAAAGCGCTAAATAAGAATGCTTCCTTTCCTCCTTTGCCTTCTTGCCTTTACCCTATTAAAAATTGGGGTGATAACCCGAACTGATAAGGGATTAACTGATATATAAACATGGGTGGTTTGAAAAATTAACCATTTATAGATAAAGTGTGAAAAATGATACGTCAATTGACTTATTTTTAGTAGTTTTTATAAAGGAAAAATCTTGCATTTTCTTATGCTGGAAATTGGTTATTTAGTGATTCCTACTGAATTTTCTAAGAAAATAAGCGAATGCAAGAGTGGAGCAGTTGTAAAGAAAAAAGACAAAAATTACTTTTTGCTGGATTTTCCTGAACTTATTGAAAGGGAACAAAAAATATTTAATGAAGTAATGAATGAATTAAAGCAATCAAAGGTAATTGTCAAAGGCAAGAGTGATGTTTATTTTTTTCTTAAAAATTATTGTTTAGAAAACTTTGTTATTTTAAGAAAGGATCAACGAGAAAAAATAATTCTTTTGCTTGAATGGGAGACACTTGGCAATAGTGTTTTGGAACCATTATTAAGTGAACCTGATTTTGAAGAAATTGTAATTAATGGAAAAGATAAACCGATAATGCTTTATCATAATATTTTTGGGTGGCTCACAACAAATGTATATTTTACATCTGAAGATAAGATAAAAAATATTCTAAATAGAATTGCTTCTCCATTAGGAAGGCAATTGAGTTATAATAATCCTATTTTGAATGCCACACTTAACAATGGTTCAAGATTAAATGCTTCTATGGATCCAATCGCTTTTTCTGGAATTAATGCCACTATAAGAAAATTTAAAGAAAATCCTTTCACTCCAAGAGATTTGATATCAAATAAAACAATTAATGAAAAGGCAATGGCTTTTTTGTGGCTCGCAATGCAAACTTCTTCTTCAATTCTTATTTGTGGAAATACTGGTTCTGGAAAAACAACAACCCTAAATAGTTTGTTTTGTTTTTTGCCAAATGATGAAAGAATTGTTGTTGCTGAAGAAACTCCAGAAATTGTTTTACC
The DNA here is from genome assembly GCA_964534045.1 of uncultured archaeon. Taxonomy (GTDB): domain Archaea; phylum Iainarchaeota; class Iainarchaeia; order Iainarchaeales; family JAAZKV01; genus JABIDZ01. Next base: position 130,716 of record CAZHNO010000001.1, read on the forward strand.
GCAAGAGCACAAGGTTAAACTTAATACTGCTGAACAAGTGAAAATTGGTTTGGAAAAATTAATTGAAAATACATTTAGAATGCGGCCAGATAGGGTTATTGTTGGAGAAATTAGAAGTAAAGAAGAAGCAAAAGCTTTTGTAAATACTATGTTAGCGGGACAGGCAAAAGGTTCCTATGCAACATTTCACGCAGAAAGTGCCTCTGAAGGTTTACAAAGAATGAAAACTTTTGGTGTTGAAGAGAATACTTTAAGCGTGATTGATTTAGTTGTTGTTCAGAAAAGAATAACAAAAATTGATTCTAAGAATAATTCTAGAAAAGAGGAACGAAAAGTTACTGAAATTTGTGAAATAATTAAAAATGAAAATGGCTTTGAATTAAACAAATTATTTGAATTTAATGATGTGAAAAGGATTTTGAAAAAGATTAATGAATCTATAAGGGTTAAAGAAAAAATAAAAAATACTTTTTCTTGTGATGAAAAAGAGTATTCAAAAATAATTGAAGAAAAAGAAATTATTTTAAAAAACCTAAACCAAGATATTTCTTTTAATGAGTTTTTTGATTTAGTGAATATTGAAAAATAAAAAATTTAATTAATTTATTTTCAGAAAAAAAGAATTTGCTTATCTAATAAGATTTTGCGATGTAGGTTATTGTTGTTGCTTTTTTTCCACAAACAATACATTTGCCTTTTGCTTTTTCATCAACATCTATTCTTGTGCCTCTGACTTCTCCACCAGTTTCTTTTTCTATTACTTCAGCACATTTTTCTCCATCTTTATCACAAGAACAAAACTCAACTCTTGCAATTCCTTTTCCAATTATTTCATTCACTTCTTTTATTGTTGAAGCATCTCTAATTATTCTTTTGAAATTTTTATAAGCAATATCTTTCAAATTTTTTGACAAATCCTGTCCTTCTGAAAGAACTTTTTTTAACAAGTCTTTTTCATTAATTGGAACTTTCTTTTCAGTATCTCTTCTATAGAGCATTACTTTTTTATTTTTCAAATCATTTGGACCAATATCAATTCTTATTGGAACTCCTTTCATTTCCCAGAAATAATATTTTTCTCCAGGGCGCTTATCAGAATTGTCTATTATTACTCTCAAATTTTCTTTTTCAAGCATTTCTTTTATTTCATTTGCTTTTTTCAAAACCTTTGGTTCTTTTTCTGCAAGAACTGGAATAATTACTACTTGTGCAGGAGCAATTTCAAAAGGGAATTTTAATCCTTTGTTATCTCCATGAGTTAATATTACTGAAGCAAAAATTCTTGAAACACATGGCCCATAACAAGTTAAGTATGCAAATTGTTCTTTTTCATTTTCATCAGTAAATTTTACATTAAATGGCTTTGAAAAATTTTGCCCAAGCATGTGTGTGCTTGGTTGTTGAACAACTCTCCCACTCGGAGTTATTGCATCAGCACCAAATGTTGCATTCGCACCTGGAAATTTATCCCATTCTGGTCTTTTAAAAACAATTGTTGGAATTCCAAAAACACCATACACAATATCTTTTGTTGTTTGCATATCTGCTAAAACATTTTCATAGGCTTCTTTTTCTGTTGCAAAAGCATTATGTGTTTCAATCCAATAAAATTCTCTACTTCTTAAGAAAGGGCGAGTTGCTTTTGTTTCGTAACGAAAAACATTTGCTCTTTGATATGTTTTGAAAGGCATATCTTTGTAAGAGCGAATCCATTGTGAAAACATTGAATAGAATGCTGTTTCTGATGTTGGGCGTAAAGCTAATTTTTCTTCTAATTGAGTTTCTCCACCATGTGTTACCCAAAACACTTGTGGAGTGAAACCTTCAACGTGTTCTGCTTCTAAAAAGAAATTCTTTTCTGGTATTACTGTTGGATACCAGTATTTTTGGTGGCCTCTTTTTTTCAAATCTTTTTCTAAATAATAGAACATTGCTTCCATTGCTTCAACACTCCATGGTTGGAAAACAAGGAATCCTTTTACACCATACCTCATGTCAGCTAGTTCTGCAGATTTTATTATTTCTGTGAACCATTCACTTGGATTTTTTTCTTTGTCAATATTAAAAGTTTCCATTTTTATCAGCTTATTTTGCGTTTTAAATAACAATATCAGGAGGAAATGGTTTAAATTAGTTTTCGTGAGCTGGTAATTTCAAATTAGACAAAAGACGAAATAAGGATTTTTATTATAAAGGATAAATTTGAATTTTCTTTATGAAAATTGAAATTGATTTAGGCAAAATAGACAAGTTTTTAGATAAGATTAGAAAAAGTGTATCAAAAGAACAAGTTAATGGCAAGGAAGGGATAATTGGCAAATTGAACAATGGAAGCAAGAAGAGCTTTTTAGACAAAAAAATTGAAAAAAAAGCTGGTTTTTATGGAAAAGGTTTTGAAAAACATAAAAAAGAAAGTTTGAAATTGAGTGTTTTTGTTTCACTTTTCTTTCTACTAATAATTAACTTATACATAATGAATTTGTTTTTGTCCATTGCTTTCTCAATAATTTTTTTTCTATTAATTTTTTTACTTGTTCTTCAAATCCCCCTATTAAAAAAAATTAAAATGCGAAAAAAAATTGAAGCTGAGATGCCTTTTTTTCTCACAAATTTAATTACTGAATTGAAAACTGGAAAATCTGTTTTTCAAGCAATTGAAAATTGCTCAAGCAATTTAGCAGGAAAAGAGTACCACAAAATATTGGAACAAGTAAAACAAGGAGTGAGTTTTCAAGAGGCATTGCAAGAAATGAATTCTGAATTTAATAGTTTGATAATTAAAAGAGTGAATAGTAATTTGAATAATATTTATTTGAATGGAAATGATGTTTATAGTTTGAAAAAATTTACTGACGAATTGCTTTTGAGACAAAGAATTGAAAGTAAAGAATTTAGTGGAAAAATGGTTGTTTACGCATTGGTGTTCATTGCTGTTTCTGCAATTGTGCCTGCAATGTTCACTAGCTTTATTTTAATTGGAAGCTATTTCATGGAAATTAATTTTTCAGCTTTGCAAGTATTTTGTATAATTGTTTTTGTTTTTCCAATTATTGATGCACTAGTTTTGTTTATGATTAATTCAAAAACACCAATATTTTTGAGAGGTAATTGAATGGAGGCAACTGATTTTTTTAGAAAAACATTTGCATTTATTTTTGGAGAGGAAAAATTAAATCACTTTGAAGAAAAATTATTACTTAATAATTCTTTCAAAGGAAAATTTGATTTCTTTTTACTATTTTGTGTTGGTGAAGGAATTGCTTTTTTAATTGGGGCAATGTTTCTGTTATTTTATATTAATCTTGAGATAGATAAAAAAATAATTTTGGTTTGTATTGTTTTTTTTGTTCCTTTTTTGCTTAATTATTTATGGCAAGATATTAAATTTGAAAAGCGAAAAAAGAAAAAGGAAGAATTACTACCTGAACTTTTGCTTGAAGCAAGTGTTTTTTATGATAATAATTCTTTGTTGAAAAATATTGAAAAATTAGCACAAATTGATTTGCCATTATTAAATGAAGATTTTGAAAGAGTGCTTGTTTGGATTAATAATGGTTCAAGTGTTACTGAGGCATTGTTTAGAATGAAAAGACTGAATAAAAGTAAGAGCATTGACAGGGTTGTTGATTTGCTTTTACAAGGTTATGAATCTGGAATTGAAATGAATGAGTTGTTGAAGGAAACTGCTGAAGATTTATTGGAAAATAAATCTATTTTAAGAGAAAGGCAGGCAGTGATGCTTGTAACAAAATATACTTTGTTTTTAGCATCTGGTTTAATTGTGCCAAGTATTTTTGGCTTAATAATTGGTTTAGTGAATGGTCTGAATTTTGGTTTGATTGATAGTTTGGAAATTGGTTTAAGTGTTACGGAACGAACAACCTTGTTTTCTTTTAGTGTGTTGGGAGCAAATATTTACATTATAGAATTTACTTTGTTAAGCAGTTTCTTTTTAGCTTTGCAAGAAAATAATAAAAAACAATTTTGGGTTTTTGCTTTTTTATTATGCCCCATTGCTTTGATTTGTTTTTTTATTGCGCAAACTTTTATCTAATCCCAAGATTTAATAATGAGTTAAACATTATTTTGTTATGGTAAAAGAAGATAATTTTAAAGAACTTTTTACATTTGTTGAAAAAATAGATATTTCTTTACAAGGATACACTTTAATTGAAGGTTTTCCTGATCTTGGTTTGGCGGGAACAATAGGAGCTAAATACTTGGTAGAAAAATTAAAATTTGAAGAATATGGTTATTTAGATTCTAGATTATTTTTACCAATTATTAGAATTGAGAATGGGGTTCCAATGCACCCAGTTAGGCTGTATATCAATCGTCAATATAAAACAATAATAATTTTTTCTGAACAAATTATTTCAAATAATATTGCAGGGTATGTTGCCCATGTTTTGGTTGATTGGATAAAGAAAAAGAAAATTAAGACTATTATTGCTACTTCTGGAATAAGTATTCCTGATGGGAAAAGTGTTTATGCTTTCGCGAGCAATGAATATTCAAAAAGAGTAATTAAGAAAAAAGAATTAGAGTTAGTTAATAATGGTATTACTTCGGGTGTTACTGCTTTATTAATGCTTTATTTAAAGGATAATAAAATTGATGCTTTTTGTTTAATGGGTAATGCAAAAAATAATGCTGATTATCATGCAGCTGCAGAAATTGTTAAGGCTTTTTGTAAACTTATTGGAATGCCAATTGACGTAAAACCCCTATTGAAAGAGGCAAAGAAAATTGAAGCAGCAGTTACTGAACACCTGAAGACTCTTGAGATTCAACAAGGTGATGAATCTGATATTTCAAAAAAGATTTCTAGCACTCCAATGTATGTTTAAAATTCTAAAAAAATTTATTTTAATTATAAAAATTTTATTTACCAATAATTTAATTGATGGAATTTATTTTGCTTATTTAATTGTTAAAACTAGTTTTATTTAATTACTTTTTCTTTTTTTGTATTTTTTGTGTTGAAATAAATGCTAACATTAAGAATGCTGCAATAAAAATTACTAATCCAGCAACTGTTTCTGGTAGAGATGGTATGTTGAATCCCGAGCCTGTTTGTGTTCCAATATTAAATGTCATTGGGTTGCCCGCTGTCCCTGTTACATTTCCATTTTCATCTGTTCCAAAGTAAGCCCCTTGATCTTTGAATGCTTGGTTTAGTGGCATTTGTATTCCATTCTCTGGATACCATTGCCCCGTATTAGAATCAAACCAAAATGAACCATTTGGTCCTTGTGCAGTTCTCAAAGTTTCTGGTGCCGCCCCATTGTAAGATACTTTTGGGATTCCATTATCTGCATCAAATTCTAGTGTGTGTGTTTTTCCATCTGCGGTTTTGAATTGTATTGTGCCATCATCTAATTGTTTTAGTCCGCCAACAATTTCTTCATCCACCAATATTTTTCCAGTTTCTTTATCAATTACTCTAAAATAATCTTTACATTCACCTGTTTTGGGATCAACTTTTGCATAAAATTCATATATTTTTCCATCTGTTGTAAATTGTGTAAATGGACCCAAATGTTTCATTGATGTATTAAAGTTTTCTACTCTCGCTAATCCTAATTGATCATTTGGATAACCTTCTGCTTCTAATTCTATTGCTGGTTGTTCACATTCTGTTTCAGGGTCTGTAATTGTTGTTGCTCTTGCTTTCATTCCTGAAACTTCTTTACTATTTAGAACGGCTTCTTTGTGTTGTCTTAACCAAACAACTAATTCATTTGTTTCTGGATTCAAAACAATCGAGCCGTGCTCAAAAGCCATTCCAATAAATTGTCCAGCTGAAATTTGTTTGTTTGCATCTTGTTCTAATCTTGCTTGCCAATAACCATCAATAATAAATCTTGCACCAAATTCTCCATAAACTCTATTTCCACTTCCTTCTAATTGTATTTTCCTATCTTGTACGAAAATATTTTCATAATTTTGTGTATTTATTGCTTGTAAATTTCCAAACACTTGTGTTAATTCGTTTCCTGAATATTCTATTCCTGATTGTGCTTTGATTGCTTTTTGTATACAATCTAATACTTGTGCTTCTCTAATGTTTACTTCGCCAAGAGTGTTAATTTCAAAAACTATTTCTGAATTATTTGGTGCTGAAACTGTTGTAACTGTTTTTGGTATAACTTTTGCTGGGATTCTATTGTCTTGTGTTGTTAGCCCAACAATTTCTGGTTTGTTTGAAACTACTTTCTTTCCATTAATTAAAATATCTCCATTTGCATAATCTTCAATCACTTCTGTGTTTCCATCTTTTGTTACTGAAACTCCATCAGTCTTTAATCCAATTGGCATTAAGTTATCTTTGAACCAAATGTAAAAGATTTCTTTTGCCATTGCATTTCCTGAGCTTGGTGGAAGCATTTCTATTGTTGCTTGTAATATGTTTGCTTGTTTTGCTTGTCCTGCAAAGTCATCAAATTCTTCTTTTATTGAACCGATTGATTCTGCTACTGGATTATCAGTTTGTGATGTAAATTCATTAACTTTTTCAGTTAAATCAGCTATTGCCGAAGTTACTGTTTCATTTGACATTGTTTGTTTTGATTTTGCTTTTGCTTGTTCTTGACTTGGGGGAGAATAGAAATGTAAATAATATCCTTCTTTATCGTCAATACAATCTTGTAATTCAGGAGTAATTAATATTTGTTGAACTCCTGTTGCTATTAAACCAAAACCAGGATTTATTGCATATGCTAATGATTCAGGCGCAGAAACCAGTAATCCGGCAACATTTCCTGCCCAACCAAGTTTTAATTTTCTTAATTTTGCATCACAACTAGTTTTCTCATCATTTGCTGATGCAATATTTATTTCTTGTCCTTGAATTTCGCCTGTTGCGCCTTTTAAGTTTGAGTGGTGTACATACGCTATTAATGTTGTTCCTTCTTCTTTTGCAGTTGTTTCATCTACCGCTTCAACAATAAAACCACTTATATTTACTGGTGCTTTGATTGCGAAACCTAAATAATCTTGTTTTGAATTTATGCTCGCTGTACAACCTGAACAATTTTCATTATGGGAATAAAATGCAATGTCCATTACTTCATCTCGCATAATGTTTGTGCTTCCTAATCCTCCTTCCCCACTATATTGTCTTAATTTTTCTCCTATTTGTGGTGAAAGAGTATCTGCTACTTCTTTTACCAAATAATTATGGACAAAAACAAAACCATTAATTACTTTTGTAAACAAATCTCCTTGGTCAGAGCCCTCATTTGCAAAAAAATCTATATATGAATCTTTGTAAATGTTATCTTGTCCTTGTGATACTATCATTGTTGTCCATGAGTCAGGAAGCATGTATGCTGAAAAGTTTTCATTTCCAAATCCTCTTTTCATTTGCCATAAACCAATTGGACCCAAAGCAACTTTTGCAAATGCAGCACTATTTAATTTTAGAGTGTAATAATCTTTAATCAAATTTTGTTCTTTTGCAAACAGAGCATCTAAAGCACTTAATGATTTTCTCTCATTAAATTCAACTCTTGTTGCTAATCCTCTTTGAACATTATTCAAGTTTATTTCTGCAATATTAATTCTTCCAGTTATTCTATCTTGTGTAATAACATTTGCAAATTCTGCAGGAGTTAGTTCTCTTGCTGGAGAATAAACTGTTTTGAATACATCCACTGTTGTTCCTGTTGCTGGATTATTTCTTAAAGCATTTACTGTTGTAGCATTCAATGGCAACATTCCTTGCCCAGGAACATTTACACTAAGCGTTCTATTACCTAATTTTGCTAACAAAGAATCTAAATCTGAAAGTGGGACTGTTTCAAATAATTCTGTTGGAGCAAGTTTGTATAATTGTACATTTCCAGTTGCTGCTCTAACCATTGATGAATTAGTCCAATCACCAGTATCAGCAAAGGGTTTCAATAATCCTTTTGTGAAATTAAATGTTTCTCCAGTAGTTAAATCAACAAATCCTTCATCTGCTACAAAACCTGCTTTTTTTACTGCAAGTCCTGCCCAACCAGTTAGTTCTTGATTTTGGTGAATCCATTGTGGAGCATCTAAGAAAACAACATCATCCCAAGAAAGATATTGATTTCCAACTCGTCTCCCATAATCAATCAAATCATTAACGCCATGTGGTGAAGATTGATATACTGATTTGGCTGCCTTTACTTGTTCATTACTTGTGGCAGCAAATGCTTTTAAGTCATCTAATGCTTGGAAAAACTTTTTCTTTCCTTCAGGAGTTAAATTATTTAAAGGAGACTTTGCTACATCGAGTACTTCATCAACATAGCCCCCAGCTCCTGCTGCAAAAGCTTTTTTACCAATTGTTAAATCTTTAAAATAAGTTCCTAAACCAAACTCATCTTTTAATGCATTATATCTTTCAAATCTTTTTCTTCCTAACAATGTTAATGGAGTTTCACTAACCAAATTTTGTTTACCTTTTATCCATTTATTTACAGATTGTAATAATTTGTTCCCTGTATCTCCCTTAGGACCTGAAGTAATTAACCCTAATTGTTTTGCTGCGGAGTGGAACAAAGCTGGACCAAATGCAGATACAACCATTTCACTTGAAAACCATGAATTAAAATACTTATCAAAAACAGAGTAAGTTGAAATCATACAAGCATTGTTGTTACAAGTTGTTGCACTCTTCGCTGTGTATTGTTCGGTTTGGAAAGAATTTGCTATTTGTTCCCCTTGACTTAGTTGAACTATTTGTACATTCAAATCGTTTACATCATAAACTTGATTTTGCATTGCAGTAAATTCTTCTTCACTTAATCCAAGTGCTTTTTCTTTTGTAAAATCTGCAAAGGTTCCTGCAGCACTCACAAACATATTTGAAACACCCGTTCCAGACATTCTATAATTCAAACCATTTCCATAAACACGACATTGTTCTTGTGACATATCTTTACATCTACCAACTCTGAGCGTGTCATCTAAAAGCAAACCAATACCAAATGGGCCTGAAATCATTCTTCCATCAAAAAAACTAAATCTATCTGGTGAAGCTGCTTGTGAAGGAGGAGATTCTTTTACCGCTGTTTTTCCATCATTATCTTTTCCAACTAATTCTAAACCTTCTAAATTTATTCCATCAGCATTAACATCTTTTCCATCACCAATTTCTTCCCCTTGAAAGCCTTCATGAGTTAAATTCATTAAAGATTTTGCTTCCATTGGAGTTAGGGCAGAAACATCACAAGTAAATCCTTGTGAACTAACAGGTGTTTGTTCACTCTCATTTGTATTAACATCACCATTTGTAGAATCGATTCCTTCTTCTTCAAAATATAATTGTGTTGAATAAGCAAAAGCAGGATTGCTAAATAAAAGGCAAAGTAATACTATGCCAACAAACAATCCTTTTTGGAAACTATTCATTCATACACCTAAATATATTCTTCACAAACTAATTATTAAACTTAACAAAGGGGCTTCACTTATGCCACCATAAAAAATATACACAAATAAGCCAAGTGGAACCCAATTAAAGAAAAATAACAATAATACCAAAAACAATGTTGTGGCAACTAGTACTCCTAAAAATTCTTTTACAAAAGGAGAATACTTTTTTTCTTTTAACAAAGAAGTTGTAATGCTTGCAACAAACTCAAAAAATAATAATACTAATGCTAAAATTATTGTTGCAACAACAATTCTTATTAGTGCAATTCCAATCATTAAAACATATTCAAATGCAGTGTATTCCATTTCTGCATCTAATGGATTTGCCAAAGAAAAACCCAAAAAAACAAAATACAAATATGTCAAAAATATCATTAAAAAAATTATTGATAAATTAATTACTAAAGTTGATTTTATCCAAGTTAATTCATATTTTTCTTCTATTCTAATTCTTAATGGGTGTAATATTTTTGCTAAAACAAATAGTACTAATGCTAATGGAATTAGGAATTTTAAAAAATCAATAATTGCAAATAATACATCAACCATTTTATCAAAAAAATTAACGTTTTTTTAGTATAATAATCTTTCCGCATGCGTTTTTTTGGCACATATCAAACAAAAAGCAATAAATACTCAAACACTCTTTTTATTATCAATAACTTGTGTGAATAGAGTGGTTAAATGGATTATTTTCTTTATGGATTAGCTTTGTTAGGAAGTTTTAGCTTAGGTTATTCTTTGCTACGACTTGGTTTTCCAGAAAAACAAGGACTTTCATTGATTCAAAAAGTCACATATGGTTATGCAATAGGAATTTTGATTTTTATACCTGGATTTATTGCTGAATTTACTTTTTCTAAAAAAATTTTCTTTTTGGTTTCAAGTATTTTTTATGCTTTTCTTTTTGCAGGTTTTTTGGCTAAAAGAATTTATTCTAAAGAAACTGATAATGTTGAACTTGTGAAAGAAAATACAAAGCAAAGAATTCCTAAAAAAGTTTTAACTGAAGAAGAAAAGAAATCATCACAAAGATATGTTGAAAATGAAGTTAAAGAAAGTCAAATAAATAATGAAAAAGAATACAAAAAAATAACTGCTGAAGAACTCAAAATTGTTAATTCTGATAAGGGGGAGCAAGTTTTTAAAGAAAAAAAACCTAGTGTAATTGAAAGCTTAAGGAAGAAAACAATCGAGGAAAATAAAGTTAGTGATAACAAAAAAAGAAGTGAAGCATTGGCTAGGTTAAAGGGATTGGCAAAACAAATGGATAAAAAAGAAATTGAAGAAGATGATGAAGATATAAGTGAAGATGAATTAAAAGAAATTAGTGAAGGGGATTATTAATGGCTGAAAGGGTTCCAAGAAGAATGAAGCGATTTTATAGACAACAGGATCAACCACAAACAGATAATGAAAATTATTCTTCAGAAAATTACTCTGAAAAAGATAATTATTCAAACACCGAATCTCATTTACCAAGTATGGATTATGAAGATTTAGAAATTGATGAAAAAAATTATCAAGAAATAAAAAAAATTGAACAAATGAATCTTGAAGAAAAACTAACTTTATTAGAAGTTCAAAAGTTTAAAAAAGAAAAGAAAAGACTTCCAAACAAAGAAGAAGCTGAACAAATAGCAGATAACTTGTATACTCAATTCAAAAACTCTGAAGAAACAACAATTAAAGAAGAAAGTCCAAGAAGTTCTAGAGAAAGGCGAAGAAGAGAAAGAACAAAACGTGGAAAAGGTGAAGATATTGCTAATGTTTCTGAAGAAATTAATAGTGCTCCACAAGAACCAATTAACACTAATGCCAATATCAAAGATTTATTTTCTGATACTGAAACTATTGGAAAAAAGAAAAAGGGAGATGACTTTGATTTGGGAATTGATTTGGATGCAAGTGAAGACAATGATGATTTAGATGAATTAAAAGAAATAAAAACTTTAACTGGAGATGAGTGTCCAAATTGTGAACAAGAGCACGAAAAGACAATTTATTGTTCAAGTTGTGGAACTGCTTATTGTGAAAAATGTGCAAAAGGAAAAGATGTTAATGGTTATACTTGCCCTAAATGTGGAACAAAAAATAAAGCATAATCTAATTTAGCTTAAAATAAATTTTTAGTCTTTTCAAAAAATAAAAAGTTATTATAAAATTACAAAAAGTATTTTCCAATTACTATTTTTTAAAAAAACATATTGGCATCTTAAATTTAATAAAAAAATTAAGACACATTTTTAACTAATTCCCATAGTCCATTACTAACCCACATCCAATGATATCCATTAGGAGTTGCTATTCCAAATTCTTTGTAAATGTACGCTTCAGGCGAATATTTTTTATCAGCAACATCAAATTGTGCTCTTGTTGTACACCAATCCCCCCACTGTGCAGGCTGGTTTGTATAACCAAAATAACAAGTTTTTCTTTCTCCCTTATTTGGACTTCTTATTCCTGGACAACCTGTTGAAAGTTTTTGTAAATCCATGTGAAAAAAATTATCCCAAATAACCCATTCATCAGGACAATCAACTAATTCTCCTCCCAACTTTGATTCAATTGAAGTAATTGGTAAATCAACTGGTGTTCCACGAGGATCATATTCATCCCCTTCCATAACGTTTGAGAAATCTATGTTTGGATTTGGGCAAGGATTTTGACTAGACTTATATGGATAATTTGGATTACAAATATCCTCAAAACCACTTTGAACAGGATATGGAAAAGAATTTTTTTCTTCTTCATTAACTTGATTGGTTTTATCTATTTCATTTTCAACATATGGACTTATTGTTAAATCAACAATTGAACAATTAAAATCAGGAGATTCTGTTAAATTGATTTCATTTAATTCTGGAATGTCTGAAACAACCCACCCACTTAAACCAACTATAAATGGACGACCCATCTTTTGATTTTCAATTGCTGAAGAAAGAGTAACTTTTCCTAATGCAGTATCTACTTTACCAACCTTTTGAAAAATTTGTTTTTCTAAAATTTCATTGTCATAAGGATTACAATAAAAATACACTCTTTCAACATCTTTTTCTCCATCGTAAGGCGGAAGACAACCATCACCAGTACACTGGTGAGTTGCTAATAATAAAAACAAATATTCATCTTCACTTTCACTTAAAATAAAAAAAGCATAATCTATTGAAGTATCAAAAGGATTCATTACTTCATCAAGTGTTCGAGTAATTGCCATTCTTGTTTCGGGACTTATTTGTTGTTTGTCAGCATAATCTTCTTTTACTAGCGCAAGCAAATAATCATTTTCAAAAACTATTCCTTCATCTTCAACTTGTGAAAAAGATTTTCCATCTCTTACAACATTAATATAAGAAATTACTTTTAATGAATCAGTGGCAAAATCTCTTGAATAAAAAGAATTTATTTGTTGTTCTGTTGGAATACCATAATTTATTGCGAAATAAAAAAGACTTGTACAAATTATTGAAACTATGGTTAAGAAAAAAATTGAATCCATTAAAGCGGCTTGTCCACATTCATTTAGCAAAAACTTTTTCATTCCCAAATCACCATAACCATTATTGCAGGAACTATTAATTTGTAATCACTTTCTTGAATTGTCATATCAGTTTGAACAGCAACTGGATAAAACCGCATCAAATAATTTGATTTTTTATCAGTTAACTTTTTTGCCCCTTTTCTCAAATATTCACAAGAATATGTTTCTTGCTCACTCCCCTTATTTAACCCAGTTAAAAAATTTTCAAATTCTCCACCCAACTCAGAAAAACTATCACTTTTAAAATCAGTTATTACTTGTTCTTTAAGTTCAGCAAGTTCCTTTAGTTTTTCATTAGAATAAATTGCAACACGAAAATTATATTCATGAATTTCGTTTTGAACCATGGTACACCTATCTCTGAATTGGTCAACATTTAAAAGTAAAGAATCACCTTTCAAGTCACGAGAAATTGCTAACAAACTCAAATTTTTTTTTAATTCAATATTCTTTTCAGTGTATGAATTTAAAGTTAATGCAAAAATTGTGAAAAATAAAAGTAATGCAACCACAATTGGAATTAATGATGGCAAATCATCTCCAATTGCCCCAATAAATCCCTTTGAATTAATTTTTTTAATTTTTATCTTTTTACTCACAATAACATCTCATTTTTATTAATTTAATTTAAACTTAAAAATTATTTAACATACCCTGCATCTTTACAATCTTGCCAAGATAATTGGTTTGATTGAGTGGTAAAATTTTCTGACTCTATAATTTCTTTATCAATTTCAAAACATTGTCCAATTCTATCATTAGGTGCTGGATTACCCCCCCTTTCTAATGATAATTTATAACAACCAACTCGCAAAATATTTTCTTCACAATTATTTAAATAATAAATTACTCCATTCGCATCACTAAAATTTTTTACAAGGGTGGTGCAAGGAATTATATACAAATTTAATATTCCCCCTTCAACTTCTTTTAATGTAACAAAAGCATTTGGCGGAGCATATTGATTTCCTTTATTTGATTCTCTTGGATACAAAGCAATTGAGTCTTTTATATTTCCACTACTAATTGGATCAGTTGAAGCAATAAAACTTGGATCAACCAGAGTTACTTTTCCATTAACAATTATATTTCTTGCATCATAAATTTTTTCTTTCCCATGTTCATTTATTGACAAAATTAATCTAGTATTATTTTCGGATTCCACTTTTGCAAAAACAAAATCATAATAAAGTCTTGAAGTGCCAAAACCAGAATCAAAATATTCTGGAATTGTTGTTGTTTCAAATGAACACAAAGAATCAATACCTAATTGTCCTGAAATTGTTTGAGCTTGTAATTCTAATGTACTTGCTGTAATATTTTTTAACTGCATCCCTGAAATAAAATTAAAAAACATTAAAGCAATTACCATCATTGCAACTGCAAAAATCATCATTTGCATTTTACTCAAAATAAAACCAAGCATCACTATCCCTCGAAATTATATTCTCCTATAAGTACAAATAACTGGATAAGTTTTTCCAGCAGCAGCAACATTTCTCAAAATATATGTTCCTGAACTAATTCTTTGTCCAGCTGCAGTTGGATTTAATGGTGTAAAACCACTTAAGTCAGCCTCATCAGTTGGACAATCAGTATCTGTTACAAAACTAGTGTAAACCGGCAAGTTCAAGCACTTTTGAATTAATCCATCAGCGATATCATCAGCACTAAAAGTAAAAACAAAACAAGACTCTACTGCTCTTCCACAAATATTACCACACTTTTTGCTGTCTGAGTATTTATCTATTCGAACAATTGATTTGGTTTCATTATAACAAGAAGTTTCATTTGGTCTAAATTCAAATTTGTTTGATGTTCTAAATGAAGCGGTGTCTTCAAGTTTTAATTTAAATTCGGTTATTTCTTTATCAATAGTGGCTAAGCAAACTTGATCATTAGCATTAGCAATCATTTGTGAACCAATAATTACAACAAAACCCATTATTATTATTGCTACTAATAATTCAAATGGAGAATTAACTTGTGCTTTTGAATTCATAAATTAAAAGGGAAAAGGTAATATTTAAACTTGAGTAATCAAAAATAAGGGTACTTTTTTACAAAAAAATATTTATTTTAATTTTAAAAATTATTTGCTTTTACAATTAAATTAATTAGAAGTTGTTTTTGGAATTGTTTTTTGAGCATTCTTGTACATTGGTTTTACTATAACAATTAGTGCTAGTGCAGCTATTGCAAAAACCAACACCATATACACCATTCCAAAATCACTAGAAGCTGATTCTTCTTTGAACAAACTATTTTTCATAATAACTTAGAGTTAAAAGGAATATATTAATGTTTTGAAAAAAAAAGAAAAAAAGAAAGGAAAAATTATCCCTTTCTTTTATTTAATTTAACCTGATCTATTCAATATTACTACACAAAGTTTATCGAATCCAGCTTCTTCCCATTCAGTTGGAATGTCTGAAGTACCACCTTCAAAGTGACCATCCATTTTAGCATTTAATATTGATTCTTCCAAATCATCAACATTTGCTTCACAAACAATTGTGGCTTTTGCTTTTAAAGGACTTGAAGTTTCATTAGTAATTGAAGTAGTACAAATTCCATCACTCCCTTCTTCATAACCAGTATTTGTTATTTGCGAACCAAACTTTGCTGTTCCAAATATAAATGAACAAGGATCAACTCCTTTTGCTGCAAAGTGTGATGATCTAATTGTATAACCAGCCTCTATTTGAAAAACACCAGTATCTTTTTTACCATAACTTATTGAAGACAAAGAATTTCCAATTGTTGTTGTTGCATCCCCTGTTGGAGTAGTAATATTATTTATTATTGGTAACAAAACAAATAGTATTGCTATTGCTACTATTGCCGCAATCATCAGTTCGAAAACACTAAATGCTTGTCCACGTTGATTAACCATAATTTTAACCTCCTTTAATTAAAGATAATTAACAAAAGAAAGCAAAGGTAGTATTTAAACTTTGTTAGTAAGTTGGCTTTGTGTAAGAAGTAAGGAAAACCCTTGACTTTCTACACAAGTTAATTACTTTTTACACAGACTTGTATCAACCCCTAATTCATTAGTTTCATGTATCATTACTACTATGTTATGGCACAAAATCTTGAACAATAATTCGTTTACTTGTGCAGTATAAGTTTTTGATTTTAAAGTATCATTGAATTTAGATTTAATCATGTGAAAAGTTGTTTCCGAATTACTTCTCAAGTGATAGTGTTTCATAAACTCTTCTTTGTTGTATTGGAAATAATGAAACATTTTTCGCCATAATCTGCCACGATTTCCTGTATGACAAGTAGCAGTAATATTCTTTGAATAAGGTATGTATGCTTGTCCGCCCATTTCTGCAACTACATTATAACTTTCTCTTGAATTGTATGCTCCGTCTGCCGTTATTTCTTGAACATCAAAATTGTTTAATCTTTGAACAAGCGGTTTGAAGCTTGAAATGTCGCCTGTTCCTTCTCCGTAAGATTTAGTTATTTCTGCGGAGCATACAATATTTGTTTTCACTCCACTTAGAAGATGTGCTTTTAACCAAATATTCTTTTTTGTAGTTCCATGTTTTTCTTGACAATATTGATTAAATGAGTTAGTTCTGAAACCGCTACTATCTACTGCAAAATTCTTTTCTACACTCTTAAGAGTTTCTGCCGTCTTAGTAATCACATCTTTTAGAATTGGAGTTAGTTCTTCTTTTTGTAAGTAGTGTCCGATTGAAGCAAAACAAGGTTTCTTTTCAACAAATCCTTTTTCTTTTGCGTTATCTAAATCACTCATAAACCTTCTTAAAGAAAATTGTGTATAAACTTTTAGAGCAGAAGAAAAAAATAAATCTTTTTGGCTTATTTTTGGTCTTCCAAATTCATAAGGTGGTTCTTGAATATTAGAAGATAAATCGTTTAAGAGTTCTAAGAAGCGTGTTTTTTCTGTTTCTTGGGATTTGTTATAAACGCTCCATGCTTGAGGATAAGTTAAACGCTTAGTTTCAATATTAGTTACTCCGTTTTGAGTAGTCGCTTTTTGTAAATAGTATTCTACTGCGAAAGCGTGTTTGCATCTTACTTGTCTTAGTTGACAATCTGGACAATTACAATTATCCAAATGTTCTGAAACTAAATATTTCTTTTTACTTGATTGACTACTTACTAAGTAACCTTCTTTTACTTTTGTTATTGCTCTTGTTTGAGCAATTATTTTTCCTTTTTCTTCTCTTTGATTTATCATATTTAACCACCTTCTAATAATATATATTATATATATTATATAGTTTATGAACATAACTCTTTATAAATAGATATGATATATATCATATATAACAAAGATATTTAAAGGGGAAATACATTATGAGTATGATGCCAAAGACAAAATATAAAGAACCATTTGTGCAAAAAGCAATTACAATAAGAAAAGACCAAGCTGAATTTATACAAGACAATACTATTAATTTATCTAAATTTGTGCAAAAGAAATTAGATGAGTTGATGAAAAAATAAGCTCGGCAAAGAACTAAGATTAAGTTTAATAATAAGTAATGGATTTTTGATGATTATGAAAAAAGAAAAACCAAAAGTCGTAAGTCTATTTTCTGGTTGTGGTGGGCTTGATTTAGGATTTAAACAAGCAGGATATGAAATAATTTGGGCAAACGATTTTGATAAAGATAGCGTTGAAACTTATAAAAGAAATATTGATGACAGAATAATTTTAGGAGATATCACAAAAATCCCAAGCTCACAAATACCAAAAAATGCAGATGTATTACTTGGTGGATTTCCTTGTCAAGGATTTTCAGTTGCAAACAATAAAAGAAATGTTGATGATAAAAGAAACTTTTTGTATAAAGAAATGTTAAGAGTAATTAAAGATACTCAACCAAAATATTTTATTGCAGAAAATGTAAAAGGAATTTTATCACTTGGAAAAGGAAAAGTAATTGAAATGATAATTAAAGATTTTAATTCATTAGGATATAAAGTAGAAAAACCATTTGTAATAAATTGCTCATATTATGGAGTTCCACAAAATAGAGAAAGAGTAATTATAATGGGAAACCGAATTAATGCACCAAATAAATTTCCTTTAGTAACACACAAAAATGGTTATCAAACTCCAATACCTGATTTTATAAAACCTAAAAATTTTGAAAAATTACCTTATGTTATTTCAGTTAAAGAAGCTATAGGACATTTTCCTGAACCTGAAACTAAAGAAGGTAAGAAGATACCTAACCATACTGCTTCAAATAATGTTCAAGGACATTATATTGCAAGAAAGAATGAAATAAAACAAGCAGATGTATGTGATTATCTAAAGTATTGGAGAGCAAAGAGAAAAATAACTACCCATAAAATTGATGAATTATTAGGATACAAGCATACTGCTGGGCATTGGTTTAGAAAAGATATTTCTGGCTCAATACCTTCTCCTGAAGATTGGTTAAAGCTAAAAGAAATTTTAAAATTTGATGACAAATTTGATAAATTAGTGACTGAAGTAGAAAAGCGTGAAATTAAATTTGAGCAATCATTAAGAATTACAAATTGGGATAGACCAAGTGACACAATAACTGCAAGTGGTCCAGAAATCCATGTTAATAAAAAAAGAAGATTGACTGCACGAGAATGTGCTACTCTTCAAAGTTTTCCTGATTATTTTATTTTTGAGGGTAGTTTGTCAAGCCAATATAGACAAATTGGAAATGCTGTTCCGCCATTAATTGGAAAACATTTTGCTAAAGAAATTAAAAAGAATTTATGATTAATTTCTTTTATAGATTATTCTTTCTCGCCAGTCATCTATTGAAGTTAATTTTTTTATGTCAAATCTGATGTGTTCTAAGTTATTACTTTTTGTAGGATATGATTTTACTCCTGCAAGAATTGTTTTGTGTGTATTAAAAAATTGTCCGTTTGGTATGCAAATGAAAGAAATTTGTTCTACAAGGTTAGTTGTTGACCAGATTATTCTAAGAAAGTAGGTTATATTTGGCACACTTCCAAATAATTTGTGTTTTTCATATCGGTGAAGTTTTGGTTTCCAAACAAATTCTTTTCCATTACCTTTAATGACTTTGTGAGAATTGTTATAATCAAATGATGTTTGATTTTGTCTTATATCCATTCTGTTTGTGTTTCCTTTTACATCTCCGTCTGTATTAAGTATTGTTTTTGCGTCAATATGGACAATTGCATCTCCGCATTCATAACATGAGTCTGATGCTCCTTGCATTGAAGCTATTCCCCAATCTAATCGTCTTGCAATCATTGCGTTCATTATGTTTTCTACTCCAGATTCTATTGGATTTACTTTAGTTGATTGGGTATAGTTGGGTATGTTTTTTTGGCTATTTATTTCATTAATAAATCTTCCAATGTTATTTGATATGATATTGCTTATTATAGTATGATATTTTTTCTCTAATTCTTCTAATTCAATATCTGATAAAGTCATACTAATCTAATATTTTATTAAATATAAAAATCTTTGGAATAGACTTTTTACACAACTTTCCGACTTTATACACAAGTAACACTATTTACACAAAGCTTAGTAAGTTAGGTTAATATTATTCATTTACAATTATTCTAAAACCTGGCCCTATTACAGTTTCCCAAGGTGGATTGAAAGGAACTTGATCAGATCCTTCATCACAATTTGCACAAATTGCTCTATCTGCGCATCTAACTCCTGCCCCCCCAATTGAATTTGTTCCACGAACAGAACGATATAATCTTCCATTCATCAATTCATGTGGTGCACTTGGTCCAATCGGATCTACAAAAACACTATCTAGAGAATTAGTATAAATATAATAATCATAAATATCAAGGGCCCATTCACCTACATTACCATGTAAATCATATAAACCAAAATTATTTGGTGTTGCTAAACCAACTTCTTTCACAGGCATTGTTGGATACCATGATGAAGAAATTTGGGCAAGTTCAGGGCACACTGATGGATTAGCATAATAATAATCTCCATCAATATCTCCACAAGTTATTTGTTTTCCATTTGGAGGAGTATTTAATCCAGTTGAAGTTCCTGCTCTACAAATATATTCCCATTGTGATTCTGTTGGTAAATCTATTTCAAGACCAGTTTTTTGTTTTAACTTTCCAATAAAAGAACTCGAACTTGGTGCTTTGTTGCCTGTTGGCCAACTCCCACCTCTCACAATACCCCAATGCACAGAGTGCACTGGCAATTTGTCCCCAACTTGTGGCCCAGGAGTAAAACTAATCCCTGTTCCTTCAATTGTATATGTTTGATATCCAAATGCACTTGCGTAGCCACTAAAACTACTTCCATAAACTAAATCCCATTGTTTTTGTGTTATTTCAAAAACACCTGTGTAAAAACTTTTTGTTAATTTTACAATATGTAAATCTTCATCAATATCTGGATTTCCCTCATGTGGAAGTCTTCTTCCAGGTTCTCCTTCTGGTGAACCCATAGTGAAAGTACATGCTGGGACTTTTCGCAAAATAATTTTTGTTGTTTTATAAGCACTATTTGATAACAAATCACTTGGTTTACTTGTTAGTTCAGTTACTGGATAATTAGTTGCGCTTGGCCCTCCTGAAATATCTATTACCAAATATTCATTTGTTAAATAAGCAGATAGGTTTTCTTCTGCAATACATTCCTCTAAATTTGCTGCAACACAAACATTATTCTGACAAGTTTTTCCTGTATCACATTTTGTTCCTTTTCCACAATTATTACAAGGATTTGTAATTGCTATTGTTTGCCCACACTCAATTGTTGATGGTGAAGGACAAGGTGTGCAATCAGTTGTTTTTGATATGCACTTTCCTGATTGGCATGTTTGACTTGGTGGGCAAGAACCACAAAAGCCCTCACAACCATCAGAACCACACGCTTTATCTTTGCAATCAGGCTCACAATCTTTTGTTTTAGGATTGGTGTCAGAATCTATTTCTTCATCCTCTAATTTTTTTCCAAAAGAAACATCACACAAAATATCACAACAATCTTCATAACCTTCTGAAGCATAAATACAAACTTCATCACTAGGATAACATTTTACATAAACTCTCGCTTCAACATTTTGTTGAATGTCAATCATTTTTCCTTCTGCCAAAACTTTTCCAA
Organism: uncultured archaeon; assembly: GCA_964534045.1. Classification (GTDB taxonomy): domain Archaea; phylum Iainarchaeota; class Iainarchaeia; order Iainarchaeales; family JAAZKV01; genus JABIDZ01. Next base: position 151,784 of record CAZHNO010000001.1, read on the forward strand.
ATGCTAAGTTTGAATAGAAAGTGAAACATTCATCTGACAAGCCAGTCACATCTCTCAAATTAGTTGAAGTAAAACCAGTCCCTTCAACAAAGACAAGTGGATTTTCTGAGTAAAATACCTTTCCATTTGGTGACTCTTTTGCTGAATTAATAAGAGAATAAAATTCATTAATTGAAGTGCTTATTCTAAGACTTTGAAAATATGTCATTGATGAAAGAATTAAACCAAAAATAACTAAACCAATTATTCCATCAATAAGTAAACGAAAAACAGTTCCACTTTGTGCTTTGTTATCCAAAAAATTTTTTGAAGCTTTTTTTGATAAAAATTTTTTCATTTACACACACCTTCATCTTCAAAAAATATTATTCATCATTCAAAATACTATTTATCAAAATCACATCATATTTGTTATTAATAAATTTGCCCCAATTGCTGTTACTAAAAATATTATTACTGCAATTGGTAAATATTTTGCCACATTTACCCTGAATAATAAATCATTATCTTCTTGTACCTTTGTTGTAAAATAAATCATGATTATAACTATTTCAATTACATAAATTGAAATTATTAACAAAAACATTAATGGGGTAGCAAATTGCCCAAAAGTTTCAACACTTACATTAAATAATTGATTTACATTTATTCCCCCACCTCCAGTAATTTGTGCCATATCCATATCTTTTGCTGCTTGAACCGCAGGATCTGTTACTACTCCAGCAAGAGTCATCATTACTACTTTTTGTAAAGAAACTGTTATTCCTAAAACAATTGGCCCAATAAATACTGCCATTGTCATCATTGTGTTGCTTACTTCTGAAACTAAATCTTTCAAGGATTTATTTACTTTGTCCATGTTTTCCATTTGTAATGAGAGAGACATTAGTGTTCTTGAAGCAACTTCAACTCCAAGAGAAACAGAATCAACTAATAATTGCATTGCGGTTTTTAGTGTTTTTGATGGAATTCCTTTCATTGAACCATACACTGGATCAAAAACTGCTGCGTCTAATGGTAAACCCATTAGTTCAATATTTTCAATTGTTTTTCCAAATATTCTTTGACTAATTAATAAATTTGGTAAAAATTTTTGCGTGCTTTTTAATGCACTTTCAACTGGTTTATTTTCACCCATTCTTGATGCAATAACATACATTGATTCTTTGAATTCATCTTCCATTTTCATTATTTTTAATTGGGCTTTTCGTTTGTAAATATTTCTATAATACAAAATGAATGATGCTGCACATGCTAAAGTTATAATAAAGCCTGACCAAAACAAATATTTTGTTGGATCTTTTTTTGGATTACTAACAAAAATTAAATATTCTCTTAAAGCAGTTTCGTGAGCCAATCCTTCTTCAACACTTTCGGCAATTAATCTATTATATAAATCTCCATCTTTAACACTAAAAAATAATTCAAACGCATACAAATCAATTAATCCTTTTCCTAATTCTGTTCTACTTAAACCGTCTTCTTCAAGAATTGTTCCTAAATCTTTATCTGCTGGAAGAATTTGTAAGTACTGCATTTCTTCACTATTTCCCAATAATATTTTTGGAGGAAATCCTTGTGTTGATAATGCAAATGAACCTAAAATTCCAACAATAATAATTATTATTGCAACCATTCTAACATCTAATTTTCCATCCATTGACCATTTTCTTGGAAGCTCAGCAAAATCATCATTTATTTCTGGTGGCTCATAAGTTGGTGGTCTTTGACTAACAGTTTTTTTTGCAAATGAATAAGCAATTAGCGGAATTCCAACACAATAAATTAAAACTAAAATTATTGGATTAGCCATTGGACTTCCTGAAAATGCAGAACCAACTGGCAAAATAATAATTAAAATTAGCGGAAGTAAAACACCTAAATAGAATAACATTACTGCTGGTTGGTTTAGTGAACGAGCATAATCTTCCATTTTTCCTTTAACACTATCCAAAACTTCCAACATTGTTTTGTCTAATAATTCATATCTTCTTGCTTCGGTTGGTTCCATTACACTTGCTCTTATTTTCATTAGTGCATCTTTTAATTCTGAAGAATATTCTCCCCAACGATAAGCTAAACCATCTAAACCTTCGGCAACTGATTCATACAAACCTAATTGAAAATCCCATAACAATCTTTTGAATTCTGTTGCTAATCTTCCCCTTCCATGTTTTGCAGAAAATTCAATTGACTTTTCTAAATTAGGAACAAGCTTCATTGACATAATCATATAACCAACCATGTCTGGAACAGAAGTTAGTGCTTTATTTTGTTCTTCTTTTGCTGCATTTAATGGATAAGAATAAATCATGTAAACGCCCATTCCAAGAACACCAAATAAAATTAGAACTATCATCAAAAACATGTTGAAAGCCATTGATGTATCATAACCAAGTGCATTCACAAGTATTGGCCCACCAATAATATCTGAAGTATTTATTTCTCCAATTTCAAAACCAAGTCCTAAAAAATAAATTAATGCAATCAAAATCAAAATTGGTATTATATAATTTACAAACGTGCCTTTTATTGCAGCCATGAAATCTCCCGGCGTTAATCTCCAGCCAAGGAACGCAACAGCATTTTTATGTTTTTCAGAAAATTTTGCATTTTTCCTAAAAGAAGGATATTTTTGCCCCATTTTTTTACAAAAAATAACGAATGGATTTTCTTTTTCTATTAAAATTTTTCCTTCGGTTTCTCCAGCAAAATCTTCACTAGTGGTTGAAATACTCCCATATCTTTGTCCAAGTGAAGAACCAAAAATACCTTGCTTATTATTACTTTTATCTCGTCTAGGCATCGCTAATAATAAACAAAAGAAGTATAAAAACAAAATGGTTAATTAAAAATCAATTCATTTTACTTGGAAAAAAATAATTTAAAATCAAAAAAATAGCATTAATTATTTTCTTCAGGTTCTTTTGCTTTTTGAACCATTGGTATTAGTTCTGTTAAAACCCAATTTTTATATTTTCCCAATAATTGATTGTAATCAACTGTTCCATTTTCTTCAATTATTTCTTCTTTTAAAATCATGAGTTTGTTGGTTGCTTTGCTAGTAAATTCTGATTCTAATAATTTTTTCAAATTCAATTCATTCTTTTTTTCTACAAGGAAAAGTTTTGCATTTCCTCTTAATCTTATTTCTGCCCAAATATCATTTACTGTCAAGCCAGAAATACTTTGTATTTTTTTTAGCAAATCAGATTCTTTCAAATTATCTTCTTGTAATTCAAGAGTGTCTTTTGCTGCATCATATTTCATTAAATCTAATAAGCCACCTTCTCTACTTGGATCATCATTCCAATGTTTTTTAATTTCAGTAATTTCCACTACTCTTCTATGCCTTACAAGAGAGCCTTTAAATCTTATTGGACGAGCAACAATTACTAAATCAGTTGCTTTGAATGATGTTGTTGGAACACCTAAATCATTTACAACTCTATCCCATACTGAATAAGCTGAATCAGCGTGAATTGTTCCCATTACAACATTTCCAGCTGCTCCAACACGCATTGCTTCATACAATACTTTTGCTTCTGTGCTTCTTACTTCACCCAAAATTAATGCGGAGTCACCTAAACGCAAAGCTGTTCTTAGTGCTTCTTCTGGTGCAACTTCTGTTTCTGTTTTTGAAACACTAATGGCACTTTTTGTTTTCATTCTCTGAATGTTAAAACCAATTTCTTTCAAATATGGAACAGGGAGTTCTTGAGTGTCTTCTTGAATTAAAATTCTTGAATTTTGTGGAATTTCTTGTATTACTGCACCAAGCAAAGAAGTTTTTCCTGAACCTCTACTTCCCGCAATAATTGTTGTGGTTTGCATATCAATAAAGAAAGAAATCATTCCTGCTGCAAGTGGATTTAGATAATTATTATCAATGAATTGTTCAAGAGTCCACGGAGTTAATTTGTGTAAACGAAAAGCAAAAGCTGGTCCACTGGGAGAAAGCGGAGGACCAATTACTGCCACACGAGTTTCTAATTCTTGCAAATCAAAATCAAGCACTGGGTGTGCTTCATCAAATGGACGAGAAGACATTGCTCTTAATTTTGAAATCAAAGAGTTGGCTTCATTTTCTGTGAAAGTAACATTTGTTTGACATTGTCCATAATCACTATGCACAAGATAAATTGGTTTTCCACCAATCGGTGAATCTAAATAAATATCAGTAATTTTTCTATCATTCAATAATACTTCTAAAATTCCATAACCAACTGTGTATCTTGCAACAACCTTACTTAATGCAGACATTTCATTAGCATTTAATTGAACTTTATGAAATTTTGCTACTTCTTTTATTGTTGCTTCATACATTCTTTCAAAATATTTTCTTGAAGTGGCAACCGTGCTCAAAGAAGTTTTTCCTGGTTGGTAAGAAGCAACTATTTCTCTTGTTTTACTTAAAACAAAATATTGATCTGGTGCAAGAGAATATTCTGGAGGATTAATAAAATACATTTTTTCAACTTTGTTTGGATCAGAAAAAACTTGTACTGTTGAATCACTAACAGTATATTCGTCCAATAAATTTAGTTCATCCATTCCTTTGAAAGAAAGTTTTGAACCAATGAAAGAAGGTTTTATTTCAACTTCAAAAAGAGCTTTGTAAATTACTTTTGTATCAGGAACTTCTTGCAATTCAGTAAGAATTTTTTTTGCTCTAATAACCATTAGTGTTGCATCAAACCTATTTCTCAAATCAATTAATGTTGCAATAAATGGTTCAGCACATTCAACATATCTTTGGTCACTTTGCTTCATCATTGATTCTTGTTTTTTTGATTCATTCACAAGAGTTAAGTAAGCTAATAATGGATCAAAGTTAATCAAATCATTTGCAACTTTTACAATTAATCTGTGTCTGTCAGGAAAATATTGTTCACATTCTTTTATTGGTTTACCCAAATGATTATAACTCCAAATACTTTCTACAACTAATTTTTGTGCAAGGTTGGCTATTTCCATTAGCATTTGTGTTTGTTCTTTTTCATAAACTCTTTCATAAACTTCTGCTAAAACAATTCTATCAGCTTCAACTTGTTGCAACACTTTTATTGCGTGAAATCTACAATGATGATCTTCTGCAATAGACGCTGAATAAGCACAATGTTTACAATCAAATATTAGTGTTCTGCTACCACCAACATCTTTGACAACAAAATCTCCAACCTTAAAGCCACCAATCTTCATTCAAAAACACCAAAAAATCAAACCAATTTAATATTATCTTTATGCTTAATAAAGGAATTAAGATGTATAAAAACAATTTGTTCAAGTTTTTTTATAATAAACAAAAAAAAATTGTTCAAACCTGAAAACAATTTTTAGAAACAATTAAAGAAATAAATATAAATAGTGTTTGAATTTATACTATTACATGCAAAAAACTTTTTCTAGAGCACAAGGAACAATTGAATACTTAGTAATAATTGCAATTATTATTGTAATTGCTTTGTTTGTTACTTCTTTATTTAGTGGGGTATTTAATTCGAATGATACTGCTGAAAGTAATACTAAACTAAAAAACCAAATTGGTTATGGTGGAGTAAGTATTCTTGATGCAGCTACTGATTCAAATGGAGATGTAAGATTAGTAATACAAAATGTTCTTGGAACGGGATACACAATCACAGGGGCAAGTAGTGAAGGAACTTCCCAATCCTCAAACAACTTTTTCTCCAGTGGACAAAAAGGAACTTATGATCTAAATAGTTTTTCTGAATGCGCTTGTGAAGAAGGGGAACTTACAAAAACTTGCACAATTAACTTATACTTACTTGCGGAAAGCACTCTGGATCGTAACACAACAATCACTCTCGAAATTGACTGTGTTGAGGACATTATAGTCAGAGGAAGTTATATTTCTGAAAGTACAGGTGAAGAAAGCGAAAGCGGAACAATTAATTTAGATTGCACTGATTTAGATGTAAGTTCATCTGGATTTGTAACTTGCTCAGGAACAACAACACTATTATCAGATACAAATCTTTTAGGCACATGGAACTTAGATGATTTAACAGCAGGCACTGATGTTAATACAACTGGAACAGATGAAATTACTTTAGCGGAGCAATGATTTTTATGAAACGAGAAATTGGAATTATTTTGATTTTACTTTTTACAATTGGTTTTGTTTTTGCTTTTAGTGGAAGTGGTTCTGGAAGTTCAGAAGACCCATATCAAATTACTACGTGCACTCAATTACAAGAAATGGATAATAATTTAACAGCAGATTACAAATTAATGCAAGATATTGATTGTTCAAGCATTGAAAATTTTGAATCAATTGGTGATTGGTGGAGTAGTCAAGTTTTTACTGGAAACCTAAATGGAAATTCAAAAACAATTTCTAATTTAACAATTAATAGTAGTTCAAGATATATTGGTATTTTTTCTGACTTAAGAGGAGATGTTAATCACTTAGTTTTGTTAAATCCAACCATTACAAGCACAAGTGATGGAACTGCTGCTTTAGCGGGTAGAACTGATGGAGCATACATCTATGATGTTAATGTACTCAATGCCACAATAAATGGAGGCTATTATGTGGGTGCGCTAGTTGGATACAATTACAATTATTCAACTATTACAAACTGCCACTCAAGCGGAACAATAACTGGAACTGGAATTTATGCTGGTGGGATAACTGGATCAAATCATGTTTCAACAATTACAAATTGTGATTCTAATGCCACTGTAAATGGAACTGAAGAAGTTGGTGGAATAACTGGTTACAATTGGGGCGGAACAGTAATATATTCTAATTTTTCTGGACAAGTTAATAGCACCATAATCAACGCTGGTGGAATATCTGGTGGAACTAGTGGCGGAACAATTAGTCAATGTTATTCAACCGGAGATATCAATGGGGTGAGTAGAGTTGGTGGGATAGCTGGAAGACTAGTTGGAACAATAACTAATTCTTATTTCACTGGAACAGTTAGCGGAACAAGTGAAGTTGGGGGGCTTACTTCTGCATTCAGAAGTGATTCAACAATAACAAACTCTTATTCAAATGGGCTTGTTACTTTTACCAGTTCAGGAGGGGGATTAATTGGTTCTTGTGATGGTGGTTGTGGAAGCATAACAAATTCTTATTGGGATACTCAAACCTCTGGACAAGAAACAAGTGCGGCAGGGACTGCAAAAACAACTTCACAACTTTCTCAACAATCAACTTACTCAAGCTGGGATTTTTCAGCAATATGGACAATTAGTGAAGGGTCAACTTATGCTTACTTTGATTGGCAAACAGAAAATATCCCAACAGTGAGTGAAACAACTTATTATTCAACAGGAACATTTACTTCAAAAACAATTTCACTTGGAAGTGCAAAAGATTTTAATTTATTAAATTTTTCTATTACTGAACCTAGCGGAACAAATGTTCAATTTCAATTAAGAAGTGCAACAAGTGAAGTTGGTTTGGATTCTGCAACATGGTATGGCCCAACAAGCACAAGTGATTATTATACTACAACAGGAACAACAATTAATTCTGTGCATGATGGAAATTCTTGGGTGCAATGGAAGGGTTATTTGAGTGGAAATGGTTCAGCAACACCAACCATAACTGATGTAAATATTTTGACAACAAATCATATTGATTCTAATGCAATTTTTGTTGGAGGAAGTGGAACAAGCAGAACATGGAGCACTTACAGCATTTCACAAACATTAAATTCTGGAAGTATTAGTTGGTTTTACTGCACTAGCTGGCCTTGTTCAAGTTGGACTTCTTTAGAAAGCACAAGTGGAAGTTTGAGTGGAACAAGTGCATATATTTATTTTAGAGGATTAATGTCAGCCTCAAGCACTAACAATTCACCAAGCATTACACAAATAACAATTAATTATGAGTAAAAAAATAATTTGTATTTAGAAAACACTTTGTGCCAATTGACTTGATTATAAAAAAGCTAATTTATTAAACTCAAAAGCATTATTTTTCTTATGCAAAAAAAGAATTCATTTTTTGAAAATATAAATAATTACACAAAACCTTTACAAAAATATATTAAAACACAAGAAGAAAAAATTAAAAAAAATCCAAAAAAACAATTGAGTTTTTTTATTCTCGGGTTTATATTATTTTATTTAATTTTTACAACTATATTAATTCCATTTCAAATGCCAATAAAAAATTTTACTGGAGAAGTGGTTGTTGGTTTTTTGAGTGTTCAAGGTTTGGAAATTGAAAAAAATGGTTTTGTTTTGGATGAATTTGGGGAAGAAAATTATACTTTCACTCTAAAAGAAAAAAGTCAAGTTTTTTTTATTTCATGGTTATGCACAGGAATATTAGAAATAATAATTTTGTTAGGAGCAATTTTTGCTAGCTTTGGAGTTAATTGGAGAAAGAAATTATTAGGAATGAGTGGAGCAATAGTTGCTGGAATAATTTTTAACTTTATTAGAATTTGGTTAACAATAAACATTTTTATTTTAACAAATGCTGAAACAACAAATATTGCGCATGATTTGTTATTCAGATTGGTGCTTTTTATATACATTTCAGCATATTATATTATTTGGTTTAATTACACTCAAAGGAAATGATTTGAATGAGTAGGCATCATAGGTTTAGGGATTTTTTACATGGTTTTCATAGACATGAAAAAGTAAGCCCTGAAACCGAAGCAATAATGAAAAAAATGAGGGAAGTACAAGAAAGAAAAGACCCAAGAGATACTGTTGCCGGAAGAATCAAGGAAAGGTTTAGCAGACCAACAAAAGAACATGTTGAAGCTGTACTGGAAACGGCAAGAATATTAGCAAATCATCCTTCTCAATATAACATTAGGACTATTGATGGTGCTGGTTCGGCAGTAAGCACTTTGAATGAATTAAAACATTTATTAAGGCAAAATCTTCCAGATGGAGTAAGAGCAAGGATTAATTTTCAAATAGAAAACTTAGAAAACACCATTAAAGAAGTTAATATGCGAGAATATGCAGGAAAAACTAAACATGGAATTTCTGAAAAAGAATTAGCGCACTTAGACGGAAACTTACACCGAGAAAAAAACATTGTCAGGGATGTTTGGCGTTCTATTTCTGACCCAAAACACCCAAGAAGAAGAACAATAAATGAGGTTATCAAAGAAGCAAGAGAAAGAAAAGCTGAATTAGGAAAAGAACTTGAAAAGGCAAGAGACAATAAAGAACACCAATTAGTAATTGACAATCTAATATCAAGAATGGATGAGTGGACAATACTAGAAGAAAAAGTAAAGCATGGAGAAAGATAAAATTTAGTTATTTTATTATTAAACAGCAATATTTTTAACCAAGTTCAATTAATAATTCTATAATGGTTGATGTTGGAAAATTCTTTGACAAAAAAGTACTCGTGCTAATTGTGATTATTTTACTTATTTTAATTGGTTTTGTTATTTTTGGAACACAACAAAAAGAAATAAACCAAGAATTTGAATTTTATGATTCTATTGTTTCAAAAAATGTTTTAATAGGAAGTGAAAGAATTGAAACTTACACAATAAATCTACAAAATCCAGTTTTTGGTTACCTAATAATCCCAAAAACCATTGTAGAAGATGCAAGTAAATTGGCAATAAGCGGAGATTTTGACGCTGAAATAATTGAAAATTATCCAATATTGAAAATTGAATCAAACGATTATTCACCAGGAACAAAAAACTTAATTATTAAAAGTACAATTGGGAATGCAGAGCACACAAGCATTCTATTCTTGATTCCGCTTGTAGAATATAATTCATTCAGCGAAACAGAACTTGCTGATTTGGAAGAAACAATAACCCAATTTTCACAACTTGATGAAAATTATTTTACCTTTGAAGAAACAGAAAAAATAATGAAAGAATTTGAAGAAGGAACAAAAGAAAATTCAGAATCTGCTGACTTTAAAAAAAAAAACGAGAACACAAAAATTTCTTTAGCTGAAGTAAATTATATTTCACCTTTTAACTCATTAGTAAACACTTTAAACAGCACTTATAACGTAAGAGAGAAATCCAACACCAAACTAGTAAAAAAACCTGAAATTGAAAAACCAGTAACTCTCCAAAATAATCCAACAGAAATTTTAAACAAAATCTTACAACCAAGAATCCAAGCAAATAATATTGGTGGAGAATTTTCAATAACAATAAACTTTAAACCAGAAAAAAAAAGTTATGCTCTTCCAGAAAAAATTTTAATGACATACAATGAAAAAATTCCAAAAATAACATGGAATGCAATAGTAATTATAAATGAAGAAACAAATATTTCAGATGGAACAGAACTTGTTTTTACAGGACCTGAAAATTTTGATTTCAGCTACTTGCGTCTGACAAAGCAAAACTACTCAACACTTGGCGCAACCGATGAAGAAATAATTGCACAAATAAATGAAAATGATGAAAGTAAACCGATTTACCTTGTTTCAATTGGAATTGACACTGGCAATTATGATGAAACTGAAATTATAGAAAAAATAACAATTAAGCATGATGGAATTTTAATTCCAAAAATATATTCTTCAGAAATTAGGTTAATTAAAAATAATTGTGCAGAAAGAACAAATTACTATTGGTTTGGAAATGAAACTAACTTTAATTATGAAATTCAAAAAGAATATTCAAACGCAACAATATGTTTGAAAGAATTCACAGAATTTTCACTCACAGAAAAAATACTTTCGTATGATATTAATTTTGGAAACAAGGAAGAAATTGATTCATCTCTTTTAATTGGAGCAATTAATACTGATCCGTCTTCTTCAAAAAAAATTGAAGAAGAAATTCAAAAAATTAATGAAAAAAGCCTTTCTGATTTTTACAATGCTGAAGAACACCACAAAAAGTGGATGGGAGAATATAATTCGATTGCACATGAGGCTATTGAGGAACTTAACTTTCTTGATTCAAAAACTACTGATAATACGACAAAAGAAATAATACAAAAGAATATTCTTTGGTTTGAATATCTTATTATTGAACAAAAATTGAAGAACGATCCAACAGATAGAAATACACTTGAAGAATCAGTAGAAAAATATTTAGACTATTTTTTTTATCCAATTCCAACTTATCTTATGACAGAAGAAGCAATTAGTGAAAAAAGAAAAGAAATTCTAGAAATTCAAGAAACTAAATATGGAACTTACTCAAAATGGCTCCTTACCGAAATAGCATCAAAATATTATTTGATTGAAGAATTATTAATTGAAAAAGAAAAAGCATTCGCATTATTACTCTTAGAAAAATCAAAAGGCAGTGGTTGTCCAACAGCATTGAGTGTAGAACAATACATATTCAATACAGCCTCTCCACAATACCCTTTACAAATGAATAAAGACTTCAGAGACATAGTGAAGTTTCTTTCAATAAATGAAGCCAAATATATTAGTACTGGTTCAACAAGTGTTATTGGTGGGCAAAGACAATTAACAGAAATAGAGGCAACTTTGAAAAGATTTCAAGATTCTACTTATTGCACTTTAAACCTTGAAGAATTTGAAAACCCACCACCTAGCTTTTTTGGCTCAACAGAAAATGCACAATTATTTAACTTCAAAAGAATTTCCCTTAGAAATTTAATCAAAAATAGTGTTAAAGAAAAAGTTGGTTTAAGACTATCTGCATATTTATTATACAATTATTCAGAAATTCTAGAAAAAGCAACAAGTGAAACGCTTAGAAGTTTGGAAAGACAGGAAACTAATTTTAACACAGAATATGAAAAAATACAAATGCCAAAAAAAGGAGGATTAACTTTACTTGAATTATATAATATAAAAGATATCAATACGATTTCAGCTCTTCTTGGAACAAACTTACAAGATATAAAAAATGACCTTGCAATTGAAAGCATACAATCAGCATTCAACAATCAACTCAAACCAATAATTTCTGTTGTGAAAAATCAAAAGTTTTTGGGTTTCGTAAAAAATATTGGAGTGGCTGAAAAACTAGAAGGGCACTTAGCAATAGTTGACAATACAATTAATTCTGAACTGCAAATAACTGCAAAAAAAATTATTGAAAAAGAGGATTCGGAAAAATTCAATTATATACTTTACAATCTCACAACCGGAAAATTACTTGAGAATTATGGTGAAGAAATAAACACAAAAATGAAACTCATTGAAGGATTAAAACAATTAAAAACAAGTTTGCTAGAAGGCAAAGATTTTGTTGACATACTGAACGAAAAAACACAAGAATTTGAAAATAAAGAATTAAATATACTTGCTCCCGAGGAAACAATAACTGAAATAATAAATCCTCAAGATCCAAGAGCTACAACCCTAATCATAAAAAAAACTAACCCTAAATATTCTGCCTGGGCGGAAAAAGTAAATTCATTAGGTGAAGAAAATTATTCTGTTTTAGCTTTAAATCAACCAGTAATAAAAGCAGAAATAGAAAAACAACAAATTATTGAAAGTAATCAGACAAAAAAAAGTGAAGAAATTAAATTAGCTAAAACGGAAAAAGAAAAACTGAAAATTCTTTTGCCTGAAGAAGATCAGGCAAAAATAATGCTGAAAATAGCTGATTATTATTATGATTCTGGATTATATTGGGAAGCATATCAGAATTATGCTTACATAAAAGAACAATTACCAAACTCAACAACAGCAACTTATGCAAGCACAAAAATGTTTTCTATGGAAAAAGGCACTGGAATGTTTTTTGGAAAAATGTATTGGGAAACATATGGAAAAATAGCTAAAGAATTTACAACAGTTTCAATGATTGCTTCATACTTAGCAATTTATGGAACACTAAAATTCCTTGCTACTCCAGAGATAGCTTCGGCAAGAAATATTAAAAATATTGACAAAGCACATAATACAAAACTAACCCAAACACTCGCTAACGCAGATGATTATATTATTACAGGCTCCGGAGAATGGATAACTATTACATCACAAACACAACAAATAGGAAACGCTAAAGCAATACAAAATGCAATAAAAGGATTTGAGATAGTAAACGGACAACTTGTACAATTGAATCTAAAAACATCAAGAGTATATTCAATGCTTGAAAATTTTAAGGCATTAAGAACACAAAGATTTTTTAACAAAATATTTGAAAGCAACACTTGGAAAGTGCTTACAAAAGATAGACTTGTAAATGAACAATGGTATCAAAATTTTATTGAAAAAAAAGTTGCTTATGATACAAAAGAATTTTTGAGAACAAAATATGGAATGGACTCAGTGCTCTTTGCAGAAAATCCTTCTGATGAATTGATTAAGGCATGGGTAAGGTCTTATAATTCAGATCCCGTTCAAGCGCTTGATAAAGATAATTTCAAAATATTTTTGAATAGAACTAGCCAAGCACTAACTGAAAAAGTAACAGAACTTAGAAATTATCGCGCTCTTACTTCTACAGAAACAAAAGATTTATTAGCAACAATAGAAATGTTAAAACAAACAACTGTTTATGTTGATGATGTTGTTGCACAAAGCACAGCCATTGTCCCAGCAAATTATTATATGAAAGGAGCACTTGCCAAAATGCAAGCAAGACAAGCATTTTCTTTAAGTGAAGTAACAAGGGCAAAAGCTTTGCTCACTGATGGCAGTTCAACAGCCCTTGTAAAAGATTTTTTGGGTTCTCCTATTGATGACATAATAAGTTTTTCAAGAACTGATGTGGCTTACTCATCAGCATTAATGCTTACTCAAAAAGAAACAAAATTAGCAACAATAAACACAAGGATTAGTGAACTTGAAACTTACTTAGCTAAATATGGAAAAACAAGTTCATTACTTTCAAATCCATGGCAGGCTGAATTAATGGAATTAAAAAATCAAAGTGCATTATTAACTGCAAGTGATTATGCGGATGATGTTGTAAGTATTGCATGCAGTGCTCCTTGTGGATTTAAAATAAAAAGTGTTGAAGGAAGTACTGAAATAAATTTTGGTGATGTTGAAGCAAAAACAGAAGCAATTTCTTGGGATCCTAACAAAACACTTGTAATTGAAGACGCAACAGTTGATGGGGCAAAAGCAACTATAAAAGTTGAACAAATAATTGATATAGCTCTACCAAAAGCAATAATTACAACAAGTCAAACTACTAATGGAGAAGTTCTGTTGAAAATAATGTCTCCAAAAATAATGTCTGTTCAAACACTTGAAGGAGGAATATTAACTGGAATTGGAGCGGATTTAACTCCAAATTCACCTTGGACAACAATAAAATTTAATTTAGATGGAAAAGGAGGGCGGATTTTTTTTGTGAATGAAGAATCCACTACACTAGGTGCACATCAAAAAGGTCAAGAAGCCATTAATGTAAATATTGATAGTCATTTAACTGACAAAATGACTCAAGAAATTGGTTTGAAAAATGCATTGAAAGTTACTACTGCACATGAAACAACACACTTTGGATTTTATTCACTTGCACCAAATGAAAGACAAGTTGCATTTGATGCTATTGAAACAACTATTGGTAGTGATGATAAACTTTATGCATTATATTATAAATTTTTGGCTTGGGAACATGGAAATCCAGATTATTTTTTGAGAAGCGGCACTATTGAAGAAATTTATGCAAAATATAAAAAAAATTTATCTGTGAATGGAATTGCAAATAATCTTTCCCCAGCAGAAGAAACACAAATACTAGATGAATATATTAATGCAATAAAAAACAATTCAGGAAAAAGTTATGGAATAAAATTAGATGACCCAAATAAACAAATGCTTATTGATGGAGCAAAAGAAAGGGTTGGTGAATTAAGAATTTCTAAAGTAAGTGTTCAAACTCCAAGTGGAAAACAAGAATATTATATTAATAGTGATACTTTGTTTGACGAATTAACCTCAGTTATGGCTGAACAAAAGTTTTATCCTGAAAGGGTTGTTGATAGTGCAACTCTTCAAAAACTCAAAGGTGCTTTGCCACAAAAAGCATCTGGAATAATCTCTGAAGCACAAAGTATTGCTGATGAAGCTGTAAACACTGCTTATTCTTCAGGAAAGCATCCTGCACTACAAGCATCAACTCAAGAAATAACTACACCAATTCTTACACAAGGACAATGCATTTCTGGATGTTTGTATCCAACAAGATCAGCATCAATAATAAACGACCCAACACTTGCTACAGAAGGAAAGCTTGTGGAACCAACCCAATCTTTAAAAGTATCAAAAGGTTCAATTTTTAGTTCAGAAAAAGATTTACCTAAACTAAAAGAGGATTACGCACGATTAATTCATTTTACAAGCAATCAAAGAGGGGTTGAACTTGCATTAAAACAAGGTTTTATTTATGAACAACAAGGTGCAATTTCTTCAACTGCAACAATTTTTACTAATGAAGAAGAAGCAAGTGCTTGGATAACTAGTGGAAGTAAAGAATATTCAAGATTTGAAAATGACAGATTTATTGTTATAATGGACATTCCCCAATCACAATTAAGATTACATAATGATGTTGCCAAAGCACCAGGAATTATTCCAAAAGAAAATATTATTGGAGTAATTGATAGACAAGCAATTGGTGCCCAAGGACCGATTGCAGTTGATATGGCAAGGGTTGAGAGTGTTTCAGTTACTTTTAATCAACAAACTAATCTTGAAACATCAAACAATTTTGTTTTACCAAAAGAAGAAATTTGGGGAGGAGAATCTGGTTTTTTAGAAATTAAGGAAGGGATTCCTTTGGGAACAAATTCTGATTTAGTTGTTGAAATTGATGGAGAAAAATATTTGAAGTTAATCCCTGGAAAAAAAATCATTCTTGAAAGATTTATAACTATTGATCCAAATCAATTAGAAAGTATTTACATAAGCCAGCTTTTAACTGGAAGAATAATGTCTCCACAAAAATTTGCGCAAGTTAGTGGACAACCTATTTCTTCTGTATTTGGAACAGAAGTTTTTAGTGATAGTGAAAATTTGGTAAATTTTGATGAAATTCTTGAAGATGCGTTAAGTGAAACAATAGCTGGTTGGGGAGTATCAACAACATATACTGATTGGATTTCAAAAACACCCCCAATTAGTAATGACAAAATAAAAATAATTTTTTCTTTTGAAGTTCCAACAGAAAGAGTTTTTGCTGGACAAATTAAAAAAAGTCCAACTTATTCTGGACAAGTTCAAAGTAATATACCATTGAATAAAAACAATGAAAAATTAGCCGAATTTGGTTTTTCAGATCCTGGATCTGAAGACGAAATAATGTTCCCAATTGAAGTTCCAAACGAATACTATAAAGGGGCAAGATTTTTTTATAATGGGAAAGAATGGACAATTGAACAATTATTGAATGAGCTTGGAATTAAACCACAAAATGTTAGTTCATCTGAAAAGATAACTTTTACTTGCAAAAGTCCTTGTTACTTTGATTCAACTAGTTCTCCAATTAAACCTATAGAAAGGTTAGATGGTTCATTACAATTAACTAGTGAAAATTTTGGAGAAGTTAATAGTTTTGAACTTATTAGGTATGGTGCATTTGAAGGAGAAGAAGTGGGGGCAGTGATGACAAAAGTAAATTTGGCTGGAAAAGAAATGGCAATTCTTGAACAATCATTAAAAGCAAATCATGATGCGATACTAGTTTTTGAAAATACACAAGCAGGAACTAGTTTAAAAATATTTTATAATGGGAATAGAATTCTTGATCAATCTAATTCATTAACAACTTTGAAACCCTATCTTGACACTTTAGGGTATGAAACTTGGCAGGTAACTGGCAGTGAAGAACTTAAAAATTTCAAGATTTTTGTTCCTAATAAAATAGGCTCACATGTTGTTGCAAATAATTTTGATGAAGCCAGAAAAGCAGTTTTCCAAAATAATATGCAAGAAGAAATTGCTCTCTCAATTGAAAAACTTGGACTTAAGTTAGATGACGCAATAATAAAATTTTCTGATGGTTCAACAAGCACTGCTGCTGAATTATTAGTGGATAATACACAATTGCCATCTTTTGAAAGTGTTACACAAAATAGTGGAGTTCAGATTCTGCAAGGAATCCCTGGAAAAAGTGGTTGGGGTTATATGCATACAAAATTACATCTTGTAGATTATGCTAATGAACAAGAATTTGAATCATTTATAAAAAGTACTTTACAATCCCCTGATTTTAAAATAACAAAAAATAATGAACCAGCAACTCTTTGGTTTAAAGAAATTAATGCAGGTGAATCAAAATTTAATATGGTTGTTTCAAAAACAGAAAATGGGGTTGAAAAAATGGTTACAATGTACCCTCTAAGAAATGGTGCTGAGTTTATGCAAATCATAAGAACTGAAGCTGGACGAGGAAACGTTCAAGGATATAAGTCAAATACTGATTCAACTAAAAAAGCAATTAAACTAAATAATGACTTTTTCTTAGAACTAAGTAAAGGTTCTGATGGATTAACAATTAATGCAAAAGCAATAAGGGGTGTTCCAGAAGAAGCAGGATTTGAAACCGCTGGAAAAAGTAATATAAATAATTATTTCAGAGGTATTGAAAACTATGAAACTGATTTAATTATTTTAGGAGAATAAATTTAAACTAAATTGACAAGGTAATTATTATGAGAAAAAGTATTGTGAAATCAAAAACTAATTTGGAGGTCCACCCGGATCTTGTATTAGCGAAAAGAGCAGCTGAAGCTAGAGCAAAAAATCTTAAAACAAATAATATTCGTTATTTAAGACAAGCAATAAAACTTTTTACTCAAGCAGAAGAAAAAGCTAGACAAAGCGGAAAAAAATTTGAAGCTGATTATTTCAGAGGACAAGCTAGTAAGTTAATGGATGTTTTTAAAGAAATTAAACCTGAAAAAAAATAATTGTAACTTACAAGAAACGTTTATTAATAACTCTTGTTTAAGTAATATATAGTATATAATTAGTTTACGTGAACAAATAAATCGTGGTTGGTTTGATTTCGGAAAAATTATCTGGGTTTTATACAAAATTAGAAGATAAGTATTTTGATGTACTTGATGCATTGGATGCAAAAGGCTTGCCTGTATATAAATACAGTGATTTTTTTGAAGATAAGGGAATTCCTAGTTTTATTGTTACAATAACAATAATTTTGCTTTTAATAATGTTATTAGGTTTTGCTTTTACTGGAGCAAATCTTGGTTCTGGAGAAATAATTGTTTCATTAAAGGATTCAGTAACTGGACAACCTTTGAGAAATGTTTCTTTGAAATTATTTGATACACAAAATACTATTTTGTTTGATAAATCTGTGAGTGATGGGGATAGAGTTGAAATTGCAGCGTTAGCCCAAGGAACAAAAATAAGAATTTTAGCTGCAAAAGATGGTTATGCTAGTTTTCAAGATGAATTTCTTATTGGAAAAGAAAGTGCTACTCGTGCAATTTATTTAAACAAAAGGTTTGTTGGAATTAATGCAATGTTGAGACTTACTGATATTGAAACTGGAACAAAAATTAAGGGTGCAAGTGTTACTGCAAGATATGGTGATGAAATTTACAATTTTTTTGAAGATGGAAATGGATTATATAGAAAGGATAATATTCCTGAAGGGGAAACTGTTTTGTTAAGTGTTACTGCTGATGGTTATAATTTAATTAGTGATCAGGCAATTGTTTTCTTTTCTGAAACTATTAGAGATTTATCTTTGAGTCCTAGCAATGATGGTTTTGTTGGTTTGGCAAATGTAATAATTACAGTTAGTAATGCAGATGGTTTGGCAATTGAGGGAGCTGAGGTAACTGTATATAATAAAGAGAACCAAGCAGTGTTAATGAAAAAAGAAACTACTCAAGGAGCAGTTTCTGGACAAATACAAACTGGAATTCAATTGAAAATCACTATCAAAAAAGAGGGTTATTTGAATTATGATTCTGATGTTGAACTTGGTGGATTGACAATTAGAAAACAAGAAGATAAAATTGATTTAATAATGAAACAAGGTGGGGAAAAATTAATTGTTAATGTTGTTAATGAGTTAGGTTTGAGTTTGAGTGATTCTATTGTTCAAGTTTATAGTGAAAGAGGAGAATTAATTGATAGAAAAATTAGTGTTGTTGGTGGAGCAGAATTTTCTGGTTTAGACCCTGAAGCAACAATATTAATCACTGCTTACAAAGAAGGTTATTTGCCTAGTCAAGCAAAGGTTTTTGTTGGAGCAACTGAATCTGTGCCAATTATTTTGAAAGAAATCACATCAGGAAATTCTTTTAGATTAGATATATTTACTTTGGATAATATTGGAGATGCTGTTTCTGGAGCCAATGTTGAAATAAAATATTTTGATGAAGATGGCAACAAATTACCATATGGTTTTGATAACTTGCGAACTAGTTTGGCAGGATATGTTGCAGCAATAGTTGCATTAAATAAAACTTATGAAGTGAGTGCTGAAACTTCAATTATGCAAGGAAAAACAACAATTGATATTACTGAAGGAACAATAGACAACAAAGTATACATAACAATGTTGATGAAACCAAATGTTGTTGAATTAAAATTAAGAGATTTGTTAGGAAATAAGGTTAGTGGAACAGCAATTGTTTCAACTATTGAAGGAGATATCCTTTATGATGGAAATATTACTAATTCAAGTGTTTTCTTTGATGCTTATGGAAAAGAATTGGTTGAGTTGCAAGTTAAATTAGCAGATGGAAATGTTTTTACTGAAAATGTTTATGTGAAAGGAAAAAAAATAGTTGATGTAATTGTTTATGATAAGGAAAATGCTAATCTTGCACCAGTAATTGAATTTGTTGGAATTGAAACAGAGAATGGGGAAGAAGCAAAAGGCTTGACTCCAGGAGCATTTTATTGGGCTAAGTTTTCTGTAAAGTGGCCTGTTGCTGCTGAAAAGGGGGGGGTACATTTTAGAACAGGGAGTGATAGTGTTGAATTTGCTGATTCTGAAAATGTTGCATTGTTTGATTTGGCTTTGAGCGGAGCAAACACTTTTTTATCTTACTCTTATAACCCTGAACCATTACCTGGAAATGAAGCACTTGATAGAAGTAATCAAGGTTATGTTGATGAGGCAAATAAATGGGTTGAAGGAGAAGTAACAAATCCAAAGGGAACTTACATTGCTAAAGTAAAAATTAGGGTTAGTGATTTTACTGCAGGAAAAATAAATTTGAAATACAGGGCTTGGAGTGAAGTGCAAGATGAAACTTATAGAACTCCAACGGATTCTGTTCTAGGAAATTCTGCATTCAATATTGAAAAGGCTTCTTTGTATGCTGAAACATTAGTAGAAAGTTTAACATTATATGAGTCTTTACCAGAGTGTAATGATAGTGTTTGTGTTGCGTATAATTTTGTTGATGAGACTGAAAGTTATTATGATTTAGGAAAATTTGAAGCACTGCAAGGAAAAGTTTATGCACTTGAAACAGAATTTACTGCAATTGAAGGAGATTATTTACAAGTTAACTTGACTACTGATTCAAACATTGCTTTCATTGGAACACAAAGCGGAAATTTTAAGTTCATGGAAAATAGTGGTTATATTAATACAAAAGAAGCAAGTGTAACTGTTTCATTAACACAAAATGGAAAACAAAAAATAAGATTTTATTTTGTTGCAAACGGCATTGGAACAAACATAATTAATTTTAGTGCAACTGGTTCTGGGGAAATAGAAAAACAAATTTCTTTTGATTCTGTTAATGAAAAAGAAATGCTAATAGAGTTGAGCGAAAAGAAAGTTGGTTTAGGAAGAAATTTTACTGTGAAAGTTTTGGAAAGCAATTTGAAAGGAATTGAAAACGCGCTAGTGAAAATAATTAATAAAAAAGGAGAAGTTGTGAAGAGTGTTGTTGGAGATGGCACTGATGGAAAAGGAAAAAGTGGATTGTATAGAATTGAAAATGATTTAGAAGCTGGAGTTTATGTTGTAAGAGTTGAAGCAAGCAAATTCAAATCAAAAGAAGAAGCATTGCTTGTAACAATGAGTGAAATACTTTCAATTACTGATGATTTAGTTGTAAAAATGTTATTGGAAGAAAAAAGCAAATATGTTGAAGCAAAATTAACTAACAATTCTGAATTCACCATAAATAATATAATTATTGATACAGAAAATTCTGAAAACTTTAAGATTGATGTTGTTAGTATTCCAATGCTTGGAAAAAATCAAAGCCAAACCCTACAAATAAGAGTAACTTATATTGGGACAAGTGAAAGTGCAGATGAAACCTTTACTATTAGTGTAAAAGGAATGGTTGAAGGAACATTCTTGACTAGTATTAGTACTACTTTAAGTGCTAGTTATAATAGAGTAATGGATAATAGTTGTTTGAAATTTGAGCCAAGTTCTTTAAAGTTAGCAATGGTTGGAAACAATGGAGCTAGTGCAAGTGATACCATAACAGTAAAAAATAATTGTGAAATACCAGTTTCACTAACACCAATAACAATAGAAAAAACAAGAAGAAGCAATATTGCTGTTAACGGAGAAGCAATTTCTTTACAAGTTGGACAAACACAAAACATAACAATCAATGCAATTAATATGGCTGATAGATTGTTCAATAGAAATGAAATTTATAATTATGAAATATTATACGATGCTAATTATATTACTAAAAGAATAAATGTTTCTGTTGAATTAATTAATCCACAAATTGCTTTGAGTTATCCTGGACAAATAACATTATTCTTAGCACAAAATAGTCCTACTGCAAAAGCTATTTCTGCTCAACCAATATTTGTGACAAATGTTTCACAATATAGTGTTGAAGGAATAAAATTTTCTACAGAAAAAGAATATGCAAGTGAGAGCAATGTAAAATTAAGTATTGAACCAGCAGACATGGTTTCTTTAGAAGCAGGACAAAGCATTAACCCAGCAAAAATATTATTTGCTGAAGCATCAACAAAATATTCTGAACCAGTAAGGGGAACAGTAACTATTACTGGAAAAATCGGAAATTTAAATAATAGAATTGGCACAAGCGATAATTATAATTACCAAGACTTTTTGAGTGGAAAATATTCTATAAATAATTATCAAAATAATAGTGCAGGGTATACAAGCACAAGTAATACTCTTGGAGTAATTGATGTCTTAGTTTATTACTCTGGTTTTGATTGTTTGAAAACAACAATTAGTAATGGAACATTCAATTTAAGTCAAGAAGGTTTAGGAAGAACAGCAACTATTTCAATACAAAATAATTGTGCAGAACCAGTAAGAGTGAT
The DNA here is from genome assembly GCA_964534045.1 of uncultured archaeon. GTDB lineage: Archaea > Iainarchaeota > Iainarchaeia > Iainarchaeales > JAAZKV01 > JABIDZ01. The sequence continues at coordinate 173,946 of CAZHNO010000001.1, forward strand.
TGATATTAAATCAAATTATCCAACTTTAGCATTTTCTATCCCTAATGTAATTGTTCAACCAAATACAACTATAGAAACACAAATGGGTGTAATGGTTGTTGGTGGACAAACAAAACTAAGAAACTTCCCAATAACTTTGAGAGGAATGACTGAAATAAGCCAAACAGTAATTGAAGCATCACCAATGAATATTGATGTGTTCTCTGGAGTAAATTTTAATGAGGAATATAGTAAGGCGGAAAAAGGAATTAGCGTAAATATTTGTGGAGAAGAAACAAAAGAATTAATTGATATTCCACGAGAAGCTAGCGGAAATGATTGTTCGCAGGGATATTGTGATGCAGAACAAGCTTCTGAATATATAGCAAAAAAACTTGATACTGCAATAAAAAAAGCTGAAGCACAAGCATATTCAGCCCAAACAACTAATGAATCAATGCTTTGCTTGACAAAAGGATTCTGTACATTTGGAGATATTGGAACACAACAAACAAGCTTTGACTTGTACTTAAAGAATGATGTTGTGAGCACGGAAGCAATGCGAAATGCTTTTGAAAAATTCGCTTCTGGAAGCACAGGAATAAGTGGAATAAGTTCTGCTGAATTTAGATTTGAAACAGGAAATGTGAGTGATGAAATACTTGGAGCAATAGCAAGAAGTGGTTATGGAAAACAAGTAATAATTGATGATAGTATTAGTGGATGTGGTTATTACAAAATTGTTATTAGTGGAGTGTTCCCTGTTACAGGAGAAGGAGTAAATTTCTTAATGCCAATATTATCAATCAAAGCAGAACCATTAATTGGCAAGGGAAAAATACAAACAAAAGAATGTGAAGATAGTATTGAGAACTTAGTGAACTTTACACCAATTGACAAAAAATATTCTTTAGGAAATACTGGCGGAACTTGGTTAACATCAATTGAAGCAGAAAAATCGTTACAAGAAATGGCAAAAAATATTTCAAAGAAATTAGTGAATAATGAAAATAGAGTTGGACAAGGAACAGGAAACAAATTAATTTTAAGAGAAGCACCATTAACAGATGCCCTTGCAGAAGTTTGCTTAATTGGTGGAGAAAAAGCAATAATTGAAGTGAATATTAATTCTCAATTAACTGAATTAAATTCTGCAAAAAAAGATTTTGAAGATGAAGTAGTAAAACTTGTAACAAATGCAATCGCAAGTAATTTCGGAGAAAATTGCTTAACAAAACATGCAGAAGGATACAAGTGCGTTCAACTAACTGATTTGAGTGGATTGGAAGGCGGATTGTTACTAAAATTAAATTCAAAAAATTTATCACTAGGAAAAGATGGTGGTTGTGTAACTGGTGAAGTGAGTTCAAGTTTACCAGAAACAATAGAGTTTAGTGTAATTCCTTATACTGAAAACAAAGAATTTTTGAACATAACAAAAATAACTGTGGAAGAAATAAGCAAAAATAATGAAACAAACACTAATAATAATGCTGAAAATAATGAATCAAAAGAAGATGATGAAGATAGTGAATCAGAAATAAGTGAGGATAATGTTCTTGAAGGAAAGAAAGTTTATGAAATAGAATTTAAGGGAAGTAAAATCTCAAAAGAAACTCCTGTAAAAGTAAAACTTGATACTATTTCAACTGATAAGGAACAAAAATACAAAAAAGAAATAAAAATTTGTGCTTATTCTGGAGAAAAAGAAGCCGAGTATTTACATGCAAACAATGTGCAATTTATTATTAAAGCAATAAACAAAAATACTGGAAATAGAAAAACAAGTGATGCTGATGGAACAATAACAATTTTGACTGATGCTTTGCACCCAGATGATTTAGCAGAAATACTTGGACAAAAAAGAAAATTTATACCTAATAAAGGAGAAAAAAATCCATATTATTTCACTGCAATGTGGAAGGGAGAACCAGAAATAATTGAAGACTTTAGAAAATATTATGGAGACCTAATTGAATTAGGTTTGAGAAATGATGATTTTACAAAAAGCGCATCTGGGGATATGGAAGCAACAAAAGCCGGAGCAAAAATAATTAATGAATCAAAAAGCAAAGCAATAAATTCATACTTAATGAGTTGTGGAATAACATCAGGATTATGTAATATGGCAACTAACTTAGGTGGAATAGGAAATGCTGGTTTTAGTGCATTAATGGATTGTGGTATTCCAGCAGCAACAATATTCAAAGCTGATTTGGCTGAAAGTTACGGATTTATGAGTACTTTCTATGAGTGGGGTTCTGACTTACCATTAATTGGCGATGCATTCAAAATTGAAGAAGCAACACTTGAAGCAAGAGACTGGAGTCCTTATACAGAAGCACAGGTTGTTGGAGCAGGATATGGTGCAATGCAAGCAGCTGGAGCAAAATTACTAACACAAGTAGCTAGAGGAAAATATGGAACATTAAATACTACAGCAATAAATGATATAGCAACAGCAACTTATGTAAAAAACTTTGACACATCTTTGAAAAATACTTTGAATTCAACATTTGTAAATTCTTCCGGTTCGGATGCATTCAGAAAAGAAGCTGTTGATTTTGTTCAAGAAAAATTTACTGAAGAATTACAACGTGCAACAAAAGAAAAAATTGGTGGATTCCATGGAGCCCATATTTTAGGAAGTAGAAAAACTTTGACTGAAAAACAAGCACAAGATATTTTAAGACTTGCAAAAGAAAAAGCTGAAAAAGACTTTTTAGATGACTTTTTGCTTAAAGCAGAAGCAGGTGGAGATGCAACAGCAACAAGAATGAGACAATTATTAACTGAAAAAGGAATAACAACAGATGATGAATTACTGGGTGGATTACAAAGCTCAACTTTGAAAAATAAAATTTCAACTGTTAGAGAAAGTGCATGGAAAGGAAAAGTTTCTAGTGCAGTTGATGAAATACCTAATGATTGGTTAGCTGGTTTGGATGACCCAGCAATAATGAAACAAGAAGTTACAAGTAAAGTAAGAAACATTGTAAGAAATAATTTAGATGATATTGCAAGAGCAAAAGGAGTTGCTGTTACTGATGAAATGGTTGAAGCTGCAATGCGACAAATAAATGCAGATGATTTAATTGCACTAGCATCAAGAAGAGCTGCAAGCCAAGGATTAAATGGAACACAATTAGTAATTAATTTGACTGCACCACAAGGAACTGTTGCACAAGCAACACAAGAAAGTTATTATAGAATATTAAATGAAACAATGAAAAATCAAATTGATGATGCTATAAAAGCTGGAATTATTAGTGATGATACATTAAAAGCAGTAGTAAAATCACAAGCTGATGATTTTGCAAGAATTTTAAAATCAGAATTAGTTGGTTTAGATAATGTAAATTTAAGCAAGAGAACAATCACAGCAAAAATTGGAGAACTATTGAGAAGTCCAAGATTTTATGGCTCACTTGTATTAGGAGCAGGATGTGCATTCTTAGGAAATGCAGTTGGAGTAAAATTTTATAAGGATTCAATAGAAGAAAGCAATCAAAAACAAAGAAATTTAACAAGCATAATGCCTGAAGGCTCAATAATGAAAGGAGAAACATACAAAATGATAATTGAAACAAAAGTGGCTGGAGAAACAAATGAAGAAGCAGGAATATCCGCAAAACTTTATTGGGTTGATACTGATGAAGAAAGAAAAGAAATGGAATTAGCACTAGCAAATGATAAAAATAATAATGAAATTAAAGGAACAAAATTACAATGGACTTCTGAATTACATAGCAAGAGGCCTGAAGAAAGACCATTATCTGAATATTTATTATACACAAAAGTTACTGATTTGAGACCATTATTACAAAGCGCTGGTTTCAAAGAAGATTTGAGAGAAAGAATAATTTCAGCAATAGCAAATCCTTACTCGCAAAAACTAATTGACAAATATGCTCATGCAAATGGAGCAGAACCAATGCTAATAAAAGGAACACAAGTGCCAGAAACTTGGGTTGGAGCAATAATCGCAACAGATAATTATAGTGAAGAAACACTTGAAAGAGAATACAAAACAACAAAAGAAGATGAAAAGAAAGTGAAGAATAGGATAATTGAACTTGGAAAAATAATTGAAACTAAGAATGAAATAAAAATCACTGAGGAAGTTGCAAGAGAATTTTACACTGATTCTGATAAGGCAGATAAATTTTTCAAAATAACTAGTTCTTGGGATAAAGCATACGGACAAAAAGCACTAGAAAAAGAATGAAAAAAATAAATAATTCTCTAAAAAATAATAAAACTTTCAAACACTAACTGCAGTAAGTCTTTTTAATAAGAAAAACTTTTCTTAATAATGATTCTAAAAATGAATTCACGTGGATTTAATTTATTTTCTGCTTTGGTTGCTGCAGTGTTATTAATGAGCGGAGTAGTTTTAATCAACATGCTAATTAGCACAGAAGAAAAAATTGGAACAGAAGTTTACTTAATGACAAATAATTTTAGTTTAAGTGATGCTGCATCAATAGCGAAAGCTGATGCTTTACAAAGTTTTAATTATAATTTCAGAGAAAGTTTAGAAGATTACTTAACTTTAAGCGAAGCGGAAATCGCAGATGGAACAACCTTTGACCTAATAAATACTGATGATTTGGGTGGAAATCAATGGAATACTTTATTACAAAACTTTGAAACCGCAGTATTACTAAGTGGAACAACAATAAAAGATGAAGATGGAACTGAAATAGAAAGACAAAACTTTGAAGCGGTTATACAATATGTTGCTGACAGAACAATAAATCAATTTCATGATGGAAGATATGGCAGGTATCATGTTTCTTTAAGTTCACGGGATAGTGAAGCAGTAAATGCTGTTAGAACAGTAATGGAAAATGTAATAGTAAAAAATGCTGGCGAAATGGATTTTTTAAAAGTGGTTGGTTGTGATGCAACAAGCTGTGAAGTAGGAACATTTTATTTCATTATTCCATTAGATTTAATGACTAATGAAGATTATGAAGCTTTGCCAAGAATTGTTGTAAAAGATTTAATAACCGGTGAAGAAATAAAAGTTGCTTTGTTACCAAAAACCAGATTGAATATTTACATACCTTTAAGATTTTTTAAAGCAGTTCATGAATCAATAAGAAATGCTAAAGCAATACAAAATGTTGAAACTATGATTGGAGCAAAAGCAATGCTTGGTTATTGTGATTCTGGCTCTTGTGTACCAAGAAAAGATCCATTACAAGCAACTAGTGGTAATTGGGACAAAGAATGTAGAAATACAAGTGAGACTGGGATTAGACAAGAATTAACCTCGCACAGCTTATTAATTACTGACGATTATAAAATAATACAAAATCAAATTGGGGCTGTTGCATTAAGAGCGTTTGCTAAATTTCATGGTTGTGAATATGGAGTTGCAGAATATTATTATTATCATGCTCAAGACCCAACTTTTACTAATTATAATTGGACAACCGTTGGGTTGGAAGGAGAGTTAAGTATTGGAATAAAAGGTTATCCAAAATGCCCATTCAACAAAATTAATGGAATAATAAAATCCAATGAAACAAAGGATCTTAGTGGGACTGGTGGTGGAGCAGGAACTGGTTTGTATTGTTCAACACTAACAAAAATTGAAGCAAGTGTAATGTTTGTTGACACTAATCCATTATATATTGTGAGTGGCGAAAAAAATGTTTATAGAATAGGAATAAATGGAAAGAGTTTTGATGCAATGCAAAGCAATTTAGGAAGTTGTTCAAGTGGATCAAATCAATGTTGTATTCCAGGCACCTGTCCATGAACATAAAAAAGATTTATATATAACAAAATCTTCCATATATCATTAATATTTTGAAAGAGTATTAATTTACGACAAGAGATATATTAATAAACAATTGAAAGTAATAATATATAGTGAACAAGTTATTGGGGTATTGACGATGGTTGATTTAAAGGGAGCTTATTTTTCTTTAGAAGATAAGTGGTACTCTTTCGTTGACAAAGTATCTGATAAGTTGCCTTTTTTTGGAAAAGTTGTTGATAAAATTGAAGAAAAAAATATCCCCAGTTTTCCAGTTGCAATAGCAATTGTAATTGTATTAATTTTAGTAATCTTATTTTTATTAAGTGGAACAGGACAAGCATTAACAATAGCAATTTATGATGAAAATGGAAATCCAATTGATAGCGCAGAAGTAAGTGTTTTTTTGGACGGAAAATTAGTTGATTCTAGACCAACAACTACTGATGGAAAAGTAACATTCTTTTTAGCTGATGCTGGTTACACAATAAAAATTGATAAAGATGGTTTTGTTTCAATAACAAAAGAAAATATTCGCCCAGCACAATACGCTGAAGAATTTACTTTAAGTAAAGATGATGTTGCATTAACAAGAGCAATTTCTTTGAAAAGTGCAACTGGACAATTGGTTTCAGGAACAGGAATAGTAATGTACACTTGTACTGATACTGGAGAACAAAAAGTTGGAAATTATTCAAATGGTTCATTCAAAGCAGATTTTTCTGATTGTTCACAAATAAGAATTGATTCAATTTCTGGATACACCATTGTTTCTGGAATAGCAACTATTTCAAATACAAATAACATTGTTCTTGAAGCAATTGATACACAAACTGGAACAATAACAGTTAGTGTTAGTGGAGATGGAAGTTTAGCAGGAGTAAGAGTAACTATTAATGGAGAAGATGGAACTCCAGTTGAAACTAAAACTCTTGGTGAAGGTGGAGTTATTACTTTTGAAAATGCTCCAACAAAAAAATATTTTGTGAGCGTTCATGATCCAAATGGAAAATTTAAAGGTTACCAAGGAAATACTTTAGGAGAAATAAAAGAATTGAGAAAAAATGAAACTATTTCATTTAACTTAGTATTAGAAAAAACAGTTTCTGCAACAATCACAGTTAATGTAAAAGATTTTGATAATTCTGCACCAATAATTGGAGCAGAAGTAAGATTATTATCTAAAAGCACTCAAGAAACAATTGATACTGAAATAACAGGAATAACTGGACAAATTATTTTTAATGTTCCAGCAAATAGTGAGTATTTAGTTAGTACAGAGCACCCAGAATATATAATTGGGACGTCACAAAATGCAACAAGCAATGATATAATTAATTTCAATCTTATAAAAGCAACTGAAGCAAATTCACAAACATTAAAAGTAAAGGTTGTTGACCCACAAGGAAAACCAATTGATAATGTAAAAATTTCTCTAAAGAAATTAGATGATATAAAAGTTGGAGACAAAACAACTGGTGCAGATGGTATTGCTGAATTTTACAATTTAGAAATTACAAGCTATTATGCTTATGCAATAAAAGAAGGATTTGCTGGAGTAACTTCTAATGCTGTTCAAGTTCTTCCACGAAGAGAAAATATACTGCCAATAATAATTGATATTGGAAATGGAGAAATAAAATTAAGTGTTGTTGATGAAGCACTTGGAATAATGCCCGGAGTTAATGTAAAAGCAATTAATTATTTCACAAAAGAAGTTGAAGAGGAACAAACAACTTCACAAACAGGAGAAGCATCATTTACACTAAGAGAAGATAAGAAAATTTATTTCATAGTTTCAGCAGCAGGTTATCCTGAATATTATACAACAACAATGAATCCTGATTCAGATTCAACAATTGAAAGAATGGTTCAATTAGAAAGAAGCACTGACTCAGTAAAAGTAAAAATAATTGGAATTTATTCTGGTGATTCAGAAATTGGTGCTGAAAGAATTGTTGGACAAGGAAGATATATTGTTAAAGCAGTTGTTGAAGTTCCAAAAGGAACTTTTTCAGAAGCAGGTTTCCATTTGAGAACAGGAAAGGCAACAGAAAATACCATTAATTTAATGGAAGAAGATCTTGCAAAATTAGGAAATGTTTATTCATCAGCACAAACTACAACAAAAGGAACTACTTATAGTCCACCAAATAATTATGCTGTTGATTCAGTAAATTTAACAAGCGGAACAGCAAAGTGGATAGAAGCCAAGTGGAAAAATCCACAAGAAGGAATTTATGAAATTGAAACTGAATTAATAATTGATGATGTAAATCCTAACTCAGGAATAAATTTATGGTATAGGGCTTATGCAAAAGGAGCAAGCACTCTAAGAAGTCCAACAAACTCTAATTCAGGACACGAATTATATGCAAGCGCAAACAATTATTTATTAGTTAGCGGAGCAACAAATTTATGCAAAGAATCTTTTTGTGTAAGCAAAGAAGTTACAACACAAACAGGAACTAATGCTGGAAGAGTACAATATATTAGTAACAAAATTAGTGCAAGCAAAAATACTATTTACACATTGAAAGCTAATTTGATTAGTAGAAAAGTAATTAATGGTGCTGTGCTAGAAATTGAAGGAAAGGGAATACAAATACAAGAAATTCTTGTAAATGGGTTAGAAAAAGAGGATAGCACTAGCTTAGGAACACTTGGAAAGGATTCTTTTACTGAAATTGAAATAACATTTGAAGCAATTAGTTCAGGGACTGGAAGCTTAAAGTTAAAAATAAATTCTTCATCAACAACAGAATTAGAAGAAAATATTATTGTTGATGTAAAAGCAAACAAGAAATTTAACCTTGATATTATTCCAAAACAAATAATTCCTTATGTAAACAATACAATGTTCTTTGAAGTAACAGATGGAAATGATTCTATAAAAGATGTTTTAATACAAATAAAATCTAACAATGATGTTTTGGAAACTATTGAAACTGGAAGTGAAGGATTAGCACAATATGAATTAAGTTCACCAAGCATTGGAGATATAATTACTATTACTGCATCAAAAGAAAATTATGATACAATTGAAATAACAAAAGCAGTTGATGAAAGATTACTAATAATTACTCCACCAGAAATAAGTGAAACAATAAAAATTGGTGAAACTGCAAGCATTGAAACCACAATCATATTAGAGAATGCAACTGCCGAAAAATTATTAATTGATAGATTTAATTTAAGCGGGGAATTAAGTTCTTACTTAGATATTTCACTAAATAATATTGAAGGAACAAGCATCGATGTTGAAAAAGATGCAAATCATATTTTGAAAATAAAACCAAATGCTACTGCAAAGAAATTAAGAGAACCAAAAACAATTACTGGAACAATAGAAATAATTACAAAAGTTGACGGAACAAACCAAAGTTATTCAAGCGAATTACCAATTAGTGTTAGATTATCGATGCCTGGATACCTTGATAGTGACAAGTGCTTGAAAATCACTCCAGGAAGTTTAGAATATAATACTTCAACAAGTGAAGTAACTCAAAGTGTTGAAGTAGAAAATTCATGCACAGCAGAAGGAATTAAAGTTAACTTGTTTGAAATGGAAGCAAAATTAAATGAAGTAAGCAAATTTGGAACAATAAATGTTTCAGGAGTAGGCTTCATGAATACATCAATAGGTGATTCTTACTCAAAAATTGCAGATATTTTTGAAAATGGTTCAAAAGAAACACTAAGTATTAGATTTAATCCAAATGCTAGTTTGTCATCAGGAAAACAAACACTAACAATGATGGTTAGAGCAAAAAATAATACCGAAGATGGAGAAGAAACAATTGAAACAAAAATAACACTAAATATTTCAATGAGTAATTTATCAAAGTGCATTGAAGTAGAAGAACCTGCAGATGGAATTGTGTTAGATGTTGCAGGATGGAATATGGGATACAATAGAATAATTAATAGTAATTTATCATCTTATGCACAAACATACCAAGGATTCACTAACAGAGGACAACAATCAATGCCTTATGGAATGCAACAAGCATTGCCATTCATGGGAAAAGGTGGAAGCGAATATGAGCAAGATAGATTTATAATAAAAAATAATTGTGCTGTTGATGTTGAAATTGATCTTGATCCTGATTCAAGAATAAATGTTAACGAAGAAAAATTTACTATATCAGCAAATAGTGATGCCACAGTAACAGTTAGTCCGGGATATACTCTTGGAAAATATAATGTCGGTGTTAATGCAAAAATAGTTGATTCAACAGAATCACATTACAAAGTTGATTCAGTAAGTGTTACTGTTAGAAGATTAGGAGAAATTGATTCTGAATGTATAAAAACAAATGTTTCAAAATTAACATTCAATTCATTCTTATACAAAGCAGAAAAATACAAAGTATACAATTATTGTTATAACTCAGGAGTAATGCTTGCAAGAAATAATGCGGTTTCAATACAATGTGATTCGCCAACTCCTGCACAAGGCACAGCTGTTCCTTATATGCAAGTAGGTATGGAACAAATATATGCAAACCAATACCCAATAACAAACACTTACCAATCATATAATTCTTATCTACAACCACAAGGGTGTGGAACAAATTCTTGTTCATTCATTGCAGGAACAAGAACATTCAATTATAGATTGCTTGATCAAAGTGGGGGCGTAGAAGAGTTAACTTTTGAAGTTTTACCAAGTTCACAATATCTTCCTCAAAGAAGATTATTTGATTCACAAAGAAACACTTATGGATTCTTCCAAAACCTAGCAGACATTAGACAATGGGCAACAGAAACAGATGCACGAACAGAAGTTTATGGAAACTTGAATGTACAATACTCTAATCAGTATGGTTCAACACAATGCATGTCATTCCCAATAACAATAGAAGATAATTGGAGAATGCTTGAAAGTATTGACTCTGCAATTAATTGGGGAGATCCAAATGCAAAACCACAAGAGTGTGTGGGAAGCGAAGAGAAAAAAGCACTAGATATTGTGAGATATTGGGTTGAAAGAGGAAATGGAAAAGGAGCAATACCTGATTCAGAATACAGAGAAAATGGAGTTTATTTACATTTAGCTGAACCACCAGCAGTAAATATTGGGCCTTCACCAACAAACACTACATACTACCCACAATACTCAGGCACAAAAGGAACAAGCAGTGCAAAAAATTGTGGATTGTTAGATTCATTAAGTGATTTAAAATACTCAACTGATTTCGGCGGAGTTGTAATAGGCGTAGAAACACTAAAGAAAGGAAGTTTAATGGGCAATACATTAGGACCAAATTTAGCAGTGTCAATTGATAGAACAGGAATACAATACAGTTGTGTTTACATTAATACAACAGTAAGTGCAAAATTAAGAAGAGCAATTAATTTAGAAACCGCAGAAATAACTTGGCCACTAAAAGCAATAGTAACAAGACCAGGATATGTAATACCAAGTGGATTCAAACCAGAAACTGATTGTTATAATGTAGGAACTGGAGAATTAGATTGTGAATTACTAGCAAGACAATACATAAAGAAAGGATATAAAGAATTCATTAAAGCTTATTCTCAATGTGCACAATCAATAACAGAAGAATACATGAAAGAATTAGCAAAAGAACAAACATTTGAAGGAGCATGCACAACAGATTCAACAGAATATGGATTTGACAAAATAAACAAAACAAGTGCTGAAGAAATTAGCACTAGCGATGCAAAAACATATTGCCAAGAAAACTTTTGTAACAATGATATGCTACAATTATTCTTACTAGATAAATATAAAACATTAAAAGAAAAATTAAATAACTTTGCAGGAATAGAATCACAAGTTAATAGCGTTGAAAGCAATTTAAAATTGTCAGAAATTTATAAATTAGCTCCAACAAAAGATTTGAACACTTGTGAAAAAACAGAAAAATATTATTCTGGAACAAGTGATGTTTACATTGAAGTAGATATTGAAAAATTCATTAATGAAAAATCATGGAAAGATTCTGTTCTTAACGATACACCAACTAGCGATTCACGCCCATCACTAGTATCAATGATGACAATACTAAATAATTTGAAAAACACTGATACCCACAAAGAGTACTTTATATTATACAATAATTCTGGAAATAAATATATTGCATTAGAAGCATACATAAAAGCATTAGAAAAAGCTAGTGACATTACTCAAGTGCCAACTTCAGCAACACAAATAGACATAGTAAATTGTGCACAATACAATCCAATAAAGAAAGAACTGCTTGAAAAAATTGCTAATGGAACACCAAGAGTTGTAAAATTAATAAAAGTAGGAAAAACAACTTATGACACTAATGAACAAAATGCAATTTATGTAAGAAACAATAATTTATTAGAAATAACTAAATTAGCACAATTCAATAAAATTTATAACAAGCCATTATATTTAACGGCAGAAGATAAAGTAAATGATTTAGAAAGTGGTTTATTAGATAAATTTAATGCTTATCCAAAAGGATTTGAAACAACAATCAATGGAAGAACAGGACCAGCAATATACAATGCAAACATTGATGGAATAATATTAGAAATAAAAGACAAAACTGATGCAAGCATTATAGTTGAATTAAGTGATAAAAATGAATACAAAAAATCATCAAACAATATACTATTGACAAAAGCATTTAACATTGCAGAAATAAATAAATCAAACAGCAAAGCAAACGAAGCAATAATTATTGATGAAACTGGATACTATGTAAGAACACCAGTTGTGTTAACAGCAACATTACATGCATCTGAACCAACAATAAGTTACACAAATGGAATCTCAGCAGCTGATTCAAGTTTAATAAAATGGAACATGAGTGGAAAAATAATCTCTGATACAAAAACTGGAAATGATTATTTAGTTGATGTTGGAACAAGTTCTGTTGCAAGAACACTAAAAGGAATATATTATTATCCAGAAAATGGTGCATTAATTTTCACAACTGAAAACAAAGACGGAGTTAGAATAAATGCAGAAGCAAAAGTATTCAACTCGGGACAAAATGCTAGCACATCAACTGCAAATGTAAAAACAGATGATATTGAATTAAACTTAACAATGCCAACATTAAAAGAAATAATTGACTTAGTGAAAAAGAATGATTATGCTTGTGTTGCTGAAGAAGGAAAAAGCATTATTTGGAATGAAAATGAGATTTTGGCGAAGTGATGCCAAATGGATCAAAAAGCACTAGCACTTTTGCTACTATCATTAATATCACTATTACTAACTTTCGCATATACATTCCTAAATCCAATGTACAATCCATTTGGAACTAACCCATTAACAATATTAGTAATAATTTTTTTTATTTTCGGAGCAGTTGGATTTGGTTTTTTATCATTTATTCCCCATGCAATACTTGGCTTATCACTGGGCTCACAAAAAAACTCAATAATATTCATATACATAATTCCAATTGTTATTGCAACTTATGCAGGATTAAAATTAGGTTCAATTTTATTAGATGATTTTATGAATAAAAAATATTTTTTAGAAGAAATCAAACCAATAATCATAATGTTTGCTATTGCAATTATTATAGCAATTTCAATAGAAGCACTAATGCCATACATAATGAATACGCAATTTTGGCCAGAGGATTTCTTTGGAATGAAAATAACTGAAGGCGAAAATCTAGCAAATATCTTTGAACAACTAAAACAAGCATAGTGCTTAGAAAAGTATATAAATAACGGAAGATTAGTTATTTACAGTTATTAAGTTAAGTGATTAAAAAATGGGCTTTGGGGACAAACTTAAAGATATCTACTTCGCGGGCGAAGAAAAATGGTACAATACACTTGACAAAATAGATGAGCATTTACCAATATACAAAATTGTTGATAGAGTAGATGAAATTGTTCCCAGTTTTGCATTACTAATTGTGCTTGTTATAATATTATTATTGCTGTTTGGTTTGAGTTTATTTGCAATAGGACAACAAGAAGCCGTGCTAAAAATAACAGTTGTAAATAATGATGGTGCTGGAATAAGCGGAGCAAAAGTCAGCCTTGAAGGAATTGAAGAAACTTTTTATTCAAATGATTTTGGTTTAATACAAGATATTATTGTGCCATATGGTTACACAATAAGTGTTACTGCAGAAAAAGATGGAAAGAAAAAAACTCTCCCAGTAAAAATATCTTTTATTGAAACAAATCATGAAATAATTTTGCCAGTAGATATTATAAGTTTTAGTTCAAAAACAGTACAATTTCTTTCAGAAGATGGAACATTAATTACTGATCCTTTAACATTAAATTATTCTTGTTCAGAAGGAACTGCTCCACAAAGCGAAACAATCTATGATGGAACAGCAAATATTTCAGTACCAGCAAATTGCGGAGCACTATCACTAACAATCACATCAACAAAATATGAAACAAAGATAACACCAATAACAAATGCTTCAACAACAATAATTCTTACAGAAACTCAACCAAAAGAAACTGGAAAGGCTTACATAACACTTGAAAGTGGCGGTGTAAAAGTAACTGAAGAAATTGAAGTAATGGCTTACAAAGCAGACATGCCTTACTTACCTGAAGAAACAGTTACTGCTGAAAATGGAATAGCAACTTTTACTATAACAGAAGGAGATTATATTTTCAAAACAAAACAAATGCTAGGATACAAACAAGGAACAACAAGCAGAGTAAGTGTGAGTAGCACAACTGCATTAAATGAAACAATTGAATTAGAAAAAAGTATTCTTGGAAAAATTAGTGTGAAAGTAAAAAGAGGAACAATTAATTTTGAAGATGCTTTAGTAACAATAAGAAAAACAACAGAACTAGCAAGAGATGAAACCGATTATAATGGAATAGTAGAATTTGAAGTTGCTGAACAAGGTCCATTCATAATTACTGCAACAGCAGAAGGATATTGTGATGAATCAAAAAGTGCTAATGTTGGAGACACAGTAGAATTATCAATGAAACTAGATAATGGTTCTTGTGGAAGTGAATTAAAAGTAAAAGTTGTTGACCAAGATAACAAACCAATACAATATGCAAGAGTAATATTATTCGGAGAAACAAGTGAAGATGCTTACAAATTAAGTTATACAGATAAAATCACTGATTATAATGGACAAACAAGTTGGAATCCAGTGAAGTATGCAGAAGAAGGAGAAAAATACAAAGTGTTTGCTTACAAAGGAGATTATTCAGGATGGAGTGAAGCATTTACTTTTGATGCAATACGAAGCGAAGAAGAAATTTTGATAAGAGTTGAATTACCACTTGGTTTAGTAAATGTAAATGTAAGTGATAGAGATGGTTTGCCAGTAAAGTTTGCCGAAGTGCAATTATTTGAAGCACATGGAAATAATAAAGTAACAGGAAAAAAATTAACTGAAGTAAACGGAGCAATAACATTTAGTGTAAAAGCAGGACAAAAAGTTTATGCAGTAGTACAAAGCGAAGGATATGAAAGTTATATGGCAATGCCATTAGAAGTAAAAGGAAATGGAACAATAAACTTTGATGTAACATTAGGAAAGCCACCAGCAGAAGAATTAGTTGTTAACCCACTAGGATTATTCAAAAATGATTCAAAGGTATTGAGAGCACAACCAGGAGAAGAATATTTAGCTAAATTTGAAATTATTGCTCCAATAAGATATTCAGAACTAGGATTCTTTGCAAGAGCAGGAAAAGAAAATATTACAAAAACAGAATTAGATAAACTTTATATTAAAGAATTAATTGCACCCGGAGAAAAAGTTTATGATAATTATGAAATAGATGAAGAAACATTGTACGGAGCGACATACAATCCACCAAATGGATATAGCATAGAATCAGATTACTTGAATTTAGAAGAAAGCAAATGGGCACAAACAGTATGGACAGAAAATGGTTATGTTGTTGGAAAAATAATTGTTGGAGTAAAAATAAAAATTAGGGAAAATGCAAAACTAAATGAACAACTTGAATTAGGGTATAGAGTTTGGGGAATTGATGATGGTTATGAAAGAGACCCGGTTGATAATTTATTAGGAACAAGTCAAAGCAATTCAAACAAACAAGCGTTATATGCATCAACAAAAACAATGTATATATGGGTTGGAGTAGAGTCTTTGTGTGAAACACAAGGAGAAAATTCTTTCTGTATAACATCAACAATAACAGATGAGGATTTAATAACAACAAGCTTTGATACAACAGTTGATTTACAAAACAATGCTGAATATGATTTAGCAATAAAAGTGTATAATAATTCTGAAAGAAATTTTGATGTATCAAAAATCAAATTTGAAAACACAGAAGAAAATTTACTATTAAAAAATTACTCAATGATAAAACCAAATGGTTCAGTATCAACAGGAACAATAAATGATTATTTAACTGATTGGATTGACACAGGAGAATACAAGAAACACACTGAAATACAAATAACTTCAATGAAAATAACTCCACAAAAAACAGGTTATGCCCCATTATTATTAAAATTAAGAGATACTTCAACAATACTATTTGAAAAAATATTCAATATTAATGTAACTTCTGATAAGAAAATGAATGTTCAATTCTTATATGATAATGAATATCAAGATGCTGTTCCAAAAATAATTTCAGGACAAAAACAAAACTTAACACTAAGAGTAAAAAATACTGCAAATGGTTTAGAAATAAGTGATGCTTTTGTAAAATTATATGATAGGTTCGGAACAAAACTAGCAGAAAAACAAACTAATTCAATTGGAATAGTAACAATAGAAATACCAGCTTCATTACCTGGAGAAAAATTAAAATTAAATGTTGAAAAAGCAGGTTATGAAACAAAAATAATTGATTTTGCTATAAGCGAAGATGTTGTTGATGTTAGTCCTGAAACATTAAGCTTTACTGTGAATCCCCAAACACAACCAGAAGACACAAAAACTGTGAAAATAGAAAACAAAACAGGTTTTGAACTAACAATTAAAGAAATAAAATATGTTGGAAAAACAAAAGGATTATTGAGCGAAAAACAAATGGAATCATGGTTTGATTTACAAAAGGGCGTTAAAATTGCAATGAATGACTATGAAGAAATTGATTTCAAAGTAATTTCAGCAAATGTAATACCTTCAGCAGATGATTTAGAAGGAGTATTCCAAATTATAGTAACAAATGGTGTAAAGAGTTGGGTAAAAGAAATTGACACAAAAATTAGAGTTGGATTAGGACAAGATGTGGATAATCCATCTTGTTTAGAATTAACACAAACTTCATGGAAGGCTTCAACACAAGGAGAAGAAATAGAATTAGCATTTGAAATTAATAATAATTGTAGAGCAGAAGGAACACCAGTAAACTTGAAAAATCTAGGAGCGAAATTAGAACCTAGTGGAAATACTGTTGGAAGCTTTTCAGCAACAACAACCGGAGCATACACTGCATTGAGCAGAGGATATACTCGTGTATTTAAAACAAGTGTTGCAGGCGAAGAAACAACACCAGTAATATTAAGATTCACTCCATATGGCGGAGCAAATGGAACAACAACTGGAACAATTACATTTGAAGCAATAAATAAAACAGATTCAACAGACCAAATAATTAGTGCAACAATAGATTATTCATTGAACATAATTGATTCAAGTTGTTTAGTAATTGGTGCAGATTTAGTAAAGGTACCTGATGAAGGAAGTGCATCATTCAGTATTACAAACAATTGTCCTGAAAGTGCAAGCATACAAATAGAATCATCACTAGAATTAAGTGATAAAATATTTACACTAAGTCCTAACGAATCAAAAGACACAACAATAACAAGAAACGAAGGAGACATTCCAGGAGCTTACAATAATTTAGTTTATGGAAGAATTGGAAATCAAAAACAACAACTAATAGGAAATGTAAAAGCAATACTTGACGCTGATCCAAACTCATGCTTCTCACTTTCACGATATGAATATGATGTTTATGATTCACCATACAACGAATTTGATGGAACAGACACGGGATATTTAAGAAATTCATGCACACAAAAAAATGTAACAGTAGAAGTAACAGGACAACACGACTTTGACTGGGATAAAGTATTGAGAGACATGCTTGTAGGTGCGGTTGCTGGCTTTGTAACAAGCGGAGAGTTAACACCTTGGGATGATAAATTATTCAAAATATTTGATGGAAACAAAAGCTTAAACAAAAAAAATGCTGAAGCAAAAACACTACTAAAACAAAATTTGAATTATGATTTTGCTCAATCAAAATCAATAATGGCCGATGGAATTACATTAATTGACGGAAATATTAATGCATTGAAAGCTAAAAATGATAATTTAATAACAAAGGCAACTGCAAAGAAGAGTGAACAAGCTAGTAATGCGCCTTGCCAAGACTGCCTTGCAAAATTCATTAGTGCTTTGGAAGCTAACAATGCATACTTAGAAGACAAGTCACAAAGTGCACACAGAAGATATACTGAATTAGGAGATGAATTTGATGACAAGGTAACTGAATTACAGACTGGTCTAGAAAATTTATATTTACAAGCAAGCAGAGACATTGATGCTGGAAAAGAAGCAAACGAGAGTCTAAAAGAAAAATATAACATTAAGAGGACTCAATTAATAAGAGATTTCAATGCTGAAGTTAACAGAATAAATAATGAAATTACAACAATGGTAAACGATATAAACAAAAGTATTGGAGTTGAATGGAAAAACAAGGTTGATACAATTGCAAATAAAACTTGTTTGACAACAACATGTAAGAATGCACAAGCTCCTGCTCAACCAACTGCAGATGAGATTTCAACAGAAATTGCAAAAGCTAATCCAAAAATTGAAAGTCCACCAAAAGCAAATGGTGCTGACAAAGTTGAAGCAACAATCGGCACAACATCAAGCAGTGGCACACCAAACCAGACATTTTCAAGTGAAGAACAATTAAACTCTACAAAAGCAGCTGATAAACAAAAATGCGTTACAAATAGCGGAAGTTATATTGCAGATTCATATGCTGGGCTTAACAAAACTATTGAAGCAACTTGTGCATTGCCACCTGGAAGAATAGATATTTCTGATAGTTTAAGAATTACAACAGGGGTTTGTTGTATAAATGAAACGGAGAATCAAGTTGCCACTCCTGCTAATCAAACTCCTTCTCAACGATATATTGTGGTAAAAAATGATGGGCAGTATTATAATGATCTTGTTTCAAGCAACAAGAATGATTATTATATTTATGATACTCAAACTAAAAAATATTATATTAACCCTGATACCAGTGCACCAGTAACACGCCCAGCTACAAACCAAGATGTTTTAATAAACCAAGTTGCTCAACTGAATTCATCTGCTGGAACAGCAGGCTTCATCCTAGCAACTAACATGGCTACTGGTTCAGGAAATAGTGGTTTCAATATTAGTAATGCTTTGACTTATAATTTAGTAAATATTGCTGCTGGAAGTATGGGCGGAAGTGCTTTAGGTGGAGCATTATTAACAGGCGCACTAAGTATATTGCAAGGACAAAATTTAGATATATTATATAATGATACTTTTACTGTTGCCCTAGTAGAAATAATTGGTGTTTCTTTACAAAGTGAAGGCGGAGTAAGTATGAGTGTTGGGGAAACAACTTATGATTATGATGATTATTATTCAAGCGGTTCAGCAAATCAAACTGCTACAACAACAAACACAAATTACACTACGTCCCAAACAGGATACAATTATAATGCAAGTGCAATGAGTGCAACAATTGGCTTAACCGAAATAAGAGAATTAACTTTCGCTGGAGGACAAACAACTGACACTCCATACAAACCATTTGAAGGAATCATTACTGTTACAGGAGAAGAAAAAGTATATAATACTGATTACAAATATGATGACATTTTGAAAGCAGCAAAAGAAAGAGAAGAATATGAAGATGATGAGGGCAATTGGTTTGAAGAAATAATTAATCCAACACAACCAACTCTAGCTGATATGACAACAGAAGATTTAACAGTGAGTGAAACGAGAGCTTATGAAAAGAAATTCCATGTATTATTTAATAGCTTTGAATATGTTGAATGTGGACCAAAAACTTATCCTTGTCAACCAACTCAAATAAACAATTGTACAGTTGGAAACAAAACAGGAATGACTGGGGAAGAAGCTGTGCCAAAAATAAAACTTGATTGGAGTTGGAATGGAATTGGAATAGAACAATGTGATGAAACTAATGCGAACTATACTTATTGTGATATTACACAAACAACAATAATGACATTGAAGAGAATTGATTACATGAAACAATTCTTCAATTCAAATACACTAACACAATGTCCAAGCACTCTTGACATTGCTGGAACAAAAACACAGGAATTATCTTCAAGTTCAATTGATGTTGCAATAACAAGTATTGAGTTAAGTGAAGAAGGAGATAATGTAACAATAGAAACAATGGTTGAAACAAATAATAATTTAGAATTACAAGCAGGATTAAAATATTCATTAACAAGAAATGATAATTCAGTTGTGAATATTAATTGTGATGAAGATAGAAAGCCAATAACATCATACTTGGCTTACACTTGCACACTAAACAAAAACAATATTGGAACTGGAGAATTCAATTTGAAAGTTGATTTGGATTTAGAATTGTGTAATGGTTGTGAGAATAGTGTTTCAAGCAATGATACTATTACAACAAAAATGGTTCTTGGACAAGAAGGCGTACAAAATTGTGAAGATTATAGTACTGAGAGTAGGAATTATTTTGAAAAAGTATTGTCAGCAAACAATATTTTGAATAATGCAGATGGACAAAAATCATTGAGATATATAAGTGGAACAATCAATCTAATGAAAGATGGATTTAGTGAAGATTTCAGAGATGACTTTGATAATTACCTAATGCAATTCGCTACAGCTCCACAAGAATACCAAACTAATTTAAGAGAAATATTTATGAATAAGTTTGAGATTGATGGCCCTGGTGGAAGAGATTATTGGGAAGCTGGAAAATTCACTGCAACTTTAGAAATTTATTTCAAGGATAATTCTTGGGAGTGGGTTGATGCTAATGATATTGAAAAAATAGTTTTAGATTTAGAACCATGGGCAGAACCAGATATTGATCACGCAATATATGATGTGCCATTCAATGGAACAGTTGGAGTAAATTCTGACAATGGAAGAAATGGTTATGGTGTAAGTTATATGCAATTAAGCGAAAAACCAGTAACAATTGTTGAGGGCTCTGGTTCAGGAACAACAGTTAAAACAGAAAGCAATCCATCAAGCAACGCCGCAATTGAAGTAGATGTTGCTTATGATGAATCATTCTATAACATGAATAGTTGGAATTCAGGAACAAGAGGAAATGTACTAACAATTACAAGAGCAGGAAATAAAATTGGCTTAAATTTAAGTCCAAGTATTGCAGTACCAGTAATACTAAATATCAGTAGAGATAATGCAGTTGATGCTTATGCATTTTATAGTGTTGAAGTAAATGGTGCTCCACAAGATGTTGGCCCAAGCTTAATGACATGGACTGGAATAGGACAAGGTTGTGTAGACTTCCTAGGGGCTGGAATGGGCACATGGAATGAAAGCTTTGATTCAATAAATCAAAATGGAAATGGTTATGGCTTAAGATGGAATAATGCAATCGCATCAGGAACTGCATCATTCTATGGCGTATTTTATGTTCCAGAACAAAGTACTGCTGCATTATTGATTAATGAAGCTAGTCAAACAGCTGGATTTGAAACAACATACGGAAATGGAACAACAGTAACAATTGATTCTGGAAATGGAATAAGAAGCATAAAAGAAGTGTTTGATGCAGTTGCAAACGGAGAAGTTTGTGTAGCTGGTGGACATTACTTCTGGAATAACAAGAAAGCAACAGAACCAATACAAGGAAATATTACAAGTAAAGAAAGTTCATGCATAACTATAAGCTAAAATTATTTTATTCATCAAATTTTTAATTAATAACTTGGCACCGGCATAACACTCACAAAAAACTTATATACATATAATACATAAATAAGTAAGAGGTGTTTTTATGGGAAATATGACAATGGCAATTCCAAAAGAATTACACACAAAAATGAAACAATACCCCGACATTAAATGGACTGAAATTGCAAGAAAAGCATTTAAGGAAAAACTAACTATCTTAGAAACAGAAAAAGATCCCTTGAGAGCATATGCATACAAAAGATGGGCTGAAGAGGGTGAAGAAGCACATGAACTCTTCAAATTTTGAACAAGGAGACATAGTTATTGCACAAATTCTTTATTCAGAACAAGTGGGATTAAAAACAAGGCCAGCACTAGTAATAAGCAATACAAAATACAACAAAAATTCAGAAGATATAATTTTACTAAAAATAACTTCCCAAAATAAAAAAACAAATTATGATTTAGGGTTAAGTAACAAAGATTTAGTTAGTGGAGAACTAACAAAAAATAGTGTGATAATGGTTGATAATCCAGTAACAACTTACAAAGGGATGATAAGCACAAAAATAGGAAAAATAACTGAAAATAAACTAAAAGAAACCAAACAAAAAATAGTTAATTTATACAACATATAAAACAAAAACTCAAAAAAGTTACGTTTAAATAGTTAGAAATCAATTCTTATTATAGGCGAAAAAGAATGGGTGCGAAAGATATTTACTACTCTCTGGAAGACAAGTGGTATGCTTTAATTGACAAAATTGATGCTAGAATACCCATCTCTGGAATAGTGGATAAGGTTGATTCTGTAGTGCCAAGCTTTGCACTTTTTTTAATAATATTAATTTTAATAATTCTTTTTATTGGAATGAATACCTTCACTCTTTTACAACCATACACCGCAACATTCCAAATAACTGATTATAAAGGAACAGCAGTTTATGATTCAGTAATAAATTATTCAGTTCTAGGAAATGGCACAGTAATTAGAGAAGAAACACTGCGAACAAATGATAATGGAGAAATAAAAATAACTGATTTGAGCAATGGACAAGAAATAAAATTTAACATTAATTTGAGCACAGGAACATCAGATGATTCATTCATCATTGATAAAAAAGAATATTATGAAATAATTAAATTAAAACAAAAAATTGATTTGAAACCAATAGAAAGGACAATATTACTACAACACAACTTTGCCACAATACAAGAACCAATTAACGTTGAATTATTTTGTGAAAACCCAAGTGTTAAACCAACACCAACTAGTGCTACATCAATAAATGGAATAATACAAGTAACAGAACCAGTTAATTGTTCAAGATTGTACGCAAAAGTAATTGATGATAAATATGAAAACAAACAATATCACATTAATTCTTCAACTTACCAATTAATTTTAACAAAAAAAGAATTACCAAAAGTAAATTTGAAAATAAAATTACAAGAAAATGGTTTACCAGTAAATGCTGGTTTTAATATTAGGTTAAACGGAGAGAACACCTATACAAGAATGAGTTCAACTTCAACAGAAACATTTGAAGTTATCCCAGGAGAATATTTATTGAGTGTTTCTGACCCAAACAAGAATTATGGTTCAGTATCAAAAACAATTATTGTTAATTCAAACAAAGAAGAAGTAATAGAAGTTTCAAAATCAATAAAAGCAACAATCAATGTTACAATATTAGATGAAATAACTGGAATGGCAATTGAAGATGCGATAGTTTCACTAAAAAACGAAGCTAAAAGATTAGTTGAAGATGAAAGAACTGATGCGAGTGGAAAAGCAAGCTTTGCACTAACAACACTTGGAACATTTTATGTAAGTGCAAAAAAAGTTGGAGGAATAGAAGAAGGATACTTTGCTAAAGAAATAAAATTAGAAAACATAACAAGCAATGTAAACATTACACTTGAATTGGAAAGCATTACAGAAGAAAATGCAGGAAGAGTTATTGTTACTGCAAAAGATCAAGATGGAGAAGCTGTAGCAAATGCACAAATTTATTTAAAATATGAAAAAGATGATACGCTTGTTGAATTAAACGAAGAAAATAATTACGTGCTAACAGATATTAACGGAGAAGCAACTTTCTTAGCAGGAAAAGTTGAAGGAAAAGCATATGCTTATGCAACAAAATATCCTTTCAATGGCAAGTCACAATCAAAAATAATTTCACTTGATGAAGAAACAACTTTTACAGTAGAAATGCAAGTTGGACAAACAACAATAAAAATAAATGCTGTTGATGAGAAAGGAGAAAAAATAAATGGAGAAGCAAGAATCTTCAACATGAAAAATCAAGAAGAATCAGGTTTATTATTTGTAGAAAATGGTTTGGCACAAACAACAATCAAAGCTGGAAAAACAATTTACCTTGCAGTGTCAAGTGAAAATCATGAAACTTATTATTCACAACCAATATTTTTAATGCCAAACAAAACAGAAACATTTGATGTTATATTACAAAGTGAAATAACAGAACCAAGCATTGTTCCAAATGGAAGACTAGAAATTTATAATGAACAAGGACAAATAGTAAGAACAATGAAATCTGGAAACAAATATTATGCATTACTAGAGGTGCAAGCAGATCAGGAGTATGACGAAGTGCTAGTGCATTTTAGAGCAGGAAAAGAAGAATTATTAGAAAATGATTATATTGAAATTGATACTGTTGAAGCAGCAGGATATTTTACTGAAACAAGAGGAAAAAGTTATTCTCCAGAAAGAGGATATTCTTATGATTCAGAAAACCTTACTGATGGTTTGGCAAAATGGGTAACAATTAACTTTGAGAATTTTACAAAAGGAACACACCTAATAAAAATAAATTTTAGATTAAAGAAAAACACTCCATCAAATAAAGAATTACAATTCTTTTGGAGAGCAAATTTTGACGGAACAAAAAAACCAGCAAGCAATGCTGATGAAGAATTATATGATGAAACTTATGCATCAAATGTTTACTTTGAAGGAGAAGAAGCTATATGCAATGAGGATTTTTGCATAATGAGTGAATGGCTGTATGATGAAACAGAAGATTTGTACACTGATGATATGACAATTGAACAAGTGAAAAAATACACTTACCATTATCAAATAATAAATAATTCAAATACTGATTATGGAAAAACAGAGAAAAGAATTGCTCTTGGTTTAGAAATGCTAAGTCAAGATGGAGAAGGAGCAAAAATAATTTCTTACGAAATAAAAGGCCCTGCTGATGAATTGAGCGGAGGAAAAATAACAAAAATAACTGACTATGAAATAACTTCATTTGAAAAAAGCACAGCAATAGATGTTACTCTAAGATTAGAAGGAAACAAACAAGGAAATAGCACTCTAAGAACTCACTTGAAATCAGATGGAAGAATAATTTTTACTGATGATGAAACATTCTCCGTTCCAAATGAAAAGAATTTGAGCGTGAGCTTGAATAAAAATTTTGTCCCAGCATTAATTGATACTGAAATAATTGTTGATGTGAGAGATGATAAAGGAGAAATATTAAATGAAGCATTTGTAAATGTTTTCGCAAAAGAAAATGGTTTTGATGAATATCTTGTTCAAGAAACATTAACAAATAGACTAGGAAAAGCAACAATATACACTGGTGCACATTTTCCAGGAACAAAAGTAATTATTGAAGTAGCAAAACAAGGTTTTACAAGACTAAGATTAGAATTAATTGTTTCAGAAAATGTTGTTGCATTTAATCCAAGTAATTTAGGAATACAATTAAACACTATTACAAAAAGAGAAAGTGTTGAAGAAGTAGAAGCAGGAAATGCAACCGGAAAAGAATTAGAAATTTATTCAGTAAAACCAGTGGCACAATTCCAAGGGGCAATAAATGAAGCTGCACTAAAATCACACTTTGATGGTTTGAGAGGAAATACAATTCAAGCAGAAGGAACAACTGATATTGATATTGTTAGAATAAGGTTGGATAATGGTTTAACAGAAGACACAATGCTAGAACCAATAAATGTTAACGGAACAATAATTGTAACATTAAAACCAAAAAACACTAGCGTAGTATTTGATGTTCTATTACCTTTTAATTTGAACATTACTTCAGGAGCAAATACAGAAGCAAGTTGTTTAATTGTTAGTAATGCTGTACAAACAGGAGTAACAGAAAGAGGAAAAATTAGTTTTAGATTTGATTTATTAAATGCTTGTCAGGATCAAGAAACAGGAACAAACATTTCAATAGAAGAATTGACTGCAAGCTCAACAAACGAAATACAAGGAGCAGCAGAATTATCTTTGCAAAGTTATACAACAGCTAATGGTGGAAGAACAGCATTAGATTCTTTGGAGAGAAAAGTTTATGGAAAATTAAATGGTGGAGAAAAATTATCAGGAACACTAACTTACACACCAAACACAGATGCTATTGGAAAAACAATTAATATTCCAGTAACAATAAAAGGAAAATTCCAAGGACAAACAATAACAACAAATCCTTCACAATTAAAATTCACTGTTGATGTAATTAATTTGAAAGAATGCATGTCAATTGATAGTGATTCTTCTCCAGTTGCTTTTGATGAAGAAACAACTGTTTCAGTAGATGCATCTGCTTGTCTAGGACAAAAAATAAATGTCTGGTTATGCAAAAATGATGCTGGTTGTCATGGAGGAGTAGAAGGAAAAATATCTCTAGGAAAAACACAATTTAACTTACAAAACAATTCAGAAACAATTACAATTAGATCAAGTGATTTACCAGGAAGCTACGGAGTAAGTGTTTGGGCAAGAATAGAAGGAAAAAGCTCATGGACATATATTGGAGAAGTGCCAGTTGCTTTTAGAGAACCTGATGGAAAATTCTTTTCTTTAAGCAAATACGAATTGAACATTGTTGGAGATGGAATGCAAGATTCAATGCTATTAACAAACAAAATGCTTGATCATACAGTAAAAGTAAGAGCAACAAATAAAATTTGGGGAAATAAAGCTCCAGAAATAAATTGGATGCAAGTAGTAGCAGGAGCAGCAATTGGAGCATCACTAGGACACATGATTGGAGGAGGCTTTGAAAGCGGAAGTTCGCCAACACAAGAACAAAAAAGAGAACAAAATGAAGCTGGAAAAAATCAAACTGGTGCTGAAGAAAGCGCTAAACTAAGTTCTACTGGCCAAATTCAAGAACAAATCCATGCTGGATTTGCAGATGATAGTGGTTGGGTAAGTGGCGCTGAATTTGTGAGATCAGACGGAACAATAGTTGAATCTGGAACGGATAATGTAAATGATACTATTAGTTATAAGAATATAACAATAAATGGAGATACAGTTACTCTTGTAAAAAGAACATATACACCTATTGGAATGGATAGTTCTTACACACAAGAAGGAATTATTTATAGAGGAACATATAATTACTCTCCTGATGCATCTCAAGTTGTATCAGCTTCAATTTTACAGAATACAAGTGGATTCACTGGTTTAAGAAATAGCTTATGGGGAAAAAGTGGTGCTGAAACTGGTGCCAGTGTTTCTACTGGAAATCAAAATTCTGGTTTAAGCCCAGCTCCAGAACAACCAAAAATCTCATTCTCTTCTTTCAACATGCCTGCATTGGATTGGAAGCCAGAGAAAAATAATGATGCTCCAAAAATTAGTTTTGGTGCTATACAAGGTTGGTCAACAGTAGTTGGAGCAATCGTTGGAGCACTAGCCGCATGGTATATGCAAGAACAAGCAAAAGAAGCATTCTTGAAAGAATTTCAAACAGCAAATTATAGAGATTATGTAATTTTCTTGCAAGGAGAAACAATTAGTGTTACAAGCCCAAGTGGAGAGATAAGTGAAGAAAGAAGTATTCCAAGTGATGCAGGAGCACTAAACTTTACTTTAGGTGGAGTGAGTGCAAGTTGGGATTTTAGTAATGCTGATTATTCAACAGAAGAACATGTGGGAATAAGAATGACAAACACTGGTTTGAATGATACTAAACCAAGGTATGGAACTTTAACAATTAATGCAACAACACACAAACATGGAAGTGCACCAATTTATTTGGATGAAAGAACTTCAGAAGCAGAGTATGATGTAACTTGTAACAATGCTAACTTTGGACAATATTGGATTGGAGCAGAAGAAGAAGCTGGTTTGTGTACAGGAGTAAGCACTGGAACTTATTCACAAAAATATCACATTAGAGTTATTAGCGGAGAACCACAAGATGAGGAAGCAAAAATAGTAAAGAGCACTACTTGTTACAATGGAACTTTAACTGGTGCTACTGGAAGAGATGCTGTTCCTAGAGTAAAGTTTGAATGGGATTGGCAAGACATGAAAATTGATATGTGTGATTATGGCAACCCAGATTATGTTTATTGTGATGGAGTACAATTCACTGCAACTGCAGTAAAAAAACTAGCAGCTTTACAAGAATTTTTTAGATTAAATCCTAGCACTGTTTGTCCAGAAGATCCAATACTAGAAAGTGCAATGGAAGAATTTGAAGAAATAAATGCTATTACAGAAATAGTTGCTGCTGGTTATATTGGAATAGAAGATGTAGAAATTTCTATTGACATGGACAATGAAGCAACTGCAACTCTTACAATAAATAATTTAACAGGCGCGCCAGTAACAACATATATTTCTTCTGTATGGAAAGGAAAAGGAGAACCAGCAAATGATTTAATACAACAAGAATTCCCTGTTGGAGAAAGCACAATAGAATTCACTGCAACTACTCCAGAATGGGATGATGTTTATTTCTTTAGTGCAGTAGCAAATGGACCAAGCGGAAACAGAAGAACCATCACAAGAGCATTCACTAATTTGCCTGGTGATATGCCTTGCTGGGCAAAGAAAACAACCAGAAGTATTGGTGGAATACCAAGCATAATGTATTTCTTGGTTGATGATACACAATTACAATGGACACAAAAAATACCTGATTCACAAACATTATACAATTTTATTAATTCAGGAGCATACTTAATTAGAGAAAATTATAGTGATGATTTGTTTGCTGATGTTAGTGATTATTATTTGAATAGAGCATTTGAAGTTATTAGTGAGGATGAGAAAAAATTGCTTGAAAAAATTGCTTCACAAGACTTTTCTATAGTAAAAAGATTTACAGAACAATCAAGTATTGAAGCAGGTTTGTATGATGTTTATTTCAACATTGATTTCCAAAATGATTTTGATATTTTAGAAGAAGGAAATGAAGTTGAAACAAGCTTGTTATTAATCCGGCCACCATTCCAAGACAATCCATTATACCGAATGCCTTTTGATGGTTTGGTTGGACAACAAAGAATGAATTATGGAACAACTTATAGTAATGAAACAGATACTGAACTAAAAATCAATAATACTATTTCAACAAAATACAATGCTTCAAGCAATGGTGTTGTTGATGTTAGAACAAATTATATTACAAGCTTTGAACAAACAAATTCTAGTTTGGGAACAAGAGGACAACTAGCAATAATAAATCACAATGGTTCTACTGCAGACATGACTTTTAGTCCCAATTATGCAACACCAGTAATTGGAAGATATGCTTTGAGTGGAACAAATGGAAAGTTTACTTTTAATTTAGAAAAAAGTTATTCACCAGTAATCACTGGAGGAAACTTAAGTTATTGGACAGGAGCAGCAAGAAGCAAAGACTTCTTTGGTGGAAATGCTTCAGAAGTATACAACAACACTCCAGATAGTTTAATTGATGATGATTATGGTTTCTCATGGGATAATGCAACAGAAAATGGAACTCTTTACTTAAAAAGTGTGTTCTATTCACCAGTAAAAGATTATTATGTTTTAAGAACAGAAAATGGAAGCTTTTGGACACCAAATAGTAATTTTTCTTCGCAAGCAGAATTACTTGGAATAAGTGGAATGAAATTTAACCAAGATGGAGATTACTTTGAAACATTAGAAGACTTATTTACAATGGTTACAAACCAAGATGTTTGTATTAGTAATGATGGAACAACAATGAGCTTTTGGTGGAATCCAAAAGTAATTGAAAATACTAGGGGAAGCCAAAGCAGTTTAGCAGAAAAAGAATTATCACTAGTTGGAAGTTAAATAATAACTAAAACAAAATATTTGAATTAAAAAAGATTTTCAGGTAACTGCAAACTATTTTATATCTGAATTCACAATAATTAAACATGCTTGAAACAATATTTTCAATAATTCCTTTTTTGTTTTCATTAGGTGAATTATTTTCTGATATGAACATGGTTTTGAAAATATTTGTATTAATGGCAATATTTGCATACGTAACACAACACTTGGGAAAAGGGCCATTGGCAATACTAGTAATTATTGGAATGGGCTATTTCATATTATTCGATTATTGGAAATTTTTTGGAGGAATATATGTTTTATACGTATTAGTATTATTAGGTGTTGGGGGAATATTAATAGACTTCATGTTTATTACTCCATCTGCACATGGAAATCCTACTGAAGGCGCAACTGGACAAATTTCTAGTGGAAGAGATTTTATGGCTAGAAATGCAATGATGGAAAAAGCGAGGCGAGGAAGATGAATGAAAAAGGAAACGTAATTTTAATTCTTGGAGTTGCAATTGGATTGATTATTTTTGCTTCAATAAGCTTACCAATAGTAATGAAAGTTTTTCCACCAGCAGATTTAATCATTAGAATAATGTTGGTTTTTGTAATAATTACAACAGTAAGAGGATACTTGGGGAGTAGTGTTCTAAGCTTAATAGTTTCAGGAATATTAATTTACTTTTTAGTGTTCAAGTGGTGGTGGCTTGCTTCAAGTGTTTGGTTTTTCACAATATTAATGAGTTTTGGTTTGATAAGTATTTTTGTGTGGGGAACAAGCAAAATTATACCTGCACATTAATTATTTATACTTTAAAAGAGAAGGTTAATTAGGAGTGATGATATGGCTTTTGATATATTGAGTGCTTTGTCTGGAACAGATATTATAATGAGTTTGGCACTAGTAATTTTGATAATTATTTTCTTTTGGATTTATGCCTGGGGAAAAAATCAAGCAGGAGCAAAAATTGGTTTTATACTAGCAATAATCATTGTTTACTTAACTTTTTTCTCATTCCCAGAGCTTATTTGGGTAGTATTTATTCTATTTATATTAGCTACATTTGGTAAAGAATTAATGGAGAGAATACCTAAATAATAGTGATTTTTTATGGATTTAATGAATTATGTTATTTCAATTGCATTAATTGCAATAACCATTCAATTTGGAGAATTTTGGATGGGAGTAGGGGCAACCATAATACTAATTATCGCTTCAAAAGATATCAAAGCAAGCTTTTTGATGCTAATTTCTTTAGTAATATTATACTTCATTAATGGAATAGGAATGCAAGATTACTGGCTATTTGCTGTGGCTGGATTAGTTGCATTAGGATACTTACTTGGTTTAGGTGGAAATGAACAACCAGCTGATCCTTATGCAGGATTGCTTGGTGGTAGTGGAATGGGAATGTGAAAACCCATGAACAGATATGGAATAGCATTGCTACTAGTAATTGGATTATTCTTCTTATATGTTGGTTTAGCTTGGCAGGGAATAATATTCCTGATTCTTGCAATAATAGCGGCAGCATACGATTGGACGAAAAAAGAATCTAAAAAAGTTTGGAAAGAATTTTCAGGAGCAAAAACAAAAGATATTACACCAAACATAAAAGGATACTTTGACAATGCAACAAAACTAACTGCTGAAGCACTAACAAGAAAAGAAAAAACAAAATACCAATTAACAAGTCCAACAAAAATACAAAAAGGTTCAAAAAACTTTTTTGACGAATTAAAAAAAATATTCAAATAAATAAAAAACACAAAAACTAGGACACTAATTAACAACCATTCTAAAATTTAAATATTTGAAGCTTGGGAAAAAAGTTAAAAAAAATTATTTCTTAGATTCCAACTCAGTTAATATTCTTCTATTAACTTCAAGGATATCCTTCATTAACTTTTGTAAAGCATTTTGTTGGGCAGACAATTCAGAAAGTTTTTCATCCAAAGAATTGTCATTAATTTCAACTGGTTCTCTTTCACGACTATTTAACATGGCTTGTCTAACTTCATCCATTTTTTTATTAACATCATCTAATTTTTGTTCATGCAAATTAAGCATATTATGCGTAGTGGTTTCATGAAGCTCTGATTTTTTTGATTGATTTTCTAACTCACTTCGCATAGAACCTAACTTATCATCATCATTTAATTCTGCTTCTTCTTCATAATCACTTTCTTCACCACTCTTTTTAACGCCATCTATTTGTTGTCTAGCCTGTGCCTCAGACATACCAATATCTTTTAGTGTGGAAACTATTGTAGCATCATCAATCCCAGCATCCAACATACGTTGAATGGTTTCATTAATTATTTTCTCATCAACCATAATTACTCACAAATGAATAATACAATAATCATTTTAATATATAAAAATCTAACTAGAACCCAAAAAACAAAAGAAACCTAACAAGCCACATTAAAATATAATTAAATTCAATTTTTAGTCAGCACAAAGAATTTATAACTGAACTGCCTTAATAATGTAAATTAAAAAGTGAAAACATGAATTTTAAAGTAGATTTTGGCCCTTGGGAAACAATATTCCAAGGAACATTTTATGGACATGAAGTAGAAGTAGTAATGAACCCAGAAAAATACATATTAACCATAATTTATGAAAAAAGAGATAATCAAAAAATAGGAGCATTAGTTGATGGACATAAAGCACTAGTTGCAAGAGGAAATATAGATGCATTCATACAAACACTTCCAAAAAAATGCATTGGAATAACAAAAACCAATGGAGATAGAACATCAAAAATGATATTTATTTCATTTAATCCAATTTACTTAGACTTTAAACAAGAAGATTATGTAAGAAAACTAGATAATGAAATAAAAAAAAGCTTTGAAAATATTGACACAATAATTGAACTAGCAAAATCATCTTCGCTTCAATTAAAAGAAACAAATTTGGCTCCAGAAACAGAATATACACAAATATTAGGGGACCCATTCATGGCAAGAAGTTTATTGAGTGGATTAAAGAAAACTGCAATGGAATTAATGGACTTTTCCGAATCAGCTTACAAACCAAAATCATCTTTAAAAATACAATTAGGACTAACAAAAAATAGAGAAATAGTAAAAGAAGAAAACGAAAACTTATACAGAACAATAATAATTGGAAATAAAAATTCCACTAATTATACATCTTACATTTTAACTGAAAATTTTCTTCTAGAAAGTGAAAGTGCAATAATATTTGATTCAGAAAATTACTTCGAAGGATTAGGAAGCGCATCAAACAATGCAAAAGAACTAAAAGAAGAAATGATTGATTATGAACCAGCTGGTTTTCCAATAAAAAAATTTAAAGCAAAAGAAACAATAAAAATTCCACTAAAATATGTTGAATTGAATTTACTTTTTGATATGATAAAATTAGCTGACAAAGAAATAAATACAACAATAAAAAATACAGAAACATACACAATTGAAGAATACTTAAAAAGAATACCTGAACTTAAAGAATTAAATGATTTTAAAAAACTAAAACTTGAAAGAGTAATGAAAATAATACAAAAAGAATATGCTGGTTTATTTGGAATGAATAATGATAGTGAAGAAATAATAAAAAAATGGCCAGGGAGTTTGGGAAGAGCAACAATAATAAATACATCAAATCTAAGTGAAAATGAAAAAACAATTTTTACCATTGGTTTAATGAAAAATATTGAAGAAGAAGTTAGAAAGAAAAATGAAAAAGGAATAATAATTGTATTACCAAATTCAAATCAAATTTTACAAAAAGGTGGAAAAATAATTATTGAACAAATAATAAATTTGCAAAATTTAGGCATTGGTTTTATTATAAGCACTGAAAAAGAATTGAAAGAAATACAAGAAACAAATACTGCAAAAATAAACATTGTTAATGGAAAAGACATTGCTGTTTCAATAAAAAACAAACGAAATTATAGGTTAAATTTACGCCCAAGTTTAAGCGGAGAAGTAAAAATCTAAATTTACAAAATTTGACTAAAACTAGTTAAGCTAAAATAAATTATTTTTTGCTTTTTTCAATTAAATCTCGCACTTGCGAAAGCGTAGTAAATTCTAATGGATTAATTGAATCAATAATATATTTCAATTCCTGTAACTCTTCTCTTGAAACCATTCTTTGTTGCAAATCAGAAACTTGTGCCTCTAACAATTCAACCTTTTTCTTTAATGCATTTAACTCTTCAGAAGAAGCCCCCTCACCAGAAATCTCTTTCGGAGATACAACTTTTTCCTCAAGAATCTTTAATTTCTTATTAAGAACAATTAAATTTCTCCCCAAAATTTTTTCATTTCTAACAACATACTTAATTTTTTGAGTAATAAGCAAAATACTTGAATTCAAAGCACGAATGTCTTCTCTAACACCACCAACAGGAACAGCTCCCTTTTGTTGAACATTTTGTCTTCTATCAGGTCTTGGCATACAAAATCACCATTAATTGCATATAAATTGGTTATTGTTAATTAAAAGGTTTTGGTAAACAACTTTTTATTTTCTTTCAACCCAAATAAGCTATGACAAAAGCAAAAGCACTACTTTTAGATGTAACATACAAAGACAATGAAACAAACTCAATAATTCAATTATTTGTAAAAGAAAAAAATAATTCATATTGGATAAAAGACACAAAATTCAAACCATACTTATACATAACACTTTCTTCTGGAGAAAAAAATAAAAAAATAGAATTATTAAAAACAAAAACATTTGGAGAAGAAAAATACAAAATACACAAAATAGAAGATTTGAAAAAAAAATTAAATGAAAAAGATTTAGTAAAAATTTATTTTAACAAGGTTTCTCAACTTGTTGAAGCAAGAAAAGAATTTAATGAACTTGGAATGCAAAAATATGAATATGACATTCCATTTGCAAAAAGATATTTACTAGATAATGCTTTAGAACCTGGAAATTGGATAGAAATTAAAACGGAAAAAGGAGAAATACAAAAAATTAAACAAAGCAGTGGGGAATTTAATGCAAAAATAGGAGCATTTGATTTAGAAACACACTTTACAGAAAAATTTGAAATTGGGGCAGAACCAATACTAATGGCTTCAATTGTTAGCGAAAATGAAAAACCACAAATGATTTCATACAATACAGCAAAAGTAACAGGTTTAGAAATACTAAAAGATGAAGAAGAACTAATTGAAAAACTAAATAAAAAAATAAATGAATTTGATTTAATAGTAACATATAATGGGGACAATTTTGATTTTCCATTTGTAAAAAAAAGAGCAGAAAAATATGGAAAAGAATTTTTAATAAACGGAGAAAAAATAAAAATCAAAAGGCATGGTTTGGATAATGCTGTTGAACTAAAGGGAAAACAACACATTGATGCTTATCAAATAATGAAATTAATGCAAAGAACTGGTTCAGTAAATATTGTTAAACTTGATTTGGAAAATGTCGCTAATAAGGTTTTTGGAATTGAAAAAGAAAAAGTATTGCCAATAGAAATTAATGAAGCGTGGGAAACAAAAGATAAAAAGAAATTAGAAAGATTAGTTAGATATAATAAAGAAGATTCTGAAGTAACATTAAAAATTGCAGAACAATTTTTGCCATTGTTTATTGAAATATCAAAATTAACAAGTGAAACTCTAGCTGATAGCACAAGAAATAGCACATCACAAATGGTTGAAGACTTGTTATTAAAAGAAGCACACAAAAGAGAAATAATTGCTCCAAACAAACCCTATGAACCAGAAATAAGAGAGAGAATTAATAATCCAATAAAAGGAGCATTTGTAAAAGAACCAATGGCAGGTTTGCACGAAGATATTGCAGTACTTGACTTTGCATCATTATATCCAAGCATAATTATTAGTCACAATATTTCTCCAGAAAAATTAAATTGTTCACACAAAGAATGTGAAAAAAATAAAAGTCCTGATGGAACATGGTTTTGTAAAAAAGAAAAAGGATTGTTTCCAGAAATATTGGAAAAAATGTTAAAAGAAAGATTGAAAATAAAAAAGGAATATAAGAAAAAGAAAAATGAAGGAAAGGAAGACAAAATATTATTCGCAAAACAATGGGCACTAAAAATAGTGCTAAACTCAGCATATGGTTATCTTGGTTATCCAAGAGCAAGATGGTATTCAAGAGAATGCGCAAGTGCAACAACAGCATGGGCAAGAGAATATATTCACAAAACAATTGCAAATGCAAAAGAAAATGGCTTTGATGTTTTATATGGGGACACAGACTCAACCTTTCTATTAATGAATAAAAAAACAAAAAAAGATATCGAATTATTTTTAGACAAAGTAAATAAAGAATTGCCTGAAACAATGGAATTAGAATTAGATGGTTATTATAAAAGAGGAATTTTTGTAACAAAAAAAGAAGGGGGCGCTGCAAAAAAAAGATATGCACTAATGGATGAAAAAGGAAATTTGAAAATTGTTGGTTTTGAGTATGTAAGAAGAGATTGGTGTATGCTGGCAAAAGAAACCCAAAAAAAAGTAATTGAACTTGTACTAAAAGAAGGAGAAACAGAAAAAGCTGCTGAATATGTTCGCGGAGTAATAAAAAGATTAAAAGGGGGAAAAGTAAAGAAAGAAGAATTGACAATAATTACACTTTTAAAAAGAAGAATAAAAGATTATGATTCTATTGGCCCACATGTTGCAGCTGCCCAAAAAGCAATTGATAGAGGGAAAAATATTTCTGTAGGTTCTTTGCTAAGTTTTATCATTACAAAAAAAGGAAACTCTATTTCCGAAAAGGCTGAGCTAGAAGAATTTGTTGAAGAAGGAAATTATGATTCTGATTATTATATACAAAATCAAATTTTACCAGCAGTAATAAAAATTTTAAGAGAACTAAATTACAGCGAAGAAGATTTAATACATGGCGGGAAACAAAGTGGATTAGGAAATTGGATGTAAAGAATAATATTAAATAAACAAGGAAACTCAATAATGTAATGAATAGAAGAGCACAAGGAACTATTGAATATCTTGTTGTTATTGCTGTTGTTGTTGTTATTGGTTTAATTGTTATACAATTATCTTTGAATTTGTTTGATTCTGCTAGTGTTTCTAATACTAGTGGTAAGATTGGTGCTAAGGTTGGTTCTGGAAGTATTAGTGTTTTGGAAGCGGTTGTTGATGATGATTCTTTGTTGATTGTTTTGTCCCCTCTTGATCCTAAAGGTGTTGAGTTAACAAAAGTAATTGTTGATGGTGTTGAGAATGATTATAATCCAACCCTTTTTTCTAGTGCAAAAGGTTTTGTTTTAAATGAACTATCACAAAATTGTGTTTGTTCCAGTGGACAAACATCAAGAACTTGTTCTTTCCAATTTACTTATATTACTAGAGATGGTTTGACACAAACCACTGATGCAATTGATGTTGTTGTTGAATGCGTTCCAAGCGTTCAAACAAATAACACGAATTATACTCTTACACAAGATACAAATTCACCAACAATAACACTACTAACTCCTATTGATGATGATATTGTTGAAGAGAATGAAGTAACATTTACTTTCCAAGCAAGCGATGACAGAAACATTTCATCATGCACATTATACATTGACGGCGAAGATGTAAATACTATTACAAATAATTTTAGTTCAATTAAAACAACAATAAGCACTGATGGTTTTTATGATTGGAATATTTCTTGTATTGATTCAAGCAGTAATATTGGAAATAGTGTTACAAGAGATTTAGAAATTGATGCAAGTGATTATGAAATAAATAATTGTTTAGAATTACAAGGAATGCAAAACGATTTAAGCGGAGATTATATCTTAGTTTCCGATATTGATTGTTCAGACACAATAAATTGGAATGGTGGGTTAGGGTTTGATCCTGTTGGCACTTATGATATTCCTTTTGTTGGTTCATTGGAGGGAGATAATTATATAATTTCTGATTTAACAATCAACCGAATTTCAGAAGATTATGTTGGGTTGTTTGGTCATTTAACAAGTGCAGAAATTTCAAATGTTGGTTTGGTTAGCATTGATTTGGTTGGTCGCCAGGCTGTTGGCGGTATTGTTGGTTACCAGTATGGTGGGACTATTTCAGGTTCTTATTCAACTGGAACTGTTGTTGCTGCTGATGATGTGATTGGTGGCCTTGTTGGTTTTCAGTTTGAGGGTGGAGTAATCAGTGATTCTTATTCAACATGTAGTGTGACTGGTGATGGTCTTGTTGCTGGTCTTGTTGGTAATCAGTATGATGGAACGATTTCTGGTTCGTATGCAACTGGTGCTGTAACTGGTAATATCGCTGTTGGTGGGCTTCTTGGTGCTACATCTCATGGGGCAATTAGTGATTCGTATTCAACTGGTGGTGTAACTGGTAATGAGGGGGTTGGTGGTTTTGTTGGCTACAAATATGGTGGAACAATTTCCGATTCTTATTCAACAGGAAGTGTTTCTGGCTCCACTTTAGTTGGTGGATTTATTGGTGATCTTGATGATTCACTTTCGGGGACAATCGCTAGTTCTTATTGGGATACTGAAACTTCTGGGCAAGTAGCAAGTGATGGTGGAACAGGAAAAAATACTTCTGAAATGCAAATCCAATCCACTTTTACTAATGCGGGTTGGGACTTTGACACAATTTGGGAAATTGATGAAGGAAATTCTTATCCAACATTACAATGGCAATCTAACTAATTAGAAAGGTTAATTAACTCAAGAAAAGTAATTTACTATTATGCAAAAAAGAAATGTTAAACAAAGTGTGGCTCGAAAATCTCCCACTCAAAGAAAACAATTAAAAAGGACTAGAATTAGAAGCAAAAAAATTGAAGAACATTCTAATATAATTTTAAAATATAGACAAATTGCTTCAAAAAAAGCAAGGTTAACTGAAAATGTTATAAGCCTTTTTAACAAACGAGCAAGCGAATTCAGAGAAAAAGCAAGTAACGAGAAAGATATCACTGAAAGAAATTATCTAATGCAAATTGCCATAAAATATGGCGAAGCAGCAGCATCATTAAAAGTACATAGAAAATAGAAACCAAAAACAATTTTTGAAAGTATTTTTATTTAAAAAATCACATTAATAAAACTAATCTTTTATGACTTCATTATGGAAGAAAAGATAATCAAAAATTATAAAGAAGCAGCAAGTGCCTGGAAAAAGGCAATACATTTAGCTGAAAAAGAAGTGAAAGAAGGAATAAGTTTATTTGATTTAGCTGAAAAAATAGAAAAAAAGATTATTGAAGAAGGTTGTGGGATTGCTTTCCCTGCAAATTTAAGTATTAATGAAGAAGCAGCACATTTTACTCCAAAATACAATGATGAATATTTATTAAAAAAAAGTGATTTGTTAAAAATTGATATTGGAGCGCATAAAGAAGGATATATTTGTGACGGAGCAATAACAATTAATTTGGATAATAAACATGCCAAACAAATTGAAGCAAATGAATTAGCATTAGAAAATGCGGTTAGTGTTACAAAATTTGGTGTGCAAATTGACAAAATTGGAAAAGAAATTGAAGACACATTAAAAGAAAAAGGATTCAAACCAGTTTACAATTTAGGTGGACAT
The DNA here is from genome assembly GCA_964534045.1 of uncultured archaeon. Lineage (GTDB taxonomy): Archaea > Iainarchaeota > Iainarchaeia > Iainarchaeales > JAAZKV01 > JABIDZ01. The sequence goes on from CAZHNO010000001.1 coordinate 213,235, forward strand.
GGCTTAGATAAATTTGATATTCATGCATGGCCATCTATCCCAAATCATAGTAATGCAAGTTCTGTTGAATTAGAAGAAGGTGCAATAGCAATAGAACCATTTTCAAGTACAGGCGAAGGTTTTGTTAGTGAAGCAGCACAAGTAGAAATATTTTCTCTCAATGAAGGAAGAAATGTTAGAAATATTCACGCAAGAAAAATTTTGGAACAAGCAAAAAAATTTGAAGGATTGCCTTTTGCAGAAAGATGGTTAAGAAAAGAAACAAAACTTAATGAATTTCAATTTAATTTAGGCTTGAGAGAACTAATGAAAGCAGATGTATTCAAAACTTATGCTGGATTAAAAGAAACACAAGGAAAAATGGTAACACAAGTAGAAAAATCACTTTTGATTTTAGAAAACAAAGTAATTGTTCTTGGAGAATAAAATTCTCTAAAGCATTATCTTTAGATAATGCAAAGCGTGTTCTGGTGCCGCCTTACTGAGAAGGCGAAACAAATTGCTTCAGCCATTCAATAGCCTCATCTTTTTTTGTAAAAAATTTTGTTGGAAAGGGTTCTCTATTAATCTTAATCATTATTGCAATGGCAATACTTGTTAATGGATTTACTGGATTGGTTAATAATGCCGCAGCTTTTGTGATTTTATTACTCTCATCATTATACAAATAATTTACTGCCCCTGGAGTAATATTTTTTAATTTTCTAACATCAAAAAAAACTGGACGCTTCCTCCCACTATCTGCTCTTACACAATCAAGGATATGCGCTCTTGCATCTTCAAAATCTATTCCACCAATATCTTTGAAAGTAACAAAAGCAATTCCATCTTTTACAGAAAGTTCTGCAAAATCTGTAACAATTTTTTCTCCATCTTCCATAAAAACACTTAAATACAAATAACTAAACTGAATTTATTCTTAATGCTTTCACTGGCATACTACTATGAGTTAAATTATAAAGATCTAGCTCACAAAACTATCATGGAACAGAGAGTTAAATTTAACAAAACCTTTGAAAGAATGTTATTTTTTAAAATGACCAAAAAAATATCCAAATCAAAAACATGGAAAGAATTAGCAACTTCTCTGGAAATATCAAAAAAGCTCTTTTCCAAATACCTGCATGGAAGATTATTGTTGCCAGAATTCTTATTCAATAAGATGCTTGATTACTTGCCAGACAATGAAAAACAAAAATATTTAAGTAAGATTACATTTAAGCAGGGTAATTGGGGGTGCATCAAAGGAGGTACAAAAAGCATACAAATAATTTACTCAAAATATCCAAAAGAGGTTACAAAAAAATGGCGACAAAGAGCAGGAAGGATTTCAATTCAAAAAATAAACAAATACAAAGATAATCTGCCCAAAAAAGAAAAATATTTATTTTTAAGAAAGACAAAAATAAAAAAGAGTATTACAAAAATTAGTAAAAATGAGAAAAAATACAGCAAGTTTATCCAATCAAAAGAAATATTGTTTGACTTATCTCAGATTAGATTAAGTAACCCAGACAAGCAAAGAAAAATCACAATCCCAAAAAAATTAACTTCAAAGCTAGCTGAAGAAATTGGAATTCATTTAGGGGATGGTACATTATCAAATAAAAAATATTACTATTCTGTCAGAGGAGGATATGCTGAAGAAACTTATTATACTGAATTTGTTTTGCCACTTTACAAAGAGTTGTTTAACATTAACCCGCCATTACTCAAGCGAAGCAATGCATGTGGATTTGAAATTAGTTCAAAAGGTCTCAGAGAATTCAAAAACAATGTCCTTGGAATAATGGTTGGGACAAAAACCTACAAAATTAAGTTGCCTGATTGCATATTTGATAGTAAGGATAAGGATATTTATAATTCATTTTTAAGGGGGTTGATAGATACAGATGGGTGTTATTATTATAATGAAAAGAAACAATATCCAGTTATTTCTATTGGTATAAAGTCAATACCATTACTTAAAAAAGTTAATGAAATACTTAAACTACTAGGTTACAGCCCATGTTTATACGAAGAATCTTTTCGAATACACATAAATGGTTTTCCGCAATTTAAGAAATGGCTTGATGAAATTGGAAGCAGTAGTCCAAAAAATAAGTTGAGAATTGAAAAAATAAAGAATAAACTCCCGTGGTCTAGTTTGGACAGGATTCTAGCTTGCGGAGCTAGCAGCTCGGGTTCAAATCCCGACGGGAGTGCTAACAATATCTAAAAAAAGATAATGGATTAATTACTCCAAAATAATCACATTTATTAATTTCAAATATGTTCTTTTTTAATGTTTCTCCGCGTAGGAAAAGAAGATATTAAAGTTTCACTAAAAGATACTGGAACAATACTAATGTATTCAGGATTCACTTTTTTCATACCAATAATTTTTTCCATATTAGTTGATAAAAGTCCAGATAATTTACTTGTTTATGCAATTTGCGCATTATTTACTTTTGGAACAGGATATTTTTTGAAAACACAAATAACAACAAGAAAAGAAACAGAAACAAAACATGCCTTGTTAAGCATTGTTTTAATATGGCTATTTTTTTGTTTTTTTGCTTCATTACCTTTTGTTTTTATAATGAAAGTTTCTTTTCTAGATGCTTTTTTTGAAACAATGAGCACATTAACAACAACCGGTTTGAGTGTAATGGTTCCATTACTAGATTTTATGCCAAATTCATTAATTTTTTGGAGAAGTTTTTTAGGATGGATTGGTGGAATAGGAATTGTATTAATGGCATTGATAGGTTTGATGACAACTTATTCAAAAACATCAAAATTATTATCTGCAGAAGGAAGAGGAGAACAATTAAAAGAAAATTTAAAAATGGCAACAAAAAAAATAACCATGATTTATATATTATTAACAATAATTGGAATAATTTTACTAATGCTTGCAGGACAAACACTATGGCAAGCAACAAATTATTCAATGAGCGCAATTTCAACAAACGGAATGGATATTACTAGTGCTGGATTAACACAAATAAACAATGGTTTTGCTCCAATTGGTGTTCATAATTATTGGGTTGATTTAGTGTTAATAATAATACTGTTTTTGGGAGCAATGAGTTTCTCACTACACTACTTATTCATTAGAAAAAGAAATTGGCTTGTATATTTTAAGGATCCAGAATTTAGATTGCTTTTGTTAATTGGTTTAATAGGAACAATTATTGTTGGAACAAAAATTGGAATATGGAATGCTTTTTTTCACTCTTTTGCAATGGCAACATGTGGCGGCCCATCATATCTCATTCCTGCTGAAATTAGAGCGTGGCCAGAATTTGTAAAGCTGACTTTTATTTTGATTACGATTATTGGGGGGGCCGCAGGAAGTACATCTGGAGGAATAAAATTATCCAGAGCAATAATTTTTACAAAAGGAATTTATTGGAAAATAAAAAAAAGTGTTCTACCCGAAAATAGTTATTTTAGAATGCAATACGCAAATCAAAAAATTTCTTTAGAACAATTAAAAGAAATAAATCAATTTATTTTATTATGGGTAGTTTTTATTGTAATTGGAACATTAGTTTTAACTGCATATGGAAATCCTTTAAGCGATTCACTATTTGAAGTTGCATCAGCGCAAAGTAATGCTGGATTATCTACTGGGATAACCTCAATTGGAATGCCAATTGGTGTTGAAATAATGTTAATTATCAATATGTTTGTTGGAAGATTAGAAATAATTCCAATAATGGCAAGTGTGGGATTGTTACTAAACTTGCGCAAAAAAAAGAGTTAAAAATAAAAATGTCAAAAAAGTTGTTATTTATGCCCTCAAAAAAACTTGCCCTAACTAGTTTTGTTAATATAGCAGAAGATGATGGAATAATTGAAATAAGTTTTAATCCTGCACCTGGTTTTCACACAAATAATTTACCTGAATATTTATTGGCTTGTAAAAAAACTTATTATGGAAAACCACGCCCACTATTATTTGATATACATAATATTGGAGAAGTTTCTCCAGAAGTTGCAAATGAATTATTAAAAAATAAAGAACTAAATAAAGCAACTAAAGCAGTTGCTATATTATACCACAACCCATCTTATGGAATACAATTAATACTTAATTTGGTTTTGAAACTAGAAAAAAAACCTTTTCCAATAAAGGCATTTGGAAAAAGAGAAGAAGCAATAAACTGGCTACAACAATTCAAGGAAAAAGAAACAAAAAAAGTAAAGGAAATTAAATAAAGCACAAATTTATAAACAAAAAAAACATAATTAACTAAATGTATATAGTTGTTATTGGAGCAGGAAATCTTGGCTATTATTTAGCACACTTATTACTAGAAGAAAACCACGAATGTGTAGTAATAGATATTAATGCTGAGAGATGTGACAAAATTTCTAATGAACTTGATATTGTTGCAATAAATGGTGATGCAACAAATCCAAAAATTTTAGGAAAAGTAGATATACAAGAGAGCGATGCTGTTGTTGCATTAACAGGACAAGATGAAACAAATATGATTATTTGCTTACTGGCAAAAGATTTGGGAGCAAAACAAGTAGCTGCAAGAATATCAAGAATAGATTACAATGAAGAAATATTAAAAAAATTAGGAATAGATGTGGTGATACATCCAGAAGCAGCTGCTGCAGGATATATTGAAGAGTTAATTACAAAGCCAGAAGTTCTTGATTTAGCTTTTTTGTCAAGAGGAAATGCAGAAATAATGGAAATAGAAGTTAAAAAAGGAAGCAAACTTGATGGGAAAAATATTGAGGATATTGAAAATCCAGCAGGAAGTTCAATAGTAGGTTTTTATGATAAAGGAGAATTAGTAATACCAAAACCAAAAGACAAAATAAAAGCAGGAATGAAATTATTAATAATTGCAAAAAGAGAAGTGGCAAACAAAGTTCGGAAAAAAATAATTTAAATGGGCTACCGAAGGTGCCCACCGGCGCCGCCTCACTGAATAGGCGGTGGAAAACAAGGTTAGAAAGAAAATAATTTAAATAAAAACAGCAAGAAAAAATTGAGTGAGATTAAGATGATTGGTGAAGGGAAAATTTCAAGAGGAAAAAAAGCTTTAAACGAAAGCAGACCAACAAAAGAAAAAACTGCTAATGCAAGAAGACAAGCAAATGAAGCTAAAGCTATTTTGCACATGCACAAAAAAAGAAATGCTAAACATCATTCCAAAGTTGCTATTAAAACTAATTAATTTATAATAACTTTAATATCATAAATTTTTATGAATCCTAAAAGCACATCAAAAATTAGGCTTAATAAATTACCAAAAAAAATTAGAGCAATAGATTTTGGTGCTGGAGCGGCAGAATGGATTAAAAAACAAGCTAAAAGAAAAACAAAAAAAACTTACATTGCAGTTGATAACATTTATGCTCACAAAAGCCAATCAAGAAAAAAAAGACAAAAAAATCTTTTTTTTATTCCAACAACTACTGAAGAAACAATAAGACTTTTAAAAGAAAAAGGAAAAACAACAAAATATGCAACAATAAGAATGCCAAACCCAATTGACACACAAACAAAGCATCTTAATTTGGTAAAAATAATTTCGGAGATAAAAAAAATATTAGAACCGAATGGTTCAATAATAATAACAACCGAAAGCAAAGAAATTGAAAGAAAAATTTCTCTTGCAGCAAAAGAAAATGATTTATCAATAAAAAAAAGAACATTAGGCAAACCAAGAACAGCTTGGGAAAAAATGATTGCTTCAAGCAAAATCCCAATAAACACTTATATTCTTAGAAACAAAAAACAAATTCCAAAGGTTTAAAAGAACCGTAACCCCATTCACGTGTTGGGCACTTTCAGCAGCCCTTGAAACATAACTTTAAAAAGAAAAAGCAAGGCAATATCTATATGATAGCAAAAAGTGATTCACTTCATCACTAATTCTGTGAATTTGTTTAGTTATCAGAATCTTTTTAATAACATTAAGTTTCTAGTTTATTCGTATGGCGGGGGTAGTTTAGTGGTCAGAATGTTGGGTTGTGGTCCCATCGACTCGAGTTCGAATCTCGGCCCCGGCCTTTTTCTTAACAGGAGTGAATTGAAATGAGCTTTCAAACTGTAAGAGGAATGAGGGATCTCATTGGACAAGATGCTCTTATACAAGAAGCAATAGAAGCTAGGTTTAGAAGAGTGTTTGCTAAATATGGCTACTTGCCTTTATACACTCCAGCAGTAGAAAACTTTGATTTGTTTAAAGTAAAAGGCGCAGCAGGAGAAGCAATTAAAGATGAAATATATTATTTCAAAGATAAGAGTGAAAGAGAATTGGGGTTGAGATTTGAATTCACTGCATCGCTTGCAAGAGTGGCTGCGTCTGAACAACTAAAAATGCCTTTCAAGAGATATCAAATTGGAGAAGTTTATAGGTATGATAGACCACAAGCAAAAAGATATAGAGCATTTACACAAGCAGACATTGATATTTTGGGAATAGAAGGATTAGAAGCAGAATTAGAAGTAATGTTAATTGTAAGAGATTGCTTTTCTAGTTTAGGTTTGAAACCAAAAGTAATTTTTAATTCAAGAAAATTATTAAATGATATTTTTGAAAAATATGCAAAAGGAAAAGAAAAAGAAGCAATGAGAATTCTTGATAAGTTGGATAAAATAGGAAAAGAAAATGTTTATGCAATGTTAAAAGAAGAAAAAATTGACACAAAAGTTTTAGAACTAATAGAAAAAAATGACATTGAAAAAATAACACAAATTTTAGGACAAACTTCTGGAATTAAAGAAGTTGAGGATTTTAATAAAAAATGCAAAGAAAATAAATTAAATTTTGTTGAATTTAACTCTTCACTTGCAAGAGGTTTAGATTATTACACAGGATTAGTATTTGAAATAAAACTAGATAACGGGCCAAGCGTTGGCGGAGGAGGAAGATTTGACAAATTAATTTCTAATTATGGTGGAAAAAAAACCCCTGCGGTGGGAATTGGTTTAGGAGTAAGCAGAATATTTGATTATTTGAAAGAAAAAGGATTCAAAGTTAGTTTAGATGGATTATTTTTAACAGGCATTAATATTGAAGAAAAAGAATTGAATAAAATTGCTTCAATGTTAAGAGAAAATGAAATTCCTTGCGAAGTTGATTTGAAAGGAATGAATATTGGTAAAGCATTTGATTATGCAGAAAAAAAAGGATACACTTTTGTTGGTTTGATTGGAGAAAATGAATTAAAGAGCGGAGCAATAACAATCAAAAATTTAAAAACCGGAAAACAAGAAAACGTTAAAGTTGATGTTAAAGAAATAAACAAAATTCTAACAAAATGAATTCTAATTTAAAGCTAACTTTTCAAAACTTATATATGCCTGTGTAGCATAGCTAGTTATTGCACGTCATTGGTAATGACGAGGTCGCGGGAGCAGAGCCCGCCGCAGGCTTTTTTATAAATTAGCAATTATTTTTACACTTATTTGTTTCATTTTTTCTTTCTTAATTGAACCTATTTTTTTGAGAATTAAATCAACATCTAAAAAAGCAATTGCACTTGTTTTTACAAAACTTTTTTTATTTAATTTTCCTTCAATCAGACTTTCCGAAACATCAATATAATTATTAATATTTTTAGAAGATATTGGACAAGCCCAAGGATCACTTTGTTTATTAAATAAATCATTTGACACTATCAATGCTGGCCTGATTTTATAATCAACCATATTTGAAAATGGGTATCTTACTAGCACTATATCTCCTTGCATTAAATTCATAAAAAGCTCTCCCAATAAGCATCCTCTTCATCTTTCCATGCTTCTTGAAATCCTTTTGATGCAACCAAATAAAAATCATCTTTTTCTTTCATTTTGTTCCTAAACATTTCTCTTATTACCTCACTTTTACTTTTATACAAACCGGATTTAACTTTTTGATCAGCCCATTTAATCATTTCTTTTGTAACATCAGCACTAATAGTAACCATACAAATAACATATAGCGGGCTATATAAAAATCTTTCTAGAGTGTTATGCCAGCAAGGATAAAAGCAAGACAAAAAGACACAATAACTTTTTATTTCACGAAAGAGTTAATCATAGCATGGAAATGCTTGATGACCACATACAAGGCTTACTAGAAAAATATGTTAAAGATAATTCAGTAATTAGTTTTGGTACAGGTGAAATAAATGTCCCTTTTCTAAAAAAATTATCTCTTTATATTCATAATAACACACTGAACATAAAAGTTGTTCCCACCTCACACAAGTTAGCTAGCTTATGCAAACAATTAGATTTGAAAACAGCCACTCTTGATGAAGTTGATGTTGATACAGCATTTGATTTTGTTGACCAATGTGATGAAGATTTTAATTACATTTCAAATGAAACAACTTCTCTTGTGAGAGACAAAATGATAGCCCAAGAAGCTGCTGAATTAATAATTATTTGTGAAGAAAAAAATTTTGTAAAACAATTAAACTTCAATATTTTATTAGAAGCATCATCCTTTGCAATAAGCAAAACTTTATTACAAGCAATGAACCTTGGAGAAGCAAGACACAAATTAAAAGAAAATGGAGAACCAATGCTAAGCGAAACAGGACACCATTTTATACAAGTAAATGTTGATGAAATTTATGATTTAGAAGACATTGAATATCAAGCAAAAAAAATTCCTGGTGTTTTAGAAACTTCTTTATTTATTGGTTATGCTGACCGAGTATTATTAGTTGGAGATACAATAACCATGAAATCCAGAATGGTTAATTTTAATGTGTAATTAGCTACTATTTAAAACCTTTCCAAGAGCAATTTTTTAAGTGAGCAATTATTGCTTTCTAGCCTTTGCGGAGCAATGGTTTTTTTGTTTAGCAGTAACAAAAGAGGGATATCGAGCGACCAAGCAAAACACAAGTTTTGCGGGCTAAGAAAAACCCAAGTTTTTCTGAGAAGCGAAGATAGCCCCCAGATGTTGACTCCTAGAAAAACCCAAGTTTTTCTGGAACCGCGAAACGAATGTTTCGCTTGTTGGCTGGGCAGTCATGTCGCTGTAGATCAGCAGTTTAATGCGACAACCCCTTTAGAAAAGGTGTTGTATCCCCAAAGTTATATTTAATAGAAACTCGCAAAGCGAGATGCTCTGTCGCGAAGCGGCAGTGCGCGTGTTGACGGAGCAAGCCGTCATGTCGCTGTAGATCAGCAGTTAGATCGCCTGACTCATAATCAGGAGGTCGGCGGTGCGATTCCGCCCAGCGACATTTGCTCTATCGAGCTTGCGAAGATAGTGCGCGTGTGCACGGAGCAAGCCGTGCTGCGATTCCGCCCAGCGACACTTAATTTTTTATGCAACTTCACCCAAAAGCCAATACTTTTAACGACACCTATTAAAAAAGCACATTATATAATTTAAAATCATAAAAGATAAAAAGTTCGGCAATCGCCTAATTTTTTTGGTGATTTTGTTTATTTTACTAACAAAAAGTCCATCTTTTCTTCTGTTTGTTAACCAAGCAAGTATTAATACTTGAATAACTATTCTATTGACATAAAAGGGTTCTTTTCGCAAAGCGTTTGGACTGTTCGGTTGTCCTGGAAAGGATATGCCAAGGTTAGCCTCTTATTGCTACTCATCCATTGAAGTGGGGTCTGGACTATAACTCCCCGCCTAAAACCAGTAGCTCTCAATGCTTATTCCTTGCATGAAGGAGATCACCATTAAAGCAGACTTTTGTGGTTATGATTGAATAAAGTTAAAGCTTGTGGCACTCTTTCACCGAGTCCAGAAACGTTAAGCAAAAAAAGAACCCTTCTTATATTTTTTAGTGGTGATGTAATTGGTAAAGAAGAAACGAAAGATAATTAGAAAGAAAAAACAAAAAAAACATTCAAGAAGACCTTCAAAGAAGAATAAGATGACAAAAATAAAAAAATTGAAAAAGTTTTTGCGAGCAAAGAAGAAGTAACTTTTTCTAGAAAACTATTTTTAATTAATGGTTATTTTATTGAACATACAATAATAACACAATATTAAATATAATTTTCTAATGGAAAATTTTATCAACGCCCCAAATTTTAATACAATTAAGCCTAGTAAATGCTTAGGTAAGTAAGCTCTTAAATAAAATTGAAAATAAACTAAAAAAACAATAACCCACTAATCATTTTAATAGTTTCTTATCTAGATTTGTTATATGAATACTTACGAAAAAGTAAGAAGTGCAATTGGAAAAGTAATTGATTCTAGTGCTCATTTAAATGCTGCAAAAGCTACTGAAAATATCGCAAAAAAATTAGGACTTTCAGAAGGCATGGTTCAATACACCCATGTTGAATTGAGAAATGCAATTTATGAACCAAGTTTCAAAAAAATCCCTTTTAATGAAAGAGTATTATTTTTACCTCATTGTGCAAGAAATTCTAAAAAATGTAAAGCAACTCACAATGGAGAAGGACTAGAATGCAAACAATGCGGAGCATGCAATATTTGTGATGCAGAAAAAATTGCAAAAAAATTAGGTTACAAAAAAGTGTTTATTGTTCCGGGTGGAAGCATGGTAAAAAAGCTTTTGAAAAAATATAAACCAAAAGCTGCAGTTGGAGTTTGTTGTTTTAATGAAGCTTTACTTTCTTTTGAAATGTTAAAAGAAATACAAATAATTCCACAAGTTGTTTTATTATTAAAAGATGGTTGTAAAGATACAATAATTAATTTACCATTGTTAGAAGAAAAATTATCTCTAATTGAGGTTGAATAAAATGCCGATAAATATCCCTAATGATTTACCAGCAACAAAAGTTCTTGAAAGCGAAAACATTTTCGTAATGAAACAGGAAAAAGCAGAACACCAAGACATTAGACCTTTAGAAATTTTAATAATGAATTTAATGCCTGATAGAATAACAACAGAAACCCAATTCTTAAGATTATTAGGAAACACACCAATACAGGTACAAGTAACACTAATACACCCAAAAACACATGAATGCACACACACAAATAGAGATCATTTAGTTGCTTTTTACAAACACTTTGATGATATTAAAGAAAAAAAATTTGATGGATTGATAATTACTGGCGCGCCAGTAGAAAATTTAGAATTTGAACAAGTTGATTATTGGAAAGAACTAACTGAGTTAATGGAATGGAGCAAAGAAAATGTAACCTCAACAATTTATGTTTGCTGGGGAGCACAAGCAGGACTCCATTATCATTACGGAATAAAAAAGTATCCTTTAAAAGAAAAAATGTTTGGTGTATTTCCTCATAAAATAAATAAAAAAAATACTAAATTATTACGAGGATTTGATGACATATTTTTTGTTCCCCAATCAAGACACACTGAAATAAAAAAAGAAGATATTTTAACTAATAAAGAATTAGAAATAATTTCAGAATCAGAAGAGTCAGGTGTTTACTTAGTTATGGCAAAAGAAGGAAAACAAATATTTATCACTGGGCACTCAGAATACGATTCTAACACACTAAAAAAAGAATATGATAGAGATGTTGGAAAGGGATTGCAAATAAAAATACCAAAAAATTATTACCCAAATGATGATCCAACAAAAGAACCAATTGTTCAATGGAAAGGACACTCACATTTATTATTTAGTAATTGGTTAAATTATTATGTTTACCAAGAAACTCCAACAAAATTATAATTTACTTAAAATAAATTTCAATTCAGAAAAAATTAATTATTTAAAAAATTGCTCACTCTAAAAATTTTTCTATTTCTTCAAAGTTTTTTGTTATTAAAATTGGGTTGAATTTTTTTAATTGATATTGAGTGGAAATTCCTGTTATTTTTCCAATAAATCTTACTCCAGCCCTTTGACACATTAAAGCATCTTGAGTAGAATCTCCAATAAAAATAACTTCACTCTTTTTTAATTTCAATTTTTTCAAAGTTTTTTCTAATGGTTCCACATCTGGCTTTTTATGTTCAACATCATCACTAGTAATAATAAAACTTAACAAATTTTTTGTTTTTTTGTCAAAAACTTCATTTAAGAAAACCCATCTTGAACCAGTAACAACTGCTAAATCATATTTTTTTGACATTTTTTCTAAGAAAGGTTTTGCATCAACAAACCACTGCTTCTTTTGTTTTTCTAATAATTTCAAAAAAACTTTTCTTCTATAATTAATAAAATCATAAACATTAAACGAAACCTTTTCTTTATCCATAAAATAATAAGCAATATCTCTAGAGTGTAGCTGTGATAATTCTCTTAATTTTTGATTTGAACATTTAAAACCAAAATGGTGAATTGTTTCCTTTACACTTTTTGTAATTAAAGGAATGGAATCAATTAGCGTTCCATCCAAATCCATTAAAATGGCTTTCAAAGGCATGCAAACATTACGAAACAAAGCAATATAAAGTTTAGCTGGAACAAATTTTCTAATCAAACCATCAAAGATAGTTTTATGCAATTGTTTAGTCAGAGTGGCAAGTTGTATCGAGCAACAGCGAAGATACTACCCAAATGCCGCCTGGCTGGGCAGGCGCCCCGATAGTGTAGTGGTTAAGCATACTGCCTTCTCAGAGCCTTGCTAAGGCTCGCGAAAGAATTTGGCTATTTTCAATAGCCAGAAAGCGAAAATTAGTAAAAGCTAGAATTAGGCAGTGACTCGGGTCCGAATCCCGGTCGGGGTATAAATACAACTAATTAAAAATAATGTGTGATTAAACAAAAGCAAATCCATTTTTTAAAGATTTTTTAGAAAAAACCGTGTAGTAATAAACTACTTAAATTCATGGTTAAAAATATAAACCAGGATAACTCATTTACATCATGAAAAAAAGAATTATAAAAGCTCCAAAATTAGGTGGCTCACTTACTGCTACTCAAAAGCAAAAATTTGTTCAAGTTGGAGGAAAGTTAGTGCCTGTACAAAAAGCTCTTGCAGATGCTAAAGCTAAAGAAGAAAAATTGAAAACGTGGAGAGCACAACATACAAGAAAACAATAATAAATAAACTAAAAATATAGAAAAATAAAATAATTCATCTGCGCTTCAACTTTTCTATTGAACTTTTAACAACAATACTAATCCAAATTATATAAAAAGTATTAAATATTAATTAAACACAAATATGTTATATGCCTGTTGGAAATAGAAGAAGTGATTTTAGAAAACCAAAAAAAGTTTTGATTGTTGATGATTCTTCACATATTCAACATGGAATTTCTAGAACAAGGGGTATTGTTGAAAGAAGAGGACATAAAGTTTACTCAGCAGCCAATTATGAAGAAGCAGTTAGATTGATTAGAGAGCATAAGCCAAATATTGTTTTAACAGACTTTCAATTGAGTAATAGTGGCCCAACTGGTTTGCATGTTGCTAGAGAAGCTAAAAAAGTTAATCCTGAAGCCAGGGTTAGAGTTCATTCATTAGCAGCACAAGATTTAAAAAAAGCAGAAGATATTTTATCTAAATTTGGTTTAAGAAAGAAAAATATTTATTCTAAATCTGGTTTAGGAAGGTTATTGTGGCTACCACGCGGAGAAAGAGTTTACTTTGCACCAGATGTATTGGAAGCAATATCAAAAGATAGGAAAAATTTTCCAGGCGGGGTAATAAAATTTGGTTTTAATATTCAAATAGCTGATATTAAAGAAAAAGCCAGAAATGGAGAAGTAATTTTTGTTGGAAAAGAAGGCTCCATTACAAACGCATTGTCTAAAGTTTGTGGTATAATGGGAGTAAAATTTTCTATGACAGGAAATATTAGTGAAGCAATTGAATTAGCAAAACAAGGAAAAACTTTAATGACAATAGACATTGGTGGAAAAAATGATCCTAGTGGAGTAGCAAGACATGATGCAGGCCATATTCTAAACAGATTAAGAAGAGAATAACTTTTTGGATTAGCTTTTTATATTACTTAAAAAATATTTTTCTTATGAAGCATTTTGTTTTTTTCAAATATTTTAGGCGTAAAAAGAGCAACTTAAAACCCATTACTGAACAAGCAAAGGTAAGATTAACTTCTTACAGAACACATTTGTCTGAAAAAGAAGCTGAAAGACTAGTTAGTTTAGAATTATCACATGAGCACAATATTCGTTTAAGAAAGTCAGATTATGCAGAAATGCTTGCTTTGAAAGAAAAGTTCAATAAAGCTGTTAAGTAACAAATATAAATTAAATTCAACTTATTTTAATCATGTCAAAGAAAAAAAAGAAGATAAAAGCAGTTGAAAAAAAAATCTCTAAAAAAAGCAGTGTAAGTATTGTTGAAACACTAAAAGAAAAAAAGGGTTTCACAATCGCAATTATTGTTTTTGTAATTGCTCTAATTTTATTAGTTTTAATTTATGCTCTTCCACAACAAAGTCTTTCAGAAGAGTATGCATATGCTGCTCTTTATTACCAAGAAAATGATGCTTATTTGAATGAAGTTATTGCACAAGCAGATATTGAGTTGCAAGGCACTTTGGAAGAAGAACTTGATGAGTATTATTTAAATTCAGTAAAAAGTGATATGATTTGGTTGAGAGAAAAAAATTTTGATTCTTTAAATTCAAGCGATGAATTATTTTTGAGAGTTGCAGCGACAACTGTTTTTATTGATAGAATTATTGAACTAAATGAAAACTTTTCAATTGATTTTATTGAACCCGATTATGAAATAATGATTGAATTGGCAAGCGAAATTAAATATTCTTTACCAAGCATTATTGATGCAGAGCTGGAAGTAGAATTGAGTGAAAAAGAATTAAACATTGTTAATGAAACTTTTGACAAATTAGCAAAAGAATATTTTAATTTAAAAATTAACATAATTAATAATTCTATTGATATAAAAGAAAAATTTGTTGAATCAAAAAAAATAGTTTATTTTTATTCTCAAGAATAATAAATTCCAATTTATTTTATTTTGTGATTAGTCATTTTAATTAATTGCTTTAGTGTTAAGCCACCAACAAGCAGTTCATTGAGAAAAAATTTTCCTTGTTTTGGGGGAAATTTCCAAATTTTTTCAAATCCTTTTTTGTCAATTTCTTTAAAATATTTTTTTAATTCTTTGGAATATCTTTTTGACATTACAGAGTAATCTTTTGTTTCTTTCCTGAATAATTCACAAAAGGGATATTGCTCTTCATAACCCGGAACAAACATAAAAGGAAACAATTTACAAGGATATGGTCTTTGTGAATAAATTTTGCATTTATTTTTTTTATCTAAATAGCGACAAATTCCATCATTTCTTTTTAGTGATATTTGGGGCAATACAAAAAAGCTTGGCGGTAAATAAGACAAATCTGTTGAAAGCATTTCTCCAATTCGCTTTGGAAAAAATGTGGTTAGATAGGTTAGTAAGCCAGGCGTACTTTTTGGAAAAACTTTTACGAATAATTCACAATGTTCTTCTAAAAACTTTTTTCTAGAAATTTTTAAAATTTTAGCAATTTTTTCAACCTCGCTTGGAAGGATAGTTATTGAATAGCGCTTACAACATTCTCCACAAGAAAGGCAAATAATTGATTCTTGCTTTGGGCTTAATTTCATAAAAATTTTGAAAAAGGAAGTCTTTAAAAAGTAATTAAACTGAAATTAACTATCAATGAACTAAAAGTTCACAATATGCCTTCGTAGCACAGCGGTAGTGCACGGGTTTTGTAAACCTGAGGCCGGGGGTTCAAATCCCTCCGAAGGCTTATTTCTTAATTCTAAAAAAAACAACATTATTTTGGGAATGCAAACACTTACCTGAAAGGGTAAAGGGTTTGCGGCGTTAAAATCCCTCCGAAGGCTTATTTCTTAATTTAATTGTACATTTAACTGAAAAAAACTAGTTCTAAAAATAATGTTTTAACTTTGATTAATGAGAAAAGTTTTTATTATTGGCTACCCTGTTTTTAAGGTTGGTTAATTATGCGTGCTCAAGGAACAATTGAATATTTAGTTATTATTGCTGTTGTTGTGGTTGTTGCATTAATTGTTGTGGGTTTGCTAGTAACTTTAATGGATTCGGGCGGAGATATTTCTGGAACAAGCAATCAAATTAATTATAATACACAAACTCTCGCTTTAAATGACTATATTGTTTCAACTGATGGAAACTTTTTATTAGAAATAAAGTCAAATGAAGTGGGAAACATAACAATAGATAACGTGTCTATTGATAATGAAGAACAAGATTTTACAACAAACAATACAATCAACCTTGGACAAGAAAGATTAATAAAAATAGAATCTAGCACAACATGTGAAGAAGGGCAAACTGTGACAGCACAAACAATCACAATAACCTATACTTCAGCAAACGGATTAACAAAAAAACAAATTTACGAAAATGTATCAATTCCTTGTCAAAATTATACAAATCCAAACCAAACCCAACTACTGGGTGGAACAACAACACAATCAGAAGAAGATGCAAGTTGTGATGATTATGCCACAACAGATGGAGAAGATATTACTGATGATGGAACATATTGCACGGCAGTGTTTTTATCAGATGGAACTTTTACCGCACTAACTTCATTTAACGCAGAAGTTCTTGTTGTTGCTGGTGGAGGCGGTGGTGGTGGACCAGTTCATGCAGGTGGTGGTGGAGCAGGCGGTCTTGTTTATGATGATTCTTATTCCATTTCTCCAGGAGAAATTGAAGTTGTTGTTGGAGCTGGTGGTGCTGGTGGTGAAGGATGGAACATAACAACGAGCCCGGGGGAGAATGGTTCAAATTCAATATTCGATTCTATTGAAGCAATTGGTGGTGGCGGTGGAGCATATTGGTATCAAGGTGCATCCACTGCAGGAATAGGTGGTTCTGGTGGTGGTGCTGCACCTGAGCCAGAGGCAGCAACTGGTGCTATAGGGACGGATGGGCAAGGATATGCTGGTGGTGGATCTTATGGTAGTACTAATGCTGGTGGAGGCGGCGGGGCTGGAGAAGCTGGAGAAAAAGCAGTATCTGGAAAAGCTGGTGACGGTGGGGATGGTGTCGAATATGATATTTCAGGAGAATCTGTTTATTATGCTGGTGGAGGCGGCGGAGGTGTTCACGAAGGTACTGCTACTATTGGCCAAGGTGGTTTAGGTGGTGGCGGTGATGGAGGCGGAAATACGGTTGGTACTGCAAATGGCAATGATGGAACTGCTAACACAGGAGGTGGCGGTGGAGGTGCAGGGGGGACATCAGGGAGTTCTTATGCTGGTGGTGCTGGAGGATCAGGAATAGTAATAATTAGATACTTAAAATAAATACTAATTTCAAGAATATGGTGTATTAAGTGATTTTAATCTTGTTTACATATCATAAAAACACAAAACATTAACTTTTTCCAGTTAAAGAAAGGTTTATATATTTTGTTTTGGAAGTATATAGTATGGCTGATAAAGAAAGTAGAGATATTCCTTATGGAATGATTGCAATAATCCTTTCAGTAATATTTTTGATTTCAAGCATGGATTTGTTAGAGTTTAGTATTTTTAGTAGAGAATTTTCTAGCTTGGCAGCATTTATTCTTGTTGGAATTGGTGCTTATTTAATTGGAAAAGATGGAAAATAATTTTCTCTTTGAAAAAATTTTCTAAATAGTTATACTTAAATAGTCCCTAAACACTTATTCCTTCATGCCTCAAAAAAAGACAAATTTTAATGTTAGAAGAAGTGCAATTAGTATAACTACTCGTATTCAACCAAGAAAAGTTCGTGAAAGAATACGAAAACAAAATGCTGCTCTTAAAGCAAAAGGAAGACTAAAAAATTAGAAAAAAATATAAAATTAATATTTGTGCATAAAGTTATGCTTCACAACTTCTTCATATAATATTTTTTCTCTTGATTGAATCGTATATTTTAAGTTTTCTTTTCTAAATATTGTTTCTGGATTTATTTCAGTTGTTAAAATTGCAATTCCCCTTCTTGTTTCGTGTTCCAAATGAATTTGAATTATATCATCATTCAATAATAAATAATATTGTTTTTGCGATGTTTCTTCTTTTGAATTTGATTGGAAAGAAAATTCCACCAATAAAACTTCTTTGAAAGGAAGTTTTCCAAATTTTGAATCATACCATTGTTTCATCTTTTATCTTTCCCATTTATTTAAAGTATTTGTTCCCATTGTAAGCATTTTTGTACTCTTCACTTTTTTCCAATTGATCTGGAACTCTTTTATATTTTGACAAAGGATCTTTTGCTTTTCCTTTCCAATTTGTTTTAAATTCACTCCATGAAACAGAGTATTGTTTTTGTACTTTATCTCTATAAAGTTCTGGAACAACATTGAATGCACAGAAAGGAACTATTCTTCCATCAGGCATTGAATAATGAATATTACACCTTTCTACCCTTTGCTGGTCATAATTATATGGGTCCATAAAGTGCATCATCCCAATAAATAAAGAGTTTGTATGGAATTCCCCAAGCGCAGAATAATCATGTTTTATTAGTGCATTAAACAATAGTTTTGCTAAGTTAATATTTTTTGGAGCTTTTTTTAAATTAATAAAAGAATTTATTTTTAATAATAATTTTGCTGATTCTATTTTTTTATTTGAACCATTTTTTATTGCTTCTGCTCTTTCTTTTAAAAAAGCAAATAATCCATCTACATCAACAAACTCTGGCAAGGGCATTATTTTGTTTTTTTCTTTATCTAAGAACACATATGTTGCTGCTCCGCAAGCAAAGTGATTGTCTAGTGAATATTGCACATTTTCTGTTAGTGCTTCAATAAAATCAGTAAATGATGAAACACAAGGTATTGCAAAAAAATCTTTTTCTTTTATTGCTCCTTTTGTTTGTTTTTCAATTTTTTCTATTGCCCCTGGAATAGTAATTCTTTGTTTTTCTCTTTGTGATTTTGGCATTCTTCCAACAAACGAAACTGGTTGGAAATCTATTCCTCTTATTACATCAATATTTTGTAATGCAAAATCAATTATATTCCCAATATCGTTATCATTTATTCCCTTAATTAAAGTTGGTACTAAAACTATCCCTATTCCTGCTTTTCTACATTCAGCAATTGTTTTTGGCATTTCATAATGATTTTTTGGATTCGTTTTCTTTGTTGTTCCATCAAAAGAAAGATATAAAGTTGCAACTCCTGCTTTTTTTAATTTTTGAGCATAACCCGGATTGAATGCAATAGTCATTCCTGTTGTGTTTAATTGTATGTGTTCAAATCCTTCTTCTTTTGCAACTTTAATTATTTCAAATAAATCTTCTCTTAAAGTTGGTTCTCCTCCAGTAAATTGTATTGCATTACATGGAACTGGACTTTCATTCTTCAAATTTTTTAGCATTAATCGTATTTGTTCAATACTTGGTTCATATATTGGGTCGCCTTCTTTTGCATAAAAGAAACAATACCAACAACTCAAGTCACATCTATTTGTTAGAGCAATATTTGCTAGTGCTGTGTGTGAGTGATGATTTAAACACAAACCACAATCAAATGGACAATTAGTTCCACTATTTTTTATTAAACCAACATTATTATTCAATAAGCCCCTATTTGGAGAAGCATATTTTCTTGCTCTTTCAAATTCTTTTTCTGATTCCCAATACATTTCATCAAAGATTCCATGTTCTGGACAATTTCTTTTTATGTAAACTTTTCCTTTTTTTGCATATATTTCAGCTTCAAGAGTTTTTTTACACTCTGGACAAATAGAACGTGTTTTATAAGGCAATTTTTTTCCATACGTGTCTGTAACTACACTTCGTTTATTTTTTTCCAAAATAAAAGACATTTTTGCTCAACCCAACTAATAAAACTAGCTATTAAGTGTTTAAAAATATTTCATATTAAAACAAAAGACTATTTGATTTCATAAAAAAGCTATTTTTATTTTATGCACTCATTTGATGCTTTTTTAATTGAGTTAGCGATGGTTTTTCCTTCAGAATTCTCTTTTTCGTATAAATATTCCTCTGACCACCAATAAATTTCTCTATTGCCTAATTTAGATACACAAACGCTCTCATTAGAAACAGCATTCATTAAGCTTGTTATGCCATCAATTTGGTTTGTTATTGCTGCATCATTATATAACATTCCTTTTATTCCTTCCAATGGAATCAAACCTGATTCTTCAATTGAATTTGTTGTTTCAATTATCATTCCTTGTGGAAAAGCCAAACCATAAAATGCATCTGCTGGAGAATAAGCCATTGTTTTTGTAAATACTTTTCCTGAATTTTCAGCAGGCAAGAAACCAAAACCATATTTATCTCCTATTCTAAAATCCGGTGTTTCGTTTATATAAGAAAGCATATTCGTTCCAAAAAAGTCTTTGCAATTTGGCATAGCTGTTAATAAAAATAAATTGTTTGTTGTTGCTTTCAAATCAGTTTTTTCTTTTTTTAGCCAATAATTCATTATTGATTCTTGCCCTTGATTTGCATTTAATTCAAATAATAATGGTGTTGCTATTGTTGGTGAAAAAATTGTTTTGCTCATTGAGTAATCCAACAAAACTGCTCTTTTTGAAGCAAAAGAATTTAAGTTCAAAATATTTGACTCTTTCTTTACATTTATTTTTGAAAAAGCATCCTTTTGATTATTTCCAAGAATCATTCCTTCAGCAATTTTTAATTCTGAACCACTATTCAATGCAGTGCCATAATATCTTCTATCATTTGCTGCATTCAAGCCAACTTTTCCATCAAATGGAGTGTAATAAAAAGGACTATAATTTTCTTTTATTGGTTCTTTTAAATACAAATCAATAATAATATTTGAATTTGCTACCCCATTTTCTATTATTGGAAATTCAGTAAAATCCGCAATTATTTTTACTGAATATAATCCAGCATCAGGAATAACAAAATCATATTCTGGTTTAAAATCAGTTGTTTCATTAGTGAAATAAAATTTCTTTGGTTGTTTAAAATAAATATACCATCCTTTTAGTGGGTCAGTAAAATTAGGGCTTGAATCAAGGAAAACTCGTGTATAATAATTTGTAAAATCACTTTGAAATTCTAAACCATAACCATCCCTTATCAATTGAACATCAAACTTTAATAAGTCAAGCATCTGTTCTGCACTACTTATCAATGGTTCATCAAAAAAGGAATCATAATATTCAGGCACAATTGCTTCTTGTGAAGAGTGATAATAAATCGCTGGTTTTCCATCATAATAGCGAGTTGTTAAAGGTAAGAAACATGAAGCTTCTTGTTGTAAAGCAAACTCTGTAGGAGTCATTCTTGTTAGTGCAAGCATTGCATAATTTTGTGGACAATTAGTTGCTGCTGAACTAACAAACTCATTTAAAACGCCTAATTTTTTGGTTAATAAAATTGAGAATTGTGTTGCATCCAAATAATTTTCTTTTGCTGTTTCTGAATTAATTGCATCCCACTTCCAATCCAAAATTATTTTTGGCAAAGCTTCTTTTCCAGTATCTCCAATCAAAGAAGCTTTTTCACAAGTAGCATTTGATTCACTTGAATAATCTTTTCTTGGTTTGACATTTACTTTAAAGTGATATTTTTGTTCAATTAATTCAACACTATCATCAGGAATATTAAAAGGACCAAATTCACCAGTAACATTCATTGTTGGAGAATGAATGTGCTTTTCTGCATTCAATGAAACTGTAGCATAAGTATTTTCTTTTATTCCAGCATTAGAAAATATTACTCCAACTTCTTGTTTATCAAAAACTCCAAAAACTTGTGGATCAGTGAAAGACCAATAAGCTAAAACATTTGGATTTGATACAACAACTTTTTTTGCATCTTGTAACAAATTAATTTTATAATCAACTAATTTTAATTTTACTCTGTTATCACAATCTTCTAATAAATTTGCTTCACTAAAAAATAAATTATTTTTTTTATTTTTGTTTTCTTCAAGGTTACCAAATACAGAAACATATAATCCTTGCATAGTGTTTTCTGTAGTATAAACTCCCCCATCATATGCTCCATTCACAAAACCATTACTAATTAATGTTCCAATCATTCCAACTAATTTTTCTTTATCATATTCTCCAAAATCTGCTGGAATGTTTAAAGAATCTAGATAAGTTGAAGCATCACTAGAAAGTTTCTCTAACTCCGACAAATGTTTTGCAGCTTCAATTGCAGCATCCAAACTAGTATTAAAATTTGCTAATCCTAGTTGTAATTCATACAACACATCTGTCATTTCTGTAAACTTTGTCATAGCATTTATCAAATCACTCAAATAATTTGCATTCAATGCTTTGTATAATTCCCAGGCTTGATAAATATTATTTAGTGTTGATAATAGATTAGCTATTTTTGCTATATTTGCTACTGTATTACTTTGGGCTGAAGCTATTGCAGTAATCGCAAATTCAGAAGATGCAATGAACATTGGACACATACAACCAGCATTACAATATGTACCATTACAACACGAAGCAAAATAAGACATTGCTGTTGCTTTTGCCAAAACCATTTCTGTTTGTGCTTCTGTTAAACTTGTTTGTATTATTGTGGCTTTTGTTTCTAACACTCCTATTTGTGTTAATATTTGTTGCATTAGTTGTGCTATTGCAATTATTAATTCTTCTTCAGATGCTTCGGAATCATCTTGCAAAGTAGTTAAATCATCTAAAGTTTCTAAATGTTTTTTTAGAGAATTATCTAAAACCATTTGTGCATTATCTGCATCACTTTTTGCTAAAAGCAAGTATTCATAAGCTTCAAAATCTTCTTTACTAGATGTTGACAAATCATTTATTGCAGCTGATTCAAGAGCTAAATCCAAATAATCAGATAAAGAAGTTAAATTATCTTTTAGCTCAATTAACATTTCATTTGTTTCCTCAGCATTTTCTCTAGCGGATTCTACATCAATTGAACTATTTTTTGCAGTAAGTGCTTCTAATTGTTGATACAAACTATACAACTGACTAGCAGTGGCAACAAGTTGAGTAACATCAGCAGCATAAGTTTTTGTTGTTCCATTTGCAACCAACATTGATTTTAGTGATAATGATGAACTTCCCATTGCCGGAGCACATGATGCTGACAAATTAGT
The DNA here is from genome assembly GCA_964534045.1 of uncultured archaeon. GTDB lineage: Archaea > Iainarchaeota > Iainarchaeia > Iainarchaeales > JAAZKV01 > JABIDZ01. The sequence goes on from CAZHNO010000001.1 coordinate 236,175, forward strand.
AGCACTTGTTACTGCAGCAGTTGCGGTATCAACATTAGTTGATAGTATTATTGCATCTGCAGATAGTGCAGAAATGCTAGTAACCAAACTTAGTATTTGACTTGCTAATTGAGTTTTTTGTGAAGTATCCAAATCACCAAGTGAATCTTCAACTTCTTTTAATGATTCTATCGCGTCATTTAATTCATCTAATGTTTCATTAATATAACCATCAAATTCTTTTCCTTCTAAATAAGCTCTTTTTATTTTTTCATTTTCTTGTATTGATGTTGAATATGCTGTGCTTCTAACTGAATCAATATAAGGAATGGTTTTGAAAAACATTGATTGGTATAAACCATTTCCTGCATATCTTTCTGGATTGTTGTATAAATCATTAGTCCAGTTTTTTGAATTAGTGAACGTTCCTGTTAGTGGTAAACCTGAACCAATTTCTGCGCCTAGTGAACTTTCATACAAATTACAAATACTTGAATCAATTTCTATTTCTTCAGATAATTCATTATTCATTACTCTAATAGAATCTCTTGAACCCCTTTCAAATAAAGAAATTGAAAATTTATCAGGAACTAATAATTCATTTGTTGGTTTTACAAAAATTTCTTTTTCCCCAACAAAAGTCTTGTTTATTCCTGGCAAAGAAGCATGCACTGTTAAACCATAAATTCCAGCCAAATCAACTCTGTTAATAGTAATTGTTTTTGTTGGAGAAGATTTTGTTAAAGTAAAAGCTGATGTGTTTAGTTCAATTATTCCTTCTTCTGCTCCTCCGGAACAACCAGCATCATTGTTACACAAAAAAATATTTATTTTTTCTGAATGACATTTACTTGAATTAATTGTTATTGTTGCAGAATCATTTTCATTTTCTATTATTGCATCAACAACATCAATTTTTATACATTGTTCTAAATTTTCATTTGCTACTTCAAAATTTATTTTTTGCTCAGAATTGTCAATTTTTAATATAACAGAAAACTTTCCTTTTTCACCTTTTTTATTTGCTAAAGGAACATAATAAATTATTGCTTCATAATCACCAATATTTGGGGCTGAATAAACTGATAATTCATCAGGAGTTAACAAAGAACCTTTTCCATTAGAAAAAATTATTTCTACATTTCCAATTCTTTCACTACCCCATTGAACACTTGCTTTCAAATCAGAGTAAGTTTCACAAGCAACCCTTAATTTTATTGGAGCTTCTAATAAGCCAGCATGAGTAGAATCAGAAAAAAATCCTTTATTTACTAACAAACAACCCGTGCCAATAAATTCTTCAAAAAATATTTGATAAGGAATTTGTATTGTCATTACTTCAGAACCATCTTCTGATTCAAGAGTAATAACAAAATTAAATTCAAAAAAATTCCCATCAACTAACTCTGAGTCAATTCCCAAATCAGCAAAATCAACTGTAAAAGTTACTGAACCATCTTCATTAATTATAATAAATTCTGATGAAATGTTTGCAACAATTACCCCCTCACTGTTTGTTATCACCACATTAGTTGGTTTTAATTGTACTCCACCAGCATCCATTCTAAGCGTAATATTTCTAGAACTATCTTGTCCAGCATTAGTTATTATTGGCCTTCCAGGATTAGAAAAAGTATCAACTAATTCTCCATTAATTGTTAAGCTTCCTGTAAAAGCAATATCATTTTGATCTGGACTAGTTATTTTTATTCTATTAGTGCCTTGTGAAGGAAAAGCCAATAAGGCAATTAATAAAATAACTATTATTGCAACAACTATTCCAATAATTATTCTCTTATCTGGTAAAGGACTTCCTGCTTTAGGTTCCTCTCTGTTATAATAACTTTCAACCTGCATTTTGCTCTTTCATAAATAGTGAATTGTTATTTATAATACTTTTATATACTAAAAAATATCCATCAAATTAGCTTTAATCTCTATCAATAATTTTTGTTTTGTATTCTGATTTTTTATTCTTCAACAAAACAATTCTTGAATTTTCTTTCTCACTCTCAAATTTATAAGAAGGCATTTTTTCTAACAATTTCTTTGAAAAATCTTGAACTTCAAAATGCGTAGGCATATTTTCTTTTTTCAATCTTTTACGCGAAAGACCAAGCCACATATAACTTTTGATTTCAACAAAATCTGCTTCTACTACTTCTAAAAGCTCAGCAAACTCTTCCAAATCTTTTTCTGAATCATTCATTCCTTTTATCAAAGTCAAACGAATTACTATTCGTGTTGGGAGTAACTTCAATAATGCAAGTGTCTTCAAATAATTCTTCCAACCATTTTTTTCTGTATTGCAAGAAATTTTTCTATAAATTTTTTCGTTTGGTGCTTGCATTGAAACGTATAATTGAGTTGGTAATGCATTTTCTTTCCATAATTTAATTAAAGCATTAGGGTTTTGTCCATTTGTTACTAAGAAAACTGTTTCTGTTGCAGGGCGAGCTTTCAATAATTTAATTAATTTTGATAAGTGTTTGTAAAGGGTTGGTTCTCCACTCAATGAAATTGCCCAGTGTTTTTGTTGCATTGATTTATCAACAACTTCTTTATCAAGCGAACCATAAAAACCTTGTAATAATTTTTTTCTCTCTTTAACTAAATTTTCAATCATTTTTTCAGGGTTAACTTCTTTTCTTTTTTGCAACGACATATATTCTTTTGGACGCCAACAAAAAATACAAGCATTATTACACCAAAAAGTTGTGGGAGCAATTTGATGACAAGAAAGAGTGTCAGCTCCATAAAAGTCTTGTTTGTAACATTTTTCTTTTCCATTAGTGCGAAGAGCTTTCTTATTCCACTCACAAATCTGAATACTTGAATGTTCAAAAAAACCATATTGCTTTTTTTTGAAATCATTTATTAAAGAATCCAATTTCATAAAAATTCAATAAAACAAAACTAATTTAAATAGAAAAAATCAAACATTAATAATGAATAAAAAATTGAATAATATTGCACAAGGAACAATTGAATATTTAGTAATTATTGCAATTATTATTGTCATTGGTTTACTTGTCGTTCAATTATCTTTGAGTTTATTTGATTCTGAAAGTGTTTCTAACACTAGTAATAAAATTGGTTCCAAAATTGGTTCTGGGAGCATTAGTATTTTAGAAGCAGTTGCTGATGATAATTCTTTAGTAATTGCTTTATCTTCAATAGGAACAGATGGAATAAATTTAACCAAAATTACTATTGATGGAGTAGAAAATTATTATGAAAATCAATACTTACTTAATGCTCGTAGTTTTATATTAACAGAATTATCAAACAATTGTGCCTGTTCTAGTATGCAGAGTTCTAGAACTTGTTCATTTCAATTCACTTACACTACAAGAAATGGTTTAACAAAAACAACAGACCCAATAAACGTTACTATTAATTGTACAACAAACATAAATCAAGAAAATCCAAATTATACTCAACCAACAATACAAGATTGTTATGATTTAACAGAAGATCCAATCCAAATTTGTACGCTTAGTGATTTGAATAAAATCAGAGATGATTTAAGTGCAAATTATCAACTAATGAACAATATTGATGCTTCATCTACAAACACTTGGAATAATGGAGAAGGTTGGGAACCAATCGGAGATGGAGATGAATATTTTACTGGAACATTTGATGGACAAAATTTTGAGATAAGTAATCTTTACATAAATCGAACAAATACTTATGTTGGCATGTTTGGTTGGACAAGTGGCCCAATTTCTAATGTTGGTTTAACTGATGTAAATATCACTGGAAGTAGTGGAATTGGCGGAATTTCTGGAAGAAATCATTCAACAATAAGTAATTCAAATGTTTCTGGAAATATTAATGGAAATAATAAAATTGGAGGCATTAGCGGTTTTAATTTTAGTACAATAACAACTTCACATTCAAGTGCAAACATTACTGGAACTTATGAAATTGGAGGAATATCTGGGTACATTGATGGAGGGACAATTACTTTATCTTATTCAACAGGAAATATTACTGGAACTGGTGATAATATAGGTGGAATTTGTGGGCGTAATGAAACTGGTTCAATAACAAAATCATATTCAACAGGGAATATCTTTGGAGAAGACAAAATTGGTGGTTTACTTGGTTATAATGATGGTGGAACAATAAGTAATTCTTATTCCACTGGAAATATAACTGCCAGTGGCAGTAGTGTTGGTGGGTTGATTGGCTCAACAACAGGTGGAACAATTAATTATTCTTATTCCATTGGAGAAGCAAGTGGAGTTAGTAATGTTGGCGGATTAGTTGGAAATAATATTTTAGGAACAGCAACAAATTCATATTGGAATGTTACAACATCAAACTTAGACACATCAGCACTCGGAGAAGGAAAAACAACATCTGAGATGAAAACACAATCAACATTTACTAATGGAAGCTGGGATTTTGACACTATTTGGCAAATTCAAGAAGACACAACATATCCATATTTAATAGATAATATTCAAAACCCATTACCCCAATAAAAATTAAAACAAGTTTTATAAACAATTCAAACATAATTTTGTTAAAAAGATAAGGGTGATTCAATGGAAGAACAAATACAATTAATCGCAAATTATAAAGATTGGAAGGCAATCAAAAAAATAACTATAACAGAATTAACAGAGCCTTTAGTAATAGCAGAATTTTTGGCTAGCTTAACATATAGTGTGGATGGAAAAATAGAAGATAATTTGAGAAAAGTTATTGAATTAGATAAAGTGGATAAAGCAATTGCTGAGCTAAAATTAGATAAGGGCGATGTTGGAAAAGCAATTGAAGAAGTAAATTCAAGAACAGTTAGCAAAGTAATAAATGAAATCATCAAATTAGATAAATTTGCTGGACCAGTTCAAAAAGAGTTAATGCAAATGTGTAAAATTTACGCAACAAAAAAAGCAATTAACACATGTGGTTTGTTAGTTGAATATTATCAAGCAGATATCCCAACATTAAAAAGAGCAAAGAAAAATTCAGCAAAGGAATAATTTGCGAAACCTAAACCAGTATAAAATAAAATAATTTTTAGAAAATTAAAAAGTGTTTAAATGATTGGAGAATTATTTGTTGGAGAATTACTTGTCAATCAATTTTTACAAACATTTATGCCAACTTTTAACTTATTTTTTCAAACAATAACTTTTTTTGGACACCCTGCTTTATGGCTTTTAATTGCAGCATGGTTATTTTGGTTAGGCAAAGAAAAAAAAAGTTTTACTCTGGTATCAATTGTATTATTTTCTTCTCTTATTTCAGGAGCATTAAAATTTATTATTGCTAGACCTCGTCCAGAAGGATTAATTGTTTTAGAAAAAACACCCACACAATTATCAATGCCATCAGGACACTCTGTTTTAGCTGGAACAATTTATTCTTTTTTTGAAAAAAAGGTTTATCCAAAAGAAAGAATTTTACTTTTTATTTTAATGATGCTCACTGCAATTTCTAGATTGTATTTAGGAGTGCATTACATTAGTGATGTTTTTGCAGGATTGCTGATTGGTTATTTTATTGGAAAACTAATGCTTGTGCTTGAAAAGAAAATCAAAAAATCTTCTTTAAAAATAACAAAATTCAAAGAAGAAAAAGAATTATTTATTTTATTTATAGTTTCTATCGCATCACTTGTTTTGTTACCAGAGACATTTGCTCTTGGCTACTCTGTTTTAGGATACTACTTTGGTTTTGTGATTTATAGACACAACAAAATGAAAATAAAAAATTCTTGCAACCAATTAATACTTGGAACTTTAATACTAGCAATACTTGCATACTTTGCTTTTACTTTGGAAGGATATTATAGCTTTATTTTATTCTTCGTTGCTGGAATGTTTATTACAATAATCTGGCCTACTGCCTTTAATAAAGGCTGGCGAAAAGAATTTGACATTTGCTAGTGCAAATGCCAGAAAACAAAAAACTAAACTTTAAAAACACCCCCACGGCTTTGCTAAAGCCGGCAAAAGAATTTGGCTATTTTCAATAGCCAGAAAACAAAAAAACTAAACTTTAAAAATACTCTCACTTCCATTTCTTAGTAGGATGAAATCCGAAAGGAAAAAGTCCGTGTTCCGAACGAAAGTGAGGAAGAGGGATTGCAAAAAGCAATCGCTCCCAGATGTGAACTGGCTGGGCAGTTCCCCCCTTAGTTTAGTAGCTAGAACGCTTGGCTGTAGTTCCTGCTTTTCTTTAGGAAAGAAAAGCTAGGTTACCAAAAGAAAATTTGGTGATTTAAAGATTTTAGAGCAATCTGATACAAGCATTCGGTTCAAACTGGTAAAAAAAGGAATTCTCTAAAGTGCTAGTGTAAATAGCACAAAGCGTGTTCCGGACCAGCCGATCGGAAGCGGCTACCGAGAGATCCCCGGTGCAACTCTGGGAGGGGGGATTTTTTTAAACAAAAAAATCTAAAAGAACTTATTTTTTGCTTTTTGGTTCTAAATATAAATAACGTGGTTCGTTTGGAACACTGGGCATTAAATCAATCAAAATTAATTCACCAGTTTTTCTATTATACAAAACATTTCTTGTAGTAAAATCTCTTGCTCCAAAAACTTCTCGCACAATTCTTTCAACTTTTAAAAATCTTTTATACACTGAACCACTTGTAGAAATTGTTTTGTTTTTTATTAATTTTTCTAAAATTATTCCTTCTTCAAACCTTGCAATAACCATTGAAGAATCTTTTCTATTCCAAGCATACTCATATTGCAACACCCTTGCATTAAATTTTCTTAAGTGCCCTTGTGCTTTAGCCATCAAATCATGTGTAATGAATTGTGATACTGCATCAGCAGGATAACCCAATACTTTAACATTTTTAACAAAAAACTTTTTCCCACCAATTATAGTTATGAACAATGCATCATGATGTGCTGATTCATCTTTTGGATCAAAATATTTTAAATTAAAATATTTTCCATTAACACTTCCTCTTAATTTTGCTTGAGAAAATAATTCAGAAATCCTTTTTGGAAAATCAGGGTGCTTTTTCAATAATTTTGCAAAAGAATCTGTTACTTGAACAGGCTTTATTGTTCCTGTGGGTGAGACACGAACATTTTCTGCATAAAAGCCACGAGAAAATAAACTTGAAATAAAACCTTCTCTTTTCTTTTTCTCCAAACCAACAATTTTTGGATTTGCTTTTTTTTGTCTTTTCGTTTGTCTTTTAGGAAAATTTTTTGATTTCATAAAATAATATGCTTCAAAGGAGAATAAAAAACATACTCAAAAACTAAGCTATAAATACCCCAAAACACTATTTCTAAGGATGAAAAAAGTATTTTTTGTTGTGTTGTTAGTTTTATTATTGCTTTTACTTTTTGGTTGCTCTAGTCCAGAAGAAATAGCAAAACAAAATTCAACAATAAATAATTTTATTGAAGAAAATCCTGATGTTGAATTTAAGAGTATAAAAAAATTGTCTGAAGATGATTTTAGAGAAGAAAGAGATTTTTGGGAGAGTAATTGTGATCAAAATATTTCTTTAGCAGATTATTACAAAATTATTTTTGAGGGGGCTGAAGTAAAATTAACTACTCTTTTTGAAACAAGTCAAATGAAATTAATTTGTGGAGTAATAGAAGGAAAGGCTGAAACAAAAGCAATAAATATCAACACAAATTCTAATACAAAAAACGATAATCCAAATGACATGCCAGAACAAGCTGATGATGAAAATGCTTTGCCAAATAATGAAACTCATTTAACTGAAGAGCCAGAAGAATGTGAAGAAACTTGGATTTGCACTGGTTGGAGTGATTGTGTTGTTGGAAAACAAACAAGGAATTGTCAAAAAATAGTTGATTGTGGATATAATTCAGAAGAAGAAATTGAGCGAAGTTGTGATAGTGTATCAACTTGCACTGAAGATTGGAGTTGTACAGAATGGAGTTATTGCGAAGGCGCAAAATGCAATTCCTATGGCTGTGTCGGAGGAATCAAAACAAGAACATGCTTAGATTTAGCAAATTGTGGAACAACTGAAAATAAGCCAGAAGAGTCCCAAAATTGTGAATGGGAAATAACTTGTGTAAGTAATGATAACACCTGTCATGAAGGATGCATATACCAAAATGATAATGATTGTGATTGTATTACTGATTCTGATTGCTTAACTAATGATTCAGATGCTGCGGCAATTTGTGACTCCGGATATTGCATTGATTCTAGTGTGCCCCAACCACTTCAAATTGGAGGAAACTTGGATGCATTCTGCACAGCATATATGAATAACTGCCAAGAATCCTCAACGATTGATTTAATCGGAGGCACTAATGGTTTTGATAATTTGCAAGCACAGGTGTATGAACCAACTAATAATCCAGGGGAATGTAATATCAAAGTTCTTTGGGATAATGGAAACCAATACATTGTAAATTTTTGGGTTGATATCGGAGACTCTGTAGAGATTTGCAAACATAATGTTCCAATTTATTTTTATAATTCAGCAAATGAAATTTGCGGATCATTTCCTTGTTATGGGGAATTCCCTTAATTTCATAAAAACATTTAAATATAAAATAAGCATTAATAAATGAAGAAGTGTAAAATTACACCGAACAGCTCTCAACACAGCTGTTTTTAGAAAAATTCAATTAGAAATTGTTTGAGTAGGACTTGAACAAAATTGTTTGGATTTCAAAGTAATTGACAAGTAGTGGTTTGTTTTCAATAAGAACAAGCAATATTAGTCAACTTGCACTTAAGTAAGATGCCTTTACAGGAATTAAGAGAGGGATGATGATGAGTTTAATAACAATGACATTTAGTGGTTCGGATTCTGTTGCACAAGTTGCTGCAAAAGGAAGAATTAAAGTACTAAAATCTGATTGCTTTTTCGGAACCGAAGGAACTTGTGTAATTGGAAAGCTAATTGAAGGAGCTGTTGCAAAAGAAATGTTTGTTCCAGGGACTGAGAAAAAAATAATTAGCGTTGAAAGTAATTATGGAGAAAATTGTTGCAATCACAGAGGAGCACAAGTTGTTCTAATGGTTTCTGAATCAACAAAAGAAGAATTCTCAGTAGGACAAGAGATTAGTTTTGAAAAAATACAAGCACTACAAGAACAAGCAAAACCAAAAGGGAAACTAATAATTGCTTAAAAATTTTACAAAACAATTAAATTGTCTAAAGTATATTATCTTTTATGCTTTTTGAAAATATTTTTGTGTCTAAGGAAAGAAATTTTTTTGTTTTCCAAAACAAAAATTTAAATGAATTTTTTGAAATAACTTTGTATGCAACAATATTATTTGCTTTGCCTTTATTTCACACTAATCAACTAATTGTTGGAACCATTGTAAATGCTTTGCTAATAAAAAGTGCTTTAAATCATTCAATGAAAAAAATGTTTTTTTTAGCATTTGTTCCTTCATTAGGAGTTATTGCGACTGGATTTTTATTTGCGGAGCTAACACAATTTGTTTTGCTAATGGTGCCCTTTATTTGGGCAAGTAATTTGCTAATTATTTTTGGAGTAAAAAAGTTATTTTTGGAAAATAAAAAGAATTATTTTGTTTCAGGAATTATTGCTTCTTTAGCAAAAGTTTTATTACTAAGCACAAGCGTTTTTGCTTTATTCACATTATCAATTGTGCCTTTTTCTTTAATTGCAATATTTAGTATTAACCAATTAATTACTGCTGAAAGTGGATTAATAATTGCTGGAATTTCTAAAATACAAAGGAATAAAAAATAGCGTTGTGTGAATTAATTATGCTTATTGAATTATTTTTAACATTATTAATTATTTCACTAGCTTCGCTTGTTGGGGCAATAACAATTTCCATAAAAAAAATTGATAATTATCTAAATTTACTGGTTTCATTATCTATAGGAGCATTGCTTGGCGGAGCATTTATTCATTTAATTCCTGAATTGGCTGAAGAGGGTATTATTGCTGAAATGTCAATTTTTATTTTAACTGGAATAATTTTATTCTTCATTTTAGAAAAATTTGTTTTCTGGCACCACTGCCATCATTCAGAACACCAACACCTATGCTTTTCCTATATGAATTTAGTGGGGGATACTTTTCATAATTTTTTAGATGGTATTTTGTTAGCTGGGGCCTTTTTGTTAAGTGCAGAACTGGGTTTTGTTGCAGCAATAGCCATATTTTTACATGAAATACCCCAAGAAATTGGTGATTTTGGAGTATTACTAAAAGGTGGCTTTTCAAAAAAGAAAGCATTGCTGGCAAATTTTTTAATTTCTTTAACAGCTTTTGCAGGAGCAATATTTACTCTAGTGTTTAATTCATTCGTTGAAGGAGCTATTCCAATATTAGTTGCAATTACTGCTGGTGGTTTTATTTATATTGCAGGAACTGATTTGATTCCTGAATTGCATAAAAATCCAAAATTGAAAGAATCTATTTTACAATTAGTTTTCATTTTAATTGGAATTGCATTAATGTTCGCAATAACCTTTTTGGAATAAACTTTTTTGAATTAATCTAATGAAAATTATTTTTTATTTTCATAATCACTAATTCTTTTGTGTAAATCTTTCAAAAATTCTTTGTTAGGTTTCACATGGGAATTCCTAAGAGCTTTCCCAAGCAAAGAATTTTTCCCACCATAATTATGCCCTGGCCACATTTTTATTTTTGAATCAAGAGTTTCTAATAAATTTAAAGATTCTTCTAGCTTTTCTTCATTACCACCATAATTAGTTGTGCCAACTCCTTTCACAAATAAAGTATCACCAGTAAACAAATTATTTTCAATTAAAAAGCAAACAGAATCTGAGGTGTGTCCAGGGGTAAAAATTACTTTAACCAATAATGAACCAACCATGAATCCTCGCTCTTTTAAGAAATCTTCATATTGCAAAAAAGGAATTCCTTTTGATTTGAAATAAGGAACAAATTCTGTATGATCTGGATGTCTGTGAGTAATTAGTTGTAATGTTACTTTCAAATTGTTTTTTTGAATTTCTTCTTCAATAGCTTCTTTGTTTCCAGTAGCATCAATTAATATTGCTTCATTATTTTCTCCAACAACTAAATAAGAAAAATTATTATCAAAACCGCCAACATCAATTTGAATTACCTTCATAACAAAAAATAACTTGCAAATATTCAAATACTTTTGTAAAAAAATAATTAATTTATACATAACTCAAACAAAAGCTTTAAATAGAGTTATGAATAATAATTCATTACTAATATTGAATTATAATTCAATATAAGGGTTACTGAAAGTGCCCAAAAGTGTGAACCAATTTTGCGGTTCGGGAGAAATATTATGCCAAGAGGAGATAAAACAGGACCAGAAGGAAAAGGTCCAATGACAGGAAGAAAAAAAGGAAAGTGTAAGTAAATTAAGCTTACAAGAAATTAATTAAAAAGGAGGCGAAAATTATGCCAGGAAGAGATGGAACAGGACCACAAGGAAAAGGTCCAATGACAGGAAGAAAACTAGGCCCTTGTAATAAAGAAGGCAAAGCAGAACCAATATATGGAAGAGGCTTTGGCTGTGGACGAGGCTTCGGAAGAGGTTTTGGAAGAGGACAAGGATTTAGACAAGTAGGAAATACAGAAAGCAAAGAATAAATAAAATAAAAGCGTGATTATGAAATGCCCAGACCAAGAATGATGCGAAGAATTGCTTTTGAACCAGGAATAACTTACTTCAAGCCACAAGGAATACCCTTACGTGAACTTGAAGAAGTTGTTCTTTCTTTTGAAGAACTTGAAGCACTAAGATTACAAAATATTGAAGAATTAGGGCAAGAAGAAGCTGCAAAAAAAATGAATGTAAGCCAACCAACCTATTTTCGTGTGCTGAAAGATGCAAGAAAAAAAATTACTGACGCCTTAGTAAATGGAAAAGCAATTAGAATAGAAAAAAGTAATTATTCAAAAATGAAGAAATGATTTTTTATTCATAAAAAAGGTTTAATAAGTTAATTTACATTGAGTTGATAGAATGAAGAAAATAATTTTCGCACTATTTTTGCTTTTATTAGTTGGTTTTGTTAGTGCCCTAACAATAGACGAAATTAATTTACAAAGTGGAGACAAAACATCTGTTGTTTTTTTTAAAACAGAAACTTGTCCAAATTGTGCAGCAGTTGATGCTTGGTTGCAAGGAATAGAGCCAGAATATGATAATGTAATTGTTTATAGATTGTATCCAAATGAAGAAACTGAATTGTTAATGAAATTATATGATATTTACAATGTTCCCCTTAATGAAAGAAATTATGTTCCAATAATTTTTCTTGCAGACAAATATTACTTGGGAAGGGATCAAGCAATTAATAATTTAGAAAATGATTTCAAAAGTTTTACTGAAAAAAAAGAATTACTAACAAGCACAAATAATGGAAATGAAGAAAACGAGATAAATATTTTTTATGTTTTGTCATTAGCATTAGTTGATGCTGTAAATCCTTGTGAATTAGCTGTGCTAATAATTTTGATGACAGCAATCTTAACAAGATTCCCTGAAAAAAAAGGAAAAGCTTTGAAAGCTGGTTTGCTTTTTACTTTAGCAATTTTCATAATGTATTTTATTTTTGGGTTATTTTTAGTTGAATTATTTTCTTTTGTGTCAAACACATTTGGTTATGCATTCATGATAATTATTGCAATTTTAGCAATAATTTTAGGATTACTAAATATTAAAGATTATTTTAATTATGGTGGCGGAGGGTTCATAATGGAAGTTCCACAAAAATGGCGTCCAAGAATGAAAGCAATAATTAATGGAACTACTTCACCAAAAGGAGCTTTTATTGTTGGTTTAATTGTTTCATTTTTCTTAACCCCTTGCACTGCTGGACCATATTTTATTTTCAGTGGGATAATGTCACAAATTGGTTTGTTAAATGCACTTCCTTATTTGTTAATTTACATGATAATTTTTATTTCACCAATGCTAGCAATAACTTTCATAACTTACTTTGGTTTTGCTCAAGTGCATGACATGGAAGAATGGAGAGGAAGAAACTTAAAAAAATTACATTTGATTGCTGGAATAATAATGCTTGCAATTGGTGCTTGGTTAATACTCACAACATTTGGAATAATTTAGATGGGCTTTTTCATAAGCAATTTAATTGGAATAGATTTTGCAAAATAAGTGAGCTTTTTAAAACTTCTTAGTTAAATTTTCTTTAATAACATTTGATACATGGGAAAAGCTTTATCAAACAAAGATAAAATAATACCAAATTGTTCCGAATGAAATGAAGAAGACACCAAAGGTGTCCGATTCAATGCAACGGAATGCCGTTGCCCTGATAGTCTAGTGGTTAGGATGCACCCCTGTCAACTCGCGCAAGCGAGGTAGGAAATCCAAAGTTTTCTTTGGGCTACCCTACACCTTTCTTTTCCTAAAAGAAAGGGGCGGTTCGGGTGCGACTCGGGTTCGAGCCCCGGTCAGGGCGTGAATTAGTCAATTTATCAACATTTAATAACTTTCAAAACACAATCTTATTTATGCCTAAGAAAAAAGATATTTTTCGAAACAAAAGGTCAAGAGCAAAATTCGTTGCAAAAAAGATTGGAAATCTTGGTTTTTATGAAGCAATTACTATTGCTTCTACAAGAGTTTATTTTAGAAAAAAATTATCTCCAATAAGTAAGTGGAAATTAGTTGGAAATAATGCTGGCGCAACTTTTTTTGAATTACCTAATGGAAAAAAAATTGTTGTAAAACCAGATAATTGGAAGCCTTATCCTTTTAGTAAATTTGGTGTGAAAAATGGACAAAGAAGTTTAATTATTGTCCTTGAAAAAGTTTTAAGAAAAAAAATTAGGTTTGAAGTCCCATTAGGAAGAATAAAAACTGGTGACGGAAATTTTTATTTTGTTAGTCAAGCTGTAAAAGGAATGCAATTAAACAAATGGTTAGCCAATGCAAACACAATTGACGCAATCAAAGTTGCACGAAATATGGGCGAATACTTAGCTGACATGCACAATAAAGGTGTTGTTCATTTAGAGGCAAGTGCTCCAAATTGGATTATTGATGGCTTGAAGCCCACACTAGTTGATGCAAAATATTTGGCTTTCAAAGAAGAGTATGATTGGCGTGGACAAAGCGGAAAAAAATATGCTTGGGAAGACGAATTAGTTAAAAATGTTAGAAGTAGTGCTATTTGGTTACCAAAAACAACTCAACAAATATTTTTGAATGCGTATAATGAAAAGCGAAAATAAAAATGCAAAATAAATAAGTTTTCAAAATAAACAAATTTTATTAGAATAACAAATGTTTAAATATTAGTTTTTCTAATTTCTTTTGATGGATATCATAATGACTTCAGAATTAGCACTTGCTTTATTGCTAACTCTGGTCTATGCTGCGCTATTAGTTTTGGCTTTTATTTATTTTAGACAGGATCCAAAAAAGAAAAAAGAAATAAAAAAATAATTCCAAAAAAATACTTTTTTGAAAATGAATTTATTATTTAAATAAGAAAGTTAGTGTTAAATAAAAAAATATTTATTAGAAAGTAATTATTTTGATTCATTAATTATTTTTTTTCTTATTTGTTCTGATTGGATTGAACGCATTTGTCTTGCTAATGCTGACAAATCTGATTCTACTTTTCTAATATCTGCTAGAATTTGTCTTTCATAAGCAGGATCTGTTAAGTTGAGTTTCTTTCTTCTTTCATAATTCTTTTTCAAGTTGTCAAGTATTCTTGATTGTCTTTCATAATCTAATTTTAACTCGTCAATTGAAACCATACCTATTCTTTGAAAACAATCATTTAAAAAAAGAATTTTTGAAAGCTCTCTATGAAGAAAACCTATTTTCCGCAAGAATTTATTGACAAATACTCTGCTTTTTTAGGAAATGAATGGCAAGATTTTTTTGAAACAATAAAGAAAAAACAACCCAAAAGTGCTTGGATAAACACCAACAAATGTCAAATTGATGAAATTTACAAAAAAATTGAAGAAAAAGACATTGTTTTTGGGAAATACTCTTTTTCTAAGCAAGCTTTTGAAATAGAAATGGAAAAACCTTCAGAATTAGAAGAATTTACCCAAGGGGAGATTGCATTACAAGAGAAGGCAGCAATGCTACCTGCCATTGCTTTAGGTGTTGGAAAAGAGGATGCTGTGCTAGATGCTTGTGCCGCACCAGGAATGAAAACTATTCAATTAA
This sequence comes from uncultured archaeon, assembly GCA_964534045.1. Classification (GTDB taxonomy): domain Archaea; phylum Iainarchaeota; class Iainarchaeia; order Iainarchaeales; family JAAZKV01; genus JABIDZ01. Next base: position 251,304 of record CAZHNO010000001.1, read on the forward strand.
GTAATTTTGCCAAAAAAGTTATTGCATGCGATGTTAATAGCACAAGAATAACTGCATTGCTACATAACAAAGCTAAATATAATTTAGATAATGTTGAGGTTAGAAGAGTTGATGTGAGAAATATAAAAGAAAAATTTGACAAAATTTTATTAGATGCTCCTTGTTCAAGTGAAGGATTAGTGCGAAAGAAAAGAGATGCTCTTAAAGGATGGTCACAAGCCCTTGTTGAAAGGAAATCAAAAGCACAAAAAGAATTAATTTTACATTGTTTTGATTTGTTAAAGGAAGGCGGAGAAATGATTTATGCCACTTGCTCTTTTGCAAAAGAAGAAAATGAAGATGTTGTAAATTTTTTATTGAAAAAAAGAAACGCCAAAATAATGAATGTTAATTTAGAAGGAATCAAAATCCGACCAAACAAATTTAGTAAAAATTGTGTTAGACTTTATCCACAAGATAATAACACACAACAATTCTTTTTTGCGAAGATTAAAAAACTGCGGGAGCTTAACTAGAGTATGCAACTAATAAAAGCTGTTCAAAATAGGCATAGTGTCAGAGCTTTTGAAAAAAAGAAAATTCCAAAAAGTACAATCAAAAAATTAGTCAAACTGGCCACAATGGCACCTTCAGCAGGAAATAGACAACCTTGGATTTTTTATTGCATAGATAATAAAAATAAAAGAAATCAAATATCAGAATTATTAAAATCAACATTAGAAATTTTCAAGGAAGACATTGAAAAAAAAGAAAATAAAATCAAAAACATTATTTTGAGTTTTTATTCTGATTTAGGAGGATCCCAAAATTTAATTTTTATATTTAGAAAAAAAAGCAAAAAAGAAGAAGCACACACCTGCCCTAACGATATTGCAAGCATTTCTTGTGCTGCACAAAATATTATGCTTTGTGCACAAGAGTTTGGATTAGGCACTTGCTGGATTGGAAGTTTTAATGGACCACAAATTGAACCCAAACTAAAGACAATTTTGAATGCAAAAAATGATGAAGAACTAGTTTGTAGCTTAATAATTGGTTTTCCAAAAAAAGGTTTCAAAAAATTAAAAAGGACAAAAAAGAAATTAAACGAAATAATCAAATTTATTTAAGGAATTATTTCAGCGCATCAAAATGTTCAAGAGAACATTGAGAAAGATGAAATAATCAAGGAATTATTTCGGCGCAATTATATTTTCCCGAGGAAATATAATAAAGCGAAATTATGGAATAATTTCGCAGCAATTATATTTTAAAAAGTCTAAATCTTTTTCATTAATTATTTTTTTATCTAAAAGTTTTTGAACTTCTGGAGCAATTCTTTCCATTTCTCTCAAAAGGTGTTTTATTGTTACACAAACTTCTTCAATTCCTTTTTTTGGCCATGTTGGATAATGATTTGAGTACAAACATCTGCCGCCACAAAGAGCATAATCAGAACATGAAAGACAAGGTTCTTGTATTTTCAATTTATTCGGAAGAGTGTTTGGTAAAGTGTGTTTTATGTCACCCAAATATTTTTCTCTAATGCCTTGCATTATTGGACAAGCACTAATTCTTCCATTAGGAAGAATAGTAAAATTTCCAACCCCTGAGCCACATCTTAATGAGTAGGCCTTGCCAAATAGAATTGTATTTAGAACACCAATGAAAGGGTAAAAACGCAATAAATGCCCTTTTTTTGCTTCATTTAACCAATATTCAGCTAATTTTGTTATGTCTTTGTTGTATTCTATGCTCCATTTTGAGAAGTTTCTTTTCTCATAATCATGCCACATATTCGCATCCAATTGCCAATGAACACTATTGAAAGGAAACTCTGTGTTTTCCACGAGAAAAGTAATGTCTTTGTAAAAATTGGTTGGTTCTTCTACCGCCATTCGAGCAATTACCTCTCCATTAAAACCATTTTTTTTAATTAATTTTAAATTAGAAATTACTTTTTCATAAGTGCCTTCATTTCTATTCTTATTAGTGGTTTCTTTATCACCATCAATTGAAACCAAAATAGTATGAAATTTATTTACAAATTTTTTATCTAATTTATCTAACAAAGTTCCATTTGTTTGAATTAAAAAATTGTCAACAATTCCAAGTATTTGTTTCGAAGACATTATACTTTCAATAAATGGAATGTTAAGCAATGGTTCTCCACCATAAAAAATAACACTTATTGGTTTATCATTATCTTTTGAAAAAAATTTTGCTAATTGCCCAGGCATATAATTGGGGGCGGTTGGAACATTTTCAAATTTAATATCCGACTCTGGTTCATCAAAAGCTTTTTCACAACAATAAGCACAGCACAAATTGCACTCAGGGGTTGTAACAATGTGGTAAATCATAGTATCTACTGAATTTGGAATAAGAAAGTGTTAAAAATTAGAATTGCTTTTCAAAATTCAATCCTTTAGTATATTTCTCTAATCCTTTTCTTTCACCAATTTTTTCTTTCTTTGCACTTTTTCTATAACCTAAAACAGAATATTTTCTCATAAAAATTGGTATGTTTGAAGCAACTCCATTTCCACCAATACAACCACCATCACAAAATAAAATATCATAAAATATTTTGTTGGGGTATTTTTTCGTTATTGAGTTGAGTTTGTTAATTCCATCACTTGAAATTATTTCATTTTCGTTCAAAATATCTTTTGCATGCAAGGTTTTTGCCAAGCCTCCAGCAAGAGGATAAATTTTTGTATAATCATTGTAAAATGAATCAAATTTGTGAGAAACTTTTTTGACTCTTATTCTTTCTTTCAAAAGCACTTTTTTCATTTCTTTAAAAGTTATAACACAATCAATTAAACGAGAATTTTTTGCTTCAACTTTTTTTGCCACACATGGTGCTAAAAAAACTATTTTGTTTTTTGGATATTCTTTCTTCAAAATTTTTGCCATTACTATCATTGGCGAATCAAAAGGTAACAAATATTTTACTAAGTCTGGATGTTTTGCTTTAATCAAATTAACACTTGCTGGACAAACAGAAGAAATGAACTTTTCCTGCTTTGATTTATTTTCCGAAATATATTTATGGTAAAGCTCATTAACTATTTTTGCTCCAAAAGTTAGTTCTGTTACTACATCAAAACCTATTGCTTTCATTTTTGGAACAAATGTTTTGTAATCAAAATCAACTACAAAAGAAGGAGCAACCATCAAACAAACATTCTCTTCATGTCCAAGCAATTCTAACATTCTAATTTGATCATCATTGTATTGCATTATTTTAAGAGGAAAGAGAAGTATTTAATTCTTGTTTAACTATTAAAAGCAAAAAATTATTTATTCTCAACTAATTTGAAAACATTATCATTTATTCTAACTCTTTCTTTTACTTTGATTCCAACCATGTCGCCTTTTTTTGCACTTGTTCTTTCTTTATGTTCTGTTTGCATTGACTCTAATTTCTGCTCTAAAAAAGTTGTTACTCCTTCAATAATTAATGAATCACCAATTTGCACAGGTGCAAGGACACGAACTTCTGCAACATTTATTTTCGCATAATACTTTCTAACAATTCCAACCTGGACTCTTTTTTGCTTTTGATTGCTTCCTTGAATATCAGTAATATCTTTTTCTGTTGGTTTTGAGAGGTAGAAGCCTGTTGAGAATTTTCTATTATACACTTTCCCAAGCTCTGTGTTCCAATTAGCAATTTTTTCTTTAGTGAATGTTTTGCTTGCAACTGAATCAATTCCTTCTCTGTAAACTCTTGTTACATAAGAAACATAATCACTTGGTTTTGTTCTTCCTTCAATTTTCAAAGCACAAACTCCAGCACTAATTATTTTGTCTAAGAAGTCAATTGTTTTCAAATCTTTTGCTGAAAGAATTGTGTTTCCAAAAATTTCAACTTCTTTTTTTTCAAAATTTGGTTTATCACCATCAAGGAAAAAGGCTCTCTGCGAAGCATTCCCGCGCGCGGATTTTTCCTCAAGGAAAAATGGGCGCCTGCAAGGTTGTAAGCATTGCCCCCTATTAGCGCTTCTTCCAAATAATTCGTGCGATAAAAAACATCTTCCTGAAATGCTTATGCACATTGCTCCGTGAATAAAAACTTCTATTCCCATTTTCAATTTGTTTGCTTTTGAAACAATTTTTTTTATTTGCTCAAGCGAAAGTTCGCGTGCAAGCACAACTCTTTTTGCACCCAATTTTTTGTATTGTTCTAATGCTAATGTGTTTGCTATTGATGCTTGTGTTGAAACGTGTAATTCTAATTTATATTTTTTTACTAAATACATTACTCCTAAATCAGAAGAAATTACTGCATCTACTTTTGCTTCTTTTGCTTTTTTTAAAATTTGTTCTATTTTTTTTAATTCTTCATCAAAAGTTGTTGTATTTAATGCTAAATATCCTTTCACTTTATTTTCATGCAAATAATTCATTAATTTTTTTAATTCATTTAAAGTAAAGTTTGTTCCAAGGTCACGCATATTGAAACCTTTGATTCCAAAATAAACAGCATCAGCTCCATTTTTCACTGCTACAATCGCGGTTGTAAAATTTGCTATTCCTGTAAGAAGTTCTGGTTTGTTTTTCATAAAACAATTTAATAGCGAAACAAATTTAAATAAAAAAGAGAAACAATTTGTGATGGCAAAAAAAATTTTTGAAAAAAAAGCACAAGGAACGATTGAATATTTGGTTATTATTGCAATTGTTGTGGTTGTTGCATTAATTGTTGTTGGTTTACTAATAACTTTAATGGGTTCTGGAGGAGATATTTCTGGAACAAGCAACCAAATAAATTATAAAACACAAACACTTGCTTTAAACGATTATTTAGTTTCAACAGACGGAAACTATTTGTTAGAAATAAAATCAAACGAAGTTGGAAACATAACAATAGATAATATTTCTATTAATGGAGAAGACACACCCTTCACAACAAACAATACAATAAACCTCGGACAAGAAAGATTAATAAAAATAGAATCCAGCACAACTTGTGAAGAAGGACAAAAAGTAGCCACACAAAACATAACAATAACATACACCACAACAAATGGATTAACAAAAAAACAAACATACGAAAGTGTATCAATCCCTTGTCAAAATTATACAAATCCAAACGAAAACCAACTACTGGGTGGAACGACAAGCGAAGCATCTGAAGATGAAATTGATCCGGCCATAACCCAATTAAGAAGTGGTTTGGTTGGATATTGGCCACTTGATGAAACGAGCGGAACGACCGCTTATGATAATTCAGGAAATGGGTATAATGGGGAATTAATTGACGGGGCAGTATTTGCTAGTGGTGGTTTAATTGAAGGCGCAGTAGATGTTGATCCAAGAAATACATCCAATTATAAAAGAGTAATGATTGATATACCAAAACAAAATAGTTTTACATATCAAATTTGGAGTAAAAGATCTGTAACTGGACACCAAGAGCTTATTTATAGAAGCAGTGATTCTACTTCTAGCCCATTATCAATGCTTGGTTTTGGAAATAACTCTCAATTTTTTATAAAACCATTTGGTTCGGAGCATTGGGGGCCATCTGTTTCTTGCCCAGGCGATTATTGTTTTAGTAACATAGATATTTGGTATCACGTTGTAATAACTTATGATTCGGCAACTGGTGAACTTAAAAATTATGTTAACACTTTACCAATAATAAATCAGTCTGTTGGAGCCAGTCAAAGTGAAAGTGGAGACATACTCTTCTTTGGGGGAAGAAATACTAGTTGGGGTGGTCTAAGTGGACTAATTAGCGAAGCTGCGTTTTGGGATAGAGCATTAAGTTCGGATGAAATAGAATCACTTTATAATGAAGGAAATGGATTAAGCTTAAAAATTAGTTAAATTATTTTAAAAAAAATAACCCTTAAACAACAAAATTCTTTTTCTCAATTAGCTTTTTAAAAAGAAGCTTGTGAATTTTTTTATGTCAAAGGTTTATTTTTCGTTGCATGAAGCTAATGAGATGGTTCCAAAAATTAAAGGTAAAATTAATCGAATTATGCAATTAAGAGATGAGTTGGAATTATTAGATAATACTAAAATAGAATTTGATGAAGAAAAATTAGAAAACTATTTATTAGAAGTTGAGTTGAACAAAAATTTTCATGAAAAAAGTTTAGAGCTTTATTCTTTGCTTGGAGAGTTAATAAAGCAGGGTTGTGTTGTTAGAAAGTTAGATAATTTGGAAGTGGATTTTTATTCTAGTTTAGATAATAGAGATATTGTTTTTTGTTGGCAACCTGGTGAAGGTAGAATAAATTATTGGCACTTGCCTCATGAAGGAAGTAATGTAAGGCGCCCTATTAAAGAAATTGAGAAAAAATACTTGGAAAAGTTGAATGAATTCAAATAATTCAAAAAATTATTCAAACTTACAAAAATCAGCTTTTTTGGAACTTTTGTAGCAACACTTTTAAAGCTTTGCAAGCAAAAATTGATTACAATTTAGCGATTGTTTTCGCTTTGAAATTTTGTGGTGAGCTTGAGTACTTTAGGGTTATTTTTTTATTTGAAAAAAATTTTCCTTGACTTAACTTTACAAAATTCTAAAAGAATTGCCTGGTGATTGGTTGGCTGATGAAAAAAGACACTATTTAGTTCCTGAACATGTACTTATCAGGAAAGAGAAAGCCGACGAATTAATGAATGAACTAGGAATAAAAAAAGCTTCTTTGCCAAAAATTTCTAAACTTGATCCTGCTGTAAAAATTTTGAAGGCAGATAGGGGAGATGTTGTAAAAATTATTAGAGATTCTTTAACAGCTGGACAAACTACTTATTATCGGAGGGTTGTTTAATGGCTGAACTTGGTTGGGAATTAATTGATTCTTATTTAAAAAGTAAAAGAATTGCACAAATGGAAATTGAATCTTTTAATCAATTTGTTGATACTAAATTACAAGATATTGTTGAAGAAAACAAGGATATTGTTCCAAAAATTGAAGAAGTTAAAATTGAATTAAGTAATATTGAAGTTGAAAAACCAAAAATAATTGAAGCTGATGGTTCTCCTAGAGAACAATTTTTACCAATGGAAGCTCGATTGAGAAATAGAACTTATGCAGGTCCATTGTATTTGACAATGAGACTTTATAGAAGAGATGTTGAACAGGACGCTAGAAGAACTTTTATTGGAGATCTTCCACTAATGGTTAAATCTGCTAAATGTTGGCTTGCTGAAATGAATGAAGAAGAATTAGTTGGAGCTGGAGAAGACCCAATGGATATGGGTGGTTACTTTATTGTTAATGGTTCTGAAAAAGCACTAATGACACAAGAAGTATTGTCAAGTGATAGAGTACTAATTTCTGAAAGTGATAAGGGAGTTGCTGCTGAAGTAATTTCTACAAGAGGAGCTTTCAAAGGAAGAGTAAGAGTAACAAGAAGTCCTGAAGGATTATTGTATGGAACATTCCCAACAAGCCCAAGAAAATTACCTTTATTTACATTATTCAAAGCACTTGGATTAAAAACACAAAAAGAAATTTTTGATGCATTCCCTGAAGAAATAGAAGTTCAAAATGATTTACACTTAAATTGGGAAGAATGTGATATTAAAAAACAAGAAGATGCGTTGGATAAAATTGGAAAATATGTTGCACCAGGACAAGTAATTGATTATAGATTAAGAAGAGCAGGAGAAGTAATTGACGGATTTTTATTACCACACATTGGACAAGATGATCCAGCAAGATTAGCAAAAGCATATTACTTAGCAATGATGGCAACAAAAGCAATTGAAAGAAGTTATGGTTTAAGAGGAAAAGATGATAAGGATCATTACACAAATAAAAGATTAGAATTAAGTGGAAAATTAATGGAACACTTATTCAGATACTCATTCAAATATTTTGTAAAAGATTTAAGATTCCAAATTGACAGAACAGTTACAAGAAGAAGAAAATTAAATATTTCTACAATTGTAAGACCTGGAGCTGTTAGTGAAAGAATTAGATTTGCAATGAGCACTGGTAATTGGATTGGAAGAAGTACTGGTGTAGCAAAATTCATGGATAGAGTAAATTATTTAGCTCCATTAACTGATATGAGAAAAGTAAAATCACAATTAGCAAAAACTAGAGAACTTTATGAAGCAAGAGATGTTCATGGAACACACTGGGGAAGATTAGATCCAATTGAAACTCCTGATGGACCACAATGTGGATTAGTAAAAAATTTATGTTTCATGGCTGAAGTAACAACAGAAGCAAGAGAAGAACCTATTGAGGATTTCTTACATCAACAGGGAGTAAAATTAAAGAAAATTTAAATTGAGGATTATGTGGGTTGATTAAAGATGGCACGATTAGCAAAAGTATATATTAATGGAAGATTAATTGGTTTCCACGAAGATGCAGAAAAATTAACAGAAATTGCAATCAATGCTAGAAGAGAAGGTGCTTTGCCAACTCAAACAAATGTTGCTTTCCACAAAGACACTAATGAAATTTATATTAACACTGATGCTGGAAGATTACAAAGACCATTAATAGTTGTAAAAAATGGAAAGAGTGCTTACACAAAAGAAATGGCAGAAAAAGTTGACAAAGGAGAATTAAATTTCCACAAATTAATTGAAATGGGAATTGTAGAATATTTAGATTCTGAAGAAGAAGAAAATGCATTGGTTGCAGAAAAAGAAGAGGATATTACTAGTGAACATACTCACTTAGAAATTAATGGTGCGGCAATATTGAGTGTTATTTCATCAATGGTTCCGTTCATCCAACACGACATGGCAGGAAAAGCTTTGCACGGAGACAAGATGTTCAAACAAGCAATTGGAATTGGAACAATAAATTATAAATTAAGACACGATACTGAAGGATATTTACTTTACTACCCTGAAAAGAGTATTACTAAAACAAAAACAATGGATGTTTTAGAATTAGATAAGAGACCACAACAACAAAACTTTGTTGTAGCGATTATGCCCTATTATGGTTTCAATACAATGGATGCTTTAGTATTAAATCAAGGCGCTGTAGATAGAGGTTTGGCAAGAGCTTGTTATTTTAGAGGTTATGAAGCTAACGAGCAAAGATATCCTGGTGGACAGAGAGATAAATTTGAAATTCCAACAGAAGAAAAGGTTGGTTTTGTTGAAGAAGAAAAATACAATAAATTGGGCGCTGATGGTTTATCAGAAGTTGAACAAATTGTTGCAGAAGGGGATGCTGTAATTGGAAGAACAGCTCCACCAAAATTCTTTGAAGAAATGAATGATTTTGGAACTGAACAAGAACAAAGAAGAGATGCTAGTGTTTTGGTAAGAAAAAAGAAAGATGGTGTTGTTGACACAGTAATGGTAACTGAAGGCCCTGATGGATCAAGATTAGTAAAGGTAAAAGTTAGAACAACTTTGAAGCCAGCAGTTGGAGACAAATTAGCTTCAAGACACGGACAAAAAGGTGTTGTGAGTTATATTGTTCCTGAAGAAGATATGCCATTCACAATTGATGGAGTAAGACCTGATTTAATTTTGAATCCACATTCAATCCCTTCAAGAATGACAATGGGACACTTATTAGAAATGCTTGGTGGAAAAGCAGCAGCAGCAAACGGAAAAATTATTGACGGAACACCATTCAATTCAACAACACAAGCAGAAATGGAAGAAATATTAAAATCACACGGATTTAGAGAAGACGGAATGGAAACTTTTTACGATGGAATAACAGGAAAAAGAATTGAAGGAGCAATCTTTACAGGAGTAATCCCTTACCAGAAACTTTACCACGTTGTTGCACACAAAATACAGGCAAGAGCAAGAGGACCTGTACAAATGTTAACAAGACAACCAACAGAAGGAAAAGAAAAAGAAGGTGGATTAAGATTTGGAGAGATGGAAGGTGAAACATTAGTTGGTCACGGAGCAGCAATGCTATTACAAGAAAAAATGATTGAAGATTCTGATAAATTTGTAGCATTAGTTGATGAAGAAACAGGAATGCTTGGATTCAGAGATGATATTAGAAAGAAAAATGTTACACTTGGAAGCAAAGGTGGAAAAATGTATCCAGTTGAAATGTCATACGGATTCAAATTATTATTAGAAGAATTGAAAGCGTTAGGAATTTGGGCAAAAATAAAATTAGAGGATAAGGTGTAAAAATGAAAAAAAGCATGAAAACCATTTGGATAATTACATTAATCCTAACAATAATTTTTGCAACACTTGGTTTTGTTTTCGCACCAATACTTTGTTCAAGCACAAGTTCTTGTGGAGCATTGTCCTTAATGGGCGTTGGATTTCTTTTACTAGCTGTGTTAACATTCATTTTGTTAATAGTAGAAACGGCTTACGTCATAGTCAAAAAAATTACAAGAAAAACAGGTGAGAAAAAATGATAATGAAAAAGATTGGAAGTATTGAGTTCACTTTGCTTGGGCCTGAAATGATTAGAAAAATGAGTGCTGTAGAAATCAAGACACCTGAAACTTATGATAAAGATGGTTTCCCAATGGAAGCCGGATTAATGGACGCACATTTAGGAGTAATTAATCCAGGAATAAGATGTAAAACTTGTGGACAAACAATGAGAGAATGCCCAGGACACTTTGGACATTTAGAATTGGAAAGACCAGTTGTTCATTCTGAGTTTGGAAGAAAAATAGAACTTTTATTGAATGCAACTTGTAAAGAATGTGGACACATACTATTACCAAGTGAACAAATAAAAAAAATGCAAGAAGAAACACACGGAAGAGTAAAAGATTTTTCAAAAAGAATTGTGTTAAAAGCAAAAACAATGAAAAAATGCCCAAATTGTAATGCTGTAGTTGGAAAAATTTTATTAGACAAACCAACAAATTTTTATTTTAATAAAGAAAGAATTTATCCAACACAAATAAGAGAATGGGTAGAAAAAATTCCTGAAGACCAATTAAAAATATTAGGTTATGACACAAACAGAATCAGACCAGAATGGTTTGTAATAACAGTGTTACAAGTGCCTCCAATAACAATTAGACCAAGTATTTCTTTAGAAGGTGGAATAAAATCAGAAGATGATTTGACACACAAGCTAGTTGATATTGCAAGAATTAATGCAAGATTAAAAGATAACATTGAAGCCGGAGCACCACAATTAATAATTGAAGATTTATGGGATTTATTGCAATACCATATAACAACTTACTTTGATAATAACACAGCCGGAGTTCCTCCAGCAAAGCACAGAAGTGGAAGGCCATTGAGAACAATTATACAAAGATTGAAAGGAAAAAAAGGAAGATTCAGATATAACTTAACAGGAAAAAGAGTAAATCATGCCGCACGTTCAACAATTGTTCCTGATCCATATATTGATATTTCAGAATTAGGTGTGCCAGAAGAAGCAGCAAAAGAATTAACTGTTCCTGAATTTATTACAGAATGGAATTTAGCAACAATCAAAAAACAAATAAAAGAAACTTCTGATCCTGTTTACATAATTAGACCAAACGGAACAAGAAGAAAAGTTACTGAAGAAAACAAAGAAGAAATTTTAACAGAAATTGATATTGGATACAGATTAGAGAGAAATTTGAGAGATGGAGATATTGTTTTATTCAACAGACAACCATCACTACACAGAATGAGTATGATGGCACACACAGCAAGAATAATGCCTGGAAAAATATTTAGAATAAATCCAATCGTTTGTGCACCATACAACGCTGACTTTGATGGAGATGAAATGAACTGCCACGTTCCACAAACAGAAGAAGGAAAAGCAGAAGCGAAAAGATTAATGTTAGTAAGAGATCAAGTAATTTCTCCACGATTCGGTGCGCCAATAATTGCCCCTGCAGAAGATGGAATTTCAGGAATGTTTGCACTAACAATGCCACAAACAGAATTCTCAAAAGAAGAAGCAATGCAATTAATGTATGAAATTGGAGTAACAGAATTACCAAAACCTGATAAAGGAAAAAATTATTCAGGAAAATTAATTTTCTCACAATTATTGCCAAAAGATTTGACTATGGAATTTGATTCATTCACAGGAAAAATATTAAAGGGAGTTGGCGTAGAGCACGAAATTGGAGAAAAAGTAATAATTGAAAATGGATTTTTAAAACAGGGAACAATTGATGCAAATGCTTTGAGTGGAGGAAGAGGACAATTAGTTGATAAATTAGCTAGAGAATATCCAAGCGAAATAATAGAAAAATTTTATCACGGATTGAACAGATTAATGGCATATGTATTAACATCAAAAGGAATGACTGCATCATTAGAAGAATACAAAACAAGCGATGAAATAAAGAAAGTGAAAAAGAGAGCTGTTGATGAAGCTTTCAAAAAAGGAAAAGCATTGGTTGATTCTTATGAAAGTGGAAAAATGGAAATTATTCCAGGAAGAACACTTGACCAATCATTTGAACAATACATGATGAGAGTTGGTTTTGAAACAAAAGAAAAAGTAGAGAAAGAAGTAACAAAAGAAAAATTATCTTATGTGACAACAGAAAAACCAAAACTAAATACAATTGCAATGATACTAGCAAAATCAAGAGGAAGTACAATTAACTTAATGAACATTGCAGGGTTCTGGGGCCAAGCGAGTGTTCGTGAAGGAAGACCAAGGAAAGGATTCACTAAAAGATTAATCACATCAAACAGAAGAGGCGATGTGGGATTAGCTGCGGGTGGATTCATTGATAATAATTTCTTAGATGGAATGACAGCAAAACAATACTTCTACCACGCAATGGGTGGAAGACAAGGAGAAGTAGACACTGGTGTTTCAACAAAAGTATCAGGATATTTATATAGAAGACTAGCAAACGCATTGAAAGATTTGGTTGCTGCTCCAGACGGCACAGTAAGAACTGCAGCAAATTCATTAATACAATACAGATATGGAGAAGATGGAATTTTCCCAAAAAGTACTCAACATGGATTAAGTGTTGATGTAAAGAAAGAATATGAAGAATTAAAAAGAACAGGAGGAATTTAAATGGCAAAAGACGAATTTGAAGAGAAAGATATTGGCGAAGAAGTTGAAGAAGCCGAAACAGAAGAAGAGACTCCTGAAGAAGAAGCAATTGAAGAAGTTGAAACTGAAGAAGAAAAAATTGATGCTAAAGAAGCAAAGGAATTAAAGAAAAAATCTAAAGATGATAAAAGAATTTATGAAGAAGAAGAAAGAAGTTGGGAACAAGTAGAAATGCCAAAAAAACTTGTTGAAGAAATTGTTGCAATATCAGAAGTGTTTGGATTAAATAAAGAACAAGCAAATACACTAGCAGATATTGTAAAAAATAAGTACGATGCGGGACTAGTTGAACCTGGAGAAGCAGTAGGAATCATAGCAGCACAATCACTGGGAGAACCCGGAACACAATTAATGCTAAGAACAAAACACTTTGCTGGATCAGCAGAAGTTTCTGTAGGTTCAGGAATACAAAGAGTAGAAGAAATTGTTGATGGAAGAAGCAAATCAAAATACCCAACAATGACAATTTACTTAAATGATGACATAAAAAAAGACAGAACAAAAGCAGAAAAGTTTTCTAAAGAATTAATTGATGTAAGAGTAAAAGACATTACAAAATTAAGCGAAAATTTTGAAGAATTAAAATTTGCAATAGAAATTGACAAGGAGAAGGTAAAAGAATTACGACTTGATTTAGACGAAATTGTAGAAGTAATAAAAGCAGGATTAAAAGATTTGAAGTCAAGGCAACAAGAAAACAAAATTTATTTACAAATTGATAAAAAATCTGATTTATTAAAAGTAAGAAAAGATTTACTAAAAATACTTGAAGAAAAAGTACACGGAATAAAAGGAATCGAAAAAACTGTTCTAGTTGAAGAGGATGGAGAATTTGTAGTAAAAACATCAGGAAGCAATTTGAAAGCAGTAATAAAATTGGAAGAAGTTAATCCAGAAAAAGTATTCACAAATGATATTATAGAAACATCAAAAATACTAGGAATAGAAGCAGCAAGACAATTAGTTGTACAAGAATTAAAGAAAGTTTTAGATGATAATGGAATTGCAGTTGATGTAAGACACATAATGTTACTAGCAGATTTGATGACATTTAGTGGAGAAATCAAAGGAATTGTAAGAACAGGAATCAACAAACTAAAAGCATCTCCTTTCGCAAGAGCATCATTCGAAGAAACAACAAAACACTTACTTGATGCAGCATTCAAAGGAGAAAGCGAAAACCTAACAGGAGTTGTAGAAAACTTAATTGTAGGACAACCTGTAAAAGTAGGAACAGGAATTGTTGAATTATTGATGAAATAATTATTTTCTTCAAATAACCAAAAAGAATATTAAATGGATAAACTAAGATAATTTCATGGAAATAAAACTTCTTGGAGTATTAGCAACATACTTCTTAGTTGTACTTTTTGAATTCTTTTACACTTTCCAATTAGGCTTTTTTGGAATAATTAATGAAAGGACAAGTGATTTGATAATTATTATAACAACAATAGTCTTTTTAGCAACTTATATTTTAATTTGGAAATATCCAAAAAAACAGAAAAATGTGGGCCAAAATGATAAAAAATAAATATTTCTTAATTTTAAATTTGCTTCTAATCCTCCTCTGTTTTGGCCTTCTTTTAATTGGAGATCTTATTTTTTCAGGAGTTATTATTGCCATTAACATAATAATTTTAACAAAATTCCTCCAAGATGACAAAAACCAAATTCATAGAGAAATTAAAAAATATTCAAAAATAATAGTGCTCTTTTTTGCAATTATTTTTGTAAGTGCTATTCTAAAAGCTTTGTTAGAAGGAGGCAAACTTTCAAGCGGAATGCCTATAACCCAAGATTACATTTTTATGCTATGGAGTGGTTTTAGCTGGATTGGATTGATGGCATCAAATATTTTGCTTTTATTTATAATTCTTAAAATCAAAAAATAACCTTTATAAACCTTCTATTAAAGAATTACTTTAACCTTGAGAAGTAACAAATGTTACGGAGTAAGGAAAAACCTTATTTTGTAATTGTTAATTCTCAAAATAATTGGTGAGCTGAATAACATGGTTGTAGATACAGGAAAAGAAATCAGACGTGCAGTTGACACTGGAAAAGTAGTTTTCGGTTACAAGCAATGCCATAAAGAATTGCTTAAAGGTAACGGAGAATTAGTTGTTGTGAGTACAAACATGCCAACAACTGAAAGAGAAAAATTAAAACACGTTGCTGAATTAGAAGGAAAAAAGTATTTTGAATTTGATAAAAATGGTTTAGCATTAGGAAGTATTTGCGGAAAGCCATTTGTAATTTCAGCATTAATAGTATTAGATGCAGGAAAATCAAAAGTACTGGAATTACAGTGAAATAAAATGAAATTAAGCATGGATGAAATCCTGTTAATTAATGCTCTTGAAGAAGTTTCAAGAGTTCAAGCAAAGGATTGTATTGCAGAGGGCAATATGGTGACTTACTTGGTTAATGGAAAAGAAGTTGGCAAAGCCATTGGAAAAAAAGCAACAAATGTTAAATTGCTGGAAAATAAAATAAAAAAGAAAATAGAAATAATTGGTTCTTTTAAAGAACCAGAAGAAATTTTGGCAAAAACATTTGACGTAAAAATAGAAGAAAAGGAAAAAAAGAGTGGAAAATTAATTTTGAAATTAAGTGCTTTGGATAAGAAAAAGGTTTTTAGTAAAGCAAGTAGATTCAAAAGAGTAAAAGAATTAGTAGAGAGAAATTATGGAGTAGAAATGATTCTAAATTAAAAAGGTTTTGTTTAGAAAATTGATATGGTGAGCAAATGGGTTATGGAGAATTCGCAGCTTTAGGTCTTGAAAGAAGAAGAAAAAAGTGGCGTAAGAAAGATAGAAGAGTGCTGAAAAAACAAAAAGCTCAAACTGGCAGACATGATGACTTGCTTGAGGGTTCACCACAAGGAAAAGGAATTGTTTTAGAAAAAAGAGGAGTAACTGCTAAACAGCCAAACTCTGGAATTAGAAAATGTGTAAGAGTTCAACTTATTAAAAATGGAAAAGAATTAACTGCACTTGCACCAAAAGATGGAGCAATAAAGTTTATTGATGAACACGATGAAGTAATTGTTTCAGGAATTGGTGGAGCACAAGGCGGTTCAATGGGAGACCTATGGGGAGTAAAATATAAAGTTACTCACGTAAATGGAATATCTTTAGAAATGTTAAGAAGCGGAAAGAAAGAGAAGTCAAAGAGATGATTAAATGGTTAAAGAAGAAGGAATTATTGAAAAAATTGAAAATGCTGTTGAAGAAATTGCTGAAAAAGTAAGTGAAGTGGCAAAAAACACTGAAGAAAAGCAAGCTCCAAAAAGATTTGAAAAAAGAAATAATTTTAGGGGCAGAGGAAGAGACAGAGATGAATATAAAGAAAAATATGAACAAAAAGAGTTTACTAAACCAGTTTTTGTAAAAAAACAAACTCCATTTTCTGATTATAAAATGTTTAACAAATGGTCAGCAAAAGATGTTATTGTTTCTGATTTAAGTTTAATAAATTATATGAATTTGGATCCAGTAATAATCCCTCATACATTTGGAAAAAGAACAAGAGGAAGATTTAGTAAAACACAAGTAAATGTTGTTGAAAGATTAATTAACAAAGCGATGCGTTCTGGACAAGGAAAAAAGAAATTATCTGGAAAATATATTAGAGGAAGGGGAAGTTGTGGGAAAAAATTACAAGTAATGAATATAGTTGAAGATGCTTTTGAAATCATTGAAGAAAAAACAAAACAAAACCCAATACAAGTACTGGTTACAGCAATAGAAAATTCAGCACCAAGAGAAGATGTAACAAGAGTAAAAAAAGGTGGAGTTGCTTATTCAATTGCAGTTGATGTATCTCCTTTGAAAAGATTAGATGCTGCAATAAAAAATATTGCATTAGCAGGATTTGGAAATTCTTTTAATAATAAAACTGATGCCGCAAGTGCATTAGCTGAAGAAATAATTTCAGCAGCAAACAATGATATTAAAAGTATCGCAATTAAGAGAAGAGATGAAGTAGAAAGAATTGCAAGAGCAAGCAGATAATAAATGGGTGATAATAGTGGGACGAAAAGAAGACATGGTTGATTTGGTAGAAACTTTAATGGGTGCAAGAGAAAATATTAGAAATATTGGAACTGTTGCTCACATTGACCATGGTAAAACTACTTTGTCAGATTCATTAATTGCTGCTGCAGGATTAATTAATTCTGATTTATCTGGTGACGTTCAATTAATGGATTATGAAGATCAAGAACAAGATAGAGGAATCACAATTAACGCCGCAAACATTTCACTTAACTTTGAATGGGAAGGAAAACAACACTTAATTAATTTAATTGACACTCCTGGACACGTTGATTTTACTGGAGAAGTAATAAGAGCAATGAGAGCAGTTGATGGAGTAATATTAGTTGTTGATGCTGTTGAAGGAGTAATGCCACAAACAGAAACAGTAATCAGACAATCACTAAGAGAATATGTAAGACCTGTTTTATTTATTAATAAAGTTGATAGAATAATTTCTGAATTAAATGCTACTGAACAACAAATGCAAGAAAAATTCATTAAAGTAATCGCGCATGTGAACACTTTAATTGAAAGAAATGCTCCTGAACAATTCAAAGAAGAGTGGAAAGTTTCAATAGAAAAAGGAACTGTTGCTTTTGGAAGTGCAAAAAAGAAATGGGCTGTTTCAGCACCATACATAAAAAAATCAAAAGTTAGTTTTAAACAAGTTTATGAATACATGAAAAACGATAAACAAGATGAATTAGCAAAAGTTTCTCCAGTGCACGAAGCAGTAATGCAAATGGTTATTGAACATTTACCAAGCCCAATAGAAGCACAAAAATATAGAATTAAAAAAATTTGGGCCGGAGATGAAAATTCAGAAGTTGGAAAACACATGGTAAATTGTGATGAAGTTGCACCACTATCAATGGTTATTACTGATGTAAGTGTTGACCCACACGCAGGAGACGTTGCAACTGGAAGAATTTATTCAGGAACAATAAAACCAGGCGATGAAGTAAAATTATCATCAGTAAATCAAACAATCAAAGTTCAAAAACTTGGAGTTTATATGAGTGGAGACTTCTTAACAATTGGTTCAGCAAGAGCGGGAAATATTGCAGCAATTGTTGGGGCAAAAGACATTTATGCTGGGGAAACTGTTTCAACAACAGAAATAAAACCATTTGAAAGTTTCATGAGTAATGTAAAACCAGTAATGACAATTTCAATAGAAGCAAAAAATCCAAAAGATTTACCAAAACTAATTGATGTTCTAAAAAGATTATCAAAAGAAGATCCAAACTTACAGGCAACAATAAATCAAGAAACTGGTGAACACTTGCTTTCAGGAATGGGAGAATTACATTTAGAAGTAAATATTTATAGGATAAAAGTTGGAAATAAATTGGATGTAGAAACATCACCACCAATAGTTGTTTACCATGAAGCAATAAAAGGTGAAAGTGAAGTGCTAGAAGCAAAGAGTCCAAACAAACACAACAAGTTCAAACTAAAAGCATCAAAAATGCCAGAAGAAATTTTCAAAAATTTAGCAGAAACAGATTTTAATGGAAAAATAAAACCAAAACATGCAGAGAGTGTAGAAAAATTAAAAGCACTTGGCTTTGACACAGATACTTCAAGAAAAGTATGGGCAATAACAAATCAATGCGCATTAATTGATAGAACAAGAGGAATACAAGCACTAACAGAAATCAGAGAATTAGTAATACAAGGTTTCATGGATGCAATGAATGCTGGTCCACTAGCAAAAGAAAAATGTCAAGGCGTAATAATTGAATTAGATGATGCAACTTTACACGAAGATTCAATACACAGAGGACCCGCACAAATATTGCCTTGTATAACAAGAGGAGTTTATGCTTGCATGTTACAAGCAGGAACTGAACTTTACGAACCAAAACAATTACTAACAGTAACTATTCCAGAAGACCAAATGGGTGCTGCAAGCAGAGAATTAGGTTCAAGAAGAGTACAAATAACAGAAATGAGAACAGAAGGAGACTCTTCAATAATAATTGGAAAAGCACCAGTAAAAGAATTAATTGGATTTAGTAATGCAATGAGAAGTGCAACACAAGGAAGAGCAGTATGGACTGCTGAGTACTATGGTTATGAAAAACTTCCTAGCGAATTACAATTACCAACAACTAAAGAAATAAGAAAAAGAAAAGGAATGCCTGAAGAAATCAAAACATGGCAATTCTTTTTAGAATAAGGTTGTCAATTTTTAGCACAATTTTACAATTAATTGAATGATTTTAAAAAAAATTATTCATTAATCTCAACACAAAAATAGAGAAGCTTTATAAAGCTTTTTTAATCAAAATAAGTTAGTGCGTTGCTTGGTGAACGGCTTAAAATCTCATAGTAGCGCCATTATCAATACAATATAGGAGATTGGAGGAATTGAAATGGCAAATAAAGAATTAATTAATGTAGTTTTCATTGGACATGTAGATCATGGTAAGTCTACAACAGTTGGTAGATTACTTTATGATGGAGGAGCACTTTCTGAACAAGAATACAGAAAGTTAGAAGAGATTGCAAAAGAAAAAGGAAAAAGTACATTTGCTTTTGCTTACGCAATGGATAATTTGAAAGAAGAAAGAGAAAGAGGAGTAACAATTGATGTTTCATACAAAAGATTTGATGCGAAGAAACACCAATTCACAATTATTGATGCTCCTGGACACAGAGACTTTGTAAAAAACATGATAACAGGAACTTCACAAGCTGATGTTGCTGTATTAGTAGTTGCGGCAAAAGAAGGACCACAACCTCAAACAAAAGAACACGCATTCTTAGCACAAGTAATGGGAATAAAACAAATTGTTGTTGCTATTAACAAAATGGATGAAGTGGGTTATGAAGAAGCAAAATTTACTGCTGTTAAAAATGAAATGGCAAAAATGCTAAAAGGAATTGGATACAAAGATGATAATGTAAAATTTGTGCCAATATCAGCATGGAAAGGAGATAACATTGTTAATAAAACAGATAACATAAAATACGCACCAAAAACATTGTTAGAAACTCTTGATGATATGCAAGCACCACCATCACCAGTTGATAAAGCATTGAGAATACCAATTCAAGATGTATACAACATTAAGGGTGTTGGAGCTATTCCAGTTGGAAGAGTTGAAACAGGAATTTTAAAATCAAATACACAAGTAATAGTAATGCCTTCAGGAAAGAAAGGTGAAGTAAAAGATATTGAAGAACACCACGAAAAACTTGCTGAAGCAAGACCTGGAAACAACATTGGTTTCTCTATTAGAGGACTAAGTAAAGAAGACATGGGAAGAGGTGACGTTGTAGGACCAATTACTGCTCCACCAACAGTTGCTAAAGCATTCACTGCACAAATTGTTGTGTTGAACCACCCAACAGCTATACCCGTAGGATACACACCAGTATTCCACTTACACACTGCACAAATGTCAATGAGTATAACTGAAATACAAAAGAAATTAAACCCAAATACTGGAGAAACTTTGGAAGAAAATCCAAAATTCTTGAAAACAGGAGATGCAGCAATAGTAAAAATTGTTCCAACAAAACCTGTTTGTGCGGAAAACTTTAAGGATTTCCCACAATTAGGAAGATTTGCAATAAGAGATATGGGACAAACAGTTGCAGCAGGAGTAATCCTAAGTATAGAAAAAAGAGAATAAATAAATTAAAAATTTGAATTTGGTGTGAGGGCTATTCTTCACATCAATTTTATATTTAATATAAAAAAAGTAGGTGAAAAAAAATGCAAACAGCAAGAATAAAATTATCAGGAACAAACTATACGACATTAGAAGAAATTTGCAGCAAAATAATTGAGGTTGCTGAAAGAACTGGAGCAAAACACTCTGGAAAAATTGCTTTACCTACAAAAAAACTAATTATACCAACAAGAAAAAGTCCTTGTGGTGGTGGAACAGAAACTTACGAAAGATGGCGAATGAGAATCCACAAAAGACTACTTGATATACAAGCAGATGAAAGAACTTTGAAAAGAGTAATGCGAGTAGAAATACCAGAAGACATTCACATGGAAATTGAGTTAAAGGCTTAAACAATTTCCACCCTTTGATGAAACCTTACATCAACAGATGAAAAAGTTTCTAGAAATTGAATTGAAAGCATAAATCTAAAAATCAATTTATAATTTTTAAAAATTCCAAATTTTTGTGACGCTAATTTTAAATACAAGAGTTGTATTATTTTGTTGGTGATTGAATGCTTGGTTTTGGAAAAGGAAATATTAACATTGTTTTAGAAAAAACTAATTTTGGTTATGGAGAAACAGTGAGTGGAAGAGCAACAATGACTCTGAAAAAAATAGTTAATGCAAGAGGAGTAAATGTTATTTTATTTGCTGAAAGAAAAGTTAATGATGGTGATGGAGGAACAAGAACTCAAAGAACTTATGAACAAGTAATTAATCTGGATAAAGAACAAGAATATCCAGCAAAGGATTATCTGTATGATTTCAAATTACAATTACCATATGATAATAAGGCAAATGTTGAAGGAAAGGTTGGTGCTGTGTTGAATGCATTTAATGCACTTGGAAAAATGATGTCACCATTAAAATGGTATGTTGAAGTAAAACTAGATATTCCAAAAGGTTTTGATGTTTCAAAAAGAATACAAATAAGTGTTGCTTAAAATTAAACACAAAACATGTTGCTACATAACAACACTTTTTTATTCTCTTATTTCTTTTAATTAATTGTTGTGGAAAAAATGAATTCAAAAAAAGTAAAAATATTTGCTAATGTTGATGAAAATACTTTAAAACAATTCACTGATTGTGTTGAAGAAAAATTTGTTACAGAAGCAGCACTAATGCCTGATGCACATTTAGGATATGTTGCACCAATTGGCTCTGTGCTAATAACAAAAGGCTTTGTTGTCCCAAGTTGGGTTGGTTATGATATTGGTTGTGGAGTAACTGCAATACAATTAAAAGGAAAAAATCTTTTGAAAAAAATTAGAGATAATTCTGGCAACATATTTGTTGCTGTGACAGAGGCAGTGCCAATGGGATTGGGAAAATTACGAGCGGAGCATAAATTAACCCCTGAAGGAAAGGAGAAATATGACATTTTATTAGGGAAGTTAGAGAAAAATAAGGTTGATGAGGAGTTATTTAAATGGATTAAAAGAAAGGCAAAAAGCAACATTGGCTCTTTAGGGCATGGAAATCATTTTATAGAAATTGATTATTCTGGAAAAGAAGTTTGGCTAATAATTCATTCTGGCTCAAGAAATTTAGGACACAAATGTGCTTCACATTATATGGAGAAAGCAATGGATGAAAATGGCGGAACAGGAAATGAAGAGAAAACATATGCTTTGAAAGCTAATTCAAAAATTGGAAAAGAATATTTAGCTGTGCTAGAATTTTGTTTAGAAATTGCTTTGCTTAATAGAATTGAAATTGCAAAAGAAGTTATTTCACAATTAGAAAAAGTTCTTGGTGAAAAAATTAATCATGAAGTGTGGACAAATAAAAATCACAATCATGCTGAACAAATTGGAAAAGGAAAATTCATTCATAGGAAGGGAGCAACTCCAAGTAAGAAAAATGAGAAAGGAATAATTCCTGGGAATATGCGAGATGGAACTTATTTAATTATTGGAAAAGGAAATAAAGATTTTTTGAATTCTTCAAGCCATGGTGCTGGAAGAAGAATGTCAAAAACACAAGCAAGAGCAGAAATAAAATTAAAAGAATTTGAAGAAACAATGAAAGGAATAAAAGCAAATGTTGGAATAGGAACAATTGATGAAAGTCCTTTTGCTTACAAAAACATTAATGAAGTTTTGAAAGCCCAAAACAAAAGTGTGAAAATTGTAAAACATTTAAAACCAATTATTAATTGGAAGGGATAATGAAAGCTTTAAATAGTTCTTAATTCTTTTAAATATCAAAGCAAAGGCAAAGGAGGTAATAACAATGGATATTGGAAATGCAATGAGACGCCCTTTTGGTAATGTGACTAATTTAATCATTGGAATTATTTTAATGATAATCCCAATAGTTAATATTATTACAATGCCAGGATATTTTATGCGAGTTGCAAGAACAGCTATGAACAAAGACAAAAAGCTTCCAGGATTTAACGATTTTGGAAACTTAATAATTGACAGTATTAAAGCTATAGTCGTTTTGATAGTACACTATATCGTTTTGATTATAGTTACAATCATATTGGCGTTGATCCCTTATTTGGGACCAGTGTTAGTTTTAATCTGGACAATAGTTTTCGTTTTCATAATGCTATCTGGATTTTTAACTCTAGCAAAAACCGGCGATATTGTAGAATCAATACATATTCCTAATCTGGCTAAGAAAGCAGCTAAAGCAAATTTCATTATTGCAGTAATTGTGGCAGGAATTATTTCTATGATCATAATGGCAATAATAATGACAATCATTTTAGTTGGACTTGGCGGAGCAATGCTACCTACACTAATGGCAACAATGACTACTGGAGTAGCTGACCCAATGGCAATAGTTAACATGTTTGGAGCAATTGTTGGCGTTGGAATAATTGGTGGAATTATAGCAGCAATAATAGGATATATATTGCAAATATTCTCAATAACGCTAATTGCTGAAGAATATTAATTTGAACAGAGTGAAGCGAAAGCTTCACTTTTTTTCTTTTTTTTTAAAAACATTTAAATAGTGTCTTAAATATCTATCTGTAATGGACGCTGGAAAATCCCTTGAAAAAATAGTTTCTTTTTCTTTTATTGAGTGGATAAAAAATAAAAAAATGCAAAAATATTTAGCAATTTCAATTATAATTAATTTAGCAATGATGTTTATTTCCATATTTTCAGCAGCGCATTTTTTCTCAGGAATCACAGATAATACCTCATTTATGGAAGTTATGCTAATTATTGTAAATTATACAATATTTTTTATAATTTTAATTTTACCATTGCTGCTTGTGATGACGGCATTAAATTATTTAATAATTGCAAAAGGATTAGAACTATCAAAAAAGAAATACATTGGAGTAAATTTAATTAGATTTGTCAAATACCTGTTTTATCCACTATTTTCAATGATTGTGGCAATGTTATCTTTATACAATTTAAAATTTTTAGTCATTGGAATTATTGGATTAATAATAATGCTTATTTCATTTTTGCTCATGCCAATAATTGGTTTGGGGGCAATTGCATTAACATTAATAGGAATGCTTGTTTTGTTTGTTTATGGAATTGTTGTAATTTACAACACATTCAGACTGATTGTTGGAGAAATTATTTTTATTGAAAAAGAAGAGTCAATAATGAAATCTCTAAAAGCATCTTGGAATAAAACAAATGGTGAAGTTTTCAATATCATAGCTATGATGATAGTTTTTATTGTAATTACAATGATAATTAGTTTCATTGCACAAATCCCATTAACTATTTATTCAATTATATTTAGTTTAAGCAGCGAAATTGTTGGACAAACAATGAATGATATTACAATGATGACTGATCCAATATTCATAATTTTAATGATACCAACTTACTTAGTGAGCGCTTATTTGATAATTGCTGGCAATTTAATGGTTGTTGGAATTTACAATTCTTTAAATTCAAAAAAATAAAGGAAATAATCTTTTTCCTTAAAACAAACTTTTTTCAAAGTATTTTTTAAAGACTTTTTAATACAATTAATGAATTATTAACGGAAGTGTAATAATAACTTGTTCCAGTTAAAAAACGAAAAGCTTTTATAAAGGTTGTGTGGGAAAATATTATAGGTGTTGACATGAAAAATCTATGGATACTTTTAACGATAGTTTCAGTTTTATTTTTATTAAGCACAGCTAATGCTTGTAGTATTAGCATAGATGATTTTGCAGTTGATTTAAGAAGTACTGGAGATTATGGCAATAGTATTTCAGCAGAAGATAATGATGATATTGATATTAGAATAAATTTTACAATTGATGATATTTCAGGCACAGATTGTGCAAGTAATATAAGTTCAAGAGCGAGAGTCTATAGATGGGACGAAGATGACGATGAATGGGACTTATTCAGAACAACAACTACTAAAAGTCAAACACTAGAAGAAGACACTTTTTCATTTATTTGGTCAAATGATTTCTCTGTTGATGATCAATATGAAAGATATAAAATTGAAGGGGAAGTTTTAGAAGGAACAAATCAATTAGAAATTGATGATGCTTATATTGATATTGAAAATAATTCTTGTTCAGGAATAAATTTGGTTACAACAAACTTTGTTATTGATGAAGGAAGAACTGTAACAAAAACATTCTACATTGAAAATAATACAAACACTGATTTTGAAGTACAAAATGCTGATGTTACTTTCTCAACAAACATTGTGACAAATGGCTCAGTAGATTATGATGACACAGTAAGAGATGGAACAACTGAAAATGTTAGTGTTGAATTAGAAGGAGTATATACTTCATACGATAGAACAGCAACCGGAACATTCAAAGTTTCTGGTTATTTAGGAAGTCAATTTTGCTCAGACACCGCAATTGGAAGAAAAACATTCACTGTAACTGTTGAAGATACTGGTTCAAGTGGATCAAGTAGCACAAGCACTAGCTCTGATTGTGATGATTTAGAAATTAAAGTTAGAGACATTACTGTAAGAGAAAATGAATCAACACAAGAAGTGTTTTATTTGGAAAATAATAACACTAAAAGATTTGAAATAACTGATGTTGAAGTTATTGATTCTGGTGTTGAAGTAACAGATTATTACTTTGAGAAATATGCATTTCCTAATGGGATTGCTGACATTGTAGTGCAAGTTAATGCAGGAAATGTAACAGAAAATAAGTCTTATGAAAATACATTAAAAGTTAAGGGAGAGTTTAGTGATGGAAAAACATGCTCTTTTGACAAAATTGATTCAAAAAAATTTATTGTAATAGTTGAGAATACAAGTGGTTCTTTCTACAAAAATTGTGAAGGATTTAATATTGATATTGCAAGCACAGTAGCAATAGAGAATTTTGGAGAAATTAATTTTACAATAACAAATAATACAAACGAAACTGCAACAATAAATGTTGAAAGTGATTTACAAGTAAGCCCTAGTCAAATAGTGCTTCCAGCAAATAGTGTATTGTCAAGAACATTAAGTGTTAGTGCAAGTAAAAAAGAGGGAAATATTTATTTGAGAACAAACATTTCTGGATGCAATACTGAAACAAAAACAATAAAAGTTTACAATAATGCTGAAGGAACACTATCAGGGATTGAAATTAATACAAGAATTGAAAGAGATGCAAATAAAGCTAGCCTGATTGTTGAGTTTAATAATTCTACGAATAAAACCTTTGTTGGAATATTAAGAATCAATGTTGAGGGACAAGTAATTAATGATAGAACAATATCAATTCCAGCCGGACAAAGTTTTACTGAAATTGATTTAAATCCAAATAATTTAGTTATTGGAAAGATTAGCTTTGTTTCTGAAGGCGAAGTAATTGAAAAAGAATTTGATGAAAGAACAAATTCATTAACTGGCCTTTTCATGTTAGGCGGAATTGAAACAGCATTTGGAATAATTTTACTAGCAATAGTAATTGCAATAGTAATAATTATTGTTCTTACAGAACCACAAAGAAGAATTAGAGAAAGATGGGAAGTAAGGGAAGACTAAATTAGGTTCCTTTTTAAAGCTTTCTTTGAAAAAAATATATTAAATGTTATTGTTTAGCAGATGCTAAATAATTATCGAGTAGACTGTACTTGACAGGTGAGCCGAGTATAAATGCTTGTTCAACTAATTTTGAATAAGCCAGTTCTACATAACAAGTATTATTTGAGTTGAAAAAATGGCAAGTTACAATTTTCCAAGAAAGGGTTCAATGGCTTTTTACCCAAGAGTTAGGTCTAGAAAAGAAACTCCAAGTATAAAAGCTAGCGGAAAAGAAGCGAAAGCACTTAGTTTTTTAGGATATAAAGCTGGAATGACACAAGTTATTGGGAGCAACACCCACAAAGGAAGTCCTTCATTTGGACATGAGGTTGCAGTACCAGTTACAATAGTTGAATGCCCAGCAATAAAAGTAATGGGAATTAGGGCTTATGTAAAAGATGAAATTGGATTTGCTGCTTTGGGTGATGTTTTAGCCGAAAATTTTGATAAAGAATTAAAAAGAAAAATATTAAATTTTAAAGAAAAAAATGGGAAAGAAAATAAGAATAAAAAAATTAAAAAAGAAGAAGAAAAAATGAAGTTAGAAGATTTGGATAAGGAATTAGAAATCATAAAATATTTTACACTTTTAGTTTACACTCAACCAAAATCAATTGAATTAAAGAAAAAGCCAGACATTGTTGAAATAAATATTGGCGGAACAAAAGAAGAACAATTAGCTTATGCTAAACAAGTTTTTGGAAAAGAAATTAATATTGAAGATGTTTTTTCTGAAGGAACATTCCTTGATATAAAAGCAGTCACTAATGGAAAAGGATTTCAGGGAGTAATAAAAAGATTTGGAATTAAACAACAAAGGCCAAAATCAAAGAAAAGAAGAGTTGTTGGTTCAATCAGTCCTTGGCACCCACACACAGTAATGTTTACTGTTGCACGCCCTGGACAAATGGGTTACCACAACCGAACTGAATGTAATAAAAAATTATTAAAAATTTCTGATAAAATTGATGAAGTAAATGGAAAAAGTGGTTTTTCAGGATATGGAAAAGTAACTGGAAAATATATACTTATTTCAGGAAGTATTCCTGGCCCAAGCAAAAGATGCGTTGCAATTAGAAAAAGTGAAAGACCCGCAGCAGTTTCTAAAGTAAAATTAGATAATATTACAAAAATTTTGGTGAATTAAGATGAAAGCAAAAATAATTGATATGAGCGGAACAAGCAAAGGAAATATTGATTTGCCAAGCGTATTTGAAACTGAATACAAACCAAAATTAATTAAGAGAGCAGTTTTAGCTTTACAAACAACACAAAAACAACCAAAAGGAGCAGACCAAAGAGCAGGATTAAAGAATACAGCAGTTTACGTTGGTGTAAGAGGACAACCAACTCCAATGCGAACAATCAATGTTGGACACGCAAGATTACCAAGATTAAAAAACAGAACAAATTTGCTTTATGGAAGGGTTGCAAAAGTTGCACAATCTGTTGGTGGAAGAAGCCCAACAGCACCAAAATCTTGGAAAGTTATTGTTGAAAAAATAAATAAAAAAGAAAGAAAGCTTGCATTAGCAAGTGCTATTGCAGCAACAACAAAAAAAGAAATTGTTTCAAAGAGATTTATTTTTGACAATGAATTGCCAATAATAATTGATGATAAATTTGAAAGCTTAGCAAAAACAAAAGAAGTTGTAAATACTCTTGAAAAAATTGGCGTTGGAATGGATTTAGAAAACGCAAAAAATAAAACAAAAAATAGATCTGGAAAAGGAAAGGCAAGAGGAAGAAAAAAAAGAGTTAAAAAAAGTGTTTTGATTGTTTCTGGAACAAATTCCCCAGTATTAAAAGCTTCAAGAAATTTACCGGGCGTGGATGCAGTAACAATAAGTTCATTAAATGTTGAATTGCTTGCACCAGGGGCAGAAGCTGGAAGATTAGTTGTTTGGACAAAAAGCGCAATTGAATTTTTAGGAAAAGAAAAGAAAAAAATCAAAGTTAAAGAAGAAAAGAAAGAAGGAAAAGAAATTAATTTAAAAGATAAAAAAAAGGCAATTAAAACTAAAAATAAAGAAGCAAGAAAGAAAAAAGAAACAAAGAAAAAATCAAGAAAAACAATAAAGAGTGAAGATGAGTGATTTTAAATGGTTAAATTAAACGAATTAGAAAAGAAACAACAGGCACAAGAAAATGCTCCAAAAGAAGAATTAAAGGAACATAAAGAAGTTAAGGCAGTAAAAGAAAAGAAAGCAGAAAAAATAAATTTAACTTTAGATGATTTAAATGTTGTATTTTATCCACTTGTTACAGAAAAAGCAGTAAATATGATTGATACTGAAAACAAAATAACATTTGTTGTTAATGATAATGCATCAAAAAATGATGTAACAAAAGTTATTGAAGAAGCATATAAGGTTAAGGTCGCAAAAATAAATATAATAAGAGATAGAAAAGGAAGAAAAAAAGCAATAATAAAATTGAAAAAAGAATTCAAAGCACAAGATCTTGCAACCAAATTAGGAGTATTATAATTGGTGAGTTAAAATGGGTAAGCGATTATACAGCCAGAGAAGAGGAAGAGGAACAAATACGTTCAAGGCTAAACTTAAGGGAATTAAGTCAGCATACCTATTACAAAATAATGAATTAATGAATGGTGAAGTTATTGAATTTATTAAAGACACAGGGAGAAATGCAATAATGATGAAAGTTTCTTTTGGTGAAGGACAAGAAGAAATGGTAGTTGCACCAGAAGGAGCATACCTTGGACAAAAAATACAACAAGGAAGCGGAGCACAAATTGAAATTGGAAATGTTGCACCTCTTGAAACTTTACCTGAAGGTTGTCCAATATTTAATATTGAAAAAGTTGTAGGGGATGGGGGCACAATAGCAAAAAATTCAGGAGCTTACGCATTAATTTTATCAAAAGATAAAAACAAAGCAACAATAAAATTACCATCAGGAAAATTAATTGTATTACCATTAACTGGAAGAGCAATGATAGGAAACGCTTCTGCAGGTGGAAGAGAATCAAAACCATTTGTAAAAGCTGGTGCAAAATTCTATGCGATGAAGTCAAAGAAATTATTCTGGCCAATTGTAAGGGGAGTAGCAATGAATGCTGTTGACCATCCTTTTGGAGGAGCACAACACCACCCAGGAAAATCAAAAAGTACTTCAAGGAATGCTCCAGTTGGAAGAAAAGTTGGTTCAATTGCATCAAGTCGAACAGGGAGAAGAAAGAAAAACTAGCTTTGCTAGAAATTATTGCAGGTGTTATTTATGGCTAAAAAAGAATTTACATTTCAAGGAAAAAGTTTGGAAGAATTACAATCAATGAGTTTAGAAGAATTTGCAAAACTTTGTAATTCACGAGCAAGAAGAACTTTGAAAAAAGGATTTGATAAACATATACTAAAAAAAATAGGAAAAGCAAAAGGAAATGAAAAAGCAAAACCAGTAAGAATACATAGTAGAGATTTGGTTGTTATACCAGCAATGGTTGGAATAAGATTTGCAGTTTATAAAGGAAACACATTTGAAACAGTGGATGTTGAAGAAAAAATGCTAGGACACTATATTGGAGAATTTGTATTAACAAGAAAAAGATTACAACACGGAAAAGCAGGAATTGGAGCAACAAAAAGCTCAACTGCAATAACGGCAAGAGGATAAAATTAGAAGTGATAATATGGTTAAGAAAAATTATCAAGCAAAAGTTGGAAAAGAAAGCAAAACTGCTAAAGCAGTTATTACTAATGCAAACATTTCACTTAAATATGCAACAGAAGCAAGCAATCAATTAAGAGGAATGTATGTAAATAAGGCAATTGCTTGGTTGACAAGAATAATGAATAAGGAAGAATATTTACCATTAAAAAGATATCACAAAAAAGTAGCGCATAGAAAAGGAGAAGCAAAAAGCGGAGAAAAAGCAGGAAGATATCCACAAAAAGTTACAAAAACACTTATCGAATTACTTGAATCTGCAAAAAATAATGCTGATTTCAAAGGATTAGATTCAGAAAAATTAAATATCATACATATGTTTGCATCGCCAGGTTTGGGAAGATACAGTCACCAAAGTAAAGGAAAAATTGGTGGAAAAGCAAGAAGAACAAATGCAACACATGTTGAAGTAATAGTTTCGGAAGTGAAAGCATGATTGAAAGAACATTTATAAAAAAGAATTTCAACAAAATGGACTTGGAAAATTATTTAGAAAAAAAATTAGATAGGGCAGGATTTAGTCATTTGGAAATTATTAAAACTCCACTAGTAACAAGAATTGTTTTACACGTAGCAAAACCTGGTTTGGCAATAGGAAAAAGTGGAGCAACAATAAAAGAATTAACAGAAAAAATCGCAACAGATTTCAATATTGACAATCCCCAAATAGAAATACAAGAAATAAAAAATCCAAATTTAAACGCAAAAATTTTAGTAAACAAAATGGCATCAATGATTGATAAAGGATATGCATGGAGAAGTGTAGCATTTAGAATGATTAGAGACATAATGGGTTCGGGAGCACAAGGAGTAGAATTAGTTTTCAAAGGAGCTCTTGGAGGAAAAGGAGCAAGAAAAAGAAAACAAAGAATTGCTTTAGGATATATGAAAAAAATTGGTGATCAAGCAAAATATGTTGACAGAGCAAAAGCACCATCAAATCCAAAATGTGGAGCAATAGGAATCAAATTAAGCATTATTCATCCAGAAGTTGTTTTCCCAGACAAAATTGATGTTAATAAAGTTGTTAGTGAAATTAAAAAAATAAAGCAAGAAACAAAAGAACAAGAAGAAAAAAATGCAGAAGCAACTGGAAAGAAAGAAGAAATTGTAACAAAAAAAGAAGAAGTAAAAGAAAAAGCTGAAAATAAAACAGAAGAAAGCACATCAAAAAAAGAAATAAAAACCGAACATAAAAAAGAAGAAAATAAAGAAGGACTTTTAGAAAAAATAGAACATGCTGTAGAAAAAGTTGAAAAAACTGCAGTAGAAGTAGTTGAAGAAGTAGAAGCAGCTGCAGAAAAAGTTGTTGAAAAAATTGAAGAAAAAATAGAACCAAAAGTAGATGCAAAAAAACACGAAGCAAAAAAAGGAAAAAAGTGATTGAACTATGGTTAAAGCAAAAGATTTAACAGGATTAAGCAAGAAAGAGCTTGAAGAAAAAATTGTTGAATTAAAACAAGATTTAACAAAGGAAAGAGCAACAATTGCTTCAGGAACAAAAAGCGAAAATCCAGGAAAAATAAAAAAAATTAGAAAAGATATTGCGAGAATATTTACAGTAATAAATACAAAAAAGGAGAGCAATTAATGCAAGAAATTGATAAAATCAGTGGGTTGCCAAAAGATTTGTTTGATATTACAAACATAACAAAAGAGCAACAAAAAATCAAAATTGAGGTGAAAAGAATTAGGTTCAAAAAAATGATGACAATAATTAGCGGCATTGATGATAAACAACAAGCAAAAGAATTGGGAAAAGAAATGAAACAAAAATTTGCTTGTGGCGGAACTGTTAAGGATGGAATCATTGAAATTCAAGGGGACCACAAAAATAAATTAAAAGAATTTTTAATAAAAAAAGGATATAAGGAAGATTTGATTGAAATTTAGGGAGAGATGATGATTAAAGGCAAAGGATATGAAATCAATGACAAAAATTTTCTAAGCCATGAGATGATTGGTTTGAAATTGAAAGTTATTGAAAGTTCAGATCCTAGCAGAAAAGGAATAACAGGGAAAATAATCAATGAAACAAAAAACACTTTTATTTTGGAAGATGGAAAAATTCTTCCAAAAAAAGAATGTGTTTTTGAATTTATTGATATTGGAATTGTTGATGGAAAAAAAATTTTGAAAAGGCCGGAAGATAGGTGATTAAAATGGTTGAAAAAAAGAAAGCAAAAAAAGTCAAGACTGACAAAAAAGATACAAGCAATATACCTAAGGCACCAGCAAAAGAAAAAAAATATCCAATCAGAGGGAATATACTTGAAGGAATTATAACATCTGCAAAAGCACAAAGAACTGTGACTGTTAAGAGAGAAATTATACATTATATTTCAAAATATGAAAGATACAAAAAAGTATTTTCAAAAATAAAAGCACACGTTCCCGAAGGAATGATGGTAAAAGAAGGAGATAAAGTAAAAATTGGAGAAACAAGAAGAATTAGCAAAACAAAAAACTTTGTTGTTATTGAAGTGTTAAGTGGGAGAAAAGAATAATTTTAGGTGAGATAAATGAAAGCATTAAGCATATCAAACAACAGAGCACTTACGCTAAAGAGTTATGCAACTTGTGCTGATAATAGCGGAGCAAAAGAAGTTTATGTTATAGGTGTGTTCAAATATACCACAAAGAAAAAAGGAAATCCACAAGCAGGAATTGGCTCAATGGTTAATGTTGTAATTAAAAAAGGAAAACCTGAAATGAGAGGAAAAATAGAGAAAGCGGTTATTATAAGAACAAAACAAGCATTTAGACGACCAAATGGAATGAGAGTACAATTTGAAGACAATGCAGTAGTATTAGTTGATGCTGATGGATTACCAAAAGCATCAGAAATTAAAGGATGCGTAGCAAAAGAAGTTGGAGAAAGATATCCAAAAATAGTTGGAATCGCATCAGTGGTTATTTAGGTGAATTAAAATGAAAACAAGCAAACCAAGAAAATCAAGAAAAAATGCATTTACTGCACCAAAACATATAAAATCAAAATCAATTGCCGGGCATTTGAGTGAAAGATTAAGAAAAGAATTAGGAAGAAGAAGTATTCCTTTGAAAAAAGGAGATATAGTTAAAATTGTTAGAGGAAATTTTAAAGGAAAAGAAGGAAAAATAACAAAGGTAAATAGAGAAACAAAAAAGATTTTTATTGAAAAAATAATTCGAAAAAAAAGCGATGGAACAGAATTTGAAGTTGCAATAGACCCATCAAAAATAATTGTTAGAGATATTGACACTAGCGATAAAAAAAGAATAAAAAAGAAAACGAGTGTGAAAAAAAATGAGTAATAAAGGTGAAAAGAAAAAAATTAAGGCATTAAATGCTCCAAAAGCAGTTAAATTAAAGCGAAAAGAACAAGCGTGGACAATAAGGACAAGAGCTGGAGCCCATAAATTAAATGATTCAGTTTCATTAGGAATGGTGCTAAGAAATTATTTAGGTTTAGCCGGAACAATGAGAGAAGCAAAAACAATTTTGTTAGCTGGTGATATAAAAATAAACGGAAGAATTAGAAAAGATTATAGATTGGGTGTTGGATTATTTGACACTATATCAATTGAAAAACAAAAAAAGAATTACAGAGTTATTTTTGATAAAAAAAGAAGAATTCAATTAAAAGAATTAGAAAAAAATTCAAATGAAAAAATTAGCAAAGTTGTTTCAAAAAAAGCAACAAGAAAAGGAGTTCAAATAACAACAAACGATGGAAGAATATTTATTAACGATAAAGCAAAAGTTGGGGACTCATTGAAAATAAAAGATCCTGAAGGAAAAATTGAAGAAATTTTAGAAATGAAAGAAGGAGCATTAGCATATATAACAAAAGGAACACATTGTTCAGAAAAAGGAAAAATAAAAGAAATTGTAAAGGGAACAGCAAAAAGAGAAAAATTAGTAAAAATAATACAAGATGAAAATGAATTTGAAACAATAGCTGAAAACATAATGGTTATTGGAGAAAAAGAAGAAGCAATAGGAGATTTGAAAAAAATATAAATAAGGTATTGTTATGATGCAAGATATTATAATAGAAAAAGTTGTTGTCAACATGGGAATTGGTGCTGATCCTGAAAAAATGAAAAAAGGACAAAAAGTTCTTGAGTTAATAACTGGAAGAAAAGCAGTAAAAACTTCAGGTAAAAAAAGAATACCTGACTGGGGAGTAAGACCAGGACTACCATTAGGATTAAAAGTTACTTTACGAGATGAAAAAGCAAAAGGATTTTTGATGGAAGCGTTTAAAGCAAAAGAAAACAAAATGAAGGCTAAAAGCTTTGATAAGGAAGGAAACTTTGGTTTTGGAATAGCAGAACACATTGATTTACCAGGCGTAAAATATGATCCAAAAACAGGAATACTTGGATTTGATGTTTTAGTAACTTTAAAGAAAAAAGGATTTAGAGTAAAAGTAAGAAAAATAAAAAGTACAAGAATAGGAAAGAAACAAAGAATAACAAAAGAAGAAGCAATTGAATTTGTTAAAACTCTTGGAGTTGAAATAATATGACGCAAGAAAAAGAATATAAGTTTGAAAGAAGAAAAAAAAGATGCAAAATGTGCGGTGTACAAAAGGGAGTTATTAGCAAATATAAATTAAATATCTGTAGAAGATGTTTCAAACAAAATGCTGAAAGGCTAGGTTTCAAAAAATTTGATTAGGTGTTAATATGAGTATGAATGATCCAGTAACAGATGCCCTGACAAAAATCAGGAATGCAGAAGCAGTATCAAAAAAAGAATGTATACTAAAACCTGCTTCAAAATTTTTAGGAGAAGTTCTAAGAGTGGCAAAAGAAAATGAATATATTGCAGAGTACAAAATAAATGATGAAAAAGGAATAATTACTTACAAAGTAACACTTAACGGAAAAATGAATGAATTTAAGGGAATTAAACCAAGATATGCAGTAAAAAATAATGAGTTTGAAAAATATGAAAAAAGATATTTACCAGCAAGAGATGTTGGATTGATAATTGTATCTACCCCCCAAGGTGTGATGAGCCACACTCAAGCTAAACAAAAAGGACTTGGTGGAAGGTTAATTGCGTATATTTATTAGGTGTTAATATGACTACAAAAGAAATGATAGAAACAATAAAAATTCCAGAAGGAATAAATTTTGAAGTAAATGGAAATACATTAACACTTAAAAGTGGTAAAGGGGAATTAAAAAGAGAATTCAAAAGTCATAGAATAAAATTTGAAAAAAAAGAAAGTGCATTAATTGTTATTGGAACACCAGCAAATAGACAAACAAGTGCTCTTTTGAATACAATAGTTGCACACACAATAAATATGGTTAAAGGATTAAAATTTGGATTTAAATATGACTTACAAATTTCTTACTCACACTTTCCAATGACAGCTGAATTAAAAAACAAAGAAATTTTTATAAAAAATTTTTTAGGAGAAAAATTTCCTAGAAAAGCAAAAGTGGTAGGAGATACAAAAGTAGAAATAAAAGGACAAGATGTTAAAGTTAGTGGACATAACTTAGAAGAAGTAAGTCAAACAGCAGCAAACATTTCACAAGCATCAAAAGTAAGAGGAAGAGATATTAGAAGATTCACTGATGGAATTTATTTAGTTGAAAGAGGAACTATTGAAAAAGTTCCTGAGGATTTCAAAGTTGAAGTAATAAGAGGAAGGGAATAAAATGACTGAAACAAAAAAAGCAACAAAGAAAAAAAATGCACACACAACTGAAACTAAAGAAAAAGTTTCAAAAACACTTTCTGCTAAAGAACACCCTGCCCCAAAACATGAAGAAAAAACACATCTTGAAAAGAAGCATGAAACAAAAGCAGAAATTAAAAAAGAACACTCTGAAAAAAAACACGAAACAGAAAAAGAAGTTAAAAAAGAAATCAAAAAGAAAAAATTTATTTTGGAAGAAAAAAAAGAAAATAAAACAAAGAGTAAGGAAGCAAAAGAAATTCAAAAAACTTTAGACAAAAAAAGATTACCAACATTTAGAGGAAGATTTGGAAAGAAAAATATTAGAAGAAAAAGCAAAAAGAAATGGCAAAAATGGAGAAAACCAAGATCAATAGATTTGGATAGAGGATTACAACACGGATTTAGACCAAAAATAGGATATAGAACTAAAGCTGAAACAAGAGGATTACACCCATCAGGATATAAAGAAATTAGAGTTGAAAACTTAAATGATTTAGAAAAAGTTAATATAAAAACTGAAGCAATAAGAATTGGCGCAACAGTTGGAAAAAGAAAAAGGAATGATATTGTAAAAAAAGCAAATGAAAAAGGAATTTGGATATTGAATTAGGTGTTATAATGAATGGAAAAAAAGCAAAAGAATTGGCAGCAATAATCTTGAAATGCGGTGTTGGAAAAATATATCTTGATCCAACCCAAATGAACAAGATAAACGAAGCCATGACAAAGGATGATGTTAGAGGTTTAATTGCAGATAGAATAATTAAGAAAAGACAGGATAATTATCAAAGCAAAGGAAGAACAAGAGAGTTAAAAATAAAAAGAAAAAAGGGAAGAAAAAGAGGATTTGGAAAAAGAAAAGGAACTAAAAAAGCCAGAGTTGGAAAAAAAGAAACATGGATAAAAAAAGTAAGAGCACAAAGAGCAATGCTTAATGAACTAAAAAAAGAAAATCCAGAAGCTGTAAAAGCAGTAGGTTATTCAAACGTTTATAAAAAAATAAAGGGCGGATTTTTCAAAGGAAAAAAATACTTAAAAGAATATGTTGAAGGTGGCAAAAAATGAACACGGAAAAATCAGTAATTTTTCCTATTAATTTTTTAGGTGATAAAAAATGAAAGATAAAACATTCGAAGTAAAATTCAAGCGAAGACGACAAGGACGAACAGATTATTCAAAAAGATTAGCTTTAGTTAAATCTAGAAAATTAAAAATAACTGTAAGAAAAACAAATACCCAAATTATTGCACAAGCAATAAAATACAACCCAAAAGGTGACGAAACAACTGCACAAGCAACATCAAAAGAATTAGATAAGTTTGGTTTTTATGGAACAAATAATACTCCATCTGCTTACTTAACAGGATTACTTTTAGGAAAAAGAATGAAAGAAAAAGAAGCTGTTCTTGACATTGGACGAAAAACTCCAAGTCATGGAGGTGTATTATTTGCATGTTTGAAAGGATTGCTTGATGCAGGAATAAATATTCCACACGGAAAAGAAGCATTACCTAGTGAAGAAAGAATTAACGGATCGGTACTTGAAAAATATGCTAAAGAAAATGTTGACAAGTTTAGTAATTATGAAAAAAAAGGTGTTAAAGTTGACTCTATAACAAAGGCTTTTGAAAAAGCAAAAGCTGAAATTGAAAAGGTGAAACAATGAACAGAAAAAGAATAGCAGATAAAAATAAAACAAAAGAAGAACTTGAAGAAGATATTGCTCAAAGAATAGAAAAAGAATTGAGAGATAAAGAAAAAATGTTAAGTGATTGGACACCAAAAACTGAACTTGGAAGATTAGTTAATTCTGGAAAAGTTACAACAATGGATGAAGTTTTTGAAAAGGGATACAAAATAAAAGAACCAGAAATAGTTGATTCATTATTAAAATTAGAAGATGAAATTGTTGATACTGCAAAAACAACAAGAGTTGTAAGAGCTGGAAGAAAATTCAGTTTTAGAGTAACAGTATTAACTGGCAATAAAGATGGATACGTTGGGATAGGAACTGGAAAAGATGTGGATAGGTTTCCAGCAATAACAAAAGCTAAAAGAAATGCACGATTGAACTTAGTGAAAGTAAACAGAGGTTCTGGAAGTTGGGAAGAACAGCCAACTGAAGATAAACACTCAATCCCATTTAAAGTAGAAGGAAAAACTGGAAGTGTAATAGTTAAATTAATGCCTGCACCAAAAGGAACTGGATTAGCAGTTGGACAAAACATAAGAAAAGTAATGGAATTTGCAGGAGTACAAAATGTTTGGGGAAAAGCAAAAGGAAGATCTTCAACAAGATTAAACTTTGTTAGAGCAGCAGTGGATGCATTAGCAAAAACCGCTGAATTAAAATCAACAAAAGATATTGAGAGAAAATTAAGTAAATGAGGTTATGAGGATGTACGCAGTAATAAGAATAAGAGGAAATGTAAGTGTTTCTCCAAAAATAAAAAAGACATTTGAATTGCTTAATCTTAAGACAGCAAATCACATGAGTGTTTGGCCAGAAAACAAACAAGCATTAAAAATGATTAAAATAGTTGAAAATTATTCAACTTTTGGAACAATAGATGAAGCAACTCTAAAAGAAGTTGTTGAAAAAAAAGGAAAAGCAATTGAAGGAAAACTTGATTCAGGAAAAGTTGTTAAAGGATTAATTGAAGGAAAAAAAGCAAAAGAATTGAATTTAAAAAATTGTTTCAAATTAAGTCCTCCAAAGAAAGGTTTTGAAAGAAAAGGAATCAAAAAACCATATACATTAGGTGGAGCATTAGGAAACAGAAAAGAAAAAATTAATGAATTGATAAAGAGAATGATGTGATTAGTTATGCAAGAAAGAAAAAGAAGAAAAAAAAATAAAGTTAGAGGCGAAAGAACTCACGGAAAAGGAGACACCAAAAATAGCAGAGGTGCTGGATGTAGAGGTGGAAGAGGAAGAGCCGGAGCAAATAAAGGAAAATTTGCTTCAATAGGAAGACTTGACCCAAGAAAATATAGGTTAAAAGCAAGAACAAAAGGAAAAGCAATTTCTTTAGGACAATTAAATACTATAATTGAAAAATTGGTTGCGAAAGGAAAAATAAAAAAAGAAAAAGATTCTTATATTATTGATTCAAAAAGTGGTTTTGAAAAAATATTGAGTCAAGGAAATACTGACAAAAAATTGATTGTTAGAATTAACGCTGCAAAAAATGCAATACCAAAAATAATTTCAGCAAAAGGAAAATTTGAATTTAATAAAAAAGGAACAGAATCAGATGTTAACTTTGATGACGATGATTTTGAAGTTGAAGAAAAATTAGAATAGGTGAATAAAATTGGGAGCAATAATTGATTTTTTGGTAAAAATTTCTCAATACTTGCCAGAAATAAAATCCCCAGTAAAAGAAGTTCCATTTAAAGTAAAATTAATGTGGACTGGACTTGCTCTAGCATTATTTTTCATACTTGGACAAATAACTCTTGTTGGAATGAATTTTGATAGTGGAAGTGTACAACAAATAATGTTCGCACAAACACTATTAGCAAGTAATGTTGGAACTTTACTAACAGCAGGAATTGGTCCAATTGTAATGGCATCAATCTTTCTGCAATTATTTGTTGGAGCAAAACTAATTAATCTAGACATGGGTTCTAATGAAGGAAGAGCAAAGTTTCAAGCAATGCAAAAAGTACTTGCTGTTGCACTATGTTTTATTGAAGGATATATTTTTGTTGGATCAGGATTATTAACTCCTTTGCCAGGAATGCTAATACCATTAATACTACAAATCGCAATAGGTTCACTAATACTACTTTACTTGGATGAAATAGTTTCAAAATGGGGAATTGGTTCAGGAATAAGTTTATTCATTGCAGCTGGAGTAAGTGGACAAATATTTTGGAGAGTATTCATGCCTCCATTAAGCACAGGACAAGCAGGAATATTATGGAATGTGTTCATGACTGGAGAAATGTTATTATTATTACCAATTGCTGGAGTAATAGCAATATTTTTGATAGTTGTTTTTGCAGAAGGAATGCATGTAAATATTCCAATAACAATGGGACACAGAGGAACTGGTGGAAGATATCCAGTAAAATTTTTGTATGTAAGTAACATGCCAGTAATTTTAGCAATGGCATTATTTATGAATGTTAGATTATGGGGATTATTTGTACAAAATGTTCCAATAATAAATCAATTGATGGATGGATTAAGTTGGGCAGTTAATATGCCAAGTCTAGGTGGACAAAGTTTGATTTATGGAATGATTATTAGTTGGGGAGATTGGGGAATAATTATGCCCGCAGTAATCCAAGCAATTGTATTCATGATATTATTAATTATTGCATGTGTAGTGTTTGGATGGTTTTGGGTTGAAATGGGAAACCAAAGTACAAGTGCTGTTGCTGCACAACTAGAAAGAAGTGGAATGCAAATACCTGGATTTAGAAAAGATAGAAGAGTTATAGAGAAAGTTTTAAGTAGATATATCCCCCCAATTACAATATTAGGTTCAATATTTGTTGCATTATTGGCTGGTGGAGGAGACCTGTTATTATCAGGAATTTCTTCAGGAACAGGAATATTGCTAACAGTTGGAATCATTTATAGATTCTACGAAGAAATAGCAAAAAGTCAAGCAGATTTGCTGGCTCCTTTGCTAGGAAAACTTTAACCAAGTTAAAGTAATAGCGCCTTAAACGCGAGTTTAATTGGTGATTTGCTTACTGAGCAAATCTTTCGCTCGGGGTTGGGAAAACCGAGGGGAAGCTTTATATAACATTCCCACGAAAAAATTTATTGGTGAGCATTTGGTACTGATACAACCAGCGATAGAGATAGCAATAATTTGCTTCATATTAGCAATTGTATCAAAAATATTACAAAGAAAACTTATCAATAAAAAATTGATGAAAGAATACAAGGATGAAATAAAAAAAATTAATATTAAAGTAAAGGAAGCATTAAAGGAGGGAAAATCAGAAAGAGCATCAGAATTGCAAAAAGAAATGTTTTCAACGCAGGGAAAAATGTTGCAAATGAGCAACAAAGTAATGATGTTTTCACTGCCAATATTTCTAATAGCGTTTGCAGGACTGAGTTTTTTATATGGAGGAACAAGCTTTGAATCATTTATTCCATTGCCATTGTTTAATAATTTTTTCCTTTTGAATCCAGCAAGTTGGATTCCAATTGGATTAACAACAATCACTGGATATTACAAAGCATATTTCTTTTATTATTTGATTTCAACAATAGTGCTTACAATTATAGAAAAAGTTTATGATAAAAAAATGAAGTGATGAAGATGGTTAATACAGGAAAAAGAACACAAAAAAGAGTTTCAAAAAGAACACCATCTAAAACAAAAAAATTTTATTATAGAGAAGAAAGTAAAAAAGTCTCTTGTGCAATAACAGGAAAAAAATTATCAGGATCAAGTAAGGCAAGTAAAAAAAGCAAAACACAAAAAAGACCATCTGTGCCTTTTGGTGGAGTGCTAAGTGGAGAAGCTAGAGAACAAGTATTTATTGAATTAGGAAAAGTTATTGCAGGCGTAAAAACAATTGATGAAGTAGAACAAAAATATAGAAAATATGTAAAACAAGCAATGAAAAGAGTTGAATAAAGATGGAAATAGGACAAGTTTGCATAAAAACAAAAGGCAGAGAAGCTGGAAGAAAAGTTGTTATTTTAAGTAAAGTAAAAGAAGGAAAAGTATTAATTGACGGAGCAAAAGTAAAAAGAAAAAACTGCAATGTAATGCATTTATTTCCATTAAAAGAAAAAATAAGTGTGAGTGCAGATACAAAACATGAAGATTTAGTAAAAATTCTTGGAGAAAAAAAACAACACAAAGAAGTAAAAATACAAAAAAAAGAAATAAAAGAAAAAACTGGAGTTAAGAAAACAAAAAAGAAAGGAAGTAAAAAATAATTAAGGTGTTAAAATGGTAGAAAATCTAATCGTAAGAATAATTGGAAAAGATTTGGACGGAACAAAAGCTATTGAGGATAGTTTACGAGGAATAAAAGGAATTGGACATAGAGTTGGAGCAATAATTACTAACAAATTTTGTGAAGAAAATAAAGTTGATAAAAACAAAAAACTTGGAGATTTAAATAACGAACAAGTAAAAAAATTAGAAGAAATAATTTCAAACCCAAATAAATATGGATTACCAACTTGGGCATTAAACAAACAAAAAGATTATGAAACTGGAGAAAACAAACACCTAACAATGAACGATTTAGACTTTTCACTAAGAAACAACTTCCAAAGATTAGCAGAGATCAAATCATACAGAGGATTAAGACATAATTGGGGATTAACAGTAAGAGGGCAAAAAACAAGAAGTACACACAGAGGAAAAGGCGGAACGGTTGGAGTTTCAAAGAAAGAAAACAAACCAGGCGCAGCTGCTGCAAAACCAGCGAAGTGATTTAAATGGGCGATCCAAAAAAAAGAAGAAAGGCATATGCAAAGCCAAGAAAATCTTTCCAAAGAGATAGACTAGCTAGTGAAAAAAATTTGAAAGAAGTATATGGATTAAAAAACAAAAGAGAATTTTATAGAGCAGAATCTTTAATCAGAGCAAAAAGAGCAACTGCAAGAAAATTACTTGCGCTTGATTTAGAAACAAGATTACAAAGAGAAAAAGAATTAATTGATTCATTAAAGAAAGCGGGAATTTTACAAGGAAAACCAACTTTAGAAGATGCATTGGTTTTAACACCAGAAGCATTATTAGAAAGAAGATTACAAACAATAGTTTGGAGAAAAGGATTAGCAAATACACCAAAACAATCAAGACAATTTATTACACACGGACACATCGCAATAAATGGAAACAAAGTG
The DNA here is from genome assembly GCA_964534045.1 of uncultured archaeon. Taxonomy (GTDB): domain Archaea; phylum Iainarchaeota; class Iainarchaeia; order Iainarchaeales; family JAAZKV01; genus JABIDZ01. Next base: position 294,215 of record CAZHNO010000001.1, read on the forward strand.
GATAAACCAAGTTATTTAGTAACAGCTGACGAAGAAGGAAAAATCACCTACTTCGGAAAAGAAATAAAACTTGAACACAAAGTGCATGAAAAAATAAAAAAAGTAGAAGAACAAAATGAAATTAAAAAAGAATTTGAAGAAGCAAAAGGAAATGAAGAAGAAACTAAAGAAAAAGTTGAAACAAAAATGGAAGGAAAAATAGAGGCAAAAAATTAGGTGATTGAATGGCAGAAAACAGAGGAATAGTTCACATTTATGCAACACACAATAATACAAAATTATTGTTAACAGATTTGACTGGTGCAGAAACAATAACAAAAACAAGTGGGGGAATGGAAACAAAAGCACAACACAAAGAAGGTTCTCCTTACGTTGCAATGAAACTTGCAGAAAACTTGGCAAACGCAGCAAAAGAAAAAGGAATAACTGAAATTTATGTAAAAGTAAGAGGACATGGAGGAAACAGAAGTAATTCAGCTGGCTCTGGAGCAGAAGCAGCAATTCGTTCTTTAACAAGAAATGGATTAAGAATTGTTTCAATAGAAAATGTTACACCATATCCGCATGATGGGTGTAGAAAAAAGAAAAAATTCAGGGGAAAAATAATAAAGTGATTTTTATGGATGCAAAAAAAGTTTATGAAGATGGAAGTACAACAAAATACCTTGTAAAAGGAGTAAGTGCAGCACTAATGAATTCGGTAAGAAGATCAGCAATAAGTGAAGTGCCTTGCTTAGCAATAGATGAAGTAACATTTTATGACAATGATTCGCCAGTATTTGATGAAATGTTGGCAAACAGACTGGGATTATTGCCAATAAAAACTGATTTGAAAAGTTATAAAGAAAATGATGAAGTAAAATTGGTTTTAGAAAAAGAAGGACCAGGAATAGTTACAAGCAAAGACATTAAGTGTACTGATCCAAAAATAGAAATACTTGATAAGAAAATTTACATAACAAAACTTCCAGAAGAAGGAAAAATAAAACTAGAAATGAAAGCAATAATGAAAAAAGGAAAAGAACACGCAAAACATCAACCAGCAATAATTTCATACAACGAAATTGTAAACATAGACAATAACAAAACACACAAAAATATAACAGAATTAATGAAAGAATTACCCGAAGGAAGTGTAGAATCAAAAGCAGGAAAATTATTTTTTATGGACCCATATAACATAAAATTTCATAACCAACCATTAAACATACTTGAAAAATATGGTGTTGAAGTAAATTATTCAGACAATGAATTTGTATTAACAATAGAAACAACAGGACAATTAACAAAAGAAGAAGTAATAAGCAAAGCATTAGAAGTTTTGAATAAAAAAGTAGAAGAATTCAAAAAAGAAATTGAAAAATTATAATTAGTCGCAAAGCGATTTAAAAAAAGCCAATCGGCCACGTAAGTGGTGTCGAGCTTAAGGCGAAGACAGCACCCAGATGCCGCCTGGCTGGGCAGGCGCAGGGGTTCCCGAGCGGTCAAAGGGGCAGGACTTAAGGCACTTCTTTTGCCAATGCAAAAGACCTGCACTAGAAAACCTTTATTGGTTTGGTGCAAAAGTGTTGAGATATCCTGTGACTTAGTGTCTTCGAGAGTTCGAATCTCTCCCCCTGCACTTTGCCGTAACACACGGCAGCAGAGAGACCTATTTCGCTTTTAGCGAATAGGCCAAATAATAAAAGTGAAAATTATGACAAAGAAATTAGAAATAGAAAGACTTATTGCAAGTTTAGAAAAAACTAGTCGTAAGACTAAAAAGAAAATCTGGGCAGATTTGGCTGAAAGAATTAGTAAACCAAGAAGACACAATGTTGTAGTGAATGTCGGAAAGCTTGATATGATGGCAAAAAAGAATAAAGGAAAAGTTCTTTTAGTTCCAGGAAAAATTTTAGCAGAAGGAATTTTAGAAGAAAAAGTAAAAATTGTTGCAGTTGAAGCTTCAGAAAAAGCAATAGAAAAAATTTCTGAAAAAGGAGAATTTATTTATTTAAAAGATTTTGTTGGTGAAAAAACAAAAGTTAATGAAATAATAATGGTGAAGTAAAATGATGATAAATGCAGAAGGATTAGTTGCTGGAAGACTAGCAAGCAGTGTGGCAAAAGCAATAATCAAAGGCGAAACAATAGTTATAATTAATTCATCAAAAGCAGTGATTGTTGGAACACAAGAAGCAATAATGCCAAAATACAAACAAAGAGTAGAAGCTGCTGTAAAATCTAACCCACATTATGGCCCAAAATATGATAGAATTCCAAGTCAAATTTTAAAAAGAATGATAAAAGGAATGCTACCAAACAAAAGTAGAACTTCTGAAAGGATGTTAAAACAACTTGAAGTTTATAATGAAGTGCCTGCAAAGATTGATGTAAGCAAGGCAGAGACAATTGAAAAAATAAAGTGTAATGAAAAACATGATTTTATGTCTTTAGAAGAAATTGCAAAAGCGTTAGGTGGAAAGTGGTAAAAATGGACGAAAAGAAAAAAATTAAACCAGCAACAAAAAGAGCAGGAATGCAAGTGAAGGCAAAAAAGAAAACGGCTATTGCAAGAGCGTCAATAAAAAAGGGAACCGGAAAAGTAAAAATAAATCATATGAATTTAGAAATTTATGCAGAAGGACATGTAAAAGAAATGATTAAAGAGCCATTAAAAATTGCTGAAGATATTGCAAAAGAATTTGATATACAAATTACTGTAAGAGGTTCAGGAAGAATGAGCCAAGCTTTTGCTATTAGAAGTGCGATTGCCAAAGCAATTGTAAGAGCAAAAGGAAAAAAATACAAGGATTTATTTTTGATGTACGACAGAGCTCTGCTTGTTGATGATGTAAGAAAAGTAGAGACAAAGAAACCACTTGGAACAAAAGCTCGTGCAAAGAAACAAAAGAGTAAGAGGTAATGAAAATGTTAATTCCAGTAAGATGTTTTTCGTGTGGAAAGCCAATAGCTGGCTTGTACCATGATTTCAAAGAAAGAGTGGATGCTGGAGAAGATCCAGGAAAAGTTCTTGATGAACTAAAAGTAAAAAAGTATTGTTGTAGAAAATCATTACTAACAAGTGTTGATTTGACAGATGAGATACTAAAATTTCAAAAATAGGTGAACAAAAATGGTTGAAGAAGAAACAGATGTTGTTGAAAAAGAATACACAAAAAAAAGAGAAGCAGAGGAAGACGAATCTGAATTATACAAAGGAAAAGAATTATTAATAGACATTGAAACTTATTTGAAAAGTGGAATTCACATAGGAACCAAATTCAAAACAGGTGAAATGCGAAGATATATTTTCAAAAAAAGAAAAGATGGACTAATGGTTTTTAACATAGAAACTATTGATAAAAGAATTAGATTAGTTGCAAAAAAATTAGCAGAATATGAACCTAAAGATGTTGCTATTGTTTGCAGAAGACTTTATGGACAACAACCAGTAAAAAAGTTTTGCGGTTTAACTGGAATGAGAGCATTCACTGGAAGATTCATTCCAGGCACAATAACTAATCCCGAAGCAAGAATTTTTTATGAACCAAAAATAATTTTACTATGTGATCCCGCATCAGATTCACAAGCATTAAAAGAATCTTTTGAATCACATTTACCAATAATTGCTATTGCAGGAAGTGATTCTCCAATAAAGAATGTTGATTTTGTAATACCAGCAAACAATAAAGGAAGAAAAGCATTAGGGTTAATATTTTACTTATTGGCAAGAGAAGTACTTGCTGAAAGAAAAGAGCTAGATAGAGCTAATTTTACAGCAAAAATTGAGGATTTTGAGCAAAAATTAGAGGATTCTGATAGAAAAACTAGTTATACTCAAACAACTAAAAGATTGCCTCCAAGACGAAGAAATACAAAAAATAGAGCTTATTAACCGGAATAAGTAAATTTAAATACATGTTCTGCTTTAATATTATAGTGATCACATGGCAAATTCTAGCACATTTGAGTTATTGGAAAAACTAGGCTTGACTGAGTACGAAGCAAAAACGCTTAACACTTTATTTAGACTTAAAGAAGCAGAAGCACCAACAATTTCTAGAACAGCACAAGTTCCAAAAACTCGTGTATATGATGTACTAGAAAAATTAATCAAAAGAGAATTACTAATTGAAATAAAGGGGAGACCAAAAATATATCGAGCCATAGCTCCAGAAAAAGCAATCAACTTGCTAATGGAAAGCAAAAAAGAACAACTAAAAGAATTGGAGGGCGAAGCAACAAAACTAAAAGACGATTTAATTTTATACAACGGACATGAAGAAAAAGGAGAAAAAGTAATGAGAGTAAAAGACAAACAAGACTTTGAAAGAATTTTAGGACAAGAATTATTGAAAGCTGGAAAAAGTATTCATGGTTTAACAGAAATAACTGATGAACACTCAATTATTCACGAAGCATTATCAAAAGCAAAAGATAAAGACATTACAATTAGATTATTAAATTCAACACAATCAAAAAAATTAAAGGATAGTGCTGAAGTAAAACAATTTAATCACGGATTGAACGCATTCATAATTGACAACAAAAGAGTGGTTCTAGCAATAAGTGATTTCAAAAAAGAAAAACCTGATTACCATTTCACTATTTTAAATGAGCATGAAGCAATGGCAAATGCTTTAACACACTATTTTGATTCACATTGGGAAAAAGGCAAAAAATACTAAGCCAAGCAAATTTAAACTTTTTTGGACACCTTATATTTATGCGAAAAGGAACAACACAAGCATTAAGAAATAATTTTGCCAAACACATAAAAGAAATTAGGGCAACTGAAAAAGGAACTTTAAGAAAAATTAGAGCGAAACGAGCCTTAGCCCACTTAAAAAGAACTTCAAAAGAAATTGATAAATAAACTAACAATATAAACTTTATTTCACTTATTTACTATTATGGAAAAACTAAATATTCCAGGAAAAAGCAATAGTGAAATAAAAAAAACTGCTTTTAAATACGCTGTAAAAAACGCTTTTGAACACAAAGGAAAAGCACAAATTGGCGCAGTAGTGGGAAAAGTAAAAGCGTTATTCCCTGATTTAATTTTGGGAGAAGCAATGCCAACAATAAATGAAGCTATGACTGAAGCTAATTCACTTGGAAAAAAAGAATTAGAAGAAAATTATAATTTGTTTAATGAAGCTGGATGGGAATTGAAACATGAAGAAAAAGAAAAAACTTTACCAGAATTAAATTGGTTAAAAAAAGGAGAAAAAATAATTACAAGAGTTGCACCAAATCCAAGCGGAGCAATGCATTTTGGACATGCGCGCCCCGCCATACTTTCAGATGAGTATGTAAAAAAATATGGTGGCAAGCTCTTTGTTAGATTTGATGATACTGATCCAAAAATAAAAAAGCCCCTAGAAGGAATAGAAAAAGAATTCTTAGAAGAATTTAAATGGCTAGGAATAAAAGTTGCAGGAACAAGCAATGCAAGTAATAACCTAAAAAAATATTACAAAATAATTGAAACTTTATTAGCTGATAATAAAGCATACATTTGCTTTTGTAAACCAGAGGATTGGAGAGAAAAAGTATGGAAATCAACTGCATGTCCTTGCCGAGATAAAACAGCAAAAGAACAATTAAAATACTGGAAAGAAATGTTAAAATGGAAATTGAAAGAAGGGAGCTGTGTTGTAAGATTAAAAACTGATTTGAAAGATAAGGATTCAAGTGTAAGAGATTGGTGGCTAGCAAGAATTGTTGACAATGTGGAACACCCAAACAAAAAAGTTTTGAATGAACATGTGTGGCCATCATACAATTTAGCTAGCGCAGTTGATGACTATTATATGGGAATAAATTTTATTATTAGAGGACAAGAACACATACAAAATGAAAAAAAACAACGCTATTTATATGATTATTTCAAATGGCAATATCCACACACAGCATACCATGGAAAGATTGCTAAAGTTGGAGACATGATACTAAGTAAGAGCAAAATAAAAGAAATGATGGAAAAGGGCGGATTGGAAAGAGATGATGATCCAAGGTTAGCAACATTAAAATCATTTAGAAGAAGAGGATTTAAGCCAGAAACTATAAGAAAAATAATTTTTGAATTAGGATTGAATCCAAATGATGCAAAAATTGGAATAGAAAATTTTGCTGCAATAAATAAAACATTTTTAGGAGAAGTAAAAGCTTATCCTTTCATTGAAGATGGAGCAGAAATAGAAATAATCAATATATTAAAAGGAAAAATAAATGCTTATGGAAGTGAAATAACTATTGATAAAGCAATAATGAAATTTATTGTAGATAAAAAAGAAATTGCTAAATTTAAATCAGGAGAAATTATTAGAATGAAAGATGGTTTTAATATTAAACTAACTGAAGTTTCTGAATATGGAGCAAAAGCAAATTTTGTTAGTTATGAAAAATCTGGGTACAAAACAATCAATTGGTTAGTAGAAGGGCAGGAAAGAGAAATAAATGTTTTAGTGAGTGATGGGAAAGAGAAAGTTGGGATGAGCGTTTCAAACATTTCTAAAGAAAAAGAAAACACTATTGTGAATCTAATTAATTTAGGTTATGTGAATATTGAAGAAAATAACGAAAAAACTAATTGTGTTTTTGCACATGAATAAAAAAAACAAGTTAAAAAAATATGGAATTTATGTGCTAATTAATTCTATTCTTTAATCTTAATTAATTTAATTCCACTCATTAATCAATTCATTTAATTGTTTTCCAGTGCCGATTTTTGGAGAAGAAAAAATAAACTTTGCATCAGCTGGGTTTTCATGAGCCCATTGCAAAACATTAACAACTTTAATTTGTGTTTCCTTTTGTTCACCACTTAAATATTTTGAACGTTCATACAACCTTTTTGCAACAACATCCGCTTTTCCCCTAGAAATTTCTCCACGATAACCATAAACTGTTTGCATGATTCCCGCTGGAGAATAAGAAATTCTTTTACTTAATTGCTCCATTTTTGAAATAACTTTAATATCATTTGTACGTGCAGGATTCCAACCATAAATAACACACAACTTAGCCCAATTACTTGGATTTCTAACCATTTTTGCACGAGTAAAATTTTGAGTAATTGCAACTCTTTCTCTTTCAATTCTAGCTTGCTTTACTTCCAAGTGTTTTTTTCCACCCATTAAACCAGCTGCGGCTAAGCCAACACCAATACCCGCATACAAAACTTTTTTTCTTAAAGGAACTTTTGACTTCATAATAACTTATTCACTTTATAAGAATATAAATATAACATATCTTATACATAATTGTTTTTTTGTGGAATTAAAAAATTATCAAATTTCAACAAATTCCTTAGTTTTATAAAGCTTTTTAGGGGGAAATTAATTAGAAATCTTGTTTCTGCCGTTGAAACAGATGTCTAAAACTGGACAAGCAATTGAACAGTTTGACAAATGATGTGGAGGTGTATTTCGTGGCAGAATTTGTGAAAGTAGAGCTTACAGAAGAGCTTAAGAAAAAAACAATGGATATTGTAGAAAAATCAAAAAAAGGAAAAATAAAAGCTGGATTAAATGAAGTAACAAAAGCAATTGAAAGAGGAACTGCTAAATTAGTAGTAATTGCTGAAGATGTTTCACCAGCAGAATTAGTAATGCACATACCAATATTATGTAAAGAAAAAAATGTGCCATTTAGTTATATCAATGAAAGAAAAGAACTTGGAGAAAAAGCTGGTTTGCGAATGGCAACAAGCACAATCGCAATAATTGAAAGTTCAGCTGAAAGTGATATAAAAGATTTGGCAGCAAAAATAGCGGAGTTAAAAAAGTAGGTGAACAACTATGGCTGAAGAAAAAGGAACACCTGCAGAAGTGGTAGAAGTTGTAAAAACAACCGGAGTACACGGAGAAATAACCCAAATCCTTTGTAGAATTCTTGAAGGATATGAAAAAGGAAGAATCAAAAGAAGAAATACCCTTGGAATAATTCGAAAAGGAGACATAATTCTTTTGTTAGACACTGAAAGAGAAGCTAAGGAAATTAAAGCATAATGCTGTATCGAGCTAAAAGCGAAGCTTTTTTAGTGCAGGTTTTTGCCCAATGGCAAAAAAGTGCAAGCGAAGATACTGCCATGATGTCAACTGGCGTAACAGTTGAAGGAAATTAAAGCATAAAGCGTTTTAGCTTTTGCTTTTTTAAAAAAAATAGGAGGCATTGAAATGGTGAAATGTAGTTTTTGCGGAGATGACCTTCCACTAGGTGGAGGAAAACTTTACGCAAAAAAAGACGGAACAGCATATTATTTATGTTCAAATAAATGCGAAAAAAATATGATTAAACTGGGAAGAAAACCAGCAAAAACAAAATGGACAAGTGCACACAACAAATTAAAATCAACTATAAAATTAGCAAAAGAAAATGAAAAGAAAAAATAGGTGATAAAATGAGAAGAACATTAGTCATAGTAAAACCAGATGGCGTGAACAGATGTTTAATTGGAGAAGTAATAAGCAGATTTGAAAAAAAAGGACTAAAAATAATTGGATTAAAATTAGAAAGATTAAACGTTTACTCTCTAAAAGATCATTACGTCCACCTTGAAAAAAAACCATTCTACCAAGAACTATTAAACTACATGACAAGCATACCTTGTGTAGTAATGGCACTTGAAGGAAAAGATGCAGTGCAAGTTGTAAGAAAACTTGTTGGTTCAACAAATGCAAGAGAAGCAGATATTGGAACAATAAGAGGAGATTATGCCATGAGTGTTCAAACAAACATAGTGCACGCATCAGAAAACGACAAAATGGCAGAACAAGAAATTAAGCGATTTTTCAAACAAGAAGAAATTCACGAATATGACAAAATGAATTTCAATTGGTTATATTGCACATCAGAAAAAGATAAATATGATGTAATAGAAAAAGAAGTTTTAAGTTCAGAAGAAGAATATGCAAAAGAAAAAGCAAAACAAAAAAAAGGGGAGAATAATTGATTAGACAACCAATAATAACCGTGCTTGGACATGTTGATCATGGTAAAACAAGTTTACTTGATGCAATACGTTCATCACGAGTTGCCGCAAAGGAAGCGGGAGCAATAACCCAACACATTGGTGCAACAGAAATTCCTACCGAAACAATACAAAAAATTGCTGGAAAATTATTACAAAAATTTGGTTTCTCTTTAAAAATTCCAGGATTGCTTGTAATTGATACTCCTGGACATGAGGCATTCACCAATTTGCGAAAGCGTGGAGGAAGTATTGCTGATCTTGCAATTTTGGTTGTTGATGTAATGCAAGGTTTACAACCACAAACAATAGAAGCAATTGAAATATTAAAAACAAATAAAGTTCCATTCATCATTGCAATGAACAAAATAGATATGCTAAATTTTTATTCATCAAAAGAAGGAAGTTTTTTAGAAAATTTAGCACAACAAAATGAAAATACAAAAAGATTGCTTGACGAAAAACTTTACATATTAGTTGGAAAAATGTATGAACATAGCTTTCAATCAGAAAGATTTGATAGGTGTGAATTTGGGAAACAGATTCCAATAATTCCATGTTCAGCAAAAACAAAAGAAGGAATGCCAGAAATACTAACACTATTGGCTGGTTTAAGTCAAAAATATTTAGAAAAAGAATTAGAAATTTCTGGAAGCGAAAAAGCAAAAGCAGCGGTGCTAGAAGCAAAAGAAGAAAAAGGACTTGGAAAAACAATTGATGTAATACTTTATCAAGGAAAATTAAAAGTAAATGATGAAATTGCAGTACTTGGAAAAAATGGAATAATACAAACAAAAATACGTGCATTATTACAACCAAAACCATTACAAGAAATGCGAGATACAAAAGAAAAATTTTCATCAGTAAAAGAAGTGTTTGCTGCTTGTGGAGTAAAAATTTCTGCACCAAATCTAGATGATGTTTTAGTTGGTTCAACTATGACAATTGTTGAAAATGAAAAAGATATTGAAGAATTAAACAAAGAAATGAAAGAGAGCACCTTTACTTCTGATCAAAAAGGAATAATAATCAAAGCAGATGCAATTGGTTCCTTAGAAGCAATAGTTGGTTTATTTAGAAATGAAAAAATACTTGTAAAAAAAGCAGACATTGGAAATGTATCAAGAAAAGATGTAATGGAAGCTGCAGGAATAGCCTGTGAAGAACCATTTTTGGGGGTAGTAATTGGTTTCAATGTAAATGTTGAAAAAGATGCTGAAAAAGAAGCAGATTTAAGAGAGATAAGAATTTTTAACGACAAAATAATTTACAAACTAATTGAAGATTATAAAAGCTGGGTAGAAAAAAGTAAACAAATAGAAAAAGAAAAAGACATGGCTTGTTTAGTGTTACCAGTAAAATTTGAAGTTCTACAAGGAAAAATATTTAGAAATAACAAACCAGCAATAATTGGAATAAAAATAGAAGAAGGAAAATTAAAAGAAGGCTGGAAAGTAATGAATGAAAAGGGAGAAATAATTGGAAAAATAAGTGGAATGCAAAGCGAAGGAGAAAGTGTTAAAGAAGCAAAAAAAGGCGATGAAATTGCAATATCAATTGACACTGGACAAGTAGGAAAAAATATTTTCGAAGGAAAGCTTTTGTATTCATGTATTCCAACAAGACAATATTGCGAATTAAATAAATATTTAACTGAATTTAGCAAAGAAGAAAGAGAATTGTTAGAAGAAATAAAGTCAAAACAAATCACGGAGTAATAAATTATATTTACAAATAAAATTGTAAAAAATCAAGGGGGAAAGAAAATGAAATACGTAATAAGTACAAAGTCTGGAAAAGCGTACAGTACAACAACAGATGATGCAATGTTCTTAGGAAAAAGAATAAGTGAAAATGTTAAACTGGACGAACTTGGCTTGACTGGCTTTGAAGCAGTAATAACTGGCGGAAGTGACCAGCAAGGATTTCCAATGAACAAATCCGTGTCTGGACAAGCAAGAAAAAAAATACTAACTGCAAAAGGCCTTGGTTTTAAGTCAAAAAGGAAAGGAGAAAGAAAAAGAGTTTCTGTGCGAGGAAATACAATAAGCAAAGAAATCTCACAAGTAAATCTTTTAATAACAAAAGAAGGAACAAAAAAAATAGAAGAAATTCTAGGAAAGAAAGAAGCAACTTCATCTGATGATAATCTATCAGCAAAAGAAAAAGCATTAAAACTAGCAAAAGAAACAGCTGGAAGCGATGCAATTGGAGCTGCACCAACAAAAAAAGGTAGACATTAAAATAAAAAAAAATTAATTGGGGATTAAAAAGATGTCCCCTTTTTATTTTTATAATAGTGATAAGATGGTAAAAGCAAAAATAACAAAAGAAACTCATGGCAAGAAAGAAAAAAAAGTTTTAAAGAGCGAAAGCAAGAAAACAAAAATTGAAAAAACACATAGCGAGAAAAAAGAAAACAAAATTAAAATTCCTGAACAATCAGAAATAAATATTGGAATGATTGGACATGTTGATCATGGCAAAACCAGCTTGACAAAAGCGTTGACTGGAACATGGACTGATACGCATAGTGAAGAACTGAAAAGAGGAATATCAATAAGATTAGGTTATGCTGATACTACTTTTTATAAATTAAAATTAAATGGACAAGAATTTTATTCAACAAAAGAAGAAGGAGAAGTTATTTCAAAAAGAATAGTAAGTTTTGTTGATGCTCCGGGACATGAAACATTAATGACAACAATGTTGAGTGGAGCAGCACTAATGCGAGGCGCAGTATTAGTTGTTGCAGCAAATGAAAAATGCCCACAACCAAGAACTATTGAACATCTGATGGCATTAAAATTTGCTGGCGTAGAAAAAATTGTTGTTGCTCAAAATAAAATTGATTTGGTTGATAAAGAAAAAATAATGGAAAATTATAACAAAATAAAAGAATTTTTGAAACAATATGGATATGAAGATTCTCCAATAATACCAACATCAGCTAATTTTGGAGCAAATATTGATTTACTTATACAAGCAATAGAAGAACACATACCAACACCAAAATATTCTCTTGATAAACCAATGAAAATGTTTGTTGCAAGATCATTTGATATTAACAAACCAGGAATCAAAATTGAAAAATTAAGAGGGGCAGTATTAGGGGGAAGTATTTCCCAAGGTAAAGTAAAAATTGGTGATGAATTAGAATTAGTTCCAGGATTAAAAGGAAAAACAATTGTAAAAGTTATTTCAATATCAACAAATACAGGATTAATAAATGAAGCAACTCCTGGTGGTTTAATGGCAATAGGAACAAATTTGGACCCAAGCATTGCACAAAATGATCAATTAAGAGGAAAAATTTTAGCAAAAATAAATTCTTTACCTGAACCAATTCAAAACATAAAAGTAAAAATGCATTTATTTGAAAGAATGGTTGATTTTGACCCCAAAGATATTCTAATAAAAATTAATGATCCTCTTGTCCTAACAATTGGAACAAACACCAGCGTTGGCTTTGTTAGTTCAATAAAAGCAAATATTTTAGAAATTGCATTAAAAAATAAAGAAGTTGTAGAAAAAAACGAAAAAATTGCTATAAGCAAAAATATCAATAATCAATGGAGGCTAATTGCTTATGGAGAAATCCAATAATGTAAAAATAATTCTTGACACAAATTTTTTACTAACAATGATAAGATACAAAATTCATGCGCTTGCAGAAATCACTGGAAAAATAAATGTGGAGTTTTATACAATGAGTGGAGTAATTGGCGAGTTAGAAGCATTATCAAAAGGCAACAGAAAAATTAAGAAAGAAGTTGCAGTGGCAAAAGAAATTTTAAAACAAAATAATGTGAGAATTTTAGAAAGCAGAATGCCAAAAGTAGATAATGAATTGTTAGAAAAAAGTAATGAATTTGTTATAGCAACAAATGACAAAGAATTAAGACAAAAAATCAAAAACATCGGAGGAAAGACAATATACATCAAAAAATTAGCATTTGTAGAGATTGGCGAGATAACAAACTAGAATGCTTTTTAAATGTATTTATGAAGAATTTGTTAAAGGTGAGCGCATGTTCTATAAGGCAAAAATTAATGATAAAGTAAGGGTTCCACCTAAAAAATTAGGTGCAAAAATTAAGGATTCTTTACTTGAAATCTGCAAAGAAGATTACGAAGGAAGAATTGAACCAAATTTAGGCGTTATTATTGCAGTTACTGGAATTGGAAGTGTTGGAGAAGGACATGTTATACCTGGCGATGGTGCAGCTTACTATGAAGCAGAAATAGAAATGCTAGCGTACAGACCAGTAATGCAAGAAATTGTAAGAGGAACAATCACTGAAGCAACCGAATTTGGTGCATTCATTAGAGTTGGCCCAATTGAAGGATTAATACATGTTAGTCAATTAATGGATGATTATATTAATTATGATGCAAAGTTACCAGGATTTGTTGGAAAGAAAACTGATAAAAAAATAGTTCCTGAAGATGTTGTACTAGCAAAAGTAGTAACAATATCATTGAAAGGAGACACATCAAATTCAAAAATTGGTTTAACAATGAGACAAGCATTTTTAGGAAAAGCAGAGTGGGCTACAATAGATGCAAAAGCAGAAAAGAAAGAATCACAAAAAGCTGTTGCAAAACCTAAAAAAGAACGGAAGGAAAGACAATGAATAATGAAAAAGCTTGCAGAGAATGTAGATTTTTAGTTGCTGAAGGAGACAAGTGTCCTAATTGTGGGAATGCAACATTCACTACATTTTGGAGAGGATATGTAGTTATTTTAAATGCGGAAAATTCAGAAATAGCAAAAAAAATGGGAATAGAAAGAAAAGGAAAATTCGCATTGCGATTGAGTAGGTGAATAATATGAAATTAGAAATAATAAAAAATGAAAAAAATGAATTACTAGAAAGAAGTGAAATAATTGCTGAGGTAAGCGAAAAAACTATTCCTTCAAAAAATGACATAAGAAAAAATATTTCAGCAAAATTAAATGTTCCTGAAGAAAAAATAATTATCCAACAAATGAAAACAGAGTTTGGAAAAGATAAATCAATTGTATTTGCAAAAATTTATGATGATGCAAAAAAAATGCAAAAAATTGAAAGAGAATACATGCTTAAAAGAAATGAATTGAAAAAAACTGAAAAAAGTAATGTCTCAAATCCAGCTGATGAAACTGCTGAAGAAGTAAAAGAAGTTGCTGAACAAGCAATAGAAAAGGAGTAGGTTTAAATGGCAAAAGAAAAAGCAAAAACAAAAAAGTCAAAAAAATATGATGTTTCTGACGGCACAGTAAAAAGAAAAGGACGATTTTGTCCCAAATGTGGCGCTGGAGTTTTCATGGCTGAACACAAAGACAGATATGCTTGTGGAAGATGCGGATTTTCAGAAAAAAGATAAGCAAAATCAAGCTTTTTTAATAACCTAGCACTAATTTAATTTATGTTTTATCAAATAATTTTGACAATATTTTTTCTATGCCCACTATTTTATTTAAGGGTAATGAAGAAAAAAAGTTGGAAAGAAATCAGAGAAGATTTAATTCCAAAATATCAGGGACACAAAAAAGAAATTCTTGGTTCTTTTGCATTATTTGGTGCTTTATTAGTTGGATTTATTTTAATAGCATTGAGTTTGGCTTTAATTGAAGGAAGCTTTGGTATTCCTTTAAATGATATGGAAAATGTTAGCGCCATTATTAATACAAAAATAAACACTAATTTAATTGGATTTTTGGGATTACTAATAATTGTTCTTTTTGCAGAAGAATTCTTTTTCAGAGCATTTTTAGTTTCAAGAATTGGAATGATATTTTCAACGTTAATATTCACTTTTTTTCATTTAGGATATGGTTCAATAGCAGAAACAATAGGAGTATTTATTCTAGGACTAATACTTGCATATTGGTTTAAGAAAAAGAAATCTTTGTTTCAAAATTATTTTGGACACGTATTATATGATTTATTTGCAATAGCATTATATTTGGTGTTTTGAAAATGAAATGTCTTGGGATAGAAAGCACAGCACATACTTTTGGTGTTGGAATAGTTGATGAAAATTGTAATGTTCTCTCTAATGAAAAATCACAAATAACAACAAAAGAAGGTGGGCTAATTCCTCGTGAGCTGGCAGAAAATCATTTCAAAGTAGCGCCACAAATAATTGCACAAGCATTAGAAAAAGCTAATTTAAAAATAAGTGATATTGATTTGATTGCTTTCTCACAGGGACCCGGCATAGGCAACGCGCTTCGTGTTGGAGCAAACACAGCAAGGCAATTAAGTTTGTTTAATGATATTCCTTTAATTGGAGTGAATCATTGTGTTGCTCACATAGAAATTGGGAGAAAATTATGCAATGCTGAAGATCCTGTGATGTTGTATGCGAGCGGAGCAAACACACAAATTATTTGTTATGAAAATAATTATTATAGGGTGTTTGGAGAAACACTTGATACAGGAATAGGAAATTTTTTAGACACTTTTGGTAGAAAAATTGGAATGGGTTTTCCCGCAGGCCCTGAACTTGATAAAAAATATTTTTTAGGAAAAAAATTAATTGAATTACCTTATACTGTAAAAGGAATGGACTTAGCTTTTTCTGGCTTGCTAACTTCAGCTTTGGAAAAATATGTTAAGACAAAAAATGAACAAGAAAAAAATGATTTGATTTATTCAACTCTACATAACGCATTTGCAATGTTGACTGAAATAACTGAAAGAGCCCTTGCACATACTGAAAAGAAACAAGTTATTCTTGGCGGAGGCGTAGGCTGTTCAAAAGCATTACAAGAAATGGTAGGAAAAATGTGTGAAGAAAGAGGAGCAAAACTTTTTGTCCCACCAAATTCAGTCATGGTGGATAATGCAGCAATGATAGCTTGGCTTGGAATAATAATGCATAAAGCAGGAAACAAAACTTCAATTAATCAATCAAAAATAAAACCAAAACAAAGAACAGACGATGTGAAAGTTAATTGGCGAAAATAAAAAAATTAAATTAAAAAATTTTAAACTGAATAATTTTTTAAGAAAAAAAATTATTTGTGAGGCCATTTCTTTTTTTGAACATATTCTTTTTCTCTTTTAAAAAAATAATAAATTGGCACAGCCACTAAAAATGATAACAAACCAAAAATAAACAAGGGCATTTGAACACCAAAAATATTTATGATTTGCCAATATTGAGTCAAAAACATTAACAAGCAAAATAATGCCCCAAATATGGCTAGCAATGGCCATTTGCCGATATTTATTGGAGAAATATAATTAATTTTTTTAGGGTTTTCTTTACACCTAATAGCAATTAATGAAACATTTACCGCAAAAAACATCAAAAAAGTACCCATTGTTGTTAAGTTTCCAAGTACTTCTATATTTCCAATAAACAAAAACATTATAGCTATTGAACAAACAAGAATAATTGAATAATAAGGGGTTTTTGTTTTAGAATGGGTTTTTGACAAGAAAGATGGTAAAAAACCCAAGTTAGCTAAACCATATAACAATCTACTAGAAACAACCAACAAAAGTAAAATTGTACTTGCAGTTGCAAATAATGCGGCAACACTCAACCAAAAACCAAAACCAGGCATTATTGCTTTATCTGCAACCAATGCAAGTGGACCTGCTGTTAAATCTTGACTTGTTGTTGCAAGAGCCAAATCTGTTGGCGGAATAACACTAACAGAAACTAATGCAACCAAAACATAAACAATAGTAGCAATAAATAAAGAAATGATAATTGCTTTTGGAACTGTTGTTTTTGCACTAGTAACTTCTTCAGAAATATTTGCTATTCCTTCAAAACCAATATAAGCAAAAAATATTAAAGCAACACTAGAAAAAAGAGCAGAAAACAATTCAAATCCAAAAACATTTGCTGGTCCCTGAAACAAGTCAACCGAACCAATAAATGGCAAGCCAAAAATTATTACCACAAGCAAACCACTGCCCCCAATAATAGTTAACAAATAATTTAACTTTACACTTTCTTGAATACCTAAAAAATTTATTATAGAACAAAAAATAATTACTAATAGTGCAACCAAAATAGTTGGAAGAGAAGAAAATAATTTGAAATAAGACGTAAAACCCCAAGCAACAGTAGAAACAGAAAAAAGAATTGTTATTAAAACAACAAAACCAATAAAAAAAGAAAGAAACTCTTTACCAAAAGCATGCTTAACATAAACTGATTCTGCAGCGACTTTTGGAAAATAAGAGGCTAATTCTGCATACGAAAAAGCTGTTAAAGCAGCTATAATCGAAGCAACAATAAATGCAAGCCACAACAAATTACCAATAATGCCTGCAGCAGAACCAATGAGTGAATAAATACCCGCACCAAAAATAACGCCTAATCCATAAAAAACAGCTTGACGCAAAGAAACACTCTTTTCTAAAGACATAATAGATAATAACAAAATAGATTAATAAAACTAACAATAAATACTAAAACAAAAAAGTCAAAGAGGAATTATGAATAAAAACACTAAATATTTTCCAACTCTTTTAAATAAAATCATTAATTATTTTCTAAATTTTCTACTATTAGTTCTCAAAGCTGACTTTTTATAAACAAATTTATCCTTTGATTTTATTCTTATTGAACCGGTTCGCTTATTAGTGATTCTTTTTGTTAATCTTTCAGCTGGCAAAATTTTTCTCTTAACTAAAGAATCACCATAAACTGTTTCCCTAAATAATTTTGTCTTTGAAAAAATAAATAAACCAAAAGCAAGCAGAGCAAAAAAACCAACATAATTAAATGGCCATGGGACAAGGTTAACATCAGGATCCAAATAAACATAAATTGAGAAAGCAATTATTATTGCAAAAAGAAATTCAAAAAACAAAAGAGATATTACTTCTCTGTCCATTCCAAAAACTTTTTGTTTAGCTGTTCCAAAAATTAACTTTGAAAATTCTTTATGCACCATAATAACTTTTTTATCTCGCATTGCAATTCCAAAATAAACTGTTATGAAGAAAAATGTTGTTGAAAAAAACCATAATAAATTTTGAATTTTGATTTGATTTTGAAAAAACGTCAACCCTAATTCAGAAACACCTATTCCAGCCATAAAGAATAACTGAAAAACTATTAAAAAAACTAAAAAAAATTCTTCAATAACAAAAAAAAATGCTTTTCGCTCAGATGAAAAAAAATTATTATTCATTAATTAAATAAGAAAAACGACTAAATAAACTTTGCTATTTTTAAAATTTATTTCATATGCAAAAAAGCCTTAACCAAACTACCAACAATTGCAACAATTCCAGCATTAATTAAAAATAAAGAAAATGTACTTTCAAATTCTCCAAAAAAACCCATCACTCCCCCTGCCACCGCACCAATAAGAACCGTGGTAGAAAATTTATCAACACTAAATTTTTCTCTTTTACCATCTTTATCCACCTTAGCATAAGCTTGGATATAACCAGCAGTGGCAACTGCCAAACCAGCAAGAATACCCATTTCGAGAGCTAATGGTAAAAATGTGATACCCATGCAATTATTGTATTGAAAAGTGTTTTTAATTGCTTTCAAAAAACAAAAATCGATTAAATCTTTCTAATTTTAATAAATTTAAATTTTATAATATATCAATAAGAATAAAAACACATATGAAGATTAATTCATATGTTGTATTTTTAAGGGGTGATTTTGAAATGATAGCAACAAAAAAAGAATTTGTTAAGGAGCTTAATTGTGATGAACTTTGTGCAATATCAAAAAAAAGAGAAATTGAACAAAAAATGCAAGACAAAAGAATGAAGAAATTAGCAGACACAGAAATGAATCAAAAATTATGCCCCCCTTGCGGAACAGAAGAATTTATTTATACATAACATTTTGGTCACCATAAATGCCAAACATAAAAAATAATAAATTCAAAAATAAAAAAAACTAAAAAAATTGTCAACAAAACATGGGTATTTAATACCATGCTTTAGGGATTATTTTAGCGATGAAAGTCGATAAAAAAAGAAAAGGTGAAAAAGTTAATGGATAGTAAAGACAAATTCGGACGAGAAATGCATAAAGTTACTTGCTCTGAATGTGGAAAAGAAACAGAAGTTCCCTTCAAACCAGACGGCGAACGACCTATTTATTGTAGGGATTGTTTCCAAAAACACAGAAAACCAAGAAGAGACGATAGAAATTATTAATTTCTAAGTTTCAACTTAAAAAAACAAAGACTAATTTTAAATTTTTTTTATTTTAATTTTTTCCCTGAGTTCACTCTAACCAAAAATAAAATCATAAAAGCTGCAATCAAAACAACAATTGGTAAAGGAATATCTGGAATATTTATATCATAAATCCCCTTTTCTGAAATATATTTAAAAGTTGATGATGACGGACAACCAGGGACACCACAATTTATTTCATAAGTGCCTTCACCAATCGGACCAATTCTTGAACTATTCCACTCATCTGAACAATTTCCTTGTGGAATATCAACATTAACTTCAATACCATCTACAAACATTTTTATGTCTATTTCATGCGAACCACTATCACACAAATATTCTAAATCAAAGTACAATTCATCACCAACAACTTCCACATTACCAATTTCAATTTTGATTTCTGGACAAGTAACTATTCCCGATTTACATTCTGAATTATTATTACACACATTTGATGGATTACAAATTAAATTGCTTGAAACAATACAATCATTTCCAAAACAAATCCTTGGAAAACCACAAATCAAATCATTTGAACAGCAATTTTCACCACACAAAAATTGGTCTTCAGGACATCTAGGGTTTGGATCTATTTCACCACCACAATCCAAATTGGAATTACAATTATTAAAAGGATTACAAGTTAATTCATGATTTATTTTACAGGATTCATCCAAACAATCTCTTGGAAAACCACAACTACCATTACAACAAACTCCATTACAAAAAAATGCTGGACCATCACAAACACCATCACAATCAAAATCTGCACTTCCCCCACAAACACCTAAA
>CAZHNO010000002.1:0-28779 GCA_964534045.1 uncultured archaeon
CGACTGCTGCACCCCGTAGGGCTAGGGACCTTATCTCAGTTCCCTTCTCCGGGCTTCCCCTTTCAGGGCCCGTACGCATCATCGGCTTGGTGGGCATTTACCCCGCCAACAACCTAATGCGACGCAGTCTCATCCTTGAGCGACCCGTGCCAGAATAGGCACATCTTTTAAACAAACAAACATTCCAGTATTGTTTATCTATGGAGTATTAGCCCCAGTTTCCCGGGATTAGCTCCTCTCGAGGGTAGATTAACTACGTGTTACTGAGCCGTTCGCCAAGTATCCTTCTGGACCTTTTGACTTGCATGTCTTGAGCCGGATTTCGATAGCGGTTTCCGCCAGTAGGATCAGCTGGAATTATACCAACAATCCATCTTAGCGTAATTTGTTTTTGCTACAAATTGCTTGATTGGCACTGTGTATTGTATTTAAACTTAATCAATTGACTTTCTCACATTCATTATTTCGACATTTTCTATGAAAAAAATGTCTTCTGAATCTTATCAGTCATTCTCGCTAACCAACATCGCACAATTAAAAACAATTGTGTTCACGCGAAACCTCAGCACTTCTTTTGCTTTTTAGCAAAAGACCTGCACTAGAACTGCTTCTAGCATCACCTAGCCTAAGCCAAGCTTGGTTTCCAAAAAAACATTGAATCTGATAACTTTCAAAAAGTTTCAGGTCTTCAAATCGAGAACTTGAGTTAAATAGCCGAAACCATTCAACCAATTATACTCTTGCAATTTTTTGTAAATCAAAACGATTTACAATCGCTCACCATTCGCTCAATTGCTATACTAATATGCATCGCTCAACCTTTTTAAATGTATCTACATTTTTGCACTCACCCCACCCAAAGGCACATTTTGTAAAAAATTTACCACTCCTAGAAAACCCTAACATTTTAATCAATTTTAACCAAAAAATACCCTAAATTTAATCAAAAAAACGCTTAAAATTTACACCAAACTTAGAAAATCCAATTCAAAAAATCATTGTTTTTTCAGATAAGCTTAAATAAAATTCATCTCCTAACTTATAGTCGTTTAATTTTTAAAAAAAAATAATTTGGTGAGCATTTTTGTATACTGGTCCGAAACTAAGAAATTGGCAAATTTCTGCCATAAAAGCATGGGATGTAAATAAGAAAGGAATAATCCAAGCCGTGCCTGGTTCAGGAAAAACTTTCCTTGCAATAAAACTATTTTCTGATATCTATAACCAAGAAAAAGATTTGAAAATTTTAATTGTTTGCCCAAGATTGAGTTTGATTGAGCAATGGGAAAAAGTAATTTTAGAAAATTCAGATTTCACTAAAAAAGATATTTATGAAATTTCAAGCAAAACTGAAGTAAAGGCCCATAAAAAAGTTCAGGCAATTTTTAATCATCACAAAATATTCATTTCAACATTCAATCAAATAAAACAATTCTTTAGTCATAAAGAATGGAGAGAAAAAAATTGGTTTTTAGTAGTTGACGAAATGCACAATACAACGGAAGGTTTCAAATTTCCAAACGAAATAAAATACAAACTTGGTTTATCAGCAACGCCAAAAAAGAAAGGCAAAAATTCAGATTTTAATTTGGGTGGAATAGTTTATGCCTATTCTTTCAAGCAGGCTCTTGAAGATAAAATAATTCTTGATCCCGTATTCAAATTAGTTTTGTATTCAGTTAATGAACCCGTATTTAGAAAAATTAATAATGAATCGGAAAAAACTGAAAAACTAATTGAAGATTCATATGATTCAATTCTTTCAGATGATAACCAAGGAAGTTTTAATCAAAACAATACTGATTTTATTGGAATCCAAAAAATTCTGACAAATAGTTTTAATTTGGGAAAAGAAAATGCTTACCAAAGTTTAATTTTTGTTAACAGAATAAAGAAGGCAAATATACTAAATGAAGTTCTTTTGACACAATTCAAAAAAACTATTTCCCATTCACACCATTCCCAATCAGAAGATTATTCAAAGAAAAATAACTTTTCCAGAATAAGTAAAGGATTTGAAAATAAAAAATTCAATGTCCTAATCTCAGTAAATACTCTGGGAGAAGGAATTGATTTTCCCTATGCCTCCCATGGAATAATTGCATCTCCAATTTACAATCCAACAAATTTTATTCAAAAAGTTGGAAGGCTTTTGAG
This sequence comes from uncultured archaeon, assembly GCA_964534045.1. GTDB lineage: Archaea > Iainarchaeota > Iainarchaeia > Iainarchaeales > JAAZKV01 > JABIDZ01. The sequence continues at coordinate 2,158 of CAZHNO010000002.1, forward strand.
AACCTATAAAGATCACAAGCAAGCAATTATTTACTATTATATTCCATCTGAATTAATAACAAAAATTCTAACTGATGAAAATATTTCTCCAAATTATTTAAAAGAAGTTTTGAGAATTGCAAGTGAAAGAAAAAACTTATTCTTTGTTGATAGGGAAACACTAAAAGAAGAACAGGGAACTTTTGAAGAATTAATAATTCAAGGTTCTGCTTATGAAAGAAACTCTGAAATAAAAATGATGAAAGTTCCAAGCCACATTGATATGATTCTTAGATTTTCTAAAAAACTATTTCCAGCTAGTTTCAAACATTGGAGAACTTACTGTGAAGAAAATGATTATTCTGGATTGGAAAAAAGAATTCTAATGCATAGCAAAATATTATTAAGGTGTACAAAAAACTTAACACACAACTTGAAAAAAGTTAATAATTTGCAAAAAAAATTCAAGAATACTGAATTTGATTATGAAAAAATAAAAGACTTTGTGAAAGAGGGCGTAAGACAAAATTTTGTGGTAAAAGTAAAGCATGGTGCTGAATTATTAACCAATATTGAAGAATCTGAAAAAAATTTATTACAAAATACCTTAAATGCTGAACTAAAAGAATTTATTAAGAAAAAACAAAAATTGGGCAAGCAAATACAAAACCTTGAAAAAATAATGAAAGATTATAATTCCCTTTCAGATAAACAAAAATTAAACTCTTTAAATAAAATTGCTGGGATATTTTTTAAAATACAATCTGACTACTTGGATCAGTTAGATTTAATTACAATTTCAAAAAACTTTGACTCTGATGGAGCAACAATAACATTTGGAAAGGACATATTTATTCTAACCCAAACAAAAAGAGCTTTTTCATATCCAGAAGACTTTGGTTTAAGCAGGTGGAAAATACATGAAGAAAAAAAAGAAGCTGAAACTCCAAAAGAAGAATTATTTCTTAAAGAATTAATTGAAAAAGAAGAGGAAATAACAAAAGAAAATTTTGAAAAGATAAAAAATAATCTTCTTGAAAAATATAAAATAAGCAAATTAAAAATGAATGACAAAGAAATTATTCATTCATTGAATAAGATAAAATCAAATAAGCATTTTTCATTATTAAAAATAATTTTGCTAGTTGAAAAGATAAAAAATTACTAAAAAATACAAAACCTTATTTTATTTCATAATTAAAATGTTCAGGAGAAATTTTTTTTCTTTGTTCTAAATATTGTATGTGGTTTAGTTTTTCTTTCAAAAACTTATCTAAATTCATACCATGAGTTTCTATTAATGTTGCAGTATAATGCCCCCCTAAAAAGTGAGGTATTATTACATAAGAAGCTCCCTCACCATACAATTTTATTGCTTCCTCTGCATGATACGCAACCATTATTGTTATTGCATTTTTGTTAAATTTTTTTACTTTTTCAAGTATTAATGAATTAGTATTAAAACTTGGTATTGTTGAAACAACCATTTTTGTTTTATTTAAAGGAAGAGAATCTAAAAATTCAGCATCTTCACTATCCCCATAAACAACCTCAACTCCTTTTTTTTGAAATTCCTTTATTTTTTGCGGATCATGATCTATAACAAAAAACTTTGATTTTGTTTTATTAAGTGCTCTCAAAATATCATGTCCAATTCTATTACAACCAAACAAAATAGCATCAAAATCTTCTTTCATAATTTCTTCTCCACCAATTTTTTTCCCTTTCCTTTCAAAAATGTTTAAATATTTTTGAATAAATGGATAAATCTTATCAAAATAAAGAATCATGTAACTAGAGCCAGCAATAGTTATTAGTCCAACAGCAGTTACGACAAGTAATATTTCTTCACCAGGAATAATTACTCCATTAAAAACAACATCTTTTAAGTGCCCAACTCTAATTCCCAAAGCAACTAGTATTATTGAGAACTCACTAATTTGAGCAACAGTTAAACCAGCCATGAAGCCAGTTCTTTTAGTGTAACCGAGTAAGCCCATTAATATAATCACTATTAATGGATTTCCAACCAAAATAAATGCTGAAAAAACAATTATTGGAATAATATAGTTAGTTATATTGCCAAACATTAATTGTGAACCTAAGAAAATGAAAAACAATACTAAAAAGAAATCTCTTAAAATTTTTAATTTTGAACTAATTTCAAACCTATATGGTGATGTTGCAAGAGTAAAACCAGCTAACAAAGCCCCAATCTCAAGACCAAAATTCATTTCATTAAAGATTGCTGCTAAAATAAAACACCAACCTAAAGAAAACAATAACAAAAACTCTTGTGATTTTGAAACAAAATCCATTAACTTTGGAATTATTTTAAAACCAATTATTAACACTGCAATAATTGAAAAGAAACCAATTGCTAAAGTATTTATTAAAACAGAATCTATTCCTCCACCAGCAGGAATTGCTGAAATGATTACTAACAAAAACATTGCAACTAAATCTTGAACAATTAAAAAACCAATAGCTATTTTTCCATATAATGTTTCTGTGTCCCCTCTGTCAGAAAGAAGTTTCATTATTATTATTGTGCTACTAAAAGTCAAAGCAATAGCAATGTAAATTGATGAAATAAAATCAAACCCTAATGTTAAACCAATTAAAAAGCCAATTATTGAAGTAAATAAAACTTGTCCAATCCCAGTAATTAGAGAAACTTTTCCAACTTCTTTTATTACTTTAGGGTTTAAACCCAAACCCACAATAAAAAGCAATAAAGCAATGCCCATTTGAGCAAAAACTTCTAAAACTCCAATTGAATCAATCAAATTAAAAAAATAAGGACCAACAATTATTCCAGAAGCAATATAAGAAATTTTAGTGGTTGTTTTAGTAGTTTTGCAACAAAAGCAAGAAAAATTGTTACTGCAACAACAATAGCTATTTGTACAAAAAAATCCATCTTCTCACTTCAATATAAATAAACTATATTAACTTAAGTAAAAAAGAATAACCCCTATTTAAACATTCTCACTTAGAACTAAACATTTTCACTTAAACCTAAACATTCACACGCATAATACTTAGAATTAAACATATTTTTACAAAAAATTAACTCTTATAAAAAATAAAAGTTAGCAGTTTAATTCTTCCCAAAAGTTTTTCTTTTGATTGAATTTTTTCAAAATATCAAATATTAATACCACACTCGTTGAAATAATAGCAATTAAAATAATAAAACTACTACTCAAAGGAACTACGCTCAAAAACAAACCAATTGGCGAGAATAATGCAACAAATGTAACTAGCAAAACAAATATTGAAGCATAAAACATATTTTTATTTATTAGCAGTGAACGATTAATTGTTAACTTTCTAAAAGATCTAAAATTATATGCATTAGTTAAACCAAACAAAACCATTGTCAAAAAAACAACTGTTTGTGATTCAACCAAAGTATAATTAAATATTGAATATGCCAAGTAAAACATTAACAAACTAAAAAAAGTTATTGTGGAACCAGCAATAATTATCAAAGTTAACAATCTTTTATTAATTATTTTTGAATTTTTTCTTGGAGGAATATCCATTATATTTTTCGAATGTGGATTAAAAGCAAGAGTGATTGCTAATATTTCATCAGAAAATAAGTTAATAAATAAAATTTGAAGTGCAATCAAAGGCAAGGGCATTCCTATTAATATTGCAAAAAATATTATTGCAACTTGCGCAAAATTAATTGATAATTGATAACTAGAAAACTTTTGAATATTTTTGAATATTGTTCTGCCTTCTTTTATAGCATCAACTATTGAAGCAAAATTATCGTCTTTTAAAATTAAGTCAGAAACAGAACGAGAAACATCAGTACCATTCTTACCCATGGCAACACCAATGTGTGCCTCTTTTAATGAAGGCGCATCATTCACTCCATCACCAGTCATCGTCACGATTTCTTTATTAGCCTTCAAAGCATTAACAATTCTTAACTTATGCTCTGGTTTAACCCTTGCAAAAATAAAAATATCACCAACTATTTTTGAAAGTTCATCATCACTCAACTCATCCAGTTCCTTCCCTTCAATCAAATTAACATTAGCAAGCCCTATTTGTTTTGCAATAGACAAAGCAGTTTCTTTATTGTCCCCAGTAATCATTTTTACTTTTATTCCAGCATGATAACAACTCTGAATGGCTTCTTTAACTTCAGGCCTTGGCGGGTCTTCCATTGCAACAAAACCCAAAAATATTAATTTATCTTCAGTTATTTGTTTCTCAGAATTATTTTCTTTATATGCAAATGCAATTGTTCTCAAAGCATTTTGTGCAAACTTTTTATTTTCATTTAAAATAATTTTCTTTTCTTTTTCAGTAAGCTTAACAATTTTATTATTTTTTTTAACAAAGCCACACTTATCAATAATAAATTCCAAAGCACCCTTACTATAAACTAACATTTTTTTATTCTCCTTACAAAGCACACTCATTATTTTTCTTTCAGAACTAAATGGAACTTCTTCAATTCTATCAATATTAAAATCTTCTTTGAATATTTTTGCTTTGGCAGACATCACTAATAAAGCTGATTCTGTTGGACTACCAATTGCCTTATACTCATTATCAACACCCCTTCTTTCAATACTAGAATCATTACAAAAAACAGCCGCTTTTAATAAAAAATTAAAACCCTCATCAAAATTAGAATTAATTTTTTTATTATTTAATAAAAATTCTCCATCTGCATCATACCCTGCACCAGTAACACTAATATTTTTTCCATTTACAAAAACATTTTTTACAGTCATTTCACCTTTAGTAATAGTGCCAGTTTTATCAGAACAAATAACAGTTGTTTCACCAAGAGTTTCTATTATTGACATTCTATTAACAATAGCATTTTTTTGAGCCATTCTATACGAGCCCAAAGAAAGAGTTGTTGTTAATACTACAGGAAATCCTTCTGGAAAAGAAGCCACTGCAACAGCAATAACAATAATCAAAATTTCTATAATCAACTCAATAGTTATTTGGTCGGCTCTAAAAAACATTATCAATCCAATAAGTATAGAAACAAACAAACCCATACCAGCCATATATTTTGCTAAAAAGTCAACCTTTTTTTGTAGTGGCATTTCTTTTTCAATTTTTGAAATTAGTTTAGCTATCTTACCAAATTTAGTATTCATCCCTGTGTGAATTACCCTAGCAACACATTTTCCAGAAACAATTAAAGAACCCATGAAAATTAAATTTTCATCTTCTTGTTTTTTTCCAACTAATATTTTTTTAGAAACTTCTTTAGATTCGCCAGTCAAAATTGATTCATCAACCAACAAATTTTTTTGTTCTAACACTACACAATCAGCAGGAATACGTTCTCCAGTTCTAAGAATTAATATATCCCCAGGCACAATTTCTGAAGAACTAATCTCCTTTTCTTTACCATCCCTAACAACAATAGAAACAGCCATTAACATTTTTTTCAAAGCTTTAACCGCTTTATCAGCTTTATATTCCTGAATAAAACCTGTAGCAATAACAACAATTATTACTCCAAACAAAACATATGCAGTAACTATTTTTCCAACAAAAAGAGAAATTATTAAAGCAACAATCAAAAGATAAATAACAAAATTACTCTTTATTTGCCTAAACAAAATAGTTAAAGCATTCATTTTAGAAGTATCTTTAATTTCATTCGGGCCGAATTTTGTGAACAAGTTTTTAGCTTCAATTGAGGAAAGTCCCTTAAACAAAAAAACACCCAAAGTAATACATTAAGTAAAAAAAGACTGACAAACTATATAAAGATTATCTGGAAAAGTAAAATTCAAAAAATTAAGAAAAAAACTAAAACCAAACATAAAAAAAAGAAAAAAATACGCAAATAAAAAAGTTATAAAAAGTGACGCAGAGGAAGCAACAAAACCGAAGCAATGCTACCACTCCACGTCAATAATATTGTAAACCAAAAAACTTATAAAAGAAAACCAATTTTAAGAATTAAGACAATTGTCTTAATATCAACAAAAATTGTTTTTTTAAAAAAGCTCTTTTGAAAAAAAAATTATTTTTCAAAAATAAAAAAAACATACATTGAAATTATTTCGTTTTGCGGCAATAACTTGTTTAAAGTAATACTCATACTTTGCACAAATTTTTTCTCACTAATCTTCAATGGTTTGAAAACACTTTCAATTTCTCTTGAATTAAGAAGATTAATGTGCCCTCTTGTTTCTTCAGGGGGAAATATTATTGAAAAAAATCTCCAAAAAAAAGATTTTTCAAGAGGGATTGTAATAATTGCTTTTCCTTTCGGTTTTAGCACACGCTTGATTTCTTCAACTGCTTTTTTCCAATCAGGAATATGCTCCAAAGTTTCAGTACACAAAACAAAATCAAACATATTATTTTTGAAAGGTAATTTTTCTCCACTAGCAACTTTTACATTCGCACCAGTTTTTTTAGCATTTTTAATAAAACTAGCATCAATATCCACTCCAAAAACATTCTTTGTTTTTTTCAAAACCTTTGATAAATAATACCCCTGCGCACACCCAACTTCCAAAAAGCTTTGTTCTTTTTTTATTTTTAAAATTTCTTTTTCAATAAGCTTGGCTCTTGCCCTACTACCCAAAAAAATTCCTGACAAAGAGTCATAATAAAACTCTTGATTATCTGAACGTTTAGTAAACTTTTGCTTAGTATGCTGGTCAATTGACTTGTGCATAAAATAAAAGAGAACATTAGTATTAAAAACAAATAATCCTTCATTTTGTAATGCCTAAAAACAAAACTAAAAAAAGAACTATTAAAAAAACTGAAAATACACAAACCAAAAAAAATTATTCGCTTAAAGAAAAATTACTTGGTTTTGCTGAATTAGGAAGACCAGTAGAGTGGAGTAAATCACTATTGAACATGTTTATTGCTTTGCTCATGGCTTATTATATTTATAATGCAAGCATTGATGCTACAACTTTCATAATTGGATTTTTATCAGTTGCATTTTTGTGGTCTGGTTTATATGCATTGAATGATTTTACTGATTGGAAAATTGATGCCCTACATGATAGAAAAAAGTTCAGGCCAATTCCTTCAGGAAAAGTAAAACCAAAAGAAGGATTAGTTTTTTCACTTGGATTAATTATTTTAGCTTTATGCTTGGCTTTTGTTCTTGACAACTTTTTATTATTACTGGCATTATTAGCAATGCTAACAAATCAATTACTTTACACAACAAAACCATTCCGCTTGAAATCAAGAAAAGTATTTGATATAATCTCAGGTTCAATGATAAACCCATTTTTTAGATATTTTTCTGGCTTAGTATTATTTGTTTCTTTTTTTAGACTAATTAATTATGATTTTCCAATTTTTCCAATATTATTTGTAGTTGGAATACAATTTTCAGGATATTCATTATATAGATTATTTTCAAAAAGTCATGATAAAAAATTAAAAATGAAAAGTAGCGTTGCATTGCTTCCTGAAAATTTAATTAAGAATATTTCATATGGAGTAATGGCAATTGCTATACTATCCTATTTTGGGCTTTTAGTAAATGGAATAACTTTCAAATTTGAATGGCTTGGATTTTTACCAATACAATATTTTTTTAGCGTTATAATTGTAATTGCCATAATTCTTGGAGTTCCTTCTTTAAGAAAAGCAATATTGCAACCACAAAAAGCAGATATGAAATCTTCATACAGAATTCTTTATGCAATGAATATAGCTTTTGTTTTAGCTAATGCAATCATCTTTATTTTAATACCTTAACCATTAAAATAAAAACAAAGGAATAAAAAAAATTGAATAATTAAAAAATTAAGAAGCTAAAAAAAATAAAGAAATTAATCTTCCAAAAAAGAAGATTAATTTATTGCTTAGCTCTTTTTCTTAAATATCTTTTTTTTCTTTTTCTTCTTCGCATTTTCTTTTTAGTCCACTTCCATCTCTGTCTAGCTCTTGTTTTCTTGAAACGAGATGTGTGTCTTGTTCGTGTAGCCAAATTTACTCACCAATAAAGAAAAGTTGCATACAAAGCTTTTAAAAGCTTGTCAAAGAACTTTCTGGCAATTACAAAAAGCAATTTTTAATCCACAATAAAACTACTTTTTTCCGACTAAAAGCTTAGCTATTTCTAGCTTTTCTTTATCTGAAAGAGAGTCAAAAATACGCTTAATTAAAGCTTTTTTCTCATTTTTACCAAGATTTCTGAAATAACTAAGCGCAATATCTTCAATCATTAGTTCCACCTAACTGGCCTATTAAAACTAAATTCTTTGTTTATTCTCTTTAACTTGCCTTTTGAATACTTATAGACAATTGGTTTTCCAAATGGTAATTCTAAATAAGGAATTTCTTTATCAGAAATGTTTTCTAAGTGTTTAATTATTGCCCTCAAAGAATTTCCATGAGCAGAAACAATAACATCATTCCCTTCTTTCAACTTAGGAAAAATCTTTTTATTAAAATAAGGCACAGCTCTTTTGTAAACATCTTTTAATGATTCTCCCCTTGGGGGCCTAATATCATAACTTCTACGCCAAACAAAAACTTGTTCTTCACCATATTTTTTTCTCATCTCATTCTTATCATGTCCTTGTAATTCACCATAATATCTTTCATTCAAAGCATCATCTGAATAAATTGGTATTTCATTTTTATTAAATTGTTTTGAGTGATTACTCCACGCATGTTCTTTTTTTTCTTCGTGCAAAAAAATCCCTGTTTTCTTTTGTTTAGATAAAATAATTAATAAAGTTTCTTGTGCCCTCTCTAACTTAGAAGTAAAAGCAACATCAATACTTAAATCTTTTAATTCTTTTGCACAAAGTAAAGCTTCCTTAATTCCTTTCTCACTTAATGGAACATCAACCCAACCAGTGAACTTATTATTCAAATTCCACCTACTTTCCCCGTGCCTCACAAGTATTAAATAAACCATAATTATCAATTAGAATTAATTATTTGTTTAATTTAAACTTATCTAATTAAAGAGATTACTTTCTTCTAAGTGCTTTTGCAGAATTTCTCAAATGCGAAATATTTACTTTTTTATGATTAGCTCTTGCAAAAACCAATCTTATTTGTTTTAATTCCATTACAGATTGCGGATCAGTTTTCCCAAATCTATTTGCGTACTCTTTTATTAATTCAGAATTGCCTAATGCCCTAAATTTTCCAGCATTTCTTAACAACTCAATTTGTTTTAATGAAAGTCTTCTAACCTTTTCGCTTTTCTTTTTTTTACCAAACTTTCCACCAATATTTTTTGGTAATCTGCCAACTACTTTTTGACCCATTGTTGTTTTTGGAATCAAATTAGCATCTTTCAATTTTTTAACACGCAATTCTGCATTTCGCACAGGAACTCCTTGGCTATCATATAATTGTCTATAAAAATCAGACCAATTTCTAAAACTTCCTTGTTGAAAAAAACTCATTAATAATTTATCCAATTCATGTTTTCCAGCACTAACACTTTTTAATTCACGTTCGGATTTGTTTTCATGTTTTATAACTTTTTTCTTTTTTGTAATACCATTTCCTAGAATTCTACTATTTTTTCTACCCAAAACTTTCTGCAATGATTCCTTATCCCTTTCAAGTTGAGTTTTTCCAGACAACCTAAACTTTTCCCTTTGTTCTCTGCTTGGAGTTTGTGCAAAATTTTCAGCCATAATTAAATATAACTTTTCAAATATAAAATAGTTTCACTTAAAAAAATAAGCACAAAAAGCACCCTAAATAGATTTTTGAAAAAAATAAAAAAAATTACTTCAACTTAAAACCAGCAGCCACAAGCAATGGAAAAATAATACTCGCTTCGCCCCAAATTTTAACAGTTTCTGCTTCTTTTTTATCCGTATTTGCTTTACCCCAACTTTTTGCCTCTTCAGGATTTGCACCAGCATTACTCCCTTCACCCTCATAACCCGTATTGATATAAATAGTATATTCTATTCCTTCTCTCATCATAAAAGCACCCATAATGTGGTGTTTTGGAACACTTCCCCCAATAATTATTGCTCCACTTTTTTCATCTTCCAGAACAGTATCAATCAACAATTCCCACTCTTTAATCAAATCAATTTTGAAATCAGTGTGTTCCTTCTTAAACATATAAACGTGATCCCCAATTGCACCATCAAGCAAAGGAACACAAAGCAGAGGAATTTTATTTTTGTAAGCCCAATAAACATATGAACTTTCTTTGTTGGGATAATTTTCTAATTCTTTTCCCAACTCTTGAATAAATTCCACGCTATCACAAATTTTTCCTATTTCTTTTTGTTTAGAATAAAACCTTTCTAACACCGGGTGAATAAACTTTTCAAACCAAATATATCTATCATTAGGAATGAAAATATTTCCTGTTCTATTAACACCATTTTTTCTCAACCAAGAACCATCAGCTTCAAAATCACCATGCAAAAACTGTTTATGAGTTTTAATAATATCTTCTTCTACGCCCCCAGTTGTGGTTACCAAAAAATGAACAAACTTATTTTTCACTAAATAATTAATAGTTTCTCTAACACCACAAGAAGCCATGTTTGAAGTAAATCCAAGAAAAATTCTTGCTTTTTCTTTTTGCATTTTTTTAACCATTTCAATGGCATTGCCTAAATTAGTTGCTTGAAAGCCAGTATCTTTAAATGAACTAAAAAACTTTTTAGCATCAAATTCACCATCAAAATCATAGCCTTGAATAGTGCCTTCACCAATTTCTTTACTTTTCTTCAGCACGGCTTTTCTCATATCTTTTATTGTTTTTGGCATGAAACCACAAAAAATTATCCCTATGAAAACTTTATAAACCACTATTTTGTATTCATATCATGCCTAAAAGAAAAATAAAACCATTAAAACAAGGAAATTTTCTAAATGAAGATGAATGTCACAAAAGTGATGAGCATTGTATTTTTTGTGATTTTGTTTCTGGAAAGTGGAAAAAGCACCGAAATAAATTTGTTTTTGAAATATTAAATGAAAGAAAACATTCACTCGCTTTTCTTTCAATTGATTTTCCTAGCCCAAAAAGAGTCCACGTTCTAGTAATACCAAAAAAGCATTATGTGAATTTAGAGGACTGCCCAAAACCAATTCTTTGTGATTTAATAGAGCATGTGGCATTTATTAGTAAGGCATTAAGATTAGAGCACCAGGGTTGCAATATATTATTGAATGATGGAAGAAGTGCCGAACAAAGTGTTATGCACACCCACTTTCATTTAATACCAAGAAATGATAGAGATGGAATAGAAATAGAGTTGTGGAAAAGAGTAAATGTTAGTTCAAAAAAATATTCAGAAATAAACAAGAAAGTAAAAAAGCTAATTCAAAAGGCAAAAAATAAAAGTTAATTTTTAAAATCAATTAAATTTTAAAAAAGGTTTAAAAAAATTAAACATTTTTTCTCAAAGTGTTCTCTAATGCCACTACATTTACTGGTTTTTCAAAAACTTCAATTATTTTTTTCATATCCAGATTCATCTTAGCAAATTCCTCAATGGGTGAAATAATTATTATCTTTTTACAAGAACCAAACTTCTTCAAATCAATTTTTTCGTCCAAAAAAATACTTGAGTAAATAACCCCGATAGTAACATTATTTTCTTTGAAAACTAGTTCATATAAAAAAAAGAAAATAGTTAATTATTCAATTGAATCAAAAACAATATTTACTTTTGACATTTTTAAATTAAAATCTAAATCAGATTTTCTTTCATTAGAATCAAAAATAGTTAAATTTAACCCTTCCCAAAACAAAAACCAACCAGCTGGTTCCCCAATAACTCCTAAAAAGATTATTAAAAAATTAGGGTTTGCTATTGCAAATAAAATAAATGTGGTAATAATCATAAAAATTACACCTAATGAAATGAAACCCAATCCACGAGTAAGAATCTCTTTTCTTTTCTTTTTTAAATATTTTAGTTGGGTTTGAAAATGCTCTTTAATTCTTTTTTTTATTATTGTTTCATTTTTTAAATCTCTCAAATTAGTTGGCATTAAAATAACTAAATCAAAATTTCCTTTCAAATTTTCCCTAGCAAATCTCTTTGCTTCCATTAAAAAATCAGTTGATAACTCTCTTTTTGAGTAAGGCCGTGGATCAAAATCTGAAAAAATTTCATTAAAAGAATCAATCCACAAACTAATCTTTGAGTTTTCCAAAATTTCTATTTTTTTCTGTTCAGCAATCAATTCTTTACCAGTTGGTTTAATTTCAACCTTACTTTCTCCGAGTCTAATTATCTTTTCTTCAGGCATAATTACAAAGATAAACATTCTAGTATAAAAATCAAATCTTTAATCAAAAAGATTGCTTAAACTCTTTTTCCCGCAGCAATTACCGAATTATAAAAAGCCGAATGTTGTTTCAAAAAACTTCTTACTTGTAAAATATATTTTTGTCTTTCTGATGGCTTTAATTTCCATGGAGCACTAAAACCATTAAATTCAAACAGTTTTTCAAAAGATAATTTAGTTGTAATTGACTTCAACTGAGATGCACTAAGTTGATCTATAAGTACTGAAGAAAAGAGGGTAAGAAAACGATTAGATTTTTCAGAGACTTCACCAACCCCAAAGAGTCTTAACAAATTTTCTTTAGCTTCCATTTTTTTAATCACAAAATGACTCACCATAGCTTTTTCATAATCTCTCTTTGATGGTTTAATTCCTAGTTCAAGCATTCTTAAAACTCTGGAATAGTGAGGAAATACTCTTTGATGCATGTTAGCACTTGCTTCTACACCCTCTTTTCTTAGTTTCCATCTCAATGTGCTGTGAGTTGCTCCATATTCAGCCTCAATTTTTCCATTTTTTTTTAAATCATGAACTTTATTCCTAATAAGCTCATTTCGATAAGTTATAGCACTTGCGAAAGCCTGTAAATATAAAATATAATTTTTTAAACTTGCTTTTTTTTCAAACAACTTTTTAGCCAATTCTTCTTTCGCTAATAATCTATCAAGTTTATTTTTTTGTTGAGCATTGGATGGTTCTTCACCAACTTTAACCCTTATTCCCCTAGCATATGCATCTTCAAGAAATTTAAGTCTGCTTTTTTCTCTAGGTGTTTTTGCTTCTTTTTTTAATCTTTCTAAAACTGACTCTGCTGAACCTCCTTTAAATGATTCCATCAAAAAAGTTTTTGTACCACTAGCAAGCTCTTTTCCCAAATGATACTTCTGTCCACTTGAATGTGAAGAAAAAACAAAATGAACATCTTTCATTTTTGGCTTCTTTCTATTTGAATTCATAAAATAATGTGAGTTAAACACAAGTTAAAGTTTATGTTTTAACAAAAAAATTTAAATTAGTTAAAAAAAAAAGATTTTTTTGATTGGGCTTTTTTTGCCCCCCCTAACAAAATAACTTAAACCTGTTAAAACATATTATTTGCATGGCACATTTTGTTTACTTTGTAAAATGCAGAGATAATAGTTTGTATTGTGGTTATACAACTGATTTGAAGAAAAGAGTTGAGAAGCATAATTCTGGAAAAGGAGCAAAATACACCATGAAAAGAAGACCTGTTAATTTGGTTTATTCTGAGGAGTTTGAAACGAAACAAGAAGCAATGAAAAGAGAATATGCATTGAAACAATTGACAAGAATTGAGAAGTTAAAATTGATTAATTCAAAATTATAATTTAAATTATAGAAATGGGTTTAAATTATACAAAAAAGATTTTGAATTATAAAAAATAAGTTTGATTTAAAAAATTATTCAATTATAAAAACAGCCGCTGCAATTGTAGTTGTCCAAAGACCCTCTTTATTTCCTTGTGCAGATTGACAAACATTTCTTGTAGCAAATATTTTTCCACTTGATTTGTAAACCTGTTCTCTCTCTTCCCAGGCCTTGTCAGAATCAAATTCAATCCCAAGTGTTGTTGCAAGCATTGTTGCTGCCAAATCTTCTGCATATTCCCCAGCTTTTTCATCAGTTTCTCCAAATGCATGATGCTCTGAAAGATAACCATAAGCTTCAGAATCTTTTGGAACAGCTAATCCTATTGCTGAAGAAATTAATCTATTAGGCTCATTAGTTTCATTTCTTGCCATTACACAATAAGTTATTTGCCCAGGTTTTAATTCATTTAAACCATCAGTTTGTGGAATCATTTTACAACTAGGTGGAAGAATACTAGAAACATAAACCAAATTACATTTTTCCACACCGGCTTTTCTCAAAGCAAGTTCAAAACTAGCTAACTTATCTTTATGCACACCAACTCCTTTGGTGAAAAAAACTTTTTTCGGAATCATTATCAAAAATAAGCTAAAGAAACTTTAAAAAAGCTTTTACTCAAAAAGAAATTATTTTTTTCTAATTCTAACGAATTGTCCAAATTTTTTTGCACTTTTATCAACAAAAGAATTCATGCCAATTAGCCATTTATGAATAGAAAAATTAAATAAATTTATTTTACTTTCAAACACAACTATTTTTGGAACCATTCTAATAACGGGTTCAAAAGTAACTATTGAATGAACTAATTCAGAAGTCTTAATATATTCAACATGCTTAACTTCACTAACTTTTCTAAAAAATAACTTAAATACAGAAAATCTTACAACAATCGCAATCAAACATAAAAGATAAAAAGAGTTAGTGAAAATAAAAAAATTAAATTCTATTGTTTGAATAAAACCGCCAATAATTGTTCCAAAGAAAATTGCTGTTCCAAAAAAGACTGATTGGTAAGAACCAAACCTAATAATTTTTCTTTCTGAAGAATAATCAAAAATAAAAGTTGCAAGAGCTAAATTAAAACCTGAAAAAACCAACCCATCAAAAATCTGAACAAAAATCATTATTGATGGATCTCTAACTAAAATATAAAAAATTGGAAAAAAAGCCACTATTATTGAAGTGGCTTTAAGTGTTTTAACACTACCAAATTGATTAACAATTTTCCCCCAATAATTCATTCCAATTACTGTCGCAATCATTGCTGTGGAAATCAAAACAGTATACAAAAAATAATTATTTTTTAAGCCAAGGTTTTCTAAAAAATGATAACCAACAAAAGGCCCTGTTAAAGAAATACCAAAAGTCATTAATGCACCATACAAAATAAAATAACCAAACTTATTTTTTCTCAAATTTTTTACAAACCCAATAAACCTAATTCTTTTTTGAAAACCTTTGTTTGTTTGAGGAATACTTATTTTAAAAAAAATAATTGTGCCAATCATTCTTCCAATAGTAGCAGTTAAAAAAATTCCAAGAAAAACTAGTGCTAAATTATCTTCAAACAAATTGAGTGAGAAACCAAATAATAATAAAAAAATAAATGAAGATACACCAACTACTGCATTTCTAAAACCAAAAAATGAACCAAATATTTTGTTAGGAACAATTGATTTCATCCAACTTTGCCAAATAGGACCGGCAACCGAACCAAGTGTCAAGCTAATAGTATAAAAAACAATTAACCAAAAAACTGAATTATTAGTAAAAATAATTGGAATAAAAGCTATTGGTAAAAAAAACAATGCTTGCAATGAAACAAAAATTATTACTGCTGCTTTTCTTTCTTTAAAAATTTCCAAAATTTTTATTGAAACCAATTGCATCCAAGCAGAAGAAAGAGCAGGAAAAGCCGTCAAAAAACCAATTTCTAAACTATTTGCTCCTAAAAAAACCGCGAAAGGAACAATAAAAGAAACACCTGCCGAAAGCAAAATAGTGGCAAAAACACCCTCAATAATGGAAAACTTTAAATCCGCTAAACCAAGATGTCTGTCTTCAAACATAAAAACACTAACAAATAAAGAAACTTAAAGTATAATATCTTTACCAAAAGCTGTCAAATACAAAAACAAGAATACCCCCGCCGGGATTCGAACCCGAGTCACCGGCTTGAAAGGCCAGGATGCTTGACCGCTGCACTACAGGGGCACGACAAAAAGATTTGTCGACGATCTGTCGCATTTTCGTTTATACTCAAATGCAACTTGCTTCGCACTAAATCCTTATTATCAATACCAAGAGGTTATTGCTCCGCAATAACCTTATTTAATGGCAAACTAATATCGCTCACCAGTAAAGTAAGTTTCTGGAAAATCATTTATAAATGTAACTAACAAATTTTTCTCTTTTGGTAACCTACATTTTCTCTTTTCTAAAGAGAAAAGGCGGGTTGAAATGCTTTTTAAATGTTTCACATCAATTTTTCTTTATTAATTGGTGAGCTAGATGGCTAAT
This sequence comes from uncultured archaeon, assembly GCA_964534045.1. GTDB lineage: Archaea > Iainarchaeota > Iainarchaeia > Iainarchaeales > JAAZKV01 > JABIDZ01. Next base: position 18,335 of record CAZHNO010000002.1, read on the forward strand.
GAACTTGCAACAAAAAGAAACTTTGAGAATGTATTTGTTTGTCAAAAATGTAATGCTACTAATAGATGTGGTGCTGGCAAGCCTAGCAAGTGCAGAAAGTGTGGTAGTAAAAGATTAAGATTAAAGAAGAAGAAGAAAAAGAATGCTGTTTAAACTAATTAAACAAATTCTAATTTTTAACAAAAAGCTTATAACTTTCTTTTGATATTTGTTTTTTATGAATTCTTATCTAGAACTAATTAGAGTTGGTAATTGCATAATGGCGGTTATTGCAACATTAATTGGTTATTTTCTTGTAACACAAGAACTTTCTTTAGTTTTATTATTTGGGTTAATTTCTGTTTTTTTGATTTGTGCTGGTGGACAAGCAATTAATGATGTTTATGATTTAGAGATTGATAAAAAAATAAATAAAAATAAACCAATTCCAAGTGGAAGAATTAGTAGAAGAAATGCTTTAATTTTTTCGTATGTTCTTTTTGTTATTGGAATTTGTGTTTCGTTTTTAATTAATGGATTGGCATTTATTATTGCAATAGTATTTTCTTTCCTGCTAATAATTTATTCTCAGAATTTATATAAAATAAAATATATTGGAAATATTGTTGTTGCTTTAGGAACAGCGTTTACTTTTATTTTTGGAGCAAGTGTTACTGGTTTTGTTCCTTTCATAATTTTTGTTTTTGCTTTGAGTGCTTTCTTTGCTAATATGGCTAGAGAAGTTACTAAAGATTTTGAAGATTTAAAGAAAGATAAGAGTTTCAAAAAAACTTTACCAATGATTTCAAAGGATTTTGCTAACAGAATAATTGTTTTTTATTATTTTTTGAGTATTAGTTTTGCAATTAGCGCATATATTTTATTTTCTTTGAATTTAGTGTATTTGTTTTTTGTTTGGCTAACAACTTTTGTTTTCTTGAATTGTGTTTTTACACTTGGAAAAAAAGATTTCAAAAAGAGTCAAAGTTTTTCAAAAAAAGGAATGCTATTGAGTTTAATTGCATTCATTTCAACTATTTTTAGATAAAATTTTTATTAATTAAATGAAATTTAGAACCATTCACTTAATCCTTTTTGTTTTTCTTTTTCTTCTTTATCCCTTATAAATTTTCCAATTGTATTCTCAACTCTTTCTTTTGAGAAATCATGTTTTTCAACTAAAAATTCTATTAATTTTTCTTTATCAGGCATTTTTTGTTCTAATGAGTCATTTACTTTTGAATGAATTGGTTTAAGAAAAATTTCTTCTATTTCTTTGTAATCAAATTCTGGAGAAAATTCTGTTGTTTTAATTATTTCTTCAAAAGAATTATTTTGTTGAACTAGTTTAAGAGCTGTTTTTGGTCCAATGCGAGGAAATTTTTCATTAAAATCTGTCCCTACTAAAATTCCTAACCAAATCAATTTTTTTCTATTAATTCCTAATTGAGTTAGAACTTTTTCTAATTCAATATGTTCTGGTTTTATATCAACATAAAAATTTTTTCCTGGAACTTTTCTTTTTCCAGAAAAACCAATATTTCTATATAAATTATTTGCCCCAAATAATAAGCAATCAAAATCTTGTGATACTGCTCCATCTAACAATCCTTGCGAAACCATCACACTTGCTTGTGCTTCCCCCTCTTGTTCTGCTTGAACTATTGGCACACCCATAAATTGTAATAATAATTTTGCTTCATCAACCATTTCCCGTGTCATTTTTAATGCACGAGAACCCATTTTTTTTGCTTCTTTCAAATTGCCTTCTTTTAGTGCTTGAGAAGATTTTTCTTCAGCGTCTGTTCTTACAGCTGTTCTTTTTTTCAGAGTCTCGCTCTTTAATTGACTTGGTTTTCCATCAAAAACATACACTGGTTTAACATTTTTTTCAACTAAGTTTATTGTTCGATAAAATAAACCTGTTAAGTGTGATGTTATTTGTCCATGTGAATCAGCGAGGGGCAATCCATCTGGCCCACGTATGCTAGCAAGGAATTGATATAGCATATTGTAAGAATCAATACCTAATTTTTTTCCTGCTAATGAATCAACAGAAATTTCTTCTTTTTCAATTAACTTAGATAAATTTACACCCATAACAATCTATGGAATTAGGATAAAAGATTATTAAAAACTAATTAGTTGAAAATTATTGAATTTTGTTTGAGAATTTACTGCGGAGGGCCTATTCAAAATCAGGATATGCGCCCAAATGTGAATTCCATATTGTGTCAAAATCCCAATCAACAAATGTTGTTTGTTGGAACATTTCTTCTGTTGTTTTTGCTTCTCCAGCAACACTATTTATTAGTCCTGAAGTATTTGTATCCCAATAACAATTAGTTATTGCTCCTGGAGAACTATGCATATTACTAATATAACCTATAAATCCCCCAATATTTGCGTAACCAGTTGTGTTTCCTGTTGAGTAAGAGTGTGTTATTGTTGCTCCACCATGACCAACAAAACCTGCTGCTTCTGAACCTGCAATTACATTTCCTCTTGCATAAGAATTTTCTATCAACCCTAATTCTGCATTTCCTACTAAGCCACCAGCATCATCATTTGCTTCTACATTTCCTAATGCAAATGATTTTTGTATTGTTCCTAAATTATAACCCACTAAACCACCCACTCTTGTATAACCATAAACTTCAACATCTGCTGAACTATTTTCTATTATTCCATTTGAAGCATTATATCCAACTAATCCTCCAACACTATATCCTTTTGGTCTTGGTGCTGAAACACTTCCAGTAACATGAACATTACTAATAACACCAGAATTCATTCCAGTTAGTATTCCAACATCATTTGTTCCAACTATTGTTGAATTTGATAAAAATAAATTACTCACATTTCCACCAGCTTCAATAAACCCAAACAAACCAGCTCTCGTATTGTCTAATTTATTTATTGTTAAATTAGAAAGTATTCTTCCATTACCTTCAAAGCTTCCTTTGAATCCAACTCTTGCATCAGTAACAAAACAATTTGCATTACAAGTTTCTTCATCACTTGAATGATAACTGCTTACTGAACAACCATACTGTCCAGAACCATCTATTGCACAAGTCCCTTGTCTGTATTCTGTATTTTCAATTGGTTCAAAACCAATTCCAACTAAATCTAAATCTGTTCCTAGTAAATAATTTGCATCTAAATAATTTCTAACATTATTTAGTTGTTCATAATCCATTATTATAAATGGATTTGCTAAAGTTCCTTGCCCACTTGCAAATGGGTGTATTACATTAATGTCTATTGCACCATTCAAACTAGAGAATTGCATTCCACCTAAATCTATACAATTAACATCCCATGAATAAACAGCACTTGAATCAAAAGAATGATTGAATGTTCCACTAGCAGAAACATCAGTGTCAACTACAACATTATCAATTATCAAATTACAAAAATCAATTTCTTGTGTATTGTAAGTTGTATAATTAAAAATAACATCTTTATTTTGATCACTTTCTTGTGGAGAAATTAATGTTATTTTTATTGAACTATTTACATCTCTTGAAATTTCTAATTCATCCCCAACATTTCCTAATGTTATTGTGAATGCTTGGTTTTGTTCTAGTGGCTCAATTGTCCACCAAATTATTTGTAAATCTAAAGCTGGAATATTAAGTGTTTTTTGTTTTGTTGTTGTTGAATCAAAAGAATTTATTACATTGAAATCTTGTGTTGATGAAATTTCAATTGGTATTGAATTGTAAGCGTTTTGCCAATCATTATTCCAAACAATTACTGAAACATTAAAATCAAATTTTTCTGTATTTGAAGGATATAAGTTTGCACTAGTCCACATTAAACTTAGGTTGTCTTGAACATCCCCTGCAGAAACAAATTGTAATGCGAAAATGCACATCAATAACAATATTATTTTTTTCATAAAAATCATTTCTTTCCTTTTTTTGTTTTTAATTTTCCTTTTTGAGTAAACAAAACAATTCCAATTATTATTACAATAAATGCTATTCCAATTCCACCAATTGCATAACCTTCCATTTCAACTGGCAAACCAAACAAACCTGTTGCAGGACTAATTGCTTGTTCAGTTGTTTCTTCAGTTGCTTCGGTTTCTGTTTCTTCTTCATTTCCTTCTTCAACTTCTTCATCAGCAATTTCTTCTCCCCCTTCTTCTACTTCTTCTTCAATTTCTTCATCTTCTTCAACTACTGGTGTTCTTGGAGCCCCCGCAATTGTTGATCCATCACTTGGTACTGCTGGAGGAGTATAAGCTACCACTACATTTTCAACATTCTTATCTAACGAATTGTTATCAGCAAAATCAACTGCTTTTACATAATAAGTATGAGTTCCGTTTCCTGGGTTTTCTGTAAAATAATTATTATCAGTGTAAGTCCAATTGTTTCCATCTTTACTTACAAAGTAACCTTTCACACCCGCTCCAGAGTCTGTTGCATTAAAATCTAACCTTACTGTTTGTCCATTAACTGATGAAGCTAGGTAATCCATTGTTGGATTGTTTCTATCTATATATACAAAATAAGTTCCAATAGTTGAGTTTCCTAAAACATCAACTGCATTAATATCAATTTGTTTATTTCCATCAAAGGTTAAAAGTAAATTTGTTCCTGAAGTGTATGCTTGCCATGCACTTCCATCAACGCTTTCTTCTCCAATTAAAATTTCACCTACTCCGGCATCACTCCAATTGAAGATTATATTTACATCCCCATTATACACTTTATTAAAATTAAAATCAGTTGTAATTAATGGGCCTATAATATCTCCAGGAACTGTGTCAACAATAAATGAAATTGTTCGGTTACAATCATTTGCTGGATTTCCATCTGAAAAAGTTACAATATATTGTTTCAAACCTTGAGTTGAGCCATTAATATCAAAATTTAGTATGGGAATTGCTGGTGTTGCTTTTGTATTAATTCCATCATTAAAATTAAAGTCATTTGTTGTTATTATAATGTCAGTATAAATGTTCCAATCAGTCGCAGCTATAATATATATTTTTTGCGCCCCTGCAGAGAAATTGTCTATTGCTGGTTCTGTTGGCACATTAACTATACTAAAATTATCTGCTGAACAATTAGCATAAGCCAAGCTAGAAAAGATAATTAATAATACTATCACAAATGCCTTGTGCATCACTAATAATTAACCCAAAATATTTATAAACTAACTTGTTCAAGTTAAAAGATAAATTTGCTTTTTTACGATTTTTGACGAAAATAACGTATCCAAAAGGTTTATATATCACCATTAGTACAAATATACTTTACCGTGAACATGGGTGTGAGCTCTGTTCATTTCTCAAAAACTCTCTTAACTGTGCTCTGGTGTTTTGCCAGAGCCTCTCAACAAAAACCCTTTTTAAAAAATTATTTTATTTGAAAACAATTTTTAATCAAAAAAACATTGTTAAATATGGTAACAAATTCACCAAAATAGAAATTAAAAATAACCACACAAATAATCTTCCAATGAATAATTGTGTTTCTTCTTTTTTCTTAAAACCTATAAAAGAAAAGTAAGGTAACAAAATAATTTTTGCCATCCTTCCACCATCTAAAGGATCACTTGGCAAGAAATTAAACATTCCAACAGCAAAACTTAATATTATGAAAAAAAAGATAATTTTGTCTATTGATAATATCAAAATCCATGAAATCTCAGAAAGTGGTTGAATTGATTTTCCAGATTCAATAAATTCTAAACCAATTGGTTGAATTGTTTTTTGATTAAAAAATTCAATTAAAACTGGTGAAATATTTAAATCCATTTCAACCCCATCACGCAAGATTTTCATGCCATAATTTTCGGGATATTCATTTGAATTATTTTTTCCACTAAAAACAGAATATAATGATAGTGAATTTTCAATGACAAATGTCTGCTTTATTCTTTCTTCAGCAGTTAATCCATTTGCAAATAAAATAATATCCCCCTCTTGCAAAACACCATAAGCAGGAGAATTATAATCAACTCCACAAATACTAAATGTTTCAGGAATTTGAGAAACTTCTAAACCATCATACAAATTTGCAAAATCAGCATTAATTGTTGGAGAAACAAAACCTACAAAAAAATAAAAAATAAATAAAATTAGCAAACCAATTCCAATTGAAACTAAATTTGAAGTTGGGCCCGCACTTAAAACAACTAATTGCTTTTTTTCATCACGTTTTGCAAAAGTCGCATCATCTTGTTCAACAAAAGCTCCCATTGGAACAATGCCAAAAACAATTAAACCAACTGATTTGATTTTTTCTTTGTAATAAGAAAGCATTATTCCATGTGATGCTTCATGAATTACTAAAATTAATCCTAATGATACCCATGCAATTAAAGGAATTATGACCCCAAAACCTGGAACTGGAACACCCGGTAAAACAGGGGCAATGCTTGGACAAATTTGCTCACCCATTATTAGTGCTTGTACTGAAAGAAAACCATAACCAAGCATGAATGCTAATGATAAACCAGCAAAGCCAAGCAAAACAAAACTAATTAAACCTAAAACTAAAAGTGGCGCAAGAGCAGGAACTGCAAATAATATTTGTAAGAAAAAATAAAAAACTAAAGCTAAAATAATTGCTCCAATTATTAAAACAATAATTCTTTTTATTCCACCTTGTTTTCTAGCAACCCAATAATCTATTCCGGTTAAACCAAAACCCAAAAACATTCCAGCAATACTAATTTTTTCAACTAATTTCCCATGCTTTCCCAAAATATTTATTGTATTAACAAAGTGTTTTGTTTTCAACATTGTCATAATAAAAGGTAAACCAAAAATTGTTCCAATTTTTGTTCTTAACCAAAAAATATTTGGAATTAAAATTATTACTGAAATCACAAAATAAATCCAAAAATTAATTGATTGTCCAACAGCAATTAACTCATAAATTGTTATTAGTAAAAATGCTAGAGCAATTATTGTCGCATGCCATAAATTAAGTGCTTTTTTTGTCTTATTTTTCTGTTCAGCACTTTTTGTTTTATGTTTGTGTTTTTTTCTTGAAGGCATGATAAAAGAAAGAAGTTAAAGAATTTAAATTAAAGCTTTTCATTTGATTTAAAGATTTAAAAAAAAAATAAGAGGGGGCAATCGCCCCCAGTTGAGATGTTTTTGAGTTTAATTAAAGCACAAAGTCTAAATCAAGTTCTCTATCTCTTCTATTACTACTTGATTTGTCTTTGTCTGCTCCTTTTACCATATTACTTTTAATATATGGTGAGTGAACCCCTGTGAAAATACAAATTACTTCTAATTTGTTTTCAAAAGTTGGGTCAACTCTTGCTCCCCAAATTACAGTTGCTTTTGGATCAATCCTATCTGTTAACATTTCACCAACAGCGTTTGCTTCACCAAGAGTTAAATCAGGACCACCAGTTATGTGTATTAAGCATCCTGTTGCTCCAGCTATGTCAATATCCAATAATGCATTTTTCAAAGTGTCTTCAACAACTTCATTTACTTTATCAACACTTTTACTTTCACCAACTGCAATTACTGATAATCCTTGATTACTCATAATTGATCTTACATCCGCATAATCTAAGTTTACTAATGAAGGTTGTGTGATTGTTTCAGTAATTCCTCTTACTGTTCTTGCAATTACTTCATCAGCTACTTTGAATGCATCTTGTATTGGCAAGTTAGGCACTAATTCAACTAATCTATTATTATCAATTACTACTACAGTATCACATACTTTTTGTAGTGTTTCAATACCTTCTTCAGCTTTGATTAGTCTTGCTTTTTCTAGAGCAAATGGATAAGTTACCATTGCGATTACTATTGCTCCTTGTTCTCTAGCTATTCCTGCTATAATTGGTGCTGAACCTGTTCCTGTTCCTCCACCCATTCCAGCAGATAAAAATAACATATCTACTCCTGAAAGAATTTCTTCTAATGCATTTCTTGATACTTCAGCTGCTTTTGCTCCAACTTCTGGATAACCGCCAGCTCCTAGTCCTCTTGTTACACTTTTTCCTATTAATACTTTTGTTATTTCATCATTTACTATTGCTAAGTGTTGCTTGTCTGTATTTACTGCTACTAATTGTGCTCCAACGATTCCCATTGCTGCCAATCTGTTTACAGCATTACATCCAGCTCCACCAGCTCCAACAACCATTATTTTTGGTGTTCCAAATTCTTCTAATCTATCATTTGAAGAAGAAGCTGATTCTTTATTTACTGCGTTTTCTATAATTGATTTCATTGATTTCACCCCTATTCCCACAAAAATGGGTAATAAACATAATCTGGATATATTGTCCCTTATGTTATTTATAAAGCTTTGTTTTATGTATAAGGCAAATAACACTTCAAATTCAACATAAGGGCTAATTTAAAGATATTTACTTTTGCTAAAAGCCATTAGTTTGTTTAAATAAACTATTAAGCCCAAAATGGTTCGAAATCAAAGCAACATAACATAACATAACAAAAATGTAAAAACAAAAAGTGTTATTTATACCCAAAATAGTAAAAAAAGAATTATTTAATTCCCATAAAAACAATTAAGAACATTTTAAATTTTTTAAAAAAATATTGCCCAAAAAGCCACAATACTATCAAAATTTTAATAAAATAAAAAACTTGAAAAAAATAATTTATCTTTAAATAAGAATAAAAATATTATGTATAATGATTAATTTTTCTGTAAATAATTAAAAATAATAAAAATTAAAAAAAACCATTATGTATAATTAGTGTTTGGTGAAGAGTAATTAATACTCTTCACATTTTAATTGAAAATATGCTGTTTCATGAGAACATGACGGACATTTTTCAGGAGGAGTCTTTCCTAAATGCACATAACCACATTTTCTACAAGTCCATGCCCTAACTTCATCCTTTTCAAATAATGTTCCTGCCTTAATTTGTTCAACTAATTTAATATATCTTTCTTCATGATGTTTTTCAGCCAAACCAATTGAAGTTAATCTTTTAGCCACATCTTCCAAACCATCTTTTTTTGCTTGAGCAGCAAATTCAGGATACATTGTTACATTTTCATAATGTTCCCCATTTATTGCCCCTTCAAGATTTTTTATAGTATCAGAAAACATTGCGTTTCCTTCTGCAAGCACTTCAATTGAAGATTGTTCTTTACCCATTTTTGCATTTAATTGATTTATCATTTTGCTTAATTGTTTTGCATGCTCTCTTTCTTGTTTAGCGGTTTCCTCAAAAATTCCAGCTATCTGTTCATAACCATCTTTTTTAGCTTGTTTTGCATACATTGTATATCTATTTCTTGCTTGACTTTCACCAATGAAAGCCTTGTGCAAATTCTTTAATGTTTCTTCCATTTTTATCACTCCATTAATCAAAAATAATTGAAATAAAAAGAACCATTCATTAAAAAAGGATAACTAAAGCTATAAGATTTGTTACATCAAAAACAACAAGGTATTTAAATATTAAAAAAATCAAATCAAATAATGAACAAACAAATCAAAAGAAGGGATTTACTTCCTAATTTGCAACAAATTGTTTGTAACTGAAAACATATCACTTTTTTTAAAAAATTTTATTTTAATGGAGAGCTTTTTATGAGGGGGGATTTACTTCCTAGCTCAAAAGAAAATAATTTCTGCAAAAACAATAGTGCTCAAAATAGGCACTAATTCATTAACAAATAATGGACAATTTAACTTTGAAAGGATTGAAGAATTAGCAAAAGAAATCACTGAATTACAATCAATTGGAAAAAATATAATAATTATTTCTAGTGGAGCAATTGGTATAGGAAAAACAATAACAAACAACAATAATAAATTCTTACAAGCAATGATAGGACAACACAAAATGATGAATTATTACGAAAAATGCTTCGAAAAACAAAAACTCTTAATTTCACAATTACTAATAACAAAAAATGATTTTTGCTCAGAAAAGCAAAAAAAACACTTGAAAGAAATAATTTGCTTAGGAATAAAAGAAAAAATGGTTACCATAATAAATGAAAATGATTCTTTGTCAAACATAGAAAATAGCTTTGGAAACAATGATTTTTTAGCATCCCAAATAGCCAATCTAATTAACGCAGATTTATTGATTTTTTATTCAAATGTTAATGGAATTTATAAAAATGGAGAAAAAAAAGAAATCATCCAATATGCTCACAATGAAAAAAAACTAAAAAAATTTATCTTAAACGAAAAGTCCACTCTTGGTAGTGGAGGAATGGAAGCAAAAATAAACGCTGCAAAGAATTTTTCAAAAAACGGATTAACAATAATTTGTCATTATTCAAAAAAGATAAATAGTGTAATTAATAGCACTGAAAAATTTACCACACTAGATTTATGAAAAACCCCAATTTCAACCTATCAAAAACGTTTATAAATAATTGTTGGCTTTTTTCAGTATAGCTTGGTGAAAATCATTAAGCAGGCCCGAGTAGCTCAGCAAAGCCTTTACCAAAGGCTTGCGAAAAGTGAAAGAGCAA
>CAZHNO010000002.1:28879-265303 GCA_964534045.1 uncultured archaeon
CAAGCCCTAATAAAATTAGGAAACACAAAAATAAAGATGCCCGAGTAGCTCAGCAAAGCCTTTACCAAAGGCTTGCGAAAAGTGAAAGAGCAAAGTAAAATAACAAGCCCTAATAAAATTAGGAAACACAAAAATAAAGATGCCCGAGTAGCTCAGCAGGTAGAGCGCCCGACTGTTAATCGGAAGGTCGAAGGTTCAAGTCCTTCCTCGGGCGTTTTTTAGACACTAAACAATCTGATTTTTATATTAATTTGTTGTCCATAAGATATGATTCCAGCACCAAAAAACATTAACATTCCTGCAACAAAAACAATGCTTATTTCAATAACTGGAATAATTATACTTTTAGTGCTACTTTATTTTGTTACCAATTTAAGCCCTGATTTAAAAGAAATAATAAATTTTGAGCAAATTATTTTAATTGGAATTACAGTTCTTCCAAAACTTTTTGTAATAATAATCTTGTTTTTTATTTTCAAAATAATATTTTTTGGAATAAAAAAGATATTCAAAAAAATGGAAAAATTATTTCCTGATGAACACAAACTAAACGCTTTCACAAAAATAATTCAACTAGCAATCTGGATTTCTTATATAGCAATAGTATCAACAATAATTTTTGAAGATATAACATCCATGGCTACTTTTTTAGGATTAATTGGTTTTGGATTAACTTTTGCATTACAAAAACCAATTCTAAATTTGGTTGGCTGGGTAACAATAATTTTCAATAATCTTTATTCAGAAGGAGATAGAATAAAAATTGGAAATGTAAGGGGAGATGTAAAAGAAATTCAATTAATGAATACAATATTATATAGTTTGCTTGAAACATCTGATTCTAGAAGCCATAAATTAACAATAATTCCAAATGAATTTGTATTAACAACAAATGTTGAAAACTATACTACAGAATCAAATTATATTTTGGATGAATTAAAAATATCAATAACCTATGAAAGTAATTATTATAAATCAATGGAACTTTTAAACAAAATAATTACATCACACATAGAAAAAAATATTCATAATTTTATTAAAAGAAGAAGAGAAAGACAATCAAAAATTGATAAATTTTTGAAGAATTTGAACGAAGATAAAACAAAAGATGAAAAGGCATTACAAGTAGAAAAAGATGCACTTCAAAAAGATATTGAACATGTTTCTGAACTTGGAGAAGATTTCAAACCAAAAATAAGGATAGAAATGGTAGACTCAGCAATTATTTTGAGTGCACAATTTCTCGCACCATATAATCAAATGAAAAAAAACAGAACAGATATAAACTTGGCTTTTATGGATGCTGTAAAAAAAGAAAAAGATATTGAACTTGCTTACCCACACATGGAAATTATATACAATCAAAAAGCTTGTAGAAGCAAATCAGCTTTCTTAAATCAGAAAATGAATGATTATAATGAAGAAAAAAAAGTAAATGAAATATTAGAAAATTTAAAAAAATAATTAAACAAAAAAACTTTTTTAAAAAAATTGAAACAAATAACAAGCTTTTGCTTGTTAAATGTTTCCTAATAAAAAAAAATTCTTTTTATGCCTCTATAATTTTTCCAACATCAACTTTTCTTATTCCAATTTCCAAGTGTCCTGCAGCTTTTCCCTTTAGTAATCTCCCAGAAATAGAAGTAAAGCCGGTGCTTGAAACACTAACTCTTAAATTAGTTTCAAATTTTCCCCTTACTTTTTGAACTTTTCCACTAATAGAGTCAACTTCACATATCCCATTAAGCTTTTGTTTACCTTCAAAGTTACCCATTGAAACTAACTCAGCATCTTTAACGTTTCCACTAGCACTAACTATCAAACCATATTCTATTTGCTTTTCAACAGCAAGATTTTCTAATTCTTTTAATATATCCGCATTATCACTTAATTTTAATACAAATGTTGATTCAACCATAATTTCATCCCCCATAAATATAAATTACTAAATCTGGGGCTTTCGCCCCATTAATTAATTTTTATTTCTTTACTTCTTTTTTCTTTTTATCAGCCATTTCAATCAACTCCTCTAAAGGAGCAGTATCAACTCGCTAGAATCAGAACCCACCATTTTAGGTGGCTCCGAAAAAAACTTCACCCCATGCTACCAAAGATGCACGTTGAATAACCCTTTTCTAAGGCCACCCGTGCTACCGAAGGTGCACTTTTGATGAAACTTTTTCCAAAGTTTCCGCCACAACAAAAGCTGTCACGCTCTAACACTAATTCCTAAAATTCAATTTTTAAATCAATCTTAAAATGTAAAAAAGCAAATTAAACATTATGATTTAAATAGTCAAAAACAAAAGGAATTGTTTAAAAGTGAATATTTTTAAACAAAAAACACTATTCAATCTAAATGAAGAAACTAATTCTCACCATAATTATTTTTATCCTTTTAACATCATTTGCTAGTGCAAAATCATACTCAATTGAAGAAGCAGATGTTCAATTTGTTATTAATGAAAATGGACAAATAGATGTCACTGAATATTTAACATTCAATTTTTCTGGAGACTTTAGCTTTGCTTACCGAACTTTACCACATGGAAATTGGACTTATTCTAATTTCAGAGTTTTTGATGAACTAACTGGAACAGAATTAAACTATAATACATCTTATACTTCTGGCGGAACAGAATACAAATGGTATTATTCAGCAAGTAATGAAAAAAAAATATTCAAAATGACTTATTCAATTATTAATGCAATTAATGTTTTTGAAGATGTTGCTGAATTTAATTGGAAAGTTTGGGGTGGAGATTGGGAAAAACCTGTTGGAGAATTAAAAGGATTTATTTTATTACCAAAAAAAGTTAGCTACGCAAAAGAAATTTACACTTGGGGACATCCAGAAATAAATGGAAAAATTGCTGTGCTAGATGAACAAAAAATTATTTTTCAAGCATTCAATATTCCATCATATCAATGGATAGAAATTAGAACTCTGTTCCCCGCAGAACAAATGTCATATAAAACAAGTAATGAAATTGCTTTAGAGAGAATAATTGAAGAAGAAAAAAATTATGTTCCTGAAACAAAAACATCTTCCTCTTCAGCAGTGCCAGCAATAATCGCAGTAATATTTATTTTAATTATATTTATTACAATAATAGCTTCAATAACAAAGATATTTTCTAATAGTTCTAATCGTCATTTACAAAAAATAAACATACTTTTTTTACTCGCTTTTTTTGCAATAGCCTTCTTTCCATTGAGTATTATTGGTGACACAATAACAATAATAATCGCAGTAATACTTGAATTAATTATTTTTGTTTTATGCTGGCATTTTTGGGGCAGAGAACCAAAATTAAATTTTGAATTAATTTATGAAAGAGAACCCCCATTTGATTATTCCCCAACAATAGTCCAATCACTATTCTCGATAATGAAGGAACCAGAAGCAAAAGTAATAGGTTCAGAAATTCTTTACATGGCTTTGAAAGGAGTATTCAAAATAGAAAAAAAAGTTATTGAAGGAAAAGAAGAATTTTTGATTCATGTTCAGAGTTTAGGAACAACAAGACTGACTAATAGTCAATACAAAATTTATGATTTAATCGCAAAAATAGCTCTTGCAGACCCACAAGGTTTTTGGGAAAGACATATTTTGAAAAAGAAAAAAGAAGCAACACCAACAATAGCTTCTATGAGTGATGTAAAATTATATTTGACACAACATCGAGAAGAAGCAAGGCTCTGGTTTGAAGATTGGAAAAAAGAAACAAAAAAAGAATACAAACAAATGGAATTCGATAAAAAAATTGAGAAAAGTGGCATAATACCTTTTGTTGTTGGAACAATAGCCTTAACATTTTTGTTAGGAGGCATTTACTCAATAATAACAGCAGTAATATTATTTGTTTCTTTTCCACAAGCCTTACCAGTGAGAACTGAAAAAGGACATCTTCATTATTTAAAGTGGAGAGCATTCAAAAAGTTTTTGCACGACATGACGGCAATAAATGAAAGGCCGCCACACACAATTATTTTATGGGAAAAATATTTGGTTTATGCTTCTGTTTTGGGAGAGGGAAAAGCTGTTGAGAAAGCAATGAAAATTGTTTTTCCAGAAGGGCAAGAATTTAGATCAGCAATATTTATTGGAACAGCAATTGGTTTTTCAGCAGGAGAATTTGCTTCAATAGGAAATTCTTTTTCATCAGCATTTGCATCAGCAACTGCTTCATCAGGCTCTAGTGGCTTCGGTGGAGGAGGTGGAGGCGGTGGTGGGGGAGGCGGAGGTGGAGCCGGCTAAATAAAACACTCTTTTTAAATAATTCACACTTTATTTTGATAAATTATAATTGGAGGAATCTTTAATGAAAGGATTAATAAAAGAAATTAGAAAGCAAACTTTAACATTAATGGTCGCAGCATTAGGTTTTGTTGCAGCATTAGTTTGGAAGGATGCAATTAGCGCTTGGTTAGCACCATTATACACTAACGCTGATGGAGCAATGGGATTAACAATAGCAGCATTAGTAGTAACAATTGTTGTAGTAATAGTAACAATTGTTCTAGCAAAAATCTTAGGAGAAAAAGAAGAGAAGAAATAATTTCTTCTCTTTTTCTATTTTTTAATTAATTATTAACTTGCACACAACTTCCATTAACATAATAAACTACATTTTCATCAATACATGCAACACAATCATTTGCATAAGTGACTTGATTATTTCCACAAACGGGAGCATACAAATTGTAGCAAACATCTGCATTTTTTTCCTCTTCCGTGCAATAAATAAAATCATCATTTTCGTCAACTAAAGAAAAAGAATCTTTTACATAAACAACTTCTCCATTAATCTTAACAGTCAAACTTGCAGGAACACTTGAAAGGTTTACTGAACCAGAAACTTCTTCAGGATCTATTACTTCAGCACATGCCACAAATGTTTGTGATTGGATTAAATCAACATAAATAACTATTTGTTCTGGAAAACTCTCCATAACAAGCTCATCAACTTTAGTCGCATAACAAGGGGTTGGTTTGTTAACTACAAATGAATAATAAAGCACATTTGAATTTTCATCAAAACTAATATCAAAGTTTTCTGCGACATTAGTTAAATTGCCCCCATCATTTATTTGAAGAAAAGACACCCCACCAATTATTTGAACAACTTTTTGTTTTTGCTCTGAAGTTGACAATGTCACTAAATAACAACTAGAACACTTATATACAATTACTTCAACAATAGTCAATCCTTTCTCAAAACCAACAAAATCAACAGCAATTTTTGCACCTGTTTTTTGTGATTCATTTAATTCCCAATTTCTAGTACAAGCACCAACATTCTCATCAAAAGAATAACCTGCACCAACTAAACAACCATAATCATCAGTGCTTCCACCAATTGGCTCTTCATTGGAAGCCACACACCCAAAAATAAATAGTGCTGAAACTAAAAGCACACTCAACAAAATAATTCCTTTTATTTTCATAAAATCACTGAATAATTATTATTTAACCCTTAATAAATACTTTTCTAAATGATTAGGCTAAAAACTCAACAACAAAAAAAGAGAATTGTTAAATAAAACTAATGATGATTATATTGTATGGGCTTGGCTAAAAAAGCAAATAAATTTAGAAAAAATCTTTGGAAAATGGGAAAAGCTGATAGAGATAGTTTTTTTCATATTGTTAACACACGTGGTTTTAAACCAAAAGTTATTGTAAGAGAATTATCTGATGAAAAAGCAAGACAAGAAATTCAAGCTATTTCAAAAAAATTTCCAACTCTTGGAAAATCACTTTCAAAACAATCACTAACACAACAAAAATTTTATCTAGAACAAGCAAGAAGCGCTGGATTACAAGAAAGTGAAAAGGCAATCAAGGAAGGAATAAGTTTACAAGATATTGCTACAATCCATAAAGGAAATTGGAAAGATTTACAAAAAGCAAGTAGCACACAAACAATGAATGTTTTGAAAAAATATGATGTTTCATTACAAAAAGCAAAAATAATTGCATTATCCCTACAAGCAAACAAATTAGATAATGCTCAACGAACAATTGAAGAGTTGGGGAAAAGAACAATTACTATTGGAAAAGGTTCTAAAAGAAGAACATACAATTTATTACAATATTTACCATCAGATGCAGTAACATACTGCACATTTTATTTTCAAGATAAACCACGAGAGACATTAGCATTCATGGATGTATTGCAAAGCAAAACGACTTTTAGTACTGATAGATTTGTTGAATATATTGGATTATTTTCTTCACTTGTGAAAGAACATGGATTGGAAAAAGCAGTTGAAATTGCAAAAAATAATAAAGTTTTTTATTCAGCAAGAAAAAAAAAGGTTTTAGCAAGAAAAAGATTTTTTGATTTAAGGAGGGTGGGAAAAAAATTATACTCACGAAAAATTTTATTTTCAGAACTTGTTAGGACGGAATTAGCTAAAAAAGGGATAAGGTTATTTCCTTTTTCAGTTGCAGTAAAAAAAGTTACTACAAGTTCTTTCAATCCAAAAAACAGGTTTGTTTTATACATTGAAGTTCCAGAAATAAAAAATTTAAAGACAATAGCAAAACCAAAGCGAGAACATATGAGAGATTCACTAGCATATGTTGATTTTATTATAAAGACAGGTTCAACAGGGAAAAAATTTATTTCAATTCAAGAAGTACAATCAGACATAATTGGAAAATTACCACAAACGTTAAGAGAAAAATATTCTAGTTTTGAAGAACTCGCATTGTTGAGCATTGCTTCTTATGCTGAAAGCTTAGGCGTAGAACAAATCACTTTGTCATCTGCAAACATGATTAAAAAAATGTGGCCAACAGTATCAAATCAACTACTAAAAAGAACTTATGAAGATGCACCAAAAAAGCTTGGTTTTCAATTAGCTGTTTCAAACCAAGAATTCGTTAATTTTGAATTTGCTTTTGCCGAACCAAGATTAGCTTACAGCAATGTTTGGTGGGTAAATGAAACAATTTACTTAAAAAAACAATTTCCACAATTTTTTAACCACACAAAATAAAATAAAACAAAAAAGACATTTTTTATTTTAATTGTAATAAATTACTATTATGCTCAAACAAATAAAAAAAGAATTACAAAAAGCACAGGACAAAGAAAAAGCACAATTATTACAAAGATTCTTTAAAACTGGAAAAGGAGAATATGGAGAAGGGGATATTTTCCTTGGAGTTGTTGTACCAAAGCAAAGAGAAATTGTGAAAAAATTTGATTTAGATGAAATTGAAATTCAAAAATTATTAGAAAGTGAAATTCATGAAGAAAGATTAACAGGGGCATTATTTTTAGTAAAAAATTTTGAGAAAGCAAAGAAAGAAAAGAATGAAAATAAAATGAAAAAGATATTTGACTTTTACTTGAAGAACACAGAACACTTTAATAACTGGGATTTAGTGGATTTGAGCGCTCCACGAGTTATTGGGGGGTATTTGCTTAGCAGTAAAAATGAAAGAAAGATTCTTTACGAATTATCAAAATCAAATAAAAAAGGAAGAAATGGGTGGCAATGGCTGTGGGAAAAAAGAATTGCAATTTTAGCAACATTTGCTTTTATTAAAGAAAATGATTTTGATGATACATTAAAATTATGTAAATTTTATTTAAATGAAAAGCATGATTTGATGCACAAGGCGAGTGGTTGGATGTTGCGGGAAATTGGAAAAAGAGATGAAAAAATATTGAAAGATTTTCTAAACAAGCATTGCAAAATAATGCCTAAGACAATGCTAAGGTATGCTATTGAAAAGCTTAGTGAAAAAGAAAGGAAAAAATATTTAAAAAAATAAAAAAGAAAAAATTTTATTCAACTAGTCTAGAATCAAAAATCTTTTTGTATTGTGCAATGCTTTTTGCTTTAGCCGATATTTCTTTCTCTAATTCTTTTGCAAGGGAAAGGAGTCCAGCTTGGAGAGCTTTTTTTCTTGATTCTCTAAGTGATTCATAAATTATTTCTGTTAATTGCAATTCTTTTTCTAAAACTTCTTTTTTTCGGTAAGCAGGATTTTTTGGGTTATGCAAAGAAACCGATGATAATTCTCTATTAATCTCTAATATTTGAATAATATTGCCTAGAAAAAAACCTTTTCTAAGACAACGAACTAGTGTTTCACGCAAAACTGCACTACTAACTAGCTCTGGTCTAGAAACATTAAGCTTTGCAATAATTTTTGTTTCAGTTTCTCTCAACACTTTCTCATTTTTTTCCACAACAGCTGACAAATAATCACTTCTTTTTTTACCAAAAAAATTGTTTAGTTTTTTTACTGTCCTAACACTTCTAAAACCATTTAATTTTATTTGCGCTCTACGAAAAGCCCTTACTGCAGACATAAATAAATTGTATTAAAACAATATAAAAATGTGCTTTAAAAAACATAGAAAATAATTAAATACTTGAAAGTTTTAATTTGTTAAAGGTGAGAATTTTGACTAGGTTTGATGTAATACTTGGTAAAGAAAATACTTCTAAAGAAAAAAATAAGTTAACTCTTGTTCTTGAAGAAGGAGACAATGTTTTGAAAAGCATTAAGGAAGGAATGCTTGAAAACAAATTAAAAGAAGCTAGTGTAGTTAGTATCAATGGAAGTTTGTTAGAAGGAATTATTTCCACCCAAAATGGACAAGTAAAAGTTGAGGATATTGGTTTGTTAAATGCTAAAGGCAAATTTAAATTTGGTGGAGATGAACTGTGGGGAAAATTAAATATTTTTACTGAAGGAAAGAAACCGATTGATGGCGTGCTGTTAAAAGGAATTGCAAAAGAAAATCTTGAATTGGTTCTTGAATTCTAAG
Organism: uncultured archaeon; assembly: GCA_964534045.1. GTDB lineage: Archaea > Iainarchaeota > Iainarchaeia > Iainarchaeales > JAAZKV01 > JABIDZ01. Next base: position 37,681 of record CAZHNO010000002.1, read on the forward strand.
CATTTACAAAGCTTTTTAAGCAAAACCTGAGACAACTTTTTTTATGGTGAAATTCATGCTTGAGCATGAATGTATTTTGGCAATTGCAGAGCAATTGGCAAATACTTTTCGCCAGCCTTTTGAAAAGGCTGCGGGGGTGGCAGAGTGGTCAAATGCGACAGATTGCTAATCTGTTTTCCGAAAGGAAGCGCGAGTTCAAATCTCGTCCCCCGCGCTCAAATTAAACAAAATATTAAACTTCTTTTGAATGAACAATTTTCTTTCTAAGAAAAGGTTGAGTGAGGAAATCACCCATTACATAATATAAAAACTAATCAACTTAATTGTTAACTTTAAAAAATAGTCTATTTTAATTTATTTATACTCAAATTATTAGTGCTTCAAAGAAGCATTAATATGAAATGAGAGGGTGGCTGAGTGGTCAAAGGCGGTGGGTTACTAACCCATTTTCCGTAAGGAAGCGCGAGTTCGACTCTCGTCCCTCTCGTTTGCCGTAGCACTCGGCCCAAGAAAAGCAAAAGCTTTTCGGGTCACGCGAAACTTGGGTTTCGCTAGACAGTGGAGAAGCCCATCTAAAGATGGACTATCTTTCATAAGCATCTTTTTCGTCAGTCGAGTACGAGGAATTTGACTATCTTTGATAGCCAGAAAGCTTTTTTTCATTTTTTCAATAAGTTTATTACATTAAAGTATCAATAATATTATTATTCTGGTGAGCATTAAAATGGAATACAAACATAAAGAAAAGGTTGATTTCAAGAAAAATCTTTCAGCATACTGGAAATTCTTGAGTCCTCACAAAAAATTGTTTTTTGGAGCAGTAATATTAGTATTCATTTCGAGTTTTACTCTGGTGTTAGAAAAATATTTGTTCAAAGAATTAATTGACCAAGGAACGTTATTTGTTAACGGAACAATTAGTAACACAACTTTCATTGAAATAATTTTTTTTATTTTAATAATTTTCTTAACAACAGCAATCATTGGAATAATTTGCGATTGGTTTAGATTTCATTTGTTAAACAATTTAGAAAGAAAAATAATACTGGATTTGAAAACAAAATTTTTTAACCACATAATTGAATTATCACACAACTTCCACACTTCACACAGAACAGGAAGCTTAATTGCTAGATTCACTAGGGGGGCAAGGGCTCTTGAAGGAATATCTGATTTTTTGATATTTGAAACTATTCCTTTGGCATTGGATTTTACAATAATAATTATAGCGTTTATTTTTTTGGATATTAATTCAGCAATAATTCTTACAATAATGGTTATTGTTTTTATTTCTTATAGTTTGCTTGTTTTAAAAAAGCAACAAATAGAATTGGTGCAATTTAATAAATTAGAAGATTTGGAAAAAGCTTATTTGAGTGATTCTTTCACTAACATTGAAACAGTAAAATTTTTTGGAAAACATGATTATGTAAAAAAAAGATTTTTTTATTTAAGCTCTAATGCAATGGACAAAATGCTTGATGTTTGGGGTTATTCAAGATGGATGGTTTCAGGGCATGGGATAATTTTTATTTTTGCATTAGTAGCTTTATTAGCTTCACCAGTAATTGGTTTGTTAAATGGAGCAACAACAATTGGAACAGTTGCATTTATTTATACTATTTATATTGGGTTGGCAAGTCCTTTGGGAAGATTCACTTGGCATTTAAGAGGATTTTTTAATCATCTCGCAGATTTTCAAAGTCTTAATATTTACGAACTAATTGAAAATGAAGTGAAAGATAAAAAAGATGCAAAAAAGTTAGTTGTAAAAAACGGAGAAATTGAATTTGAAAATATTTCTTTTAAATATGAAAAAAGAAAAGTTTTGAATAATGTTTCACTAAAAATAAGGCCTAGGGAAAAAATTGCTTTGGTTGGACATTCAGGCTCAGGAAAAACAACTCTGGTAAAATTATTGTATAGATTATATGATGTTCAAAAAGGAAAAATAATGATTGATGGAAAAGATTTGGTTAATTTACAACAAGAATCATTAAGAAGTGAATTAAGCATTGTTCCACAAGAAGGAATTTTATTTAATGATACAATTGAAAATAATATTCGTTTTTCAAAACCAAATGCAACAAAAAAAGAAATCACAAATGCATTAAAATCAGCACAATTTTATAAATTTGTTAAATCTTTACCAAAAAAAGAAAAAACTTTGGTTGGAGAAAGAGGAATAAAATTAAGTGGTGGAGAAAAACAAAGGCTAAGTATTGCAAGAGCATTACTAGCTGATAAAAAAATTTTAGTACTGGATGAGGCTACAAGCGCGCTTGATTCAAAAACAGAAAGCGAAATACAAAAAGCATTATGGAAACTAATGGAAAACAGAACAACAATAATTATTGCACACCGGTTAAGCACAATAATGCACTCTGATAGAATAATTGTAATGAATAAAGGAAAACTTGTTCAAGAAGGAACTCATAAAAAATTAATAAAACAAAAAGGAGTTTACAAAGAACTTTGGGCATTACAAAAAGGTGGATATCTACAAGAATAAAAAAATAATTCTAATTTAATAAAATTAATAGTCAAACAAAAAATAAAGAAAAGATTTTCCTAAACAAAAAAAATCAAAAAAAGTAAACGTTTAAATACGAGAAAGAATGAGTTAGAGTATTGGGAGGATGTAAAAATGGCAGCAAAGAAAAAAGCTAAAAAAGCAGTAAAAAGAAAAAAAAAATAATTAGATAAAAAAAGTTAGTTATTTTAAAAGCTTAAACGGGCTCTTTTTGAGCCCTTTCTATTTTTTAACAAAAAGAAATTCTTTTTAACACCTTCATAACAATAAATAATCTATGTGTTTTGCTTTTTTGAAGAGAAATCCAAATAAAGAAAAAACTATCAGTGAACCACTTATTCCTGAGCATAGAAAAAAAACACTAGAAGTTGAAAGAAGAAATGCAGAAATTAATGATTTGAAAAATGCTCACAAAGAAAAGAAAAAAGAAAACAAATTAATTGATAATGCTAATGAAAATATTGCTGATAAGAGATTAATTGATATTGAAATTGATAACACGACTGATGTGGCTTTATTCAAAGTTGATGGAATTTATTGTGTTGGTGCAACAATTTTAATTACTGGTTTTGTTGAAACTGGAAAATTATTAAAAGGAATGAAGGCAATACAAAATGAAAACCAATTAAAAATAATTGAAATAAGAAAGGATAGGGAAGCAGTTGATTATTTATTGCCTGGGAAAGAAGGAACAATTGAAGTAAAATCAAAAAAAATACCTTTGTTAAAGCAAGGAGATTATTTAGAATTTGAGTAAATTAATAATTAAATCTTTTTACATTTCAGACAATTAACAACTAATTTTCAGGAACTCTTTCAGATTATCAATAAAGAAGGTATTTAAATTTTCTTGAATTCAATCTATTAAGTGAGCACGGGTTGGGGAGCGGTCAAACCCACGGGACTCAAAGCACTTCGCCGTAACAGACGGTGGCATAGAAGCCCATTCAATTAATGTGAATGAACTATGTGATAGTGTGTGATATCCCGTCGCTTAGTGCGTTCAACGGTTCAAATCCGTTCCCGTGCATGCACTTTTTGAATTCTGTTGAATTCAAAACCTGCACTAAAAAAATAATTGTTGATTTTATGATTAAGGCTTTTTTATTTGATAGAGATGGCGTACTTATAGATTCGGAGAATATTCATTATGAATCTGTTAGTCAAGCTCTTCAGCAACTTGGTTTTGAAGTTGCAAAAAAAGAATTGTCTTTTATTAATGCAAGGCATCCTGAAGATTATAAAGAAGAATTCTTAGAAAAATTTAATGTTAATTGGAGTGATTATAGAAATTTGCAAAGAAAAAAATATTATGAACTTGCCGAAAATGGAAGCGCAATTGATAAAATAATTAATTTGGCAAAGCAAGCAAAAGAGAAAGGGTATAAAATTTCTTTAACAACTATGGCTGGAAAAGAATCAACACAAAAAATTTTGAAATTTATTAATTTAGAAAACTTTTTTGACGTAATTATTACAAGAGATGATTGTCTAAAAGCAAAACCAAATCCAGAATCATACTTAAAAACTGCCCAAAAATTAAATTTAAAACCAGAAGAGTGCATAGTGTTTGAAGATTCAAAAGCAGGATTGGATTCGGCTAAGAACGCTGGAATGAAATGTGTAATAATAAAAAGTAACAATACAATTCAAGAAAATTATTCAAATGCTGATTTAGTATTAAAAAAAAGTGAAATCACTTATAAAAAAATAAAAAACTTTTTTAAATTAAAACAATAAAAAACTTAATCTAAAAAAGTTAGATAAATTCTTTTAACCATTCAATTGCTTCTTCTTCTCGTCTAAAAAATTTTACTGGAAAAGGCGAATTACTTAATTTCATGTAAAAATTTATTGCTATTTGTGAAACACTACTCACAGAATTAATAATCACTGCACAAGCTTTGGTTATTTTTATTGCTTCTTCACTTAAAAACTGGCTGGCAGCACTAGGTTTAATATCTTTCAAATTTCGCATATCAAAAATAATCGGTTTTGGAATACCTTTGGCTAATTTAACAGAATCACGCAAATATTCTCTAGCATCCGAAATACTAAAGTTTTTCCTATCCAACAAAACTATGTGAATAATACCTAAATCATCTTCCCAAACACGCGCATACTTAGTAGTTACCGCGTTTGTTAAAACTTTCTTTTCTTGAAGAGAAACTGCACTCAAAAACATTTTATAATATTATACAAAACACTTTATTTAATTAATGGTTAAACAATTTATTATCTGGGTGAAAGGCATGGAATGTAAAAAAGAAATTAACTCAAAAAATTGCAATTGCACGTACCCTTGTAAAAGAAAAGGTATTTGTTGTGAGTGTATTGCTTATCATAAGAAAAGAAATGAACTTCCTGCCTGCTATTTTGACAAAAAAAATGAAGCTAATTATGATAGAAGTATTGAAAATTATTGCAAAATAAAAGGTTTGATTTAAAAAATTAATAAAAAAAAACAAAAATTTTGACTTTGAAAAAATCAAATTTTTAAATCAAAAAATTTCCATTTTCAAGAATCTTTTTTCCATCAAAATAAATTGTTGGATTTTCTATTACATGATCTGAGTGTCCATTACAAAAAACTTTCCCACCAAAATGTTTGCTTGCACCAATTCCAATATGACAAGTGCCATAAACTTTTTCATCATTAATCATTATTCCAATTAATTTCGCTTTTTTGTTTGTTCCAATTGCAAACTCTGCCAAATTACGCACCTTATCATGTGCATTTGTAATTCCATTTTTTTCATTAAACTTTTCCAGCTCATCAAGAGCATCATTTAACTTTTTGAATTTTGTTCTTGTAAGAATTCCTTTTTCAAAAATATATTTGACTGGTTTTTTATGTAAATATGTTTCTCCCAAAACTTTTGAACTTTTAACAAAAGCAATACCTTCAGCTTTTCCTTCCAAAGGGGAAGTATACGTTTCACCAACTGGATAATTTGTATCATTTTTTGAATCACCATAATTATTTATCACTCTTCTTTTTTCAAAAACAAGCGACAAGCATGTTCCTTTTGGACAAGTAACGCTTACTTTTTTAGTTTTTTTAAACAATTTTTTTAATTCATTTCCAAGCATTTTAACTTCCTCTTTGTTATGATTATACGCTTGAAAAAAATTTTCTATTTGAGATTCTTTTAATGAACCTAATCCATTAGTTGCAACCATTTTAAAGCCTTGTGCATTCATTAATTCACGAGTAATTAATCTTTTTTTATTTTTATAAAAATAAATTGCTTGTCCAGAACCAAGAGAAATAAACAAATCATTTTTCGAAAGAGACATAAATGCAGAATTAATTTTTTTATTTGCAAAATGTGGTTTTAATTTTGCTTTTCCAACAATTATTGAAACATTACAACCAATTTTTTTAAAATATTTATAAAATGTTTTTCCCATTCTTGGAGAAGCATATTTTCCCCTAAACCCCAAATCACACCAAATCAAAATATTATCATTTTTTTTAACACGATAAACTTCTTCAATATTTTTTGCAGGAGCATATGAAAGAATTTTGAAATTTGAAATTTTTTTAGATTCATCAAATTTAAGCATAATAAAATAAATAGTTAAGTGTTTTTAAAATCTAGCTAATTTTTGCAGTAAAAAATCAAATTTCTAAAGAATTAATTTCGGGAAAAAATTTTGGTTTTTTTATTCCCGCAACGCCCTTAACCAAAGCTACTTCATCTGCCGCATATTTTCCATAGTATAAGTCTTCAATTGGATTTTCTTTTAAAAATTCTTCAACAACAAACATTCCTTTATAATAAAGCAAATCTTTTGTAAATGCCCCTGGTTCAGATGTTTTCAATGTACCTCTTTTAGCACGTAAAGTAAGTTCAAATGCTTCTTCTTCTGAAAAATAATCTCTCAAAAATTTAAATACCTCATAAAAGCTTTTTCTAGAAGCTAATTGAATTGCAACAACCCTGCCCGCATAAACTTTTAATTGAGAAGAAATCTCAATTTTTTTTGCTTTTTCATTATTAACTGCCAAGCCTTCTTCTGTTTCAAGTGATTTTCTTGAAGTGCCCAAAGTAAATATTGAATAAGGTTGAGCTAAACCATTTTCATAACGATAAATGTGTGTTTCTATTTCATGAGCAATAAATCTTTTCAAAGTGTCAGAATCAAATTTAGTATTTTTATTAATATAAATAGTTTTCAATCCAGGAAATACAGAAAATTTTGAACTTGAAGAATCTCTTAAAACAAGTTTATATTTTATTTTCTTTTTTGCTAAAAAATTTTTAATTATTGTTTGAGCTTCATTCAAAGACACAATTTTTGATTTGTTTATTTTATCTTTTTCTTTTACCAATTGCAGTGCACTTTTGTAAAGTTTATTATCTGGAAAACCAAAATAACTATTTGAATTTTCTGAAAAGTTTGCTGTCCCAACACTTTTCATTAGTTCCATACTTTCAATAAAATCAAGTATTTTTCCTTCACACAATAATCCAAAACATTCGCTATCTAAATTTTTTAACAACTCTTTCAATTCACTTTTATAAATTTCAAAACTTGGTTTTAATGCAAAATAATTATATAATGGATTTTTTGAAGGGTAAATAAATAATGGATTATATTCAACGCCTGCATTAAATTCTTTCAAAAATTTTTCCTTTTCTTGTTCTAAATTTTGAGGAGTAACATAAGTTAGTAAATTTAATTGAGATGAGCGTGAAAGCTCCCAAATTTTTTGATCCAGATGTTTGTAGTCTACAAAACTCATTCTATCACTTAACCATTAATAAAACCAATAAACATTCAATATTAATAAATATTTAATTTTAAGCTAAATCAGCATTTGTTTTCATTTTCAAACAAATTAAACTAGCACTTATTTAACCCTGTTTTTGAAATTTCATTTTCATTTGCTTTTTGAATTTTCTTTTTTTTTGCTTTTGTTTTTTTGTAAATATATTTTACCCATTCATGAACCACCATTGTTCCAAGATATTTCATAAAAGGACCGGGCATAAAATTTGCTTCAATTACTACCCACTTACCTTGCTTATCCATCATGTCAACTGCACACAAATCCGCATTCAAAACCTCCGCGGCTTTTTTTGCAGCTTCAATCATTTCAGGTGTTGCATTAATTAAATTTGCACTTCCCCCTCTAGAAAGATTTGAACGCCAATCACCTTTCGCAGAAGTTCTTTTAACTGCTAAAATATAATTGCCAATAACATAACATCTAACATCAGTGCCTGGCTTTTTACTTTTTACAAATTGTTGTGTGCAAATAAACTCTTCAAATAAATGAACCGCATCTAAAATTGAATTTAATTGAGATGCATCCTTTACTAGCACAACCCCTTTCCCTGCAAAACCGCTAATTAATTTCATTACAAAAGGATAACCTGTTTCTTTCACTGCTAAACGAGAATATTTTGGTGAAATAAATAATGTGGTTAATATTCCAGGGACTCCAACACTACTTAATTCTTGAGAAGTAAAATATTTATGATTTGTTACTTGGTATGCTTTCAAACTAACAGGACAATACGCTTGACTTGATTCTATTGCTTTCATTACTGCTTCACCTAAAAGAAAATCATTTGAAGAAAATCTTGGATAAATAGCATCATAAGAAAGCAAATTCTTTCCCTTATAAAATAAACCAACTCCTTGATCAGAAGTTTGAATTTGTATTTTATTAATTGTTACAAAATTAACTGTTGAAAATAATTTTTTACCCTCTTCAACAAGAGCATTAGCAGTTGATTTCTTAACTCTCTTTGAACCAATTATCAAAAAACTCAAATCTTCATTTTTTTTTGCTTTTTCCGAAAGCTTTTTTGACTTTTGCTCAGGTAAATTATTTTCACTCACTTTAAAAACCTCGATAATAATGTTTTGTGTAATTTTTCACTAACCTCTCGCAAATCATCCCCAACAGTTCTTTTCGGACCAATTTCATTTATTTTATCAACAAAAAAATCAGCAATATGTGACTCTAAATTAATTGAACAAATTTTATTAAATGGTTCAATTGGAATTTCAGGCTCAACAGAAATTACTCGCCCCCTAACTAAATCAACCCTGGCAATATCTAAACCCGAAGCTTGCGCTGCTTTAATCGCATTTTCTTTTTCACTTTCATTTGTTTTATAATAACGCCCTTTTTCTAAATCAGAAATACAAGTTTTGCCTGAACGCCTATCAATCGCGAAAACATTATCACCAACAACAGCACAAGAAACAACACAATCATCAATAAATTCTCGCAACATAAAACCATCAATATTTGTTTTTATACTTTTTACAAAATTATTTAATTCAGAATCAGAACTTACAAACATTGATTGTTGAACATTTTTACCAATAAATGATTTTGCTATAACTGGATAAGAAATATTTTTTGAAATCCTTTCAATATTTTTTCCCGAACCAGAAATTAGAGTCCTTGGAGTTAAAACACAATTAGCTGAAAAGTTTACAAATTTATATGGTTCATTAACAGCCAAATAATAAGAACCGGGTTTTGCATTACAATAAACTTTACTATCTGCGAGAGCATCAATTAATGGTTCAATAAATGGTGCCAAACTATTTCTAGCTTGCAAAAAAACAGCATCATAACGCGGTATATTTTCATCAACAGCTTTAATCAAAGTATTTTTATGTTTACTTACAAGACTTATTTTTATTAATTGTAAATAACTAGCTTTAATTTTTTTAGCACGCATTGCATCCACAAATGGCTTAGCAATTTTTTCTTTCTCAGCCAAAACTAATACTCGCATCCACTCACCAAAATATACATTATCTTCCTCATATAAATAACCTGTTAATTAAAAAATTGATTTAATTAAGGTAACAAAACCTTTAATAAGCGCCTTTTCTTAATCATATTAACATGGAACTAAGTGAAGTTGAAACCAAGGTAATGGTTAAAAAAAGAAAAGGAATTAAGACAGTTGGACTTGTTGAATTAGTAACCATTATTGGTAAAAAAGGAAGAATTACAAAAAAAGCTTTATTGGACACTGGCGCCACAAGAACAAGTGTTGACATTATGATTGCAGCAAAAGTTGGAATAGGCCCAATAATCTCCAGTGTAAAAATAAAGAATGCAAGCACAGGGGCTGGATTTACAAGAAGACCAGTAGCCGAAGCAAAAATAAAAATCAAAGGAGTAATAATTAAAACAGGAGTAAATGTTGTAGATAGAAGTGATCTGCCTTATCCAATACTCATTGGAAGAGATGTTATTCACAAAAATTTTGTAGTTGATATTAGTAAAACCCATACAAGCCATCATGTAAAAGATTTGAAACAAAAAGAATGATTATTATGGAAATGATTAAACCTGAAGAATTTAAAAAATTACATGAAGAAAAAAAAGAAAATAACATTAGCTATGAAGCATTGAATGAAAGTTCTTTGAAAAATATTGATGAAATACATAAACTATTTCCACATTGGAAAAGAAATAGTGTTATAAAAAAGCTCAAAAAAATTGATGATGGTAAAGATTTAAGATTTGTTGCAAGAAAAAATGGAAAAATAATAGCACATGTAAAAATAAAACTAAAAAAAGGAATTCATGAACATATTGCCGATGTAACTTCATTAATAGTTGATTCTAGTGAAAGAAGACAAGGAATTGGGATGGGATTAATGAAACATTCAATAAGCAAAATTCCAAAAAAAATAACTTTAATTACTTTAGCAGTTGATTCAAAAAACAAACCAGCAATTTTATTATATAAAAAAATTGGATTTGAAAAGTATGGACTCTTAAAAAGTGGTTCAAAAATAAACGGAAAATTAATTGATAATTATCTAATGGCAAAAGAAATAAAATAATCTCTAAAGCACTACTGCAAGTAGTGCAAAAGCGTTTTCCGGCGCCGCCCTACGGAAAGGGCGATTGAAAATTATCTAATGGCAAAAGAAATAAAATAACGCTTTCTGTCAATTACAAAAGTAATTTTCTAAAATTTAATTATTTTTTATTTTAAATCTCATCACCGGCATGAAACCTACAATTAGAATTTAAACTAAAAAAAATACTAAACAATAATGAAACAAAAATTTGATAAAATTAGTCGTTTTTTAGCAAATGCTAGGGAAAAAATGAGTTATGAAAGTACTCAAGAAGAAATGATAAAAGAATTTGATGATGGGAGTAAATTAATTGGACCATACGTGGATTATTTTCAGGGAACAAAATATGAATATTTTGACAAATACTTTGTTGAACCTGATGAAACTTTTGAAGGCAAAGAAAGCATATTAATTAATGGAAAAGAAAAGTGGTTTAGATATTATTCAGGTTATTTTACAAACAAAAGTTTTATTGCAAATAAAAAATATATTTTTGAATTTTTGAAAAAGGGCTTAAAAGAATTTCCAAAAAACAAGCCATTCAAAAGAGGCACAAATAATCTAAAAATTGATGATTATTCATATTATGATGAGTGTGAAGGAACTTTAGAAAGATTTTCTGGAAAAGAAATAATTTTATTCAAAAAAGAAAAAATTTATGAATTAAATTACTTTGGAGGCGCCAAAAGTTAAGTTTTAATACTATTAAAGAGTAATTAAGTTATGTCTGGGAACATATTTACCAAACCAACTGAAAGATTTAAACAATCATTAGAAGAACCTTCGCCAATTAAAGTAGCAATAATTATTTTGATAACAGCTTTGATTTTGGGCGGATTAGCATTTTTAATTACATCAAATATAATAAATGCTGGATTAGCATTTTTATTTGGAATTATACAATGGTTTGTCTTAGCTATTATTTTTTGGGTATTTGAATTTATGTTTACTCCAAAAAAGAAACATATGATAAGTTCGAATTTTTTTGGTGTGGCTGCTGCTTTAGCAGAACTATGGATTTTATTTACCCTTGCACTTATTTTCTTCATTTTGGCTTTAGCAGGAGGAATAATAGCTGCAATTTCAGGAGTAATTATTTTTGTATTATCCCTACTATTTGTAGTTTATTCATTCATACTTATGAAAACTATTCTAGACACTGGAAAGGGAAGAGCTTTTATAGCTTGGATATTAGCAATGATTGTTTATACATTATTAATGACTATTTCTTCAACAATAACAATGCTAATTATATAATAAAAAATACTTTGTTTTCGCTTTAAAGTGTATTTTAATGCCAAAGAATAGCTTTTTAAATGGAAAAGATAAGAAATAATTTATGAAAAAAACATGCAAGGATTGTAAAACTCGTTTCGAAGTTCCAATAGATGAATTAGAAGACGGAGATGCACATAGCTGTCCGGAATGCGGTTTAGAATATACAGTAGTTTATGAAGGCAATATACCAACCCTAATAGAAAGTAAAAAACTAGAAATGGATGACGATGAATTCGAATTAGATGAAGATGAGGATTATAGTTAAAATTCTAAAAAAACAAATTACTAGCTAATTTTGAGAGAGACAAAAACATTAAATAAGACTTTAAACAAAGGTTCATTATGGGCACGTATAAAAAAAAGGTTTTTCCAAAAGCTAACGTAGAAGCTAGACTTAATAGTATCAAAGCTGCACGTAAAAGGAGATTAGAAAAAGAACAAGAGCAAAAAGATTATGAATATGACAAAATTGAAGTAAAAAAGAAATTAAGAATTAAAGAGGTTACTCCAAAAAATGTGAAAAAAGTCCTAGTAAAATTAGAAAAAGAAATAAGAGAACAAAACAAAATGGCAAATTTTAGAAGATCAATGGTTGAAAATGAAGCTGCTGAAGCCCATGAAAGAATGGCAAAAAATATTGGTAGATATCAAGATGTAATAAAAAAACACTTTAATATTAGATAAATAAAATTGAATAGTAAGATATTTAATATTAGCAACTCTAATTCTTTCATGTCTTTAAAATTATTTAATTCGCTAGGAAATGAATTACAAGAGTTTATTCCACTAAAAGGAAAAGAAGTTGGATTATACACTTGCGGACCAACAATCTACAATTATGCCCACATTGGAAATTTTAGAGCATATGTTTGGGAAGATCTTCTAAAAAGATACCTAACATATTTGGGATATAAAGTAAAACAAGTAATGAATCTAACTGATGTAGATGACAAAACAATTAAGGGCTCAATACACGAAAAAATTACTTTAAGTGAATTTACAGATAAATACAAAAAAGCATTTTTTGAAGATATTAAAAAAATAAATATTTTACCAGCAGATATTTATCCAGCAGCAACAGAACATATTGGAGAGATGGTTTCAATAATAGAAAAACTAATGGAAAAAGGAATTGCTTATAGGGGTGAAGACAATAGTATTTATTTTTCAATAAAAAAATTTCCAAATTATGGAAAGTTAGCAAATATTAATCCTGAAAAATTAAAAGAAGGAGTAAGAATAAAACAAGATGAATATGAAAAAGAAGGAATTGGAGATTTTGCATTATGGAAAGCTTGGGATGAAAATGATGGGCCAGTATATTGGGAAACAAAATTAGGAAAAGGAAGACCTGGGTGGCACATTGCATGTTCGGCAATGAGCATAAAATATTTAGGAGAAACTTTTGACATACATACTGGTGGAGTGGACAACAAATTTCCACACCATGAAAATGAAATTGCACAAGCAGAAGCAGCAACTGGAAAAAAATTTGTAAAATACTGGTTACATTGCGAACACCTGATGGTTGATGGAAAAAAAATGTCAAAATCTCTTGGAAATTTTTACACGCTTAGAGACTTACTAGAAAAAGAATTAAATCCATTGGCAATCAGATATGTTTTGGTAAATTCAAATTATAGACAGCAATTAAATTTTTCTGTTGATAGTGTAAGAGATGCTGGAAAAACTCTTGAAGGGTTAAAAAGATTAATTGAAAGGTTAAGAAATGTTGAAGAAAATCAAGAAAGTAATGTTTTGAAAGATATTGAAGAAAAAACATTAATTGGCTTTGAAAAAGCAATGAATAATGATTTGAATGTTCCTGAAGCAATAAAACATTTGTTTGAATATGCAAGAGAAACAAACAAATCAATTGATGAAAATGAATTGGGGAAAAAAGAAGCACAACACGCATTAAATATTTTAAGAAAAATTGATTCTGTGCTAGGCATACTTGACTTTTCAGAAAAATTTTTTGAACTAAGTGAAGAACAAGAAGAAATGATTAAAAAAAGAGAAAAAGCAAGAGCTAATAAAGATTGGAAAAAGTCAGATGAAATAAGAGATAAATTAAAAGAACAAGGAATTGAACTCATTGATAAAAAAGATGGTTCTACTGAAGCAAAAAAAATCTAATTCTAAAAAATAAAAAAACTATTTATCAGTCAAAAGAAACTTAGCATAAGACACAAACAAAAACAATAAGAAAAGCAATATGTGTAATTGGAAAAACACATCATGCATAAAATTCAAAAATAAATTAATGCCATCCGCAGGGTCAACAAATGCTTTCAAACCATATAATATTAATGCAACCAACCAAAAACCAAAAATTAATCCAATTGCATCAATCAAAGGTTTAACATATCTCAACTTTTGTTTATAAAGTTTGAAAAAATAATCCCATAAACTAATTAACAAAACAAATGCTACCAAAACCCACCAATTCCAAATTAAAAAATCATTTATCCCAGCAAGAACAGGTTGGTTCAAGCCAGCATTAAAATAATTAATAACCCAAATTGTAATTAACAAAGCAACTGCCAAAGCAGCTGAAGAAATAAAAGCATGGAAAAACTTTTTCCAACTAAAACTCTTTTCACTATAATAATCATCTACATTCATAAAAATCACTTCTTTGTTGCTAACTTAATATCCTCAATTGTAACTGTTTTTCTTTTAGCATGTTTTGAGAAAAGAGCAGCATCTTGCGCAACCTTCATTCCAACATCTTCCAAATAATCAGCTAATGCTTTGGAAGCATCATCCGCCACACGCAGACCGGAACTCTTCCTAATAATTCTGTCAACAGCAGCTATTGGTAATTCACTCATAACATCACTAGAAAAATAACAATTAACTCAAATATAAAGCTTGCCCTTACCCAAAGAAAAATCATCGGCACAGCACCAGAAAGAGATTTAAAAAGCTCTAGGGAAAACTTCTTCTATGGCAAACATAATCCATGATATTGTAAAAACTGATTCAATTGAAGCTCGTATTTATCAAGAAGTGTTAGTTACAAGAATAATTGAAAAAGGGAATTCTCTTGTAGTGGCACCAACTGCACTTGGAAAGACAATAGTTGCTGTGCTATTAGCTGCACATAAAATAAAACAAAATTCGCAAGGAAAAATTTTATTTTTAGCACCAACAAAACCACTGGCTGTACAACATGAAAAATCATTTAAAAAGTTCTTGAAAATTGATGAAGAAAAAATTGTTTCTGTTACAGGGACAACAAAGGCAAGCGAAAGAAGAAAAATTTATGAAGAAGCACAAATAATTAATGCTACCCCTCAAACAATAGAAAATGATTTACTAACAGGCAACATAGATTTGAAAAAATTTGAGCTGGTTATTTTTGATGAAGCACATAGAGCAGTAGGAGACTATGCATATGTTTTCATAAATTTACAATTACAAAAAACAAATCCAAAAGCACTAGTGCTAGCACTAACAGCTTCTCCAGGAAGTGAAGAAGAAAAAATACAAGATGTTTGTAGAAATTTAAGCATAAAAAATATTGAAATAAAAAATTCTAATGATGAAGATGTTAAAGCATATGTGAATGAAATAGAAGTTGATTGGGTGAGAGTTGATTTGCCACAAGATTTTTTGAACATTAAGGCAGCATTAGAAAGATTTCAACAAGTACAAATAAACTTTCTAAAAGAAATGCATGTTGCAATAACAGCCAACAAAAAATATTATAACAGAGTTAGGATTTTAGAAATGCAACGAAAAATTCATGCTTCTTTGCAACATGGAAAAAATCCAAGCATGTTTTCAGCAGCATCAAAATGTGCTTCTCTGCTCAAAATTGCGCACGCTGAAGAGTTAATTGAAACACAAGGAATAAGTGCTTTAAAAAATTATTTTGAAAAAATTAAAGATGATGCTGCAAAAGGGAAAAGCAAAGCCGCTGTGCAAATAATGGCAAGTGAAAGCATTCAAGAAGCAATGAAAATAACAAATAAATTATTTGAAGAAAAAATACAACACCCAAAATATGCAGAACTAAAAAAAATTGTTTTAAAACAACTAAAAGAAAATCCAGAAAGTAAAATACTTGTTTTTAACCAATATAGGGATTCAATAAAAGAAGTTGTAAAATTTTTAGAAGAAGAAACAGAAATAAAAGTGAGTAAATTTATTGGACAAGCCACAAAAGGAATAGAAAAAGGAATGTCACAAAAAGAACAACAACAAGTGCTAGGAGAATTAAAAGAAGGGAAATTTAATGTGCTAGTAACAAGTAGTGTTGCAGAAGAAGGATTGGACATTCCGGCAGTTGAAATGGTAATATTTTTTGAGCCAGTGCCAAGCGAAATAAGAACAATACAAAGAAGAGGAAGAACTGGAAGATTTGGAAAAGGGAAAAATATTATTTTAATGGCGAGAGGAACGAGAGATGAAGCATTTTATTGGGCTTCAAGAAACAAAGAAAAGAAAATGAAAAACACCTTAGTTAATATGAAAAGAGCAAATGTTTTGCCTGAACAAAGCACACTCGCAACATTTTCAGAAAAAAGTGATGAAATAATTATTTTTGTTGATAATAGAGAACAAGCAAGCAGTGTAACAAAAGCCTTGTTTGAAAGAGAGTGCAAAATAATAATGAAACAACTGCCGATAGGAGATTATATATTAAGCAAAGATGTTTGTGTTGAAAGAAAAACAATACAAGATTTTGTAAGCTCAATGATTGATGGAAGGTTATTCAATCAATTAGTTGATTTGAGAGAAAATTATCCAAAGCCACTAATAATTTTAGAAGGAAAAATAGATGAATTATTTACTTTGAGAAATATTCACAGAAATTCTTTGATTGGAGCACTGACAAGCATTGCTCTTGATTATCAAGTTCCAATAATTAATACAAAAAATGTTGAAGAAACTGCTGAATATTTGTACGTAATTGCAAAGCGCGAGCAATTAGCAAATAAAAAAGAAGTTAGTTTGAGAATTGGAAGAAAAGGATTAACTTTGAAAGAACAACAACAATATATTGTTGAAGGTTTTCCTTTAGTAGGGCCGGGATTGGCAAAAAATCTATTGAAGGAATTTGGCTCAATAAAAAATATTGCAAATGCCAATGAAAAAGAATTACAAAATGTAGAAAATTTAGGAAAATTAAAAGCTAAAAAGATAAGGAAAATACTTGATTCAGAGTATAAGGAAGAAGAATAAGAAAAGACAAGTGAAAATTACCTTTTTAAATGTGCGCTTGCAAAAATACATTATAAGTTCTGGTGAATTTTAAAAAAAGTGATGATATGGTTGAATGGCATACTAAATCAAAAAAGAAAAAATCTGGCGGAAAGAGAAAATCTTTACGGAGATGTACTAAAAAATTGGCTTGGAGAGGCGGAACAGCTGCACAAACAAAAGGCGAAGCTGGTGCTCAAGAAACAAGAGAAGGAAAAACAGGAAGAGGAAATACTTCAAAGGTTAGAGCCACTTCAACAAAGTTTGTAAATGTTTATAATGGAAGTAAAATGGTAAAGGCAGAGATAATTGCTGTTGCAGAAAATAATGCTAATAGATTATTTGCAAGATCAAATATTGTTACAAAGGGAGCAATAATTAAAATTAAAATTGGAAACGATGAAAAACAAGCAGTTGTAACAAATAGACCAGGACAAGATGGCATAATTAATGCCAAATTGGCTTAGAAATGCAAATTTCTTAATCTAATAACTATTTTGATATTTTGAGTTGACACCAGAAGATTTATAAATCCTCTCCCTAGAGAGTTATTTAGAGGAAGCTTATTCTAAAAAATATTAAAAAAAGGTGGTTTATTGGTTAAAAAATGTCCTGAATGTGGAAGTGAAAAAATAAGAGTTGATCATGCAAAAGGAGAAGCTGTTTGCATGGATTGTGGATTAATTGTTTCGGAAGACGAAATGTTTGATTCAGGTAAAGAATGGAGAAGTTTTGACCAAGGAGATGAAGATTCATCAAGAGGTGGATCTCCAATGAAATATGTAAAACTAAACAAAGGTTTAGTAACAATGATTGATAGAAGAGGAACTGATCTTAGAGGAAATAAACTATCAAGCAAAGGAAGAGCACAAATGTACAGGCTTATCAAATGGCATAAGAGAGCATCTGTTTCTTCATCAATGCAAAGAAATTTATCAATAGCACTTACAGAAATGCGGAGAGTAGCTTCTTATTTGAATATACCAGACACGCTGGTTGAAGCAGCCGCATTACTTTATAGAAAAACAGTAAAAAAAGGACTAATAAGAGGAAGATTGATTGAAGCAGTTGTTGCTTCTGTCCTTTACACTGTTTGTAGAACTTATCACGTGCCAAGAACATTGAACGAAATGGCTGAAGCAAGTGGATTAACAAAAAAAGAAATTGGAAGAACATACAGATTTTTAGTAAGAGAACTAAACTTAGAAGTTCCATTAACAAATCCAATTCATTACATTCCAAGATTTGCTTCTGAACTAAACTTGAGCGGAGAAGTTCAAGAAGAAGGAAGAAAAATTTTAGAAGAAGCAATCAAAAAAGGATTAATATCTGGAAGAGGACCAACAGGAGTTGCAGCAGCAGCAGTATACATTGCTGGTTTGTTGAAGGGCGAAAGAAGAACTCAAAAAGAAGTTGCTAATGTTGCAGGAGTAACAGAAGTAACAATCCGAAACAGATATAGAGAATTAAAGAAAAGATTAGATATTGACGTGGCAGCTTAAGGGCTGTTGAGCATAGCGAAACGCCCAACATGTGAACTGGGTTACAGTTCAGATATTGATGTTGCCGCCTAAACACGGCAACTTTAACTATTTTTCAAAATCGAAAAGTATAATAACCAAGAAAAACCTTATTTTTAAATGGCAAAGAAAAATGATAAACAAGTAATTAAGAAAAGCACTGCTAAAAACCAAGAGAAAAAAAACCTTTTACTAGCGACATTGTTTATACTAATCTTTTTGTTGATAGCAATAATTGCTATAGGGGTTTATTATCAGCCAGAAACAACCCCTGAGAATAATACTTATCAGCCACCAGCAAACAACAATAATAACAATAATAATTATGTCCCCGTAAATAATGTCCCACAAGATTATTTAGAGATAATTTCACACAAACAAACGCAACTTGTTCTAAATCTGGTTATTAAGAACAAGTCTGATGAAGCAATTGGTGTAAAGAAAGTAGTTTTAAATTCTATCGAGAAGAATAGTAAAGCAGTAATCAACCCAGGAGAAACACTTCCTTTAGGGATAAATTATACAACAGGCATCCCTGGAATAAAATATTTTTACAGCAAGGAAACAAGCTATTTTGTAATAGAAGTCAATGGGGTAGAAAGTGTTGAATACTTTGAAAATGATTTAGAAGGAACAATAATTTAAAATTTAGGAAAATATGATCAAAATAAAACCAAAATTAACTGCTGTTCAGAGGGCAAAACATTTACTTGGACTTAAAGAGAGCGCTAAAAGGCGGAGAAGAATACATGAACTTTTAGATAGACAACAAGGAAATCAACCTAAAATAATTCAAAGTGTTGCGGGAGAGAATAGTAAAAGAGATAGAAGAAGGTTTGGAGAAACAGAAGCTATTGCCGAAGCAAGAAGACCTAGAAGAAACAAGTAGAATAAGACAAATATAAAACCAATAAAAAATTTCTTTTTAAATACAAAAACAAAGACTTTTATTCCCTTTCTAGTGAAACTATATTATGAACCATGAAATTAGGAGTTCGCTTGAGACTGCGAAAAGAGCCTGTTCAAGGTGTAATGCACACAGAACATTTAGACCTAGTGATGAGGATAGAGAAATTGCTTATAAATCCTGTAGAAGAGCACATGAACTTTTAAACACTGAATTTGATGAAATGAGAAGAAGAGATGAGACAACTAATGAACAACTAAAAACTTTAAAAGAAGCTAAAAAAATTTGTCTGGATGCTGCAGATGCATGCAAAACCTGTAACAAAGAACAACCACTTGTAAGACAAATGCTAATTGATTTAAAATAAAAAAAAATATAAGCAAGGAAGCTAATTTTAATAAAAAATGTTCAAAATTTCCGAATTAATTAGTTTAATAATTACTTCCTAATTTTTTATAATTATGATAATTGCAGGAATTGATGAAGCTGGAAGAGGTCCATGCTTTGGCCCAATGACAATGGCAATAACTATTTTTGAAAAAAAGCAAGAAAAAGAATTAAAAAAAATTGGAGTAAAAGATTCTAAAGATTTGACTCCAAAAAAAAGAGAAGAACTATTTGGATTAGTAAAAAATCTTGTTGTTGAAGAAAAAATACTTATTGTAAATGCAATTGAAATTAATGATCTGATGGTTAGAGAAAACTTGAATGAAATTGAAGCAATAAAAATTGCTGAACTAATAAATTCAACAAAAACAAAAATTAATATTTTATATATTGATAGTCCAGATGCAACAAAAGGAAAATTTGAAAAAAGAATTAGGAAATATCTGAAAAAATCAAAACAGGAAATTAAAATAATTGCTGAAAATAAAGCTGATTCAAAATATGTTGTTGTTGGAGCAGCAAGTATTTTGGCAAAAGTCACTAGAGATAGAGAAATTGAAAAATTGGGAAAAGAATTTGGGGATTTTGGTTCTGGTTACCCAAGTGATCCAAAAACAAAAAAATTCCTTGAAGAATATTTTAATAAAAATAAAAAATTGCCACCATTTTCAAGAATCTTTTGGAGCACATGCAAAAAATACACTGAAACAATTGGACAAGAAAAATTATTCTAAAAAAACCAAATCACTTCTTTCCGAAATCTTTTCCAAAATATTCAATAAATTTTGTTGTTGTTGATAAAATATATGTTCTTCCTTTTGGTTCTTTTTTCAAAAAGCCATTTTCAAATAAAATTTTTAAATGATCATAAGCCTTGTTATTCCTGTATTTTACAACTAATGATTGTTCAATTGGTTGCTTGTATGCAATCAGAGCAAGAGTTTTCATTACCCCTTTTGAAAATAACGAATCTGTTGCCAATTGAGAAACAAAATCTTCATACTTATCTTTAACACGCATTTGATAACCAATTGGAAGAGAAACAATTTCTAATGCAGATTTTCTATTATCATAAAAATGAATTAACTCTTCCAAAAGCGCTTTTGTTTCTAACCTTGAATCAATTAATGCAATTTGTTTTAACTCATCAATTGTAAGTGCCTTAGGAGACATAAAAAGAGCTGCTTCCAAAATCTTTTCTTTTTCCATCCTATCCATAAAAAAAACCATTGTTTACAATTTTTTAATAATCTAAAAAGATAAGAATTAAGCTAATTTAAAGCTTTTGCTTTAAAGAAGTCATACATTTAAATAAGCAAATTTACACTTGGGAAAGCAATTTAAAGGGTAAGAAGTACAATTTGTATAGGTGATAAAAAATGGTTTATGAACATACAAATTCAAAAGGAAAAAAATATTATTTGCACGGAAAAGGAAGATTATTCTATTTTTCTTCAACACAAAAAGAAAATGCAATTGATCTGCCTGAAGGATTCAAAGTTGTGGAAAATAATACAACTGGTTTACCAATGTTGAAAAAGAAGGAGTAAATAAATGTCACGGAAAAATCATTCCCCTGATGCCTTCACCGACAGAAAAAGACGTGATTTGTTTGATCCAAAAGATGGCAAACACAAAGGTAGAGAAGAATTAATAAGATACATGGACTTCAAAAAACATGGAATTAATCCAATGCTACAAGGCAGAGCAATAATGGTTCCAGAAAGAATTGCATCCATGTGGAAAAAAAGAGGACTAGGTGAAGGAGAAGTATCAAAAGCACAAGCACTTGCTGTTAATAGAATTGCTTGTAAATGGGTGGATCATTTCATTAGTGGACAAAAAGAAATTGGACTTATTAAAGTTGATATTCCAAAATATGAAGAAAAAAGAATTTGGGACGAAGCATTTGATAGTTTCATAGAAAGAATTTTTTTAACAAAAGAAGGAAAAATAGAAAAAAGAAATGGAGAAATTTATCGTGCATCCACACAAATTTCTCCAGAAAAATTAAAAATGAGAAAAGATATAGTAGCTGAAATGGATAAAATCCAAAACTTTTCTAGATTACCAAAAAAGCTTTTTAAAGCAAGACAAACCCAAGGGCAAAATGCGCATGGAAGAAGAATTGAAAAAATAGTTTGGGAATTAATAAGAAGGAATGTGAATCCTGAAGAAAACTTTTTAAGAGAAGTTGAAAGAATAGCTAAACGAAAATACTCTGGAAAAATAGTTGGAAACAAAGAAATTCTTAGAATAAGAGCAATGGATATTTGTTTAGCTGCCTCAATTTATGCAGACATAATGGAAAAAAAACACGGCCAAAACTGGACAACTAGTTATTCTGAAGCAATGATGTTGGCATATCCAAAATTGGAAAAAAACACTATTTTGGTTGATGCAATAATGAATCTTGAATAAAATTTAAATAAAGAATTAATTATTGTACAACTTATTAAAAACTAATTTTCCAAAAGCAAATATTGCTTACGCAATAGTTAAAAACTAAACCCAATTCAAGTTTTTTATGAATAAGGAAAGAAAATTCAAATACTATCCAAAAGACTTTCCTGAATTAAATGTTAAAAATATTCATTATAATTTAGAATTTGACATGTTTGATGAACATACAAATGTAAATTCAAAAATATCATTTGTAATGCTCAAAAGTGCAAATAAAATTTCATTAGATGCAAGAAAAATGGAAATAAAAAATGTAAAAGCAAATAGAAAGATAGAGTGGACGTTTGATGAAAAGAAAAGCAAATTAAATTTAATTTTTGATAAGACATTAAAAATTGGCGAAAAAATAATTATTGAAACAGAACACAAAATAAAACCAACTTGGAATGATTTGGAAGGATTATATTATGATAAATCACCTAAAGGGGCGCCCCCACAGCAAATAACCCAGTGCCAACAATGGGGATTCCAGAAACTAACTCCTTGTTTTGATTACATGAATGCAAAAGCAACTTATAAAACTAAAATAATTGCTGATAAAAGATACACTCACTTAATTTCAAACGGAAATGTTTTAGAAAAAGGAAAAAAAAGTGAAAATAGAAAATATATTATTTATGTAAATGAAAAAGTTCCAATGGCACCATATATGTTTTTTTTAGGGGCTGGGACATGGAAAGAAACTAATCGAGAACTTGAATATGCAAATGGAAAAAAGTTTCAACTGCAAATGTTGACATTAGAAAATGCCACTCTTGAAGCAATAAAACAATCTTTAGAAATATTAGCTTTTGGTGTCCAATGGGTAAATATTTTTACTGGCGGAGAAAGAAATAAAAATATTGAAAAAAGAAAAAAAATATTTGATTTGTGTTTTGAAAGAGATAAAGCAAAACAAAATGGAGATAAAAATAAAATTAAAAAGCTAAAGGGAGAAATCAACAAATTATCAAAGGGAATAAAATTTGGTTATGAATATTCTGGAGAAGCATATAGAGAAATTGCTATGCAAAATAGTAATTTTGGTGGAATGGAAAATGTTGGCAACACAACAATTTCAGCAAATAGAATGCTCCCTTATAAAGAAATGAGTGATGGACTTTTTACCTATTTACTTAATGTAAAAACTCATGAATTTTACCACAACTTAAATGGTTCAGAAGTTACTTCCCACAGCCCCTTTGATCTTTGGCTAAATGAAGCAATTACTGAATATACAACAGGGGATGAATTTATTTCATTCGCTACAAGCAAAGAATTTGCAAGGTTAGAAAATGTTTCAAGAATAATAATGAAAGGGGGTACTTTTGATGAAGATACTGGTGCTTTAGGACACCCAATGAAACCAGAAGGATTCAATATGCCTGATGATTTAATTACAGGCATTACTTATTCAAAAGGCCCAGAATTTATTAGAATGATTAAAATTACAATTGGGGAAGATAAATTTTACCAAGCGATGCAAAAATATCATGAAAAATATGCTCATTCAAATGCAAAAACTGAAGATTGGATAAATACAATGGAAAAGTTTTCTGGAAAAAAAATATCACGAATGACAAAAACTTGGCTAACACAAATTGGATATCCGATTGTTAATGTTAAAACAAATTTTGATAAAGAAAAAAAGAAAGTGAAAATTGAATTAAAACAAACTGGTTTTAAAAAAGGATTGCATTGGGAATTTCCATTTTCATATGCAATATTTAATAATGATGGCAAAAAGATTCATGAAGAAACAATTATGACAAAAAAAGAAAAACAAAACATTGAAATTGAAGGTATTGAAAGCATTGGTTTTTTCTCATTCAATAGAGATTTTTCATTTTATGGAAAAGTAATTCATCCAATTTCAAAAGAAGAGTTGCTTTTGCAAGTTGAAAAAGATGATGATATAATTTCTAAATATGTTGCATTTTATAATCTTGTGGAAAAAGAAAGAATGAATGCTCTAAAAAATAATAAAATTGAATTAGATAAAACTCTTATTGATATTTATTTTAATTTACTTTCAAATAAAGAATTGACTGAAAAACTTGGAAGCACACTCCTAGCAATTCCGAGTGGGGTTGAAGATAAATATTTACGACATGAATATGTAAAGCTATATGAAATTGAAAAAAAAATAAAAACTGATATTGCGAAAAAATATGAAAACGAATTACTATCCATTTATCAAACTACTGCAAAGAAAAACTTTGAAGGAGACTATGTAAAAAAAAGTTTGGCTGAAATAAAAAATAGAAGTATAAAAAATAGCTGCCTTGGTGTGCTTTCAAGATTAGATAGTGAAAAGATTCATTCATTAATTCTAAAACAATTTAGGGAAGCAAATAATCAAACAGACAAATTAGTTGCTTTTTCGCTCTATTTAGATTCTAGTGCAAAAGACAGATTGAAAATAATGGAAGAGTTTGAAAAAGAAAGTATTGGAAATCCTGTGCAGTGGGAACAATTTCTCTCAATAGTTGCTCGAGGAGATTCAGAAGATACTTTAGAACAAGTAAAAAGAATAAAGAAATCAGAACATTTTAACATAACTCAATCAAACGATCAACGAGCATTATTAGTTAGTTTTATAATGAATAAAAGAAAATCCTTGTTGAAAAAAGATGGATTGAAATTTGTAAAAGAAACAATTATTGAACTAGCAAAATTAAATGAATATACTGCAAATCATGCACTTTCAGTATTTGAAGAACTAAATTACATGAAGGAAAATGAATTAGCAGAATATGTTAAATTGCTGACAAATGTAATGAAAGAATTGAGTTTTGAAAAACAACCAAGTGTTTTTAACAATATTAAAAAAATATTGAATAGTGCACCACGAGCAGTAAAATTATATGAAAAAGAATATGGCAAGTTAAATGTGCAGTAAATGCTCAAATAATAGCTAAATATTTAAGCATCAAAACCAATTTACTATTATGGAAAAAATGTTTGAAAAGGTTGATTCAGTAATTTTATTCAACTTCCATAGTTATTGGAAAAATCCTTTGATAAATAAATATTTAGAAAATGCCTTACAAAGTTTTGAAGGAATTTTGATTATTCAAAAAAAAGGCAAGCCAATTTTTATTTCACATCCTTTTAATTTTGAGCAAGCAAAAAAACAATTTTCAAAAAACGCAAAAGTAATCAAACTAAACACTGGAAAAATGTTTGAACAACAATTAAAAAATAATTGTGGAAAAAGGATTGGCTACCAAAGCAATTTCACAACAATAAGCCAATTGAAAATGTTAAAAAATATTATGAAAAATAAAAAGTTTATTGATGTGAGGGAGGAAATTGAAAAAGAAAGAGAAATAAAAACAAAAAAAGAAATAGAAAATATTTCTAAAGCTGTAAAGGAAACTAAAAAAGTAATTGAGAGAGCAAAGCAAAAATTAAAAAAAGGAATTAGTGAAAAAGAAGTTGCTAATTTTGTTGAAAATGAATTTGAAAAAGATGGTTTTGAAACAGCATTTTGTATTATTGCATTCGGAGAAAATACAAAACAATTACACCATGTTCCTGAAAAAAGAAAATTAAAAATTGAGGAAGAAATACTTTTTGATATTGGGGCAAAATACAAAGGTTATTGCGCAGATATTAGTGAAAGTTTTTGGTTTGGTAAAAAAGATGGAAAAAAATATTTAGAGTATGAAAAGGAATTGGAAAAAGTAAAAAAAGCTTTAAAAAGCGTGGAGAAAAAGTTAAATGCTAATGTGAAAGCAAGTGATTTGTGGAAAGCTTGCGATCTAAAAATGCCTCACTCATTAGGGCACGGTATTGGTTTGGAAGAACATGATTTTCCAACAGGAATTGGAGAAAAAAGCAAATGGAAATTAAAGGAAGGAATGGTTCTTGCGATAGAGCCTGGACAATACAAAAAATTTGGAATTAGAATTGAAAGAGATTATTTAATCACAAAAACGGGTTTTAAAGAATTGTGATTAATAAGCTTATTATGAAATTTGAAGAAGTACGCGAAATATTTTTAGATTCAATAAAAAATCAGCACCTGTGCCTTTTGATTGGAGATTGTTTTGTTTCATATCAGGGAAGAGCTGCTTCTAAGCTTCCAAAAGGAAAACGATTACTAATAATGAAAGCTGATTCAAGCATTTCAATACATGAAAATAGATTGGTTAGGCCAACTAATTATATGACTTCTGGAAAAACTAGTTGTGAAATAATTGAAAATGAAGAAGGAAAAGAGTTGAGAATCATTACAAAAAAGCTAAAACCAAAAGAAGAATTAGAAATTATTTTTTATTCAATTGAAAATGCAATTTCGTTTGATTTACCAATGAGTAATGATTTGAGATTAAGTGGTTCAGAGAAAGAATTGAATGATGCATTAATGGATGATTTGAGTTTCCTTGAGCCTGGTTTGAAGCCAATAAATCAACAACAGGTTTTTAGAAAAGGAATTTGTGATATTGTGGCAGAGGATGCTGATGGAAAATTAGTTGTTATTGAATTAAAGAGAAGGCAGGCTGATTATGGAAGCGTAACGCAATTGAAAAGATATGTTGAACAAGTTGAAAAGATGAAAGGTGTTCAAACGCGCGGAATATTACTTGCACCAGATATTAGAAAGAGCGCAATGGAATTGTTACAAGCATATGGATTAGAATATTTTTCATATGATTTTGAAGTTGGAGAGAGAAGTAAAATAAAAGGGATTGGAAAATCCCAGAAAAAGCTCTTTGAATACTGAAAAGTTTTTTCAACGCTTAATTGAAAATTAAGCTCTCAAAAGAAATTGTTTGAATATTAAAAAAAAGCAAAAATTAATTTATAAAATTTCTAAAACATCTAATTGCTTACAAACACATTTTTGCTTTAACATTAAAGAAATACTAGGTTTTGTTCTTTCTTCATCACCTGAAATAAATTCTTTAACATAAGTGCCGTGCGAAGTTTTCATTATAAGCTCAAATTCTTTTTCATTGATGAGAGTTGCTTTTTCCAAAATAATTTCTTTTTCTCTTAATAAATCGGCTCTTCTTTTTTCAACCCTTTGAGGAGTTTTCTGTTCAACTTTTAATTTTTTATTCAATGAAAGAATTTTTAAATTTGGTTTTAATTCACATTCAACAATTGCCAAATATTTTTTATCATGCAAAGTATTTTTTGTTTCAACAACTTTTTCCTTATCACAAAAAATAAGCGAGTTCACTGAAATTTTGTCTTTGAATTTTGAATTAATTTCTTTTTCAATTTTTTTTAAATCAACAGAACGCTTTTTTGGAAACACAATTTCAGCAACAAAAGGCCTACCTTTCCCAAGCATTAAAACATCAGCATCTTCTCTACCAGCACCATGCAAAACTAATTGCTCCGCACTAAATATTGGGACAATAATTTCAGCTAATAATTGTTCAACACTTTCTTCCATTTTTTCAGAGGATTTGCTAAAATGCTGGGTTTGAGCTATTTTTCTAGAATACTTACAATAATTTCCACAAATAAAAACCGGCAAAAGCTCTAATATAATGCATTTTTTGATAAAATCTACTACAAAATGAGCCTCTGCCTTGTTGAAATCAACTTTTTTGCTTAATTTTGAACTTATTTCTTCAATAAGGGCATACTGCACAGATTTACGCAACTCTCCCACATTGCTTGTTGAAACAGGCCAAGAAATACCTAAAATAAATGAATCAAAATCAATTTCTTTAACAATTTCTGAAATATCCAAAGACAAATTATGTATAAGTTCTTTTGTTTTTTCAAAGCCATCAAATGAAAAACTAAATTGTTTTTCAATTTGAAAAAAATGTCTTTTCGCCATGAAATGAAACTATTAGAAAAAGAATAAAAGGAAACCTAATTTCCCAAATTAAAAAAGAATAAAAGAGGGCGCAATGGCGCCCAACTTGTATTTAATTTATTTAAGCAACTTGCTCTTTAGCTAAAGCAATTATTTGCTTTAAACCAACAACTAATGCTGCTGGAGCAACAACTAATACTATTTGACCAACAATATTAGCTATTATCGAACCAATGATTGATATTCCCGCCATAGACATGAATCCACCAGCAGTAATATTTCCAACCATTGCAACTGCAATAGTAGCAATTAAGAAATCAGTTACATGCTTATCCTTGATATTTAAGAAACCAACAATTAATCCCAGAATAACTAGAACTAACGCAATGATTCCTGCCATATCCGCATTAATCATAGTTGGCATTAGTGCAGCTATTAAACCCACTAACACAGCTATAATTACTGCTACTAGGAAAGCATAACTTCCAATCTTTTGTGATGCCATTACAAAACCCTCCTTTTTTGATGTAAGAATAAAATAAGTAATATATAAAGGTTTTTGACGAGAGATTATTCGTCATGTGACGAACAAATTTGTTTTTTGCTTTCCCAAAAATTATTTTTTTAAAAAAGCTTTTCTTCCAGCAAAATCAAGCCCAAACTCTTCTTCAATCTTCAACAAGTAATTATACTTTGCTAATCTTTCACCACGACATGGGGCCCCTGCTTTAATTTGTTTTGAACCAATCCCAACTGCCAAATCAGCAATGAAATAATCATTAGTTTCTCCACTTCTATGCGAAACTTGCACACCCCACTCATTGTCAAATGCCAATTTTGCTGATTCAATGGCTTCAGTAAGTGTACCAACTTGATTTACTTTCAACAATAATGCATTTGCCGTTTTTTCATTAATTGCTTTTTTTATAATTGATTTTTGTGAAACAGTTAAATCATCAGCAAGAATTTGAACTCTTTTTCCCAATTTAGAATTTATTTCTTTCCAAGCAGAAAAATCTTTTTCATCAAACGGATCTTCAATTGAAACCAATTCATAATCATTAATCAAAGTTTCATACTCACTAAGTAATTGTTCTTTTGATAAAATGTGCCCTTCAATTTTATAAGTTATTTTTCCATCATCTTGATATTTTGAAAAAGAAGATGCTGCTACATCAATTGAAACAGAAACTTCTTTTGCATAACCAGTACCTTCAATCGCTTTCAAGATTTCATCAATCGGCTGTTCAATTTTTGAAAAAGAGGGCGCAAAACCACCTTCAAAACCAACATTCGTACTTACTTTTCCATATTTTTTTTCTAAATTTCTTTGCAATTCATGAAAAATTTCAACACCAGCAAAAAAAGATTCTTTAAAAGTCTTAAAGCCAAGAGGAACAATTTGATATTCTTGAAAAGCTAGTTCAGTGCCCGCATGTTTACCCCCATTAATAATATTCAAAAAAGGAACTGGTAAACATTGAAATTTTTTTCTTTCACTCAAATCAGAAATGTGTTCAAACAATTCTTTTTTTGAAGCAACCGCCCCAGCTTTTGCACAAGCAAGTGACACAGCAAGTATTGCATTAGCACCAATTTTTGATTTATTATCAGTGCCATCTTCTTTAATCAAAGTAGAATCAATTTTATTTTGATCACGACAATCAATTCCTTTAACCACAACAGAAAGAATTTCATTAACATTTCTAACAGCTTTTTCAACACTTAAAAAGTTTTTATTTTTTGTTTCTCTCAACTCAATCGCTTCTTTTTCTCCTCGCGAAGCACCTGAAGGAACTGAAGCAACAAATCGCCCCAACAAAGTTTTTACCTCACATTCAATAGTTGGATTTCCGTTAGAATCTATTATTTGTCTAGCTTTAATACCCTTGATTGAATACATAATATAAAAATAACAAAGGTAGTATTAAAGCATTTTGAAACAAATAAAATGGGTTAATTACTTAAACAAATAAAAGAAACCAATTACTTAAACAAATAAAAGGAATTAATAATTCAAATAAACAAAAAGAAATTAATTAAGCGAAAGATCTTCTGATTAGGGAATTTATTAAATTCAAATCATCTTTTGTTAACATAGGCAATTCTTTTGCAAAATTTTCCTGAATTATTCCAAAATCAGAAAGAATTTTTTTAATTGATTGAATCTTTTTTTCATCACTAAATTTGTCATTAAGTGAAATTATTGATAATTCTTGACGAATCAAACTATTATATCCAAAATTTTCAAATTCATTTTTTAAATTAATAAATAATTCAGGAACAACATTAGCTAAAATAACAGCATTACCTGAAGAATTATAATTTAAAGATTCAACCGCAAGAGCTTCATCAACTTGATAAATCTTTATTGATTGATGATAATCAGCAACCGCCTTAAAATAAGACATATTTTTTGAATTATCCATAAAACCAATTAACCGTTCCCAACCAACAATTTTATTTAATCCACTAACTGGAATATTTCTTCCAAAAAGTTTAGGATCATTATATAAGAAAACATTTGTTTTTGTTTTATTGAAAAGCGTATCAAAAAAATCTATAAAATCCATTTCACTAGTTAATGCTGAATAAGGAAGGTTGATAACACAATATTGAGAATAGCGTTCAGCAAATTTAACTTTTTCAATTATCTCTTCAGCAGATTCAGAAAAACAACCAATCAAAACATTTCCTTTTGCACCAACTTCCTTTACAATATTTGAAATAACCTTTTTATGTTCAGAATATGGAATAAATTCTTGTTCTGAAAGAGGGCCTAAAATAAAAAAGTTTTTCACACCTTTATTCATTAATCTTGCGGTTAAATTTTTTAAACCAAAATAATCAACGGTGTTGTTTTCAATCATTGGTGTAAGTAACGGAACTATTAAACCATTAATTTTACTTAACAACATTATCTTGTCCCCTTTCAATAGCTTTTTTTTTCAAGGCATTTAAATCAACATCATTCAATAATGCTTTTTTCATTGTTTCAAAAACATATTTATCTAAAGCACACAAATTTTGCAAAGGAAACTTTTCCAACAACAATTTAACCGAAGAAAAATCTAAGTTGAAATAAGCCAAACCAGAAATTAATTCAGTTCTTTTTCCCCTATCACAAAGATTTTCTTCAAATAAAGCAAAATCTACCTTTGAAAATCTTGTAGTATAATATGCATCCACCCAAATATCA
The DNA here is from genome assembly GCA_964534045.1 of uncultured archaeon. Classification (GTDB taxonomy): domain Archaea; phylum Iainarchaeota; class Iainarchaeia; order Iainarchaeales; family JAAZKV01; genus JABIDZ01. The sequence goes on from CAZHNO010000002.1 coordinate 68,809, forward strand.
TTACAAAGTAATAAAACTTCACGTGGATCAATTTTATTATCATGCAAAAACTGTTGAATCAAAACCTGCTTAAAATAACTATCATTAAATTCTTTATCTCTTTCTAAATTTTCCCTGTGCATCTTTTCATCAGCATCATTTTTTGAAATCAAATATTTTTCATCAACATAAAAAAAGTGCTGAGCATCAAAATACTTTTTTACAAAACTTTTGGCTAACTTTTGTTTTGCTATCTTTTCATGAAACCCCGAAACTAAAATTAATTCAATACTATTTTTTTTACAATATTCTGAAAGATTTTTCATAAACTCTTTTGCTCTTTTCAAATTCAAAGTATATGTTTTGTTACTTGAAAGAATGCCATCAAATTCAATAAAACAAACCCTCTTCATAATAATCTCTTCTAAAATAACATTTATAAATAAAAGGGAATGCAAAAAAACATTTTCAACCCCAATACAAACAAAATTTCCTCTTAAATGACAAAATTAAGGTTTTGATTAGTTTGACAATAACCTTTTATATTTGATAAAAGTATTTAGATTATGACAAGCAAATTTCAAGCAGGAATATTTCTAATTGGAATGGGACTCGGAGTAGCCTTACCAACCCTACCCTCACCACTTAATATAATTAACAATTGGGTTTGGATATTATTAATAATAGTTGGAGTAATTCTTTTAATAAAAGGAAATTAATCTAAAGAATTCCTTGAGAAAAAATTCACAACAAAATATACTTTATATTACTTTTCAATTCAAGCTTATTTATGATCCATTTCCAAAATGAAAAACATACTGATGAAGAGATTTATTCAAATCTAAACCCTCTTGTGAGCGAATGGTTTAAAAAAAAATTTGGTAAATTTACCGAACCCCAACGTTATTCAATACTAAACATACATTATGGTAAAAATACTTTTATTAGTGCTGAAACGGGAACAGGAAAAACCTTAAGTGCTTTTACAGCTGTGATAAATGAATTAGTAAATTTATCAGAGTTAGCGCAATTACAAAATGAAATTTATTGTTTATATATTAGTCCATTAAGAGCATTGAATAATGATATTCAAAGAAACTTAAATGAACCTTTAGAAGAAATTACAAAAATTGCCCAAGACAAAGGTAAAAAAATTAAAATTGAAACTGCAGTAAGAACTGGAGATACAACAACAAATGAAAGAAGCAAAATGTTAAAGAAAACACCACACATACTAATCACAACTCCTGAATCATTAGCAATAATTCTTAACAGCCCAAAATTTGTTGAAAAGTTTAATTCATTAAAATGGGTAATAATTGATGAAATACATTCACTTGCAGAAAATAAAAGAGGAACTCACATATCATTATCTTTGGAAAGATTACAAAAAAAATTTCCAAACATTTGCAGGATTGGTTTAAGTGCAACAGTTTCCCCGATTGGAGAAATGGCAAAATTTTTAGTTGGTTATGAAAATGGATTTGAAAGAGATTGCTCAATTGTTGATGTAAGTTTTATAAAAAAAATGGATTTGCAAGTAATTTCTCCATTAAATGATTTAATTAATACTTCTCAAGAAGAAATTCAAGAAGCATTGTATAACACTCTTGACAAATTAATTAGCGAACATAAAACAACACTCATTTTTACAAACACTAGGGCTGCAACTGAACGAGTCGTTCACCATTTAAAAGATAAATTTCCAAAAAGATATTTAGAAGGAAACATTGGAGCACACCATTCTTCACTTTCAAGAGAACACAGGTTAAATATTGAAAATAGGTTGAAAGAAGGAAAGCTAAAAGCGGTTGTGTGTTCAACTTCTCTTGAATTAGGAATTGATATTGGTTCAATTGATTTGGTTTTATTATTAGGGAGCCCAAAAAGTGTTGCAAGAGCAATACAAAGAATGGGAAGAAGTGGGCATCAACTACATGAAAAAGTAAAAGGTAGAATAATTGTTTTAGATAGAGATGATTTGGTTGAGTGTGCTGTGCTTTTGAGAAATGCACTTAACAAAAAAATTGATAAAATAAAAATTCCTAAAAATGCTTTGGATGTTTTGGCACAACAAATTTATGGAATTGCTATTGACAAACCAACAACAATAAAAGAAGTTCTTGAGATAGTAAAAAATGCTTATCCTTATCATGATTTAAATAGAAAAGATTTTGATGAAACAATAAACTATCTTGCCGGGAAATATTCTGAATTAGAGAATAGACATGTTTATGCAAAAATTTGGCATGATGAAGAAACTGAAACACTTGGAAAAAGAGGGAAGTTAGCGCGAGTACTTTATATGACAAATATTGGAACAATTCCTGATGAAAGTAAAATAGTTGTAAAAATTGGAGAACAAAAATTAGGTTATTTAGACGAAATATTTATGGAAAGAATGAATCCAGGAGATGTTTTTGTTTTGGGTGGAGAAACATATATTTTCAAGTATAGCAGAGGAATGACAATACAAGTTCAAACTGCTGGAAAAAGGCCTCCGACAGTTCCAAGTTGGATTTCAGAAATGCTTCCGCTATCTTTTGACTTAGCAATTAGCATACAAGATTTTAGAGCACTGATGGATGAAAAATTTATTTTTAAAAAGAGTGAAAAAGAAATAATTGATTTTATTTTAAAATATTTGAGTGTTGATAAAAAAGCAGCCCAAGCAATTTATTCTTATTTCAAAGAGCAATACAATTTTTCTGAAATACCCCACACTAGAAAAATACTAATTGAAAATTATAAAGATGGTGGAAAAAAATATGCAATATTCCACACTTTATTTGGGAGAAAGGTTAATGATGTTCTTTCAAGAGCATTAGCATATATGATTGGTTTCAATACAAGAAAAGATGTTGAAGTTTATATTAATGACAATGGCTTTATGCTTTCTTCTGATAAATTACCAATACAACAAGCACTAAATGCATTAACTGAAGAAACATTAGAAACTGCTTTAAGAAAAGGAATTACAAAGGGAGAAATTTTTAAAAGAAGATTTAGACATGTTGCAACCCGTTCTTTAATGATTTTGCGTTCTTATAAAGGAAGAACAAAAAGTGTGGGAAAACAACAAATGGCTTCACATTTTCTAATTCCTGCTTTGAATGCTATTGACGAAAACTTTCCAGTATTAAAAGAAACAAGGAGAGAAATAATGGAAGATGCAATGGATTTGACAAGTGCAAAAATTGTTGTTAAACTAATAAAAGAAGGAAAAATAAAAATTAAAGAAAAGGATGTTGAAGTACCAAGCCCATTTGCATTTAATTTATTCACACAAGGAATAAGTGATGTACTTAAAATGGAAGAAAGAATTGAATTTGTAAAGAGGTTGCATGCTCAAGTGCTTTATAAAATAAGTAAAAAGAAAAGTAATTAATTTTGTTGAGAATAATTTTTTGGGAGGATGATTATGAAAAAGGATAAGTTTGTTGAGAAAGATACTGAAATTGTTTCAATGGCACTTTGGTTGAAAAAGGAAAATGTGGTTGTAATTGGAGACCTTCATTTAGGACAGGAAGAAGAACTAAATAAAAGTGGGATTCTTTTGCCTAGGCAGAATTTCAAAAAAGTAATGAGTGAAATGGCAAAAATATTTTCAAAAACTGGTAAAGTTGAACATATTATTTTGTTAGGCGATATTAAACATGAATTTTGTGCTGCAAACAATCAGGAATGGAAAGAGGTTATTGCACTTCTAGATTATTTAGAAAAAAAATGTGAAAGAATTATTCTACTGAAGGGAAATCATGATAATTATATTACTGCAATTGCAAAATGGAAGAATTTTGAAGTTGTTGAAAAATTTGAAAAGGGAAACTACTGCTTTTGCCATGGCAACAAAATAATTGAAACAAAAAAGAAAAATATTATTATTGGACATGAACACACCGCAATAAATTTGAAAGACAAATACAAACAAGAAAAATTCAAGTGTTTTGTTAAAACCAAAAAATTTGAAAAAATTATCATCGCTTTGCCTTCTTTTAACTTTCTTTCATTTGGAACTGATGTTTTAAGAGAAAAATTAATTAGTAAATATTTGAAAGACATGAAGACTTTTGAAGTTTGGGTTCTTGAAGGTGAAAAAAGTTTTTATTTCGGAAAAATGAAAAGAAAATAATTTGAAAAATACTAATTAAAATTTTATTACTAACTTTAATCAGTTCTTTTTAATTAAATCGCCCAATTCAAACCTTTTATTATCTGGTTTTGTTTTTGATTCACTTTCTTTTGGCTCATAAGCTTCTAAAGCCCATTTCTTTTTCTTAAAAAATGATTTAGAAGCACTACTTTTTCTTCCAAACCTTGAAACAAAAGATTTTATTGGAGATGCTTTTTTTGGTCTCAATAAATCATCTTCCGAATTTTCAATTTTATTCGTTTTAACATTTTCACCCTTTGATAAAATTGGAGAACTATAAATAGAAGTTGTTCTAGATTTTATAAAAACCCCAACAACAACAAGTGCAATTAAAACAAAAATTCCAAAAAATAAACCAGAATTTTGTGCGCCAAATGCAAACATTCCTGCAATTGGAGATTTCATTGCTTCTTCTCTTTCAGTAAGCAAAACATTCAAATCTTCTTTTACCTGTGAAAGTATTTCTTCATTTGTTTTTCCTTCTTGCTCCAATAAATTAATATTTGATTCTAAATATTGAATTGAGTTTGCTAATGAAGAATTTTCCATTTGCAAAGAAGAAATTTGTGCATCTTTTGATTCATTTTCTGATTGTAAATTACTAATATTATTTTTCAAAGAACTAATTTCAACTTGCAATGCTGCTAAATTACTTTGTAAAGTTTGTTGTTCTTCTTTACTCATTGGCTTATAAAAAACAACTGTAAATTCATCTAAATAATTATCCCCTTCAACTTTTATTATGTGATTTCCCTCAGATAAACCAACAAAAACTACTGATAAATCAAGTCCATTTATTGTTGTATTAATAACTTTTGAAGATGATTCATCAATAACAAATAATTTTCCTGATTGTGATTTTCCAATTGTTAAAATTTGTTCTGAATCAACATAAACTTGTGATTCGGTACCATTAGAAACTTCTGAAAATTCAACTTTAAATGACCATTGTTGTCCTTGCACAATTGGAGTTTCTGCCGAAATACTTAATGCTGAAACTGCACTTATTAGCAACAGAAGCAATACTAATGCAAAAAGGCAATATTTTTTAGGCATAATAAAAATAAGTCATGAAAGTATTTAAAGCTATTCTTAAAAAAAAGGATTATTTCAATAATTCGTGTGCAAATTTAAAAATTAAAAAGTCCTTGAAAAAAGTAAACTGATTTAAAATACTTTTTAACTTAATTTGATAATGATAAAACGCCTTAAATTTGACGATAAAGAAATTATACTTGTTGGAACTGCACATATTTCAAAAGAATCTATTTTACTTGTTGAAAAAACAATTGATGAAGAAAAACCAGATATTGTGGGGGTTGAATTAGATAAAGAAAGAATGCAACAACTTTTGTCAGGACAAAAATGGGGCGAAACAAGTATTGTTGAAATCATAAAAACCGGAAAAACATATTTATTTTTATTAAATGTTTTACTTTCAAATATGCAAAAACAATTAGGACAACATGTTGGAGTTCAACCAGGGGCAGAAATGCTCATTGCACTGAAAAAAGCATCAACCGAAAAAATCCCTGTGCAATTACTTGACAGAGATGTACGAATTACTTTGAAAAGAGCATTTGATTCAATGAGTTTAATTGAAAAAATGAAACTTGGTGGAAGTTTGCTAGCTGGATTTTTTGGTTTTGGCGAAAAAATTGATGCAAAAAAAATTGAAGAGTTAAAACAAGAAGATATGATTAATAAATTAATGAAAGAATTGGGAAAACAAATGCCTTCAATGAAAAAAGTTCTTGTTGATGAAAGAGACGATTACATTTCAGAAATGATAAAACAAAGTCCTGGAAAAAAAATTGTTGCAATAGTGGGCGCGGGACATTTAGATGGAATAATTGAAAATATTAAAAAAAACAAAAAAATCAATTTAAAAGAAATTACTAGCCTTCCTAAAAAAAGAAATTACCTAAAAATAATAAAATGGGGAATACCAATAATATTTATTTTATTTTTTGGTTATTTGCTTTATTTCAAAGGGGTTGAAACAACACTCACTGCATTTGGAATTTGGTTTTTAGCAAACGGAATTTGCTCAGCAATAGGTGCAGCACTTTCAAGAGCACACCCAGTCTCAATCCTTGTTGCTTTTTTAGCAGCACCATTTACTTCTTTACATCCAGCATTTGCAGCAGGTTGGTTTGCTGCACTAAGTGAAACAAAATTTAATCCACCTTTAGTAAAAGATTTTGAAAGTTTGTCAAACGTTACTGGGTTAAAAGGATTTTACAAAAACAAAGTAACTCATATTTTAATTGTTACTGCTGCAACAAACATTGGTTCAACTATTGGAACAATAATTGCTTTACCTTTTTTAGCACAATTACTTTTATAAAAAATATTTATATAAAAAAATTAATTATTCCAATTTAGTTCCTTCATCAACAGAATCATCAGCAAAGAATATTTTGTATTCTCCACTAGAATTTTTTGAAGCTAAAATCATTCCCTGACTTTCTATGCCAGCTAATTTTACTGGTTCTAAATTATAGACAAAAACAGCTTTTTTTCCGTTTAAATCAGATATCTTGTAAAATGTTTTTAATCCAGCAACAATTGTTCTTTTTTCCTCTCCAAAAGAAACTCCTAACTTGTATAGTTTATCTTTCCCCTCAATTGCCTCAACGCTTTCAATTAAACCAACCCTCAAATCAATATTCTGCCATTCCTTAAAAGAAACCATTTTTTAACCCCCAAATTATCACAAAATTATTTGTCAAAAAAGTATTTAAAACGAAAACACCATAATTTTGAATGAGCAAAATGAAAAAAATAATGTTTTTTGATATAGATGGAGTGCTTACTGCAACTCCAGAATATATTCCAAATACTTCTCCAAAACTTACAAAAAATTCAATACAAATTTTGAAAAAGGTGCAAAGAAACGGATTTGAAACTGTTTTTATAACAGCAAGAAGTGTAAGAGAATTGAGATTAAAAAATGGTTTTTATAATTCACTTAAAAAAAATAAATTGTTAGAGAATAGTTTAGTTTATGGTGCAATGGGGCTTGATGAGGCAGGACATAGTTATGAATTCAAAATGAAAAAAGGAAAAGTTGTATTCAAAAATGGTTCTGCTGTTTTGGTAAAAAAACCAATAATTAAAAGAGAAACCTTTGCTAATCTAGAACAATATCTACTTTACAAAATGTTAATTGGAAAAGAAATAAAACAACAATTAAAATACGCAGGGTTTAATATTGCAAGCGCAAGACCTGAAGAAATGATTAATGATGCACGAATAGGTTTTGAGTTGGTTGAAAACAAAAAAAATATTAGAGAAAAAGCAACTAAAAAAGCACAGGAAATCTGTGATGAACAATACGCAATTTTTCAGAGAACAAAAAAGTTTGGAAGCCCTGTGCAATTAATTGCAAGAGATATTATTACTGGAATATCAATTGAACCAATTGATTTGGGAAAGCATTTAGGCGTTTTGCGAGCACTAAATAAGCTCAAAATAAAACCAAATGAAAAAATTGAAGGATATGCTTTTGGCGATTCAAAACATGATTCAAAAATGAAGATTAGAAAAGATATTCAATTTCTTTTGGTGAAAAATAACGAAGATTTTGTTGAAAAAGTTGAAAATATTCTTAAAAAGAAATGATTTTATTCAGCGTTCTTTTTTATTTTTAATATAAGGTAACAAAGTTCCTTTCTTTTCTGCTTCATGAATAAGTTTTTTTGCATACAAAATTCTTTGTAGAATTCCAATTGCTGAAATCAATGCAATTGCATACAAAAAGTATTCAATATAATTGAAATTAAATACAGCAAGCAACAAAGCTAATAAAATCAAAATTAATTTATCTGCATGTTCACCAATCGCCGGCCAATCTCTGTTATCAGTAATAATAATCAGTGCAACACGAGGTTTTGCATAACTTGAAATTAGAGAAAACCCTAGAGCAAGTATTGCTGGAATTGAATAAAGAGGAATAAATGCAAATGAAGCAAGCATTGCAAAGTCAACTAACTTATCAATCATTGTTTCAAAATAATTCCCCCAATTGCTAATTTTTTTTAATTTTCTTGCAACTGTGCCATCAATCAAATCCATTGTGGGAGCAAGCAAAAAGAAAATGAAAGCATAAAACCATTGTTGTTGTGTAACAAAATAAGCCCCTACAAGAGCAAGCAACAAACCAATAACCGAAATTATATTTGGAGAAATTTTTAGTTTTATAAATGGCCATGCTAAAATGTTTTGCAGCGGAGTAATACTTTTTCTTAATTTTGAAATCATTCATTCACCTTTTTTAAAATTATTAAAAATAAATTTTCTAATCCTATCTTTCTTTCATCCATTTTTGTCTAGCCATTTGTGTTTGGAAATGATGCCAAACATTTGCTTTGCCCCTTGGAATAGGAATTGTTTCTCTTTTTTTAATTGCTTTTCTAAATTCACTTTCATTATGAGCATCAATCTCTGTCAAACCATTTCCAATTTCTTCTGGAGTGTGCGCATCACTATTTGCTAAAGCAGCAATTTCTCCACGTGTTACTTTTTCAAAAAATTCTTGGGATTTTTTATTTAAGCCCTGATAATATGCGCGGGCATTATACACTTCCATTGCTGAAAACTTTTTCCAATGTTTTTCAAATTCTTTAAAGTTTTTCCTTGGCCAATCAAATGGATGAGGGCATGCAAGCAAAGCATCTTGCTCTTTCACTTGTTCTAAAATTGATTCAAATGTTGTGGGCACAATTTCTTCCTGTAGAAAGTAAGCTATTACTTCTCCAACACATTTTGCCTTTTTTTGTTTATGCTCTTTTTCATGAGAAAGAACTTTTATCTCTTCTCCAGGAATAAGAAAAACCTCTTCTTTTTTCGCTAGTTGTTTTATTTTTCCTTTTGAATAAGCGTTCATATTGTTGTGATCCGTGAGTGAAAAACCCCACCCATTGTGCTTGCATATTTTAACCATTGTTTCAGGTTTTGTAAGGGCATCAATTGAATAGCGAGAGTGCATATGTAAGTCAAAAAGCATAGAAAAATTAGAGGAAAAGAGTTTAAAATCACTTTCTCTTTTAATTTTATTAGTAAAACATATGTGAATTACAATGAACACAAAAGAAATAAGAAAAGATTTTCCTATATTAGAAAGGAAAATTAATGATAAAAAACTTGTTTATCTTGATAGTGCTGCTACGTCCTTAAAACCAAAACAAGTTTTGGAAGCAGAAAAGTGTTATTACGAAATGAATTGTGCAAATATTCATCGAGGTTTGCATGAGATGAGTGAGAAAGCAAGCGAAGTTTATGAATCAGCTCACGAAAAAGTTGCTAAATTTATTGGTGCAAAAAAGAATGAAATTGTTTTTACAAAAAATACTACTGAATCATTGAATTTGTTAATGTATTCTTTGAGAAATGAAAACTACTTTAAAAAAGGCGACAAAGTTATTGTAAGTTTATTGGAGCACCATAGCAATATTATTCCTTGGCAATATTTAGAAAAGAAAATTGGAATAAAATTAGAATTTGTTGAATTGAATGACAAATTTGAAATTGATTTAGAAGATTTGCAAGATAAAAGTAAGAAAGCAAAGTTAGTTAGCATTAGTGGAGCAAGCAATACTGTTGCTACACACACAAATTTGAAAGAAATTGAAAAAATTTCTCATGATGCAGGAGCATTGTTGAGCGTGGATGCAGCACAATTAATCCCTCATGAAAAATTTAATTTTAAAAAATCAAATATTGATTTTGTTTCTTTTTCAGGACATAAAATGTTAGCACCAACTGGAATTGGTTGTTTAATTGGAAAAGAAAATTTGCTTGAAAAAATGGAACCATTTATGTTTGGTGGAGATATGATTTCTAAAGTTTCAAAACATGATTCAAAGTGGAATGTTTTGCCATATAAATTTGAAGCAGGAACACCAAATATTGCGGGGGCATATGGTTTGAAAGAAGCAATAAGATATTTGGAAAAAATTGGGATGGATGATGTGAAAGAGCATGAACAAAAATTAACAAAAATGTGTATTAAAGGAATTGAAGATATTGGTTTGAAAGTTTTTGGCCCAAAAAATGAAAAGCATGGTGGCATAGTAATGTTTGATTGCGGAAAAATTGATTGCCACGATATTGGAATGATTTTGAATGATGAAGGGATAGCCATTAGAAGTGGAATGCATTGTGCAGAGCCAATGGTTTCTAGTTTGAATAAAAATGGTTTAGCAAGAGCAAGTTTTTACATATATAATACTGAAGAAGAAATAAAATATTTTTTAGAAAAACTAAAAGAAATTATTGAAGAGATTTAATTTTTTTTTTTGAAAAATTGCTAAGAGAGTAAATTAGTTTGTTGTTTATTATTTTTCTTTCACAATTTGCTCGAATGAAATATCACTATTTGTGTCTAAAACTTCATTCATATAAGCTTCTAAAAACTTTTTTGCTCCAATCCTAGCAAAAATTGATTTTGCACTTTCAAGAGAAGAATCAATAATTGTTTTTATCCCATAAATTGAAATTGGTGGCAAAAAATCTTTTTTGTAGCCAGTTATTTCTAAGCATTCTGTAGAATCTATTTCAATAATTTCTTCTTCACCCATAATCTTCTCAAGCATTGAAATATTTAATTCTGAATGATATGGAATTATTGTTATTACTGGGTTATTTGATTTTGTATTAAATAATTGTATTTTTACTGTTCTTTTTGGTGGAAGCTTTTGTGAAGCTATTGCCATGTCAGTAGACATGTTTGAGGTGAATAAGTGGATTTTTGATTTTAATTTGTTAAATTCAATAAAATCTTCTAGCATAAAAACCATTTCTTAACAAATGAATAAAAAGTATTGCTTGATAAAAAAAATTTGAAGAATGGCTTTTTTAGCCATTCCAAATTAGTAATTTAAATTATTTTTTCTTTATCTTTGTTTTCTTTTGTTTTTTTCCAACAACCAAAATAATTACTACTAAAATTATTATTAAAAGTAGAATTCCTGCAGCTGGAGCAACAAATTGTGTTAAGAAGCCAGTTATTGCAACTTCATCATATATTGGGGCATTATTGTCCGATAATGCTAAATATTGTTTCTTTGTAAAATCTCCAACAGAAGTTACAATTTTTACTTCAACTTCTTGATTTTGTGGTTCATAATTTTCCAAAAAGCTTAGCGTAATTCTTGCTTTTGTTGATTGGTTTGGTTCTAGGAATATTCCTTTTTCAAATTCAACTTCTGAATTTGGAAATTCTGTAACCATTATATCTAAAATATTGAAACCAACGTTTGAATCATTTTTTACTAAAAATTCAATATCCACTTCTTTTCTTGTGAATATTTTTGTTAGTGTTACATCATTATTTACATCCAAATCAGCAGTTAATGCCACACCACAATTTCCACCAAACACATTCAAGTTAAAATCAATTTCTTGATTTATATTTTTTTGGTTAGAAATATTTATTTTTGCTTGAACTACTCCATTTGTTCCTGCTGGGGGTGAGAAATAAACATATACTATTTTTTCTTCTCCATTTCCAAGAACTATTTCAGTATGACTAAATGAAACCCAATCGGGGGCTATTTTTTCAAGTGATAATTCTTGTGTAAATTGTCCAGTATTTTTTATTAACATCTCTGTTATTTCTCCTGAACAACAATTTACATCAATAACTTCTATATTTTTTTGAACATTAAATCCATAACATACATTTTCATTCAATAAAACAACTGATAGTGTTCTTTCTAATGTTGCGTTATCTGATTCGGCTTTTATTGAATATGTTTCAGTTATTTCTTGAGGAGCATTTATTACTAAATCAATTTCTTTTTCTGAATTAGCATCCACACTAACTTCTGAATCATTAATTTCAATCCAAATAGCGTTTGTAGATAATTCGAAGTTTTGTGTTTTTGTCCCATTGTTTTTTAATATTACTTTTTGAATTGTCTCTACACCAGCACATGTTTCTATTGATGGAACAAGTAATTCTGCCCCATAACAATTCTCAAATACTAAATCATAATTTATTGAAGATTGAGAATAATCTGTTCCAGCAGTAACTTTAATGTTTTTTGTTCCTTCTTCAGCAACAAAATTCAAAGCAACTTCTTTACTTGTTTTAGTTGGAATTCCAACTAATACATCTTCAGTACTAATTCCTTCTGCAGAAACAATCACATTCACATTTTTTGTCCCATTATTTGAAACAATAAATGTTTGTGTGTTATTTCCCAAACAATAATTTGTTTGAGATTCTTTTCTAACTAAAGAAACGTTATAACAATCTTCCATACTTAAGTCAACATTTACTACATATTCTTTTTTGTAATTATTTGAATATATTGAGAATACAAAATTTGTGTCTTGAGGTGTTGTTGGTAAAATACTCAAAATTATATTTTGTGTTTCACTTGGGTTTAAAATTAAATTTGATTTATTCAATGAAAGAAAATTCTTATCTGAGATTGAAAAACTCAAATTATCTTCCATTAAGGATACATTTGTTATTGAAATGTTAATATCTTTTCCATTTTCTGAACAAACTACTTGGCTTGCTGATAAATTGCTTGTTATTGGTGTGAATGAAATTATTTCTTGTGATAAGTTTTTACTTTGAGAAGCGTTTGTTTGTGTGTTTGATAATGCTAAACTAAAGTTATAATTTCCAGCACTTGCTGAACATAATGATTTTACTTCAAGAGTTGTATTAAGTTCTCCATTTGGGCCCAATACAAATGTTTCCCTTGGATATGTTACCCAGGAATCATCTAAACCTGTTTGCATTAAGGTAAATTCGTCACTAAATTTTCCAGTATTTTTTATATAAATATTGAAATAATTTGGTTCACAAGGTTTTGATGTGTTACTTGTTGGAGTGATTGTGTAATTAAAAGTGTGACATTGCTCAACAAAAACCGAAATATTTTTTGTTGCGTTTTTTATTCCACTTACATTTAAATTAAATGAAAAATTTCCTGATGTTGCATAACATTCAGGAGTTACAAAAACATAAACATCCTTACACTGCCCAGCATTTAGAGAAATTGATTGAGGGGCAACTTTAACCCATTGTTCGGCTGAACCTTCAAATGAAATTGCATAATTTCCTGCTTGTGTTGCACAAACATTATATACTTTTGATACTGTTTCACATTGACACATAGATAATGTATTATCTCCAGTTATAGTCAATGCTGATGCTATTGTTGTTAACAAAAGCACTATAATTATTGATATTAATATTTTTTTCATTTATTCCGCCTCCACCCAACTCTCGTTTGTTTTTTCTTGTGTTAATACTACTCCTAAGATAATTATTACCAGGAGTAAGATTAAAAATACCGACAGGAGAACACTTGAACCAATTTCACCCAATGAGAACAATCCAGTGCCTGTTAAACCAAACAATCCTGCAAAGAATTGATTGTTTTGAACATTCACATTAAATTCTCTCTTATTTAAAACCACATTTTTTTCAATCACAAATACTGGAACAAATTCTCCACTAATATTTCCAGTAATTATCTTTCCACTCAAAACAATTATTTCTCCCAATTTCAATTCATCAATTATTTTTTCTTCAATGTTCATATCTAAAGGAACATTTTCAAATGTTACTTTCAAATCAGTAAATGTTTTTTCTGAATTATTTCTTAATTGTATATAATAAGTTGCTTCGCTATTTGCTAACATGTCAATACTTTGAGTATTGCTTAATATTTCTATATCTTGGAAACTTGCTTTTGGTTTTACATTAAAATAAATTTTTGTTTCCATTGAAATGTTTCCATCAAGTTTTATTGTTATGAATTGATTATCTTTTATTTCCGAATCGGGAGTTGTTGTTATTGAAACATAAACTATTTTTGAACTACCTTTTGGAATTGTTATTGTTTGAGGAGAAAAAGAAACACTTATTCCTTTTGGTTTATTCAAAATTGAAAAGTTAAATGTTTCATCAAAGTCACCATTGTTTATAATTTCTAATTCAAATATTTCTGAATCACACCAAACAATATCTTTTGTTTGTGTTCTGACATTTATTTGGGAGTTGCTTGTTCCAGCAACATTTAAACATATTTGCTCATCATCAACTACTCCAACTTCGTCATCAAATGGCATATCTTCCAATTCAGTTCCTTTTATTGTTAGGAAATTTATTCCTGCAGGAGCATTTTCTGGAACTTTAATAGTGAAATAAACTTTCTTTTCTTGCCCTTTTGTTAGGAATAATTTATTATGTGATAATTCATTTTCCATTCCAAATAATTTTAATGAAATTCCTTTTTCTGCGAAAGAACATTGCCCACATTCTTCATTAACTCTTCTTACATTGAATGAACCTTCAAAGATTTGTCCTTTTGAAACATCATAACAAATATTTGGGGCAGAAATTATAAAATTTCTTTCTTTAATGTTTGAACAATCTTGAACTTCTAAAATTAATCTTTTTTCTATATGATAATTTTCTGATGTTCCACTTAATTGGATTGAATGTTTTCCTAGCGGAGCATTCTTTGCGTTTATTGTCAAATCAACTTTCTTTGTTTGGTTTGCTTCAACAAATATTTTTTCTTTTGAAAAATAAGGCAAAATAACTTGGTTCTCTGCACTCAAATAAATTGTTTTATCTTCATCTGTTGTGTTTGAAACTTTTACTGTAAAAGTTCTTTTTTCTCCTTGACAAATTTTTCCATCATATTCTTCTATTTTAAAACCATCAAAATTACTACAATTGCCAATTTCATAATCAAAATATAATTGAATATTTTGTTCTTGATCAAATAATTTTATTGTATAAAAATCATCATCAGCGGAGCAATTATTTACACTCATCGTTATGTAAGTTGTTTCACCAGAATTCAAACAAAAATTGTTATTAGATAAATCTACTTTTAGTGTTCCTTCATAATCTGTGTCAAAGTCAAAACATTCCCTTTCATTTGATTCGTTTTTTATTTTTACTTGTGTGCTATGAGAAGTGCATTCTTCTAAACAAAAATATTTTTGTTCTGAAGAAAATTCATATTTACTTGAACAATTTGTGTTAATAATTATGCTTTTGTTTGTTGATTTATTACCAGTGTCTGTTGCTGTTAGAGTCACTAAAGTTGGAATTTTTAAATTAGTTTTTAAATCACAATAAAGCATTGAATTATTATTTATTCTACAATCTATTGCAGAGTAGTTGTTTTGGTCAATTGTGAATGTTAAATTATTTCCATCTTCTAAATCACTTGCATAATTTCTTAAATCATAAATATTTTGCGATTCATTAATACACAAATCATTCATATATTTCCATTCTGGAGCAAAATTCTTTAATGAAATATTAAAATCATCAGTGTCAATTAAACCAAAAATATCTCTTATCTCTGCCCTTAATTGTGTGTAATTTTCTGAACAATTATTTACATCACAAGAAACGTAATAATCATCTTCAATATAACAATTCAATAGAGTTGTATTTGATTGTGCAATTATATTGTAATCTGCAGTGTTTAGTGATTCATCAACTGAATAATTTCTCAAATCAATTATTTTGTGCAAATTGCTTGAGCAAGAGTATTCTCTATTTGGAACTGAAATTATTGGTGGGTTATTTCTTGATGTGATACTAAATGTTCTTGAGGCAGAATCACAATCATCTTCTGCTGTAATTGTAATATTTGTTGTTCCTAAAGAAAGGCTTGATTCACAAACCAAATATCTATTATCATTTATCTGACAATCAATAATTGAATTGTTTGTTGTTATTGTTAAATCTAAATCTGTTAATCTATCATCATAATCACTTATATAATTCCACAAATCAAATTCTATTTCACTATTATAAGGAATTGTTTGATTTGGAATTGGGTCAATTCTTGGAGGAGAGTTATAATAACAATCATTTGGATTGTATTGTGGAACACAATTCAATATTACTGCAACTACTGCATGTGAATCGTGACCTTCAATTGTAAGAGTGTTTATTTCATTTAATGTTAGAGTTGTTTGTCCTAAATTTTGTTGGTCAATTCCGCAAAAAGTACATGCTTGGCTTGAAGGACCATTACAATAATTATCACTTGTTGTTCCTAAACTTGTTCCATTAACATAAATTGTTGTTCTTTCATTACTTTGGTTTTGATTATGAAAAGCTGTTACTTGAACAACTGCTGAACAAATATTTGTTCCAGGAATTGCTGAAAAAGAATAATCAACTGGTTCTGGACCATTAGCATAACTATATGCTGTTCCACCACCAACTAACAAGCCTTCAACTGCTCCAGGTATTGATTGACAATAACTTTTTACTGAACAATTAAATGGATCTGTGCAATCAAACCTGTATTCTGCACTATGTGCAAAAACAGTAATTGCTAATAAAATAAAAACTATTCCAAGTAATTTGAAAACGTGATTTATTTTTCCTTTATTGTCCATAAAAATTACTCCACTCTCTTAATTACTCTTGCAATAAATGCTACTAACAAAACAGCAGCAACTAAAATCAACAAAAACATTAAACCATATTCTAATGTTGAAAAATTTGTGAAATCTTCAAAAAAATTCCCTAATGAAAAGAATGCTGTAAAAGCACCCGTGATTTGTGCAGGGTTTGCTTGAGGATAAAATTTTAATAAAACTTGCTTCTCAACTAATTCTGTTCCAAAATAAACTTCTAATTTTGAATTAATTTCTGTGTATTCTGTAAAATTATTTTTAACAAATATTTTTGCAGTGGTTTTTGATTCTTTTGCCAAAAATTTTGATGAGGAAACTTGTGTTTCTGTTGGAGCATAAAAATTTACTTTTAAATTAGCTGAATTTTCACTTTCATTTGTAATATTTACTAAAAAATAAACTTCTTGAGAATTAACTTCAACTACTTCAGGAGCTTCTATTGTTAGAGCTGAGGCTGTAATTAAAAAGCAAATTAGCATCAAGATAGATATTAATTTCTTCAATTTCAACACCCCGCAACTGCCAAAGCCAATTGACATCTGAAACCTGTTTTATTTTATTCAACAGACCAATCAAATGGTTTTGTTTTAACTTAGCCCAATTACTAAGTTATTGCATATATTGGTGCTTAAAGAGTTTATAAACTTAACGAATTCACTCTAAGGAGGGGTTTGATTTAGTTATTCACATGAAACATTTAATATATATCCATTCCCTGCATTATTTTGAGAAACTGAACTTGGACAAGATTGTGGAATAATTGGACTTTTTAAAACAATATTTTTCCTAGATTCTCCAGAAACACTCATTTCCACGATATAATTGTTTGCAATAATTTTTTTACAAGGTTCATCCCCTTCACCCCAACCAAACACCATTGAATCTGCAAGCCCCAAACCATTCCATGCTGTTGTCCAAAAACCAGATTGGCAGTTTATTCTAACCCCATTATCAAAAACTTCCACAAACCTAACCCCCCACCATTCTCGCGGGTTAAAAATTACTTTCAATTGATGATTACCTGAACTTGACTGTATTTTTGGAAAAATTATTGTTGCTGATTCAGTTGGTAGAATATCAGTCCAAGTCACTTCTTTTGACTTTAGTTCAGTTTGAGTAATTGAAGAGTCATTTGTTGCAGAACTTGAATTTGAAGAACCTACTTTTGAATTTATTTCTTGTGCTTTGGATACATTTGCATTTCGAAGACCCCCAAAACTATTGTCAACCAAATTTGAATTAATAACTTTCAAATAATAAATAATTGAATTTCCGCTTGTGGTTGTTGGAGTGCTTGTTGGCAATGGCAAAGTTATATCAGTTATTGCAAAAACCATTGATGCTGATAAAATAAAAACAATTGAAAGAATCAATAATGCATTAAATTTATTCAATTATATCACCTTTATTCCAAACTCCACTTTTTACTTCTGAATCATTAATTCCAACTGTAAATCCACCCATTGCACTTTCACTTTCTTTTTTCCAAATCAAATAATGTCGTAAATTCCTTTTGTTACTCACGTTCACTCCATTAATAATTAAATAGTTGCCCTGTATATATATTCTTTTCCCAGTACTTGAACTAGCACCACTTGCAATAATATTAGAACAACTTGAATCAGAACACATAGATAAATTTTCAACATAGTTCGCTAAAGAACCAACCTTTGCATTTATCTCATTAATATTTTTAACATTAAAAATTACATAACCATCCCCAATTGTTTCTCCTTCAATTGGTTGATTTATTTTTGTCGATTCTCCAATTTGGAATTCTTGGAATATTGGTAATCCTACTAACATAGCGCCTGTTCCAATTTTATTGTTTTCAATTTGTTCAATTTGAGTAAGTATTCCACTTTGAGTTGACTTAGCCATAAAAGCACCAGCAATAGCATTGAATGGTGCCATAAAAACAGACCCTAAAGCAGTTAAAGTTGCTTTTATTTCGTGACCTGATGTCCACAAGTCATGAACATTTTGAGCTGGTTGCTTAATCAAATAATCTGAAATTTTTGATATATATCCTTCACTTTTTATGCTTTCTCTAAAAAATAAAACTTGGCCAGCTATATCATCTTCAAATGAATCATTCTCATTAAGAATAATGCTCCTATAAATTGGGCAATAATCTACACGCCCACTCCCCTCTTCGTTTGGTAATTTGTAATTATAACTACAATTTAATTTCTTCAAAATAATTTCTGCAGAATCTAACTGAGAAGATAAAACATAAGGATTCATTTTTACAAGGATTAACGTTAAATAATTCCCCTCTTTAGATTTGTCACCTGCAACATATTGAGTATATAATCCATCAACATATTCCATATCACAGAGAAATTTATTATTTGTTGAATCACCTTGACAAGGAGCTGAATGCACTAATTCAACAGATTCACTTTCAGATTTATGCTTAAAAACAAATAAATTAACTGCCTCAACAATAACATAATCTTGATTTATTATTTCATCTTCAATACTTGAAGAAGAAAGACTAAGTGCTGAAAGCCATTGTTTCCTAGCCCCCATCGCCCACCAAGGTGCTGAGGGATCATTCATTGATTCTAATAAACTTTTATTATAATAAATATTTCCAAATGAATTTGGATTAACTCTAAAATAATCAGGCCAATAATCTTCTCCAAAAACATTATTGTTTAAACGAGTTTGGATAAAAACAGTATCAGCCTCAACAGGATTCTTCACTGAAGAAAAATTGCTTGGAACAATAGTTGGCATCACAAAATTTCTTTCATTTGAAAATATTCCAAGTTTATTAAGAACAACATAATTTGAGGCTTCTGCAACTAAGTTTGTAACAAATACCCCCATAAAAACCCGCCCAATGATTCCAAATGCTCCCTTTAAGTAACCCCTAACTCCATTTTTTCCAGCAGTTAATTCAGCCCAAGTTAATGGACGATAATGTCTAAAATAATTAGCAACTTTTCCAAATTTACTTGTTTTTGTAACTTTTGTTGAATCAATTGTATCAACTTGCCCTATTCCATATATATCTTCTGGCGGAGTATAATCTCCAACTTGATAGGTGCCACTAGCACTAGTGCCTGATTGTCCTGGTGACCAAACATTATCCGGAAGAGGAACCTTAGTTGGTTTAACACTTGATTTTACACGACTAGCGGCAGAAGAAACTTCAACTGGGGGCGAAGGTTTAGTTCTAAAAATATTACTGAAATTTCCACCCCCCTCTTGAGTCACTAATACACTACCATCTGCACCATAAGAAATTGTTTGCCTTGGTGTAGGAACAACAGGTTTAGGTATTTGTGTGGCTGAAGTTGCTGACTTAACAGCAGCTGAACTTGCAACTTTTTGAGAATAAATCCCTTTTTTAGCTCCAGAAACTAAGTCGTCAATGCTTTTGGTTCCAAAGTCAGTTGTAGAAAGCCCTCTGTATTCTGGTTTTAATTCAAGAACTGCTGCTAATTTATTATTTGAAGCAATGCTAAGTTTTGTTTCATAAACTTCAAACACTTTAGCAACAGCATTTTCCAACTCCAATTTTGTTGCTGGTGCCCTAATACCTGATTGACTAATTACACTTCTAACTGCCATTTCTGTTGCTGTGCCATCTAAATAAAAACTACCAGGTAACTTGTAAGATCCTGATGATGCATTAACGGCACCATAATACCTTGCTGGAGAATATTGAACAAACTGTGAATTTGGGAGATCCGCAAATACTAATGTTGAACAAAATATCATAATTACAATAAATAAAAAATGCTTTTTAGTAAAAATCATTCCACACCACCACAATAAGTTTCAAACCCACTAACAAAATTATCTACTTGTAAAAGCATAGCATATTCCGATTCCAAATCAATATACAATGGCTGTGCATAAGGGTCATGATTTGCTGCAAACGCATCTGAGAGAAGAGAAAGTTCATAAATTTCTTTATATAAATTCAATGAAATTAAATTTAAACCTTGAATTTCATCATTTAATGAACAATCATTTCTTCCAAGTAACTTGGCAACTTTTTGAAAATTGTTTTCATTCCTAGTTGCAAAATTAATTGCACTAATGTAGATAAATGAAATGTCTTTAAGTTCACTTACACTTTCTAATGAATACCTAGATAAATCACCTGAAAATTCTTCTAAATCTTGCTTAAGTAAAACTAATTTACTTTTATTTGCAAGCACTAGTAAATTTTTATCAAAATCCACTTCAAAAAAATTCATTTCCTGCACAATTTCAATATTCACATCATTTTTTTCAAACAAATTTAATAATTCTTCATAGCCATTTTCAAGAGAAGATAAATCTGATTCAGCACTTGGTTGATTTATAACAAAAAAATAGGCTACTATCAAAATAATTACAACAACAAGCAAAATACCTAAATTGCGCCATCGTTTATCCATTATCAACACACACTTCTTAACTTAATAAAATTAGTTGTCTTCTTGTATATATACATTGTGCTAAATACAGACTCACTCATTTAGACAGGCATCGAACTTTAGAAAGGCATTAAAATACCCTTTCAATTAAAGTATTTTATGACAAAACTAGAAAACGGAAAGCTCATTCTTAGTAAAGAAGAAATCGAATTGCTGAAAGGAGTTAATGATTTGGAGTTAGTGCCAAATCAAAAAGGAATATTTTTGTTAATAGACAAAAAATTAGCAAAAGAAGCGAGCCATATTGCATGTTCAATAGAGGAAAAACAAAAGGAAAATACTGAAATAAAAAATGAAAAAGAAAACAAAGTTGAAGAAAGGAATGAAAAACAAGAAGAAGTAATTGGCTTAATAAAAAAAGCAAAGTTAAGTGATTTGGTTGAAGGAAGATTTGAAAAACAATTATTAGAAAAACAAAAACAAGCACTGCTTGAATTAGTGGCAAGTGGAAAAGTATTTGTATTCAAATTAAATAGCAGTTATAAAAAAGGAATTTATAGAGTTAAAGAAGATGAAAAAGTAAAAAGAGAATCTGAAAAATTTTCAAACGAAAAAAAACCATTGCCAGATTATAATTTAGAAAAAGATGGTTTTATTGCAACAAGCAATACTGAAAGAGCAAGGATATTGTCTCAAGAATATAGAGAAAGGATTGAAAAAAATGAGTTAAGGGGAATAAAAACTTTTGAAGGAACTTATTATTTGGTTGAGAATCATTTATTAGAAAAGCACATTGAAAGTTTGTTAAAAATAATGCAAATAGAAAAACAAATTTCTTTAGAAGAGCTGGCAAAAAAAGAAAACATTTCAACAGAGTTGTGCAAAATACTTTGTGAATTTTTAAAAGAAGATGGAGAAATAATGGAAAAGAAAAAAGGAAATTATACTTTCATAAGCTAATTTTCAAGAACCTCTTCGACAATCGTCAAAAATTTACAAAGCTTTTTATTCAAACAAAAAATATTCACTTAATAGTAAACCTTATTAATTAGTTCAACTAAGTTTGAATTAGTTATAAGGGGGTGAAGATATGGTACAAGCATTAGTAACATTGGATAATGACACTAACAGAGTTTTGAATGTGATTAAGGCAAGATATGATTTGAAAGATAAGGGTCAAGCAATTGAAGTATTAGCAAAAAGTTATATTGCTGAAAAAGAACCTGAACTTAGACCAGAATTCATTGCAAAAATAAAAAAAAGCATGAAAGAAAAAAGCATACATATTGGTTCAATGGAAGATTTCAAAAAACATTTCGAGAGGCAAAAATAATGTTTTCAATTGAAATTAAACCAAAAGCTTACAAAAAAATCCTTAAGCTACAAAAAAAGAGTCCAATAAGATATCTGATATTAAAAAAGAAAGTTAATGAAATTGTTTCTGATACAAAAAGTTATAAAAATCTCGGATCCGAATTATCTGGTTTACAACGAGTGCATATTGACAAAAGTTTTGTATTAATCTTTAAAATTGATAAAAATTTACAAATAGTAACACTCATTGATTTTGATCATCATGACAACATTTACAAAAATTAAATTTGAATTTCTATTTTATCTTTAAATTCAATTTTTTTAATATTGTGCATTGCCTTCAATTCTTTTTCAACAAAAGAAAGTGATTTTGGGGCAACAGCTTTTGTAACTTCATCCTTCAAAGATTTGTTAGAATCCTTTTTTGCCTTCCAAACTGCTGAATTAAATTCTATTAATTCTGTTCCAATAATTTTTGACTTTATTTTATTAGAAATTGGAAATTGTTGTTTGTGAACGTCAGCATTGAATAATTGTTTGTATAAATAATAATTCATCGCAGCATTAATTGGTGCGAGAATTTCAAGCATTGTTTTCAAAACATCTCTTAAAGTTTTTACTGCAGCATTTCTTTCAGCTTCTGAAAATTTAATATTTTCATCATTATTATAAGCTCTTCTTTTTACCAATTCCAAATAGTGAGAAGCAAAATCATCTCTAATAAAATTTAATGCCTTTACTGTTGGATTGTGGAAATCATATTCTTCAAATCCTTTTCTTGCATCTTCAACAATTTTTCCTGATTCTGACAAAATCCATTTATCAATTTCCATTAATTCAACATTTTTTTCCTGATTTTCATTTAATTCAAACATTGAAACAAATTTAGAAACATTCCAAATTTTTTCTAATAATTTTCCCGCATTTTGTATTCTTTCAAAAGAACATTTGAAATCTGTTCTATCTAAATTTCCTTCTGTTGCACACCAAATCCTAAAAGGGCTTGCCCCATACTTTTCTAAAATATCATGAGGATCAATTCCATTTCCTTTACTCTTAGAAAACTTGTAACCTTTTTCATCAACAATATGATGGTGAATCCATACATCTTTGAAAATAATTTTTCCAGTGAGTAAATAATCTTTTAACAAAGTGTAGTAAAGCCATGTTCGCACAATTTCTTTTCCTTGTGGGCGAAGAGAACATTGTTCGTGCTTTGAAAAAAATTCTGGTTTTCTTTCATAACCTAGTATATATAGTGGAGAAATACTTGAATCAAACCAAGTGTCAAATACTCTTTCTTCCCCTCTGAATTTTTTTCCTTTACATTTTGGACATTCTTTTATTGGACAAGTTTCTTTCCATGGTTGAACATACTTTCCTTTTTTTGGAAGAATTGGCTCATTGCACTTTTCGCAATACCATAATGGAACTTCTGTTGCATAATATCTCCTTCTTGAAATTGGCCAGTCAATTGAAACAGAGTCAATCCAATCTAATAAAATTTGTCTTGATTTTGGAGAATAAATATTCACTTTCTTTGCAATTTCTCTCATTTTTTCTTTGTAATCTAATTGCTTCAAATAAAATTCTTTCATTTCAATAAATTCAATTGCTGTCCCACTTCTCTCACTCACTGGAGTTCTGTGCGCTTCTGTTGGAGTCATTTTTTTCAAAAGATTTTGTTTTTTTAATTCTTCAACAACTTTTTCTCTCGCTTCTTTAATTCTCAATCCTTTCAAATCACCAGCATTTTCATTCATTGTTCCATCTTTGTTTATTGCAACTTTTCCTTCCAAACCTTGTTCCATAAAAAATCTAATATCTGTTAAGTCACCATAAGAACACATCATCATTATTCCTGTTCCTTTGTCAATTTCTGCGGCAGGGTGTGCTTTACAAGGAACTTCTTTATTGAAGTATGGAGTGATTAATGTTTTTCCTTCTAAGTGTTTGTAACGTTTATCATCAGGATGGAAAATTACCATTCCACAAGTGCAAATTAATTCTGGGCGAGTAGTTGCAATAATTACTTCTTCCCCAGATTTTTTTTCTTTGAAAACAATATCATGGAAAAAACCTTTTCTATCTTCGTAAATTATTTCTGCATCAGAAACTGTTGTTTGTAATTTTGGATCCCAATTAACAACTTTATTATCTTCATAAATCAAACCTTTATTCCACAAATCAATAAATGTTGCTTGAGTAACTGCTCTGTATGAAGGAGAGTCTGTTTGATAAATGTCACCAATTTTTTCTCCATTTTCCCAACTGCTAAATCTTATTCCACATTTAAAAAAACTATCAACACTTTCGCTTGTTGTTTCATCTAATAATTTTCTGCAATATTCAATTGCTTTTTCTCTTGTTAATTTTGTAAAATCAACTTTGTATTTTTTTTCAGCACTAATTTCTATTGGCAAACCATTTTGATCTAAGCCTAGAGGAAACAAAACTTCTTGCCCAATCATTCTTCTAAAGCGTGCAATAAAATCCATTATTGTATAAGTGCTTGCATGTCCAATGTGAACTGGAGAATTAATATATGGGGGTGGTGTGTCAATTGAGTAAACTATTTTTTTTGTATTTTCATCAAAACCATAAGCAACATCTTTTTTCCACTCATCAAAAATAGTTAATTCCATTTCTTTTGTGAATCTCTTATCTGAAATCATGCTTAACACTATATTATGAAAATAACTAAGGTTTTATAAAAAATGGGTTTGTGTGAAAACAACTAATGCATATAAAAAAAACAAAAATGGGGAAAAATCCCCATTTAAAAATTGCTAATTTATTCTACTTCAAATACTACTGATACACTTGCTGAAACTTGAACGTCACCAGCAACAATTGGTGTTTCTACAGCATCTTCAGCTGCACCAACCGCCATAGTATCATAGCTTTTGTAATTAGGATAATAATAGAAGCTTGACTCATTCACAGAGCTAACTCCTGAAATTGTTAATCCTAATCCAGAAGCAATACTTTCAGCTTTTGCTTTTGCTGTTTCAGAAGCTTCTTTCAAAGCAGTTTTTCTTATTTCTAATTCTTTTGCTTCAGTTAAACCAAAAGAAACTCCGCCAACTCTTGTTACACCTGATTGAACAGCAATGTCAATAACTTTTCCTGCCATTGTTGTATCATAAAGTGTTACTTGAATTGAGTTTGTTGTTCGGTAACCAATTGACTCTGATTTTTCAGTAAATCTATTCCATTCGTAATCTTCATAAACTGAATAACCAGTTGTTTTTATTTGTTCAGAAGGAACACCAGCATCTTTCAATGCTTTAATTGTTGCATCTGCGATTGCAGCATTCTCTGACTGACTTAATTGAGCAGAGTCATTCAATGTTTCTATTGAAAAAGATATTTCTGCTTTATCAGGCGAAACATATTTTACTACTGTTCCTGAAGAACTCAATGTTTGTTTATCGGGAAATTCATTAGGATAAACATTTATTGTATCTGACTTGTCTTGCATTAGCGAAGCTGCAAAAAAACCCACAGCCAAAAATATTATTGCTAAAACCGCAAGCATTACAATACCATTATTTTTTTTCTCTTGCATAAAACCACCTCACGAGTTTTATTATTTTAACAAATTAATGAGTTAAGATATTTATAAGTGGATTGTTTTTGTTAGGGAAAAGCCTCAAATCAAAAATATGCCTGAAGAATCCTTTAAATATTCTTCCATTTTCTTTCTATTTAATGGGGTTATAGTGCATTAGTATCAACGTGGCCTTTTAAAAAAAGGTCGACGAAAACTTGATTTCATCTGGACCTTTAAAAAAGTCTAACGAAAAAGTCAATTGGTGTTAATGGGGTTATAGTGTAGTGGTATCACGGTTCCCTCCAGCGCCGAAAACATTCGGCGGAGATGTGGCGCATATCGCTAACGCGAATGCACCTAGAAGATAGGAACAGATCGGGGTTCAATTCCCCGTGACCCCATCGCCCGCAAAATCGGGCGTCTAGCGAAACCCAAGTTTCGCGTGACCCGAAAAACTTGTGTTTTTCTTGGGGCGCTTTGGGCACCTTCGGTAGCCCGACTAGTTTCTTTTTTGAATGCAATATTTTTTCTTCTAAAGAAAAAAGATTGCGGGTTAAATTCCCCGTGACCCCACTGATATCAAATTTCATTTAAAATTAGCAATGACAACGTTTTAATATTACAATTCTCTTTCTTTTAGAGATAATATGAAGAAAATTATTATGATTTTACTTATCTTGTTAGTGTGCACTTTTAGCTTTGCCTTGTCGCCTGATGAGGCAGTGAATTTTGTTTCAAAGACAAATAATTACTTATTGAGCAATGAACAAGCAGCAATACTTATTCCCCAAGTAAGAATTGATTACAAAAATCAAGAATATTGGGTGGTTGCTGGGATAAGCGGAAGCTCTACCAGTGTTTACATTCCAATAAATGATTCTTCGGGAGAAATTGCAAGCGGAGAAGTTGAAGTAAGAGAATTAATAAAAACACAAATTGTTTTGAATAAACTTTACGAATTAAAAAATAATTACCCGGTTGGAGACTGGCCATTTTCAAGAACGAACCAAACTAATTTTGAAACACTTAAAACAAAATTGAATGATAAAATCCCAAGCTACACAATAATCGAAACTAATTTAAGTAGTGTAGCTGGTGCTGAAGAATTAATTAGTGAAGCACAAGACACAAAAATCCTAATTCAAAAACTTTCTGAAGAAAGTGAATTAATGGCTTTGCTAATTGAAGATGGAATTGATTTTGAACAGGATTATTTTTCAAACCCAGACACTAATGAAACTGATGATTATAGAGAACTATTTGAAGATTATTTTGATAAACTATCAGATTATAAAACAGACTTTGATAATTTACAATCAAAAGTAAATACTCTTCGGAATAACATTGGAGCTTTTCCTGGAGAGTTAAGCGCAAGTGAAAAAGAATATTATAATAGCCAAGCAAAATTACCAAATGAAATTGCTTTATTGAGTTCTGTTTTTTCACGAGCAGATGAAACACAAACTTTTGTAGAAGAAATATTTAATTCAATAATAAATATTGAAAATTTAGTTTTAAATTTATCAACACGAAAAGAAAGAAATAGTGCTTGGCTTGTAATGTACTCAACTGATTCAGATATTCAAAAATTAAACCCTAATTTAACTACCCTTGAAAAGGCAGCAACAACAATTCTTAATGAAGATAATGTAAATTATTGGAATGACCAAGATTCAGTAAGTGCCTTAAAAACAAATTGGAATCAAGCACAAACCAAATATAATAATGGAGTTTATACTTCAGCAAGTGAGTTTGCAAAAAGCGCAAAGAAAAATGCGTTAGCAATTCTTGAAAAGGGAATACCTGAACCAGAAGATATCCAAGTTGAAGGATTATTAATTAATATCATAACAATATTAATTGTAGCAATAATTGGAATTTTTTTATTCGAAAAATTTTACTTAGAAAAAAAGAAGAAAAAAGAAATGGGAGTTGAAGAAGATTATGAAAACTATCAATAAAGAAAATAATTTTGCAAAAAAATTATTTTTTTTATTCATATTATTAAGCATAATTGGTTTTGTTAATTCAACAATTCTTGTAAATAGTGTAATTGACAAAGAAACTTTGTCAACCAATGAAGTAGCATACTTAAAAATAAATTTATACAATAACGGAGAAGAAATAGAAAACTTCCCAATGCGAATTGAAACAACTGAAAACCTAATTATTTTAGAAAATGAACAAAAAGCATTATTAAAAAATGTTGAAAATTTAAAGGCAAATATGGGAAAAGAAGTGACAATTAAAATCAAAGCACTAAACACAAAATCAGACAATGGAAAAATTTATGTTTATTATGGAAATGAAATGCAATTCGTTTCAGGAACATTTGTTAATACAAAAGAAAAACCAGTAATGTTTAAAACAAATGCTGAAAAGAAAATTGTTGATGGAGAAGAAAAAATAGTTATTAATTTTGAAATATACAATTATTTAGGAAGCCCAATTTATAATGTTGGTGTAGAAGCAAAAGCCCCTGAAAACTTTATTATAGAAAATGCAATTGATGTTGTGCCAATCATTTATGATAATAACTCATTTACAAAAAAAATTGAAATTTTGCCACCACTTGGAATTAATGGTGAACAAAAAATAATTTTAGCATATGGTTATTTTGACGAAAACGAAGCCCATTATTTTGAAGAAAGCTTCAATATTCAATTTGAGAAACAAAATAACTTTTTACTAGTTGGTATTGGAATAATTATTTTAGTGATTGCAGTTCTTGCTTATATGAGCCAAAAAAACAAACCAAAACAAGATATAAAAGGAACTGCTGAAAAAGCTGAAGAAGAAAGCTAAATTTTAAAAAAAGAATAATTTTAAAACTTAAAAAAATTAAATATTAATTTCAACAACATCCTTATTTTTTAACGCATAATCTGGACCAACCCTTTGTCCAGGAAATTTTGTCGAACCCCAAACTTTAGCAAATTTTAATTTACTAGCAAAATCTTTATGCAAATGTTCGGCAACATCTGCCAAAGTTGTTCCTTTTCTAAGTGCCATTGGATCCTTTCTATCAACTTCTTTTCCCGGTTTTTTTGTATAAATCAAAATTTTATCTAACAACAAAAATATTTGGTCACGCAAATCAACTAACCTATGTTCAGTAACTTCTCTTGAATTTATAAATAATGCTTTCTTATAAACAATACTATTATTCAACGCTTCAGAAACTTCTGTTAAAGAATTTATTTTTCCGGAAACAATTACACTTGAATTCGCAAAACCAGAACTTTTCAAATAACCAATTAATTGTTCAATTGGAAATTTCAAATATTTTTTTCCAGAAATTTGAATACCTCTAAAAGAAGAAGCATTTACTTTTATTTTTGGCCTTGTTCTATTCAAAAATATCTTTGATTTTTCTAATTCTTTTGTAACAACTTCTTGTTCAGCTTTATTACCAACAATAACAATTGCATCTGAATTTCTTATTAAAGAAATTATTTCTCTACCTTGTGCTTTTCCACCAGAGGAGCCTTCAACTATTGCCGGTAATTCAACTAATTGAATCCAACCACCTTCATAAGACATCATGCCTGGTTCTGGTTTGTAAGTTGAAAAAGGATGTTCAGTAACTTCTGCAATTTCTTTACCAACAAATTTATTTAACAACCAACTCTTCCCTGTGTTCGGCAAACCAACAATTGAAACTTGCCCAATCCCATCTTTTTTTACATACATACTTGGAGCTGAACCTTTCTTTGTTTGTTGTGTTCTTTGGCGCTCCATGCTTGATTTCAAAGCAGATATTTTTCTATTAATTTCAGAGCGTAAATTCTCAGCACCTTTATGGCTAGGAGCAGTAGATTTCATTTCCTGTAAAGCAACAAGCTTTTCTTCATCTGTTGTTGATTCATAATACTTTTTCTGTGCTTGAGAAAATTCAAAAGAAACATTTGACGGCATAACAACAGAGGGTTTAAAAAATTTATAAACTATTCTTTTGCATGAACGAGCTGGTTGAAACTGCTACAAACATACTCAATAATTATTTGAAGGTTAAAAAAGATGAAAAAATTTTAATAATTAAAGATGAAGAAAACTCAATTGTTGATGCCTTTAAAAAAGCTTGTGAAGAAAAAAAAATTAATTTCGGAATTTTTAAAATAAGTTTAGCAAGAACACACGGGACACCAATACCAAAAGCTTTGGAAAAAATGAAAGAAGTTGATATAATAATTGCACCAACCAAATGGAGCATTACACATGTTCCTGAAATGGCAAAAATTGTGAAGCTTGGGAAGAGAGCAATTACTTTACCCGGAATAACAGAAGAAATATTTTTAAAAATAAAAAATGCTAATTTTGAAGAAATTAATGAACTTAATGAAAAGATATTTAATTTTATGAAAGGAAAAAATAAAATTGACATCGAAACTCCTGCTGGAACAAAATTAAGCTTTAGTATTAAAGATAGAAAATGGACAGGAAAAGAACGGGCTGAAGGAGAAGGTTATATTTCTAACTTGCCAACTGGCGAAATGTTTTGCGCACCAATTGAAGAAAGCGCAAATGGAATAATACAAATTGATTATTGGGGAGATAAAATAAAACCTGAAAATAAAGCATGGATAAAAGTTAAGGATGGGAAAATTGTAGAGTGGAGTGAAAGTGCAAAACCATTCATTAATACACACTCCGTAAAAAATGGTTTGATAATTGCTGAATTTGGCATTGGAACAAATAGTGCACATGGAAAACCAATAGGAAATATTTTACATGATGAAAAAATTTATGGAACCTGTCACATTGCATTTGGAAATAATACTGGATTTGGTGGAAAAAATAAAAGTGAAGTACATAGCGACATTATTTTAATGCAGCCAACAATAATTATTGATGGGAAAATATTCAAAATTTAATTTTTATTAAAAATAGATATAAGAAAAATTATTTTTTCCAAAAAAATCATTTCTTCACAGCATGTATTATATATAAGACTTCATAGAATAACTTCTTTTCTGCAATAATATTTGTTTCAAAGTTTTTTTCTTCTAAAATTAAAATTATTTCATTTTCTTTATTCAAAGAAGAAACCAACAACAAAAATTCGCCATCATCAGAAAGGTGTTCATTAACTTGCTCAATAAACCTGTCAATTATTTCTCTCCCTTTTTTTCCACCATCCAAATCTTTCCATTTTATTTCATCACTAGGTAAATATGGAGGATTAAAAGCAATAAAATCAAATTTTTCTTCTTGCAATCCTGAAAATAAATCACTTTCAATAAATCTTAATGAGGATTTTATTTTTAAATTCTTTTTTTGAGATTCCATCAAGGCTTTGTAATTAATATCAACACATGTAATATTTCTTGAACCAGCATCAAACATCGCTTTGGCTTGTATTCCTGAACCAGTACCTAAATCAAGACATTTTGCATTTCTTAAATTAAAATTTAGAATTGCTTCTTGCAAAAGAAAAGAATCTTCTTGTGGTTCATAAACTTGCATAATATAAAGAATAAAGAAAAGATTTTTATTTCACAATGTAAAAAAACTAAATTAAAAACACACTTTATTCTATCCATTCTTCTCTTACTTTCGCTTGTATCCACAGTTCTTCAAATTCAGACAAATACAACTTAGCTAATTCTTCATCAATTAGAAGAATTAAATTTTCATCATTTTTTTCATCAGCGTTATTTGAATAATTAAAAGAGCCGGTCAAAACTTTTTTACCATCAATTATGCAAAATTTATTGTGCATTGACCCAGAGCTTTTTCGTATTTTAATTTCAATCCCCTCTAATTCAATTAATTCATCAACAGAATATTGTCCCGCTGCTTGTAAATAATCAAAAACAACCCTAACTTTCACTCCACGATTTTTTGCATCAATTATTGCTTCGGCAATTCCATCATGAGTGAACGAATAAATTGCAATATCAATAGCTTCAGTCGCAGAGTTTATTTGCGCAATTAATTGCTCTGAGCAAAAATCTTCTGGACAAAAATAAACTTGTGAATTAACTGGTTCTGCAAAAGCAAATTGTTGATTTTCGAAAGAATATAAACCAAAAAAAGAATCATCCTTAATATAACCAATTATTCCAACAGAAAACAAAAGGACTACTATGAGAAAAACCCAACCGCTTTTATTAACTAAATTCATTCAAACACCAATTAATTATTTTATTCCATTATATTTTGCAACCCTGAAGTTTATATTCCTTGCTAAGTTTAAGTTAATTATAATAAAGGTTGATGGAAATGCTTATTGACATACACGCACATTTGGATATGATTAATAAAAAATATTTGAAGGTAATACTAGATGATGCTAAGGAAAAAGGCATAGGTAAAATAATTTCTTGTTCAACAAGCTTTGAATCTAATAAAAAAAACTTGGAGCTTTCTGAAAAATTTGAAGAAGTGGAAGGAGCAATTGGTTTGTATCCATTAAATGCTATTGAACTTAATGAAGAAGAATTAGAAAAAGCATTTGAATTTTTTAAAAAGAATATTGACAAAGCAATTGCCATTGGAGAAATTGGTTTAGATTTAAAATATTCAAAAAATAATACAGAATTTGAAAAGCAAAAAATGGTTTTTGAAAGATTTATTGAATTGGGAAAAAAATATAATAAACCACTAATTATTCATTCAAGGTATGCTCAAAGACAAGTTATTGAGCTGCTTGATGAGAAAAAAGCTGAAAAAGTAATTTTACATGGTTTTACTGAATCAGAAAGATTAATGAATTTTGCTTACAAAAAAGGTTGGTTTATCGGGATTGGTTTGAACTTATTACAAAGTGAGCAAGTTCAATCAAATATTCAAAAATTTTCACTAAGTAACATTTTTCTTGAAACTGACTCCCCAATAAAATTTAATGAAGAAGAAGCCACCCCCTCAAAAATAAAAGACTTAGTTGAGAAAATTTCAAACATTAAGGGCATTTCAGCAAAAGAAGTAGAAAGCCAAATTGAAGAAAATTATTTAAAACTATTCAGAAAATAAACCACCAAAAGATGTGAACTTTAAAAAGCTTACATTTCAAGAAATACTTGTGATAACATGATATTTACCTTCTTGATAGTGCTTATTATTGCATTAGTAATGGCTAATGTATTTGTTTCATTTTCTGATAGAAAAGGATATTATAGCGAACAAAATAAGAGCTGGGAGAAAGCAATTGAACCTGAAATTATAATGCCTGTTGTAAAAGAAACAAAAGAAGAAGACTTTTTGAATAAGG
This sequence comes from uncultured archaeon, assembly GCA_964534045.1. Classification (GTDB taxonomy): domain Archaea; phylum Iainarchaeota; class Iainarchaeia; order Iainarchaeales; family JAAZKV01; genus JABIDZ01. The sequence goes on from CAZHNO010000002.1 coordinate 101,835, forward strand.
GAAAAATAATTGCAAATGAACAAAAAATAAAAGTGCTTAATCAAAGATTAGGTAATTTAGAAAAAGTTGTTTTTGCAGTTGCTGAAAGAGGGATTGAATCAGGAAAACAAGAAGAAATTGATGTTGAAAAAATGGATTTTAGATTAAAAGTATTAGAACAAGAAATTGAAACTCTAAAAAATCCAAAAAAAGAAAACGGGAAAACTTTTTACGGACAAAAAAATGATCCAATGGAAGAAAAAATAAAATCATTGGTTTTTAATTCTAGAAAAAAGTAAAAAGTTACAACTCTAAAATACTGGAAAAAAGTTATTTTGTTTCAATATTTAATTCAACAGGACAATGATCCGAACCAAGAACTTTTGACAAAATCTTTGAAGAAATTATTTTTGTTTTTAGTTCTTTGCTTGCAACAAAATAATCCAAACGCCAACCAATATTTCTTGCTCTGGCATTTGTTCTATAGCTCCACCATGTGTATTGTGCTGGCTTGTCATTAAACAATCTAAATGTATCAAAATAACCTTTTTCCAATTGCTCAGAAAAAGTATTTCTCTCTTCAATAGTAAACCCTGGACTCTCTTCATTTGACTTTGGGTTAGCAATATCAATTTCCTTATGAGCAACATTTAAGTCACCACAAAAAATAATTGGTTTATTTTTTCTTAACTCTTCACAATAATCAATAAACTTGTGATTAAACTCTAATTTTTCTGCCAATCTAACTAAACCAGGTTTTGAATTGGGTGCATAAACATTCAATAAATAAAAATCTTTTAATTCAAAAATTTGAACCCTACCTTCAATGTCAAATTTCTTTATCCCAAAACCATTCATTACACTAACTGGTTCAACTTTTGAAATAATTGCTGTTCCTGAATATCCTTTTCTATCAGCTCCGTTCCAATACGTTTTGTACCCTTGCAAAGCACCAAGCGAACGTAACTCATCAGACACATCACCATCATGCACCTTTATTTCCTGTAAGCAATAAATATCTGCTTTGTTTTCATTAAAAAATTTAATGAAATCTTTTTTCATTACTGCCCGTATCCCATTAACATTCCAAGAAATAATTTTCATAATTATTGAAGAAAGTAAGAGAATAAAAATCAATCATTAACAAAGAGCATGAATTAAAGATATTATTTGTGAGTTCTCTTTCTTATTATGCCACGAGTTAATTTTGAAGCAATAATTGTGTGGGCAAAATCTTTTTTCAAAATATCAAGATTCATATTTACCCATATCTTCCTCTTTCTACTATTCTTCAAAATATCAATTGTTTCTTTTACTGACACATCATCAACCTCAAACTTGTCAAGAGAAATAAGTTTGAAATTATATTTTGAAATATCTTTTTTGAAAACAGGATAAGTGTAAACAACTGGAATTAAACCAGATGCAAGAACTTCTAACAAATTATTTCCAAAACCTTCTATTTCACTAAAATAAGTTGAGAAACCACCCAATCTTGCAAAAATTCTTGGATAATCTTCAAACAATAAAGTTGAATTAGAATCTTCAGCTATTTTTAAAAATAATTTGTCTTCAGAATACTTTTTTTGTAATTTTTTATAAGTTGAGAAAACTTTTTGTTTAGAACCATCTTTTGTGTCCATTCCAGAAATCAAGAAAAACATTGCTTTTTTAGTTTTCTTCTTTTTGTTCATTTCATGCAAAACTTCAAAAGCATATTCTAAAGCAAAATCAATTCTTTTTCTTTTAACAATTCTAGTGTGCTGTAAACAAAAAAATAAATCTTTTAATCTCAAATTATTTTCCTGCAATAATTTTTCTATTTCAAAATCATGCAAAAAAGTTCTTGTCCCATCTCTCACTTTACTTAAATCTTTAAAAGAATCAATGAAGGTGTCTGTTGTATTGTAAATTACATCCTTGTTTCTCGAAATTTGATTAAAAAAACCTTTTCTCATCTTTGCAAGATTCATAAAATAATTTTTTGCAATGTCAAATTGTAAACTATTAATAAAAAAAATATATTCAACAAAAATCCCTGGAACACCTTGAATCAAATATCTTTGAACATCTAAAGCAGGTTTGGAAAAATGATCTCTTTCTAAGTGTGAATCGTGCCACCATAACAAATACTTTGGAGTTTTTTTATTTTTTTTCACTTTGTCTCTATAATATCTTGACAAAGAAAGAGATAAAACAAAATTTACTGGATGACAAGTATTGTGAGCAATAATAACATCAATTTTGTTTTTTTCAATAAAACTATCTATTGCTTTTACTCCTTCATTAATTTCTTTTTCTAATTTTTCACTCAACGCTCCACCAAAACCTTGCTGAAAATTTTTTACAGCTAATTTGTTTCCATTAAAATTATCTAAAAATAAATTATTTTCTGTAACTTGTGGAGAAGAGTTTTTTGCTTTACCCACTAAATAGAAAATGTTTTCTTTTGGAATAAACATTTCTTTTATCATTACATTTTCTATTTGTTTCATTACTATTGAAACGCCATCATTAAAACCAAAGCGAGCATGAAGCATCGCATACCTTAACTTTGATACATCTTTCTTTTGAAACTTTTTTAACTTAGATTTGTTTTCAGAAGACATTACTCAATAAAACAATCTATCATTTAAAAACCTTTTTAAAAAAAAGAAAAAAAGTAGAGTTTCCCCTACTTTTTAATAAACTGGCATTGTTGAAACTAAACCAACCATTAAGTACATTACTGATAAAATAGCCAAAATAATGATTATTATTACTGGCAATAATACTACTAATAGTGATTTAATAAAACTTAGATTATGAACTATTTGAGTTGCTTTTACTTCAAAGTAAATTGAAATTAAACTTACTATCAAAGTCAATAATCCAAAAATCATGCTAATTATTGCAAGCAAACTTACACTTTCTAAACCCATTGACATTGTTACAACTAAAGTAAGCAATGATTGAATAATCAATAATGGAATCATGTAAGTTAATAGCATAGCTGCGCTTATTTTTGCAAGTGCTCCTGCATAAAGTGAAAAAGTTCCTTTTCCACCAAATATTTTAGCAAACACAAACAAAATAACAGAACCAATTATAGAACCTATTACTAAAAATATTGGCATAATAATTATTCCAACAATTAAAGAAATGATTCCTAAAACTAAATCTGCTACGCCCAAAATTCCTAACAATCCTGAAATAATTCCAAAAATTATTCCAATTATTGCTAAATCTTTTAAGCCACTAATAATACTAGTGTTTTTTGCAAAACTATCTATTGATTTCTTGAATGTAGCAATTTGTACTAAATCCTTAAACATATAATAAAACCTCCTTTTTTTATAACAAATAAACTAAGAACCCTTAATAAACATTTTACTTTTACATGAGTGGCATGAAACTTAACTTTTATTTAAAAACAACAAAAAATCATTAATTTCATGATAATTGATAAATTGCAGAAATTAGGCATTGCTGCTAGCTATGATTCTTGTGGAGGAAGTAAATTCAAAAGCCATAGAGAGTGGGGTGTGCCACTAGAGTATCAAAGTTTTATTCATAATTGCACACAAACAAGTGAGAATGTTTTTGTTGGAGGAATGCAAAGGAAAGGAAAATACAAAGCTGAGAAAGGAAAAAAGCTTTATGAAAAAAATAAATTAACACAAGAAAAAATAGAAGATACTAGAGAAAATATGAAAGATTTTTTGGGCAATGGAAAAGAAATTGCTAATAAAAAATTAATGAAAGCAAACAAGTGCTTGTTGTTCAAAGTATTACAAGATAACACTTGCATGCATGATTGCAAATATTGTTTTAATAATTCTTGTAAAAAGAGAACTGCAACTTCTTTAGAACCAAAAGAATTAGCAACTTCATTTGAATATTTACAGAAAAAAGGTTTAGCAACTGGTTTGTTTTTGAGTTCTGCTGTGCATGGTGATGCAGAAAAAAGCACGGAAAAAATGATTGAATCAATTAAACTTGTAAGACAACGTGGATATAGAGGATATATTCATACAAAAGTTTTACCAGAAACTCCAAAACATTTAGTGCAGGAAATGGCTTTGTATTCTAACAGACTTTCTTTGAATATTGAAGCAACTACTTCAACAGGTTTTGAAGAAATAACTACAACAAAAAAATACAAAACGGATATTTTAAAACAAATGAGAAACTTGAATTCATTGAAAAAAGAATCAGATAAACAAGGAAAAAGAAGTTGTTGGTTTTTTGACACCAAACAAATAGAAGAAGGAGTTGATTTCAGATTTAGTTCTTTCACTACACAAATAATTTTAGGAGCAAATGATGAGAATGATAAAGATGTAATTAATAGAATGGATAATTTGTATGAAGAAACTGATTTGTATAGAACATATTTTTCTGCATTTACTCCTGTTGAAGGTTCTCCTCTTGAGAATAGGTTAGCACAAAATCCTAAAAGAGAACATCGCTTATATGAAGTTGATTTTTTATTTCGTGTTTATGGTTTTGATAAAAAAACAATATTGAAAGGTGTTGGAGATAATCAAAATCTTTCTATTGGACATGATGTTAAACAGAGCATTGCTAATTCAATGCCTGAATTATTTCCTTTAGATCCTAACACTGCAACACAAAAAGAACTTCTTTTGGTGCCTGGCTTAGGGCCAAAGAGTGTTGATAAGATTTTACAAATTCGTGAAGAGAAAAAGATTCGTGAATTAAACGATTTGAAAGAAGAAGGAATTAGAATAAAGAAAAGTCAGAAATTTATTGATTTGAATGGAAGGCAAACAAATTTATTTGGGTTTTGACACAAAATTCAAGCTAGTGATAATAAATAAACTAACTGACTAATAATTCATTTTAAATACAAATCATAATCTATCTTATTTAATATGAACAAAATTAGTTCTACTAAAAAAAAGACTATTGCTAAAACTGATTTAAAAATTAAAATTAGAATTACACTTGCATTAATTATTATCTTCGCAATTGTCTCAATGTATATATCAATAAGTTTACAACAACAAACTTTGTTGAAGGATCAAATAATTGAAGAACTAAATATACAAAGTGGTTTTTATACCCGATCATTGATTTTTGATATGTACAAAACAAATTTACTCCAATATCAAGGAAAATTAGTTGAAGGGCACATCATAAGCATTGAAGATTATAATAGATTAAACTTCGATTACTTTGAAAAAAGCCAAGTAAGCTACTCTGCCGCCTTAATAAGATACTATTTATACAAAGATTTAACAGTTACTTTAAATTCTTTACAAATAATTACTGGATTAATTATAATAATACTGACCTCATTACAATCATATTTTATTTACAAAATTACAAGCGAGTAGACTACTTGTGTTTAAATAAATTAAAACTATTAACTTTATAACTTTATGAAAAGGATTTTTCCTTTCCACAAAGTTAATTATTTTAATTTTTACTTATCAAATCCTTTTGTGTCTGTCATGCTTTCTTTCAAAGCTGCTTGTGCTACGGCAAGTATTGCTATTGGCACTCTGAATGGAGAGCATGAAACGTTGCTCAAACCAATTCTGTGACAAAATTCTACAGAAGTTGGTTCTCCGCCATGTTCACCACAAATTCCAATGTCAATGTTTGGTTTTACTGCTCGTGCTTTTTCTACAGCCATTTGCATTATTTTTCCAACACCTTCTTGGTCAATTGCTTGGAATGGATCGCGAGCATAAATTCCTTGCTCAACATAATTTCCAAGGAATTTTCCTGCATCATCTCTTGAGAAACCACAAGTCATTTGTGTTAAATCATTTGTTCCGAAAGAAACGAAATCAGCTTCTTTTGCAAACTCATCTGCTGTTAGAGCTGCTCTTGGAACTTCAAACATTGTTCCTATTTTGTAATTAATTGTTCCTTCTGCTCCAACTTCTTTAGCAACTTTTTTTACTAAATCTCTTAGTATAGTAAATTCTTTTACATTTCCAACTAAAGGAACTTCTATTTCAGGAATTGCTTTGATTCCTTTTGCTGAAACATTTTTTGCGGCAGTAAAGATTGCTCTTACTTGCATTTCCATTATTTCAGGATAAGTTAATGCTAATCTGCATCCTCTAAATCCAAGCATTGGATTGAATTCATGTAATGCTTCTATTGTATCTTTGATTTTTTGTGCATCAACATTAAGCTCTTTTGCAATTTCTTGAATTTCTTTTTCTTCTTTTGGCAAGAATTCGTGCAAAGGTGGATCAAGCATTCTAATAATTACTGGCAAGCCATCCATTGCTTCAAATATTCCTTCAAAGTCTTCTACTTGGTAAGGTTCGATTTTTGCTAAAGCTGTTTTTCTTGCTTCTACTTCTTTTGCTAAAATCATTTCTCTTACTGCTTTGATTCTTTGAGCGTCAAAGAACATGTGTTCTGTTCTTACTAAACCAATTCCTTCTGCTCCAAAACCACGAGCAATTTTTGCATCTTTTGGTGTGTCAGCATTTGTTCTGATTTTTAGTGTTCTGTATTTGTTTGCCCACTCCATTAATGTTCCAAATTCTCCTTCCATTGCAGGATCAACTGTTGGAATTTCTCCTAAAATTACTTCACCTGTTGTTCCGTTAAGAGAAATTGTGTCTCCTTCTTTTACTTCTGTTCCATTAACAACAAATTTTTTTGCTTCTTCATTTACAACAACTTGTTCTGCTCCAGCTACACAACATTTTCCCATTCCTCTTGCAACTACTGCTGCGTGAGAAGTCATTCCTCCTCTTGCTGTTAGGATTCCTTGTGCTGAATGCATTCCTTCAATATCTTCTGGAGAAGTTTCTATTCTTACTAAAATTACTTTTTCTCCTTCTTCGGTTTGCATTTTTGCGTGTTCTGCAGTGAAAACTACTTTTCCTACTGCTGCTCCTGGAGATGCTGGTAATCCTTTTGTTAGTGCTTTGTACTTTGCTTTAGGATCAAATTGTTTGTGTAATAATTGATCAAGAGCATTTGGGTCAACACGAAGAACAGCTTCTTCTTCTGTGATTAATCCTTCTTTAACCATATCAACAGCCATTTTTACTGCTGCTTTTCCTGTTCTTTTTCCATTTCTTGTTTGTAACATGTATAATTTTTTATCTTCAATTGTGAATTCAAAATCTTGCATATCTTTGTAGTGTTCTTCTAATTTTTTTCTAATGTTAACTAATTCTTCATATGCGTGTGGCATCACTTCATTCAAAGAGGTTATTGGTTGTGGTGTTCTTATTCCTGCAACAACATCTTCTCCTTGAGCATTCATTAAAAATTCTCCATAAAATGCATCTTCCCCTGTTGAAGGATTTCTTGTGAAAGCAACTCCTGTTCCTGAAGTTTCTCCTAAATTACCAAAAACCATTTCTTGAACATTAACTGCTGTTCCCCAATGTGAAGGAATGTGATTTAATCTTCTGTAAATAACTGCTCTCTCATTATTCCATGAACCAAAAACAGCATCTCTTGCTCTTTTTAATTGTTCAATCGCATCTGTTGGAAAATCTTCTTTTGTTTCTTGCTTGTAAAGAGCTTTTTGTTTTTGAACTAATTCTTTCAACATTTCTGTTGTTAGTTCTGTATCAAGCTTTACATTATTTTTTTCTTTTACTTCTTCAAGCAACTTTTCAAACTTTGCATGCTTTACTCCCATTACAACATCACCAAACATTGTGATGAATCTTCTATAAGAGTCCCAAGCAAATCTTTCATTGCCTGATTTTGTTGCAAGTGTTTCTACAACTGTATCATTTAAACCTAAATTTAAAACTGTGTCCATCATCCCTGGCATTGATGCTGGAGCTCCACTTCTAACTGAAACTAATAATGGATTTTCTGTGTCTGAAAATTTTTTCCCAGTTTTTTCTTCCATTTTTTTTACTGCTTCAATCATTTGTTCTTCTAAATCAACTGGATAAGTTTTGTTATTTGCATAATAAGAATTACAAACTTTTGTTGTTATTGTAAAACCATAAGGAACTGGCAAACCACTAGTAGTCATTTCTGCTAAATTAGCCCCTTTTCCCCCAAGTAATTCTTTCATTCCTTTGTTTCCTTCTTCAAACATATATATGTGTTTTTCACTCACCAGTATCAACTCCATTTGTTATAAGTAAAGGGAAGAAAAAAAGGTTAATAAATGTAAGGCAAAATTACTTGTAATTATTAGGGAATAGTCTAAATTTAGGCAGAATTCATATAAAAAAGATAATTTATTATGATTAAAAAATCAGCGTTTTCTTCTTTTTTTCTTTCTAGAAAATGCTAGGCCAACAAGTGCTCCTGCTACTGCACCACATCCTCCTCTTTTCATTGCCCTTCTGGATTTATCTGGTTTAAAACTTCTAGCAGCTTCTTTTGCAACAGCAATTTTTCCAATATGAACAATTGCTTTTCCATTTTTTATTTTTGTTCCACTTCTAACTTTTTTACCAACAGTGTACTGCCCTTTTTCAAAAGCCACACCCATAATTGTGTTAAAATCTCTTTTTGTTTCTTTATAAGATTCATGAAAACGAGGTGCTTGACTTGCAGCCGTAAAACCAAGCAAGGCACCCAGTCCAGCAGAAAATGTTCGCTTACGAAAGCCTGATTTCTTTTTTCTCAAATTCATAATTACTTTATACTTCTAAAGAATAAATATCTATTCCGAACAAATTAATTACATAAAAAATCAACCAAAGACTAAATTTAAATAAAGGTTAGTTCAATATATTTCATGAAGTCAATTGTTCAAAAAGAAATTAATTCTAATTCTTTAAGCTTGACTTTATTATTACTTCTTGCTTTGTAAGGCAAGAGGAAAAAATCATTTTGAAACTTTTTCCGTAATCCTTTTGCCTAGAAATTTTTTTAAGAGAAAAAGTTTTTTGGAGGATTTAAAATGAATAAAATAGTGTTTTTTGATACTACTCTAAGAGATGGGGAACAAAGTCCTGGAGCTAGTATGAGTAAGGAAGGGAAAGTTATTATTGCAAAACAATTAGAGAAACTTAATGTTGATGTTATTGAAGCGGGTTTTCCTATGTCAAGCAATAATGATTTTGAATCAGTAAAAGAAATAGCAGAACAGGTAACAAAATCAATTGTTGCAGGGCTTGCGAGAGCAAAAAAAGAAGACATTACAAAATGCTGGGAAGCAATAAGTGTTGCAAAAAAACCAAGAATTCATACATTCATGTCAACGTCAAATATTCATTTGCAAAATCAATTTCACATTAACAAAGCAAAGGCTTTGGAAATGTCAATTAATGCAGTAAAGGAAGCCAAAAATTGTTGTGAGGATGTTGAGTTCAGTGCAATGGATGCAACTAGGACTGATAAAGAATTTCTATATCAAGTAATTGAAAAAACGATTGATGCTGGAGCAACAACAATTAATGTTCCGGACACAGTTGGTTACATGATACCTAATGAATTTGGCGCATTAATTAAAGGAATAAAAGAAAATGTTCCAAATATTAATGATGCAATTCTTTCTGTTCATTGCCACAATGATTTGGGACTTGCAACTGCAAATACTCTTGAAGCAATAAAAAATGGCGCAAGGCAAGTTGAAGGAACAATCAATGGCATTGGTGAAAGAGCAGGAAATTGTTCACTTGAAGAAGTCATAATGACATTAAAAACAAGAAAGGATTATTTGGGAGAATACCAAATGGATATTAATTATTCAGAAATATTTAGTTCAAGTAAAATTGTTGAAAGTATTTCTGGAATTAATGTTCAAAGAAATAAAGCAATTGTTGGAAAGAATGCTTTTGCACACGAAGCAGGAATTCATCAAGATGGAATAATAAAAAACAAATCCACATATGAATTTATCAATCCAAAAGAAATTGGACTCCAAACAAATATTGTTCTTGGAAAGCATAGCGGAAGAAATGCATTAAATGAAAAAGCAAAAGAAATTGGTTTTTCATTAAATGAAGAAGAACTAAATAAAGCATTTTTCCAATTCAAAAATATTGCAGAAAATAAAAAGTTTGTGACTGATGAAGAATTAAAAGAAATTATTGTGCAACTCTAACAAAGTTGCACCAAATTTTCAATAGCCCACAAGCTGTATCGAGCAACAGCGAAGATACTGCTTCGTCTCTCCATTGCAGACAAAACAATTTTTCGCCAGCCTTTCTTAAAGGCCGATGCGAAGCATTTTCTAGGGCAGGTCTTTTGCAACAGCAAAAGAAGTGCATGCAACTTTAACAAAGTTGCATCAAATTTTCGCCAGCCTTTTTCTAAAAGGCTGATGCACGGGAGCAGATTTGAACTGCTGAACGCACTAAGCGACAGGGTCCTAAACCCTGTGGGTTTGACCGCTCCCCAACCCGTGCAAAATAATTCACCAGAACTTCGTTCTAGCTGTGAATAAAATAAATTTGGTTATGTTTTCTTAATAAATCTATTCATCAAGATTTTTTCCAACCCAGTGAACATAAAAGAAGCTATTTGTGAATACCTTATCTATTCTTTCAAATTCTAAAAAATCATCTAACACTTTGCTTCCAAATGCTTGTGTATTAACTACTAAACTTTGACTATAAGTCCATTTAATATCATATTTTTTTAGGACTTCATAATTACTATCTTCTAAGAAATTATATGTTTCATCCAATTGGCTTTGCGGGGCATATTCAACTGCAAGGTCAGACATTATTGGTCTTTCTGTAAAAAATGCTAATGAGTGTCCAAAAAGAGGATCATTTAGTAATCTGTCATTTGTTGAAGAGTTTTCATTAATGAAATCCAAAGCAGTTGTTTGATAATTAGTTATCTGACTCAAATTTATTCCTGCTGACATCACTAAACCTATTAACAATATCAAAATTGCAAACAATCTCAAAAAGTATTTTTGTGAAACAACTTTTTCTGGCAAAGCAATTACTAAAAATAATGCAATATTTATTGTATTAAAAATATTCCATCTATAACTAACAAATAATTGGAATAGTAAACCAAGTATTGCAAAAATTAATAATTTTATTCTGTAAGATGTCCATTTGAAATCTTTTCTTAAAATGTCTGGCAAAATAAATAAAACAAAAAATACTAATAGTGGACCCAAATCAAGGAAAATATTTAGCAAGTCATAATTAATCAAATATCCCCATGCGCCTTTATCAGCTTGCGAAAGCATTCCAAAGTTTAGGAAATTTGGCAAATATAAAATTAAGAAAGTTACAACAGCAATTACCATTACAAAAATTAATTCTTTCCATTTTATTTTTTTTGTAATTATTAAATATAAAATTGGAAAAGCAACAAGCAAAGGTGTTTGAACAAAACCACAAAAAGCAATTGTTAAACCAGCAAGAATCTTTTTTCTATATTCAAGCAAAAGCATCATTGCTATTAAAAATAAACCAAGTGAAAATGCGTGTCTTGGGCTAACAAATAATGCACCTCTAACAAAATTTTCCATCCACATAAAAATATAAAAAAGCGCAGCTTTATTCATTGAAAAATTAAATGCTTTACAAAAACTAAATAATGTAATCAGGAAAAATAAATTCGCAAGGCACAGAAGTAAACCAAATAATATTGCACCATCCAAACCAAAGAGCCATGAAATTGAAGCATCAAAAAAGAAATAGCCTGGAATAAAAGCAAGAGGCCTTCCAAAGTAACTTATTTCATCCTCTAATGGAAGAGAAAAGTTTTCTGCTAAAGAAGCTGATTGTCTTTCATAATAAACATTCCAATAAGAGTAATTACTCACTGTAAAAACATTAAACACTAAAGGCAAAGCAATTGCTGCAAAAATTATTAAAAAAAGAAGTGGATTTTTTAAGTGAGCTAAGAATGAAAGGTTTAGTTCTGTTAATTTAAAATTATGTCTAAATATAAATGCAATTATTATAATTGACACAATGTATAATGCAAAAAAACTCACTAAAGAAAGTAAGTTTAATACATTTAGAGCAAAGCTAATTGCGATTAATAAAATAAATAAACTTGTAAAAGACAGGGCAAATTTTCTAATGTTATCTTCTTCAGAAAAAACAAATCCAACAAATACAAAAAAGCCAATTAAAAATAATATTAAACCAAGGAAAGGATTTATTTTTACTGGCGAAGTGTAGAAATATTCTTTTGAAATTTCTTTATCCCTAAATTTAAGTGTAATTAAATTATTTCCTTCAGCAAGAGAAAGTTTTTCAATAAAATTATTTCTTCCTTCAACTGGATAAACTTTGTGATCTAATTTACCATTAACAAAAATTGATAATGGCTCAAACCTATCAAAATTTTCTAACAATAAAGAGAAAAAAACTCCTTCATTATTCACATCTTTAAAATCCATTAAAAAAGTTGTTTCTTTTCTAACACCTTGCTTCTTTTCAATGTTGAAAAATACTTTTTCTGTTCCAAGCATTGCTTTTATTGTATTATTACCATTTCTCAAAACATTTTCATCAAAGCAATAATTGTAATTTATTATTCTGCTATAATAATTTTCATCTGAAAAAAATACTTTTTGAAAATCAAGCACATTATCATTTGCAAAAATAACTAAATTATTTCTAAAAACAGGTTGTCCCTGAATATCTAAAACTAATTCAAAACAAAATTCTTCATTTGAATAAACTTCCTTATCAAATTCTTGAAGATACATGCTTGTGAAAGGGCTGTAATTTAATGGCATTAAACCCCAATAATTAGGAATAATAAATGCAAGAGCTAGGAAAATAAATAACAAGCTTAAAACAAAAAATTCTTGTTTTTTTACAAATTTAATCAAATTAAAGTCTTCTGAGTTAGTAAGTTTATTGCTTTTTTTCACTTGCTTTTTCATTGTATCCGAAAGATTTTTCTTGTCTAGTTATTAAAAATGTTTTCTAAGGCAAAAATAAGAAAGAAAAGCGGGACAAAAAGGATTAAATACTTCTAAATTGATAATATTGACGGGTGTTGGCAAGTGCTTGCTACAAAATTAGAATCAGAATTACTTAAGGTAAAAAAGGATTTACAAGGCGTTAAACAAGTTAATGATAACTTTTGTAAAATACTTGATGAGTTAAATAATATTAAAGCAAGAACTATTTCTGACCCAAAAGCTAGAGAAAAAATAAGTGAAGAATTTAAAGATAAAGCAATAATTGATATTTTTGCTAGTATTGAAAGTGATTTTAGAGATTTAAGGGCACAACTTTCAAGACAAGAAATATACAAAGAAAGGGTTTCTGATTTTGTTGAATCATTAAGAATAAAAAAGACTTTTTCTTTTGATGCCTCAACTCAAACAATATTATTTTTAGAAGAAGCTATTGCTGAACTTGATGCTGATTTAATTTCAGTAAAACCTGAATATGTTGGAACAATTGATTTGGGCGAAGTTGCAATTGAATTAGGTTTATGTAAAACTGGAACTGGGATTGTTGTGCAAAAAGAATTACTACCACAAACTCTTGATTTGTTAATTGGAAAAAGAATGTTTAGAAATATTGTTTTTGAAACAAGTAATGCAAAAATAACTCTAAAATCAAGTAATCAAATAGTTGTTGAAAGTGATAATACTAATATTAGAAAAATTGCTAGAATTGAAATACAATAAAAAAATCTTATTTTTTATATTATCTAATTAAATAAAAAATTATACTTTTTAGAATAAACTTTTTTATAAATTAGCTTTGTCTCACATTTTAAACAAGGAATGCATTTGCTGTAACACTTGTATCCCAACTTCTTCTAGGATGAACTTTTATCATCCAAACTTTTTCTGTGTTATCATCAATTACAAGTGCAAATCCTTTTTGTCTAGGCATTTCTGAGTACAACTTGTCAAGATCTGTTGACATATAAGTTGGGCGCAATTGTCCAACTGCAGCAATATCTGGTTGAGAAGTCATTCTGTGAGAAATAAATAAATCACATTGAGAAATTGCATCAGGGTGTAATTTTTCTGGACGTTGTGTTGCAAGGATAAGGCCTAATCCAGGTTGTCTACCAACTCTAACCCACTCTAATAAAACTGGCAATGCAATATTTGGTTCATCTTTCGGCATGAACATGTGTGCTTCATCAATCATTAGCCAAACAATTGGCATCTTACTTGTTCTTTTATTTTCTTTAATTAATTTTATTTCTTCCTCTTTTCTAAATAACATTCTTTTTTCAAATAACTTTTTTCCAATTAATGCAACAACAATATCTTTTACTCCTTCAGCACCAACTGTTTGTCTATACGCAGAAACATCAATTGCAGTTATTGCTCCTGGTTGAGCTAATTGTTCAATTTTTGTTCCATCTCTTTCTATTAAACCCCAAGATTTTACAACTTGTAACCTATTAACTAAAGATTGTTTGATTTCATCTTTTGCTTCATCATCACTTTTTACTGCTGAAATTAAATCATCAATTCCATAATAGGTTCCAATTTTTTCTTTTACTCTTTGAACAACTCTTGAAATTAATACTCCTTGTGGGTCAGCCCAACTCAAACGAAATAATGCCATCCATTCTGTTTCTTCTAATTCTGAACATTTCAAAGTAAAAGCACCATCAATCGGTAAACCTTTTTCTTTATAAAAATCAATTTGCCCTTTAGGAACAAAAACTCTTGCATTAGTTGCTTCAGGAATTAAATTCCATTCAGCTAATTCTTTAGCTTCTTTTTCTCCAGCAGGAAGTTTTAAACCCCAAAAAATTCCAACGGTGTCAATTGTAATTGTTGAAACTCTATTTCTTATTGCTGGATCTAACCTAGCCATCTCTTCCATTAGAACTGCAAGAGTGTAAGATTTTCCCCCACCTCTTTTTCCACAAATAAGCATTAAGTGAGGTCTAGCAACATCAACCAAAACTTCTCTTCCCAAAACTGGACGCTCCCCAGAAGACATTACTACTTTTCCTAAATAAGCTGTTCCTTCTGAACCATACTTATCAATGTCATCCAAATCACGTCCAATAACTGCTGGCGCTTGTGAAAAGTTCTGTTGCATTACTTAGAGAGGAATTAGTTGTATAATAAGTTTTTGATAAAGCCTAATTATTAAACAAAGGCAAGTTTTTTATTGAGAGAAAGTGTTTATTTATCATGAGAAATATTGAAATAATTAAAACTGAAAAAGGAAAAAGTTCAGAAGGTTGGAAGAAAAAAAAATCTGGTTTAATTGTAATGAAAAACTGGTTGTTGGCTTGGCTTGGTTCAAGAACACCAGGAAAAGGAAATCAATTTTTTTACAAATCAATGGGAATGAAAATAGGAAAAAATGTTCAAATAATGCCTGATTGTAGAATGGATATTTTCTTTCCCGAACTTATCGAAATTGGAGATAATGTTGTTATTGGACAAGAAACTTTTATTTCTTGCCATGAATTTAATGTAACTGAATTTAGATATGGAAAAATAAAAATCGGAAAAAATGTTTTAATTGGAGCTAGAAGCTTTATTTTGCCAGGAGTAACAATTGGCGACGGAGCATTAGTAAGTGCTAATTCAACCATTTACAAAGATGTTCCTGCAAATGTTTTTGCATTTGGTAGCCCAATGCAATTTAAAGAATTTAAGTGATTAATTTGACAAACAAAATTCAAGTTTTATATATTCATGGCGGAATGACATTTAAAAACAAAAAAGATTATTTAAAATATTTGAAAAACAAAAAAGTTTCTCTTTTTAGGAAAGAATGGTCAGATGAATATTTTACTAAAACACTTGGAAAAAAATTTGAGATTATAAGGCCAAGAATGCCAAATTCAGAAGATTCAAAGTACGATGAATGGAAAATTATTTTTGAGAAACACCTTAATTTACTAAAAGGGAAAAAAATTCTTGTTGGAAAATCTTTAGGCGGAATATTTTTAGCAAAGTATTTGTCAGAAAATAAACTTCCAAAAAAAGTTCTTTCAGTTTATTTAATTTGCCCACCTTTTGATAATTCAATTCCAACAGAAGATTTAGTTGGTGGGTTTAGATTAAAATCTAATTTGTTATTGCTTGAAAAAAATACTAAAAATCTTTATTTAATGTTTTCAAAAGATGATGATGTTGTGCCAGTTTCTCACGCTGAAAAATATAGAAAAAAATTACCAAAAGCAATAATAAAAATTTATAAAAGCAAAAATGGACATTTCAAAATTTCTAAATTTCCTGAAATAATAAAAATGATAAAAGAAGATGTTAAGAAAAACTAATTCTAAAAATTAATTATTTCGCATAAAGAATTCAAGTAAAAGATTCAATGCCGAATCACTTCGGCATGGCAAAGGAGGAAGGGCATTCAAAGAGATGTACTTTGGGTTGGGTGTTGACGTACAAAAAGAACTCTCCTTCCGGAGCGTATCCTCTTCAAATGTCCCTCTCTCACAAGTTTACTTAAACGCTGTGAAGCAGCGTTTGTATTCTTATAGGCAAGGCGTTCTTTAATTTGCTCTGCTGAAACCTGACCTGTTTCTTCAATTAGTTGCATTATATGTTGATCAGGTTCTGACAGAATTGTTTCCTCTACTGTGTGGGAGTTAGAGGAGCTCTTCATTAATAATTCTTGAATTTTCAAGAATTTTTCTTCTAAGCTTTTAAGGATTCTATTCGTTTCCTTTCTTTCTTCAGAAAGCTTGAATAGAAGGGCAGCTAAGAAAGCTGGATTGCTTGACTCTTTCATGATTTCTTGGATGTCAACACTTAAGTCATTGAACTCAGGAGAAATACGCTTTACCGCGTTAAGGTCAGTCAATAACTTTTGAGCGTCAAAACCTTCATAATTATCATGATTAGTCATGGTATATCATGATAGTGTCATGACATATATATACTTTTCGCGTTTAGAAAAGGAAACCAATCCTTTTCAATAACTAAGAAATGTTAACTTTACGTTTATCTGCTAGATATGTTCTAATTAAACCCATAACAAGAATTATTACACCAGGCGCAATTAATATCCCAATTAAAGTAAAATCTTGCAAAGTATAACAAATATCAATACAGGGTTTTGCACTAGCAACAATAACTCCCAAAATAGCACCAGTAATTGCTAGGATTCCTCCAACCCCAATTAAATATTTACTCACAGAAACATCACTTTCTCTTATAATTGCCCCATTTTTTTAGAGCTTCTGCTAATTCTTTGTGGGTTTTTGCATATTCTTCAGCACTAATTCCATACATTTCTGCATCTACAGCTTGTCTCATGGCTTTTGCTCCAGCTATTGTGCCACCAGGGTGGCCGTGAATGCCCCCACCGGCTTGAATAATTATATCTCTACCCATAGCGTGAATTAAAGGAGCAACTTTTGGAGGAGATAGGCCCCCGGAACAAACGGCCATCATTGGTTTCAAACCAAGCCAATTTTCTTGCAATCTGTGCTTAAAAATACTTTCAGAAACAACTTGTTGCTCAATTGCCTCTCCAACAGAAACAACTTCTTTTTTGCCCTCATACATTTTTCCAACTATCCCACCAACATGTAATTGATCAATACCAATTAATCTACACAACTTTGCTATTGTTAACATTGATATTCCATGTTTTGGATTTCTTGTCATAGCACCATGCATTGCCCTATGTCCATGAATAATTACTCTAAAATTTTCATCTTTTAATGCTTGAACTGCTGACCAACCAACAGTAAGCACATCAACCATAATAAATTCTCCACCATTTCGCATTACTTCTTTTGCTCTTCTAACCATCTCTGGATAAGGCGCAGTAACATTTGCTAAATATGCTTTTTGTTCACCTGTTTCTTTTTCTGCTTTATCTCTCGCTTTCAATGTTAATTTTATTCTCTTATCAAATTTATTAAAAGTCATTGATGTTAGGTTTTCATCATCCTTAACATAATCACAACCCCCAAGCCAAGATTCATAAGCAACTTTTGCGTGTTGCTCTTCATTCAAACCAACTTTTGGTTTTACTATTGTTCCAACAAAAGGACGATGTTTTACTTTCATAAATTTTCTAATTCCTTCAATACCATACATTGGACCTGAATAATGCCTTATGAAAGAATCTGGAAAATTAATATCCATTAATTTAATATTTTTTACATCACTCATTCCAAATAAATTTCCTGCAATCGCCGATGTTATTTGAGAAACATTATGTTCTTCAAAAAGTTCTTTTGAATATGCAACTTTGAAAATTCCAGTTTTTTTATTTAGAGAAAATATTTTTGGAGAAAGTTTTTCAAATAATGAAGGAGTCATTGTTCCAATATCTGTCCAAGTACCAATGCTTGATTCTGAAGTAGCTCTTTGACAAGCTGATTCAAAACTTACTCCCTTTGCAGGTTCAACAAAAAATTCACAAATCAAATCTTCTTTGCTTGGAATGTAATTTCTATCAATATAACCCTTATATTCTTGAACTCTTTCAACCATAACACTCACTTTCAAGAATAAGTTTTTGTTGTTTAAATACTTTGTGTGTTAAGAAAAATATTTGAACTAAACCCACTATCAATTAAGTTGGACTGAGTTTATCATCAGGTCAAGTTCATTTTTTATTGGTTCACAATCTTCTAATGGGCCTGAGTAACCCCAAATAAAAATATTGTTTCTATCAACCACAATAACAGATGAGGATAAAAAGTTTCCAATTTCTTTGGAATAGTTTGTTCTAAGTTCAACATAAACTCCATTCTTTCCAGAAAATAGTGCTTCTCCACTTTTTAAAATAACATATTCATTTTTTTCAGCATCATCAACCATAAATTTACTAATTTCATTTATTCCAATATCTTCAGATTTGGAAGACTCTACTCCAAATTGATTTTCTAAAAAACTCTTTTTATCAACTTTGCTAAGTGAAAAAAAACAAAGATTTGCTTCTTTTGAAAACATTGCAACATATATCCCATTTGAGTCACTTTCTGTGAATTGTTCCCAACCTGAAGGAGGCGATAAACTAATTTCTGTTATCGGAGCACCAGGATTTGTATTTGCCTCATTTGTTGATACACATCCAATCAATAAAAAACTTGTAAAGAGCCCAAATAATAAAAAAAACTTGCCATGCATAAGAAGACTAAACTTTTCAACTTTAAAAACTTTTACTTAATTAAAAAAATCCCTTAAGAAAAACAAGAAGGGCTTTCGCCCTTAAATTAAGAAAATTATTTTTTTAATTTTATTGCAATTGCTGAAACTTTTAATGGCTTACCATCTTCAGTAACTACTTCTTCAGTTGAAATGCTAATACTTTCTAATTTTATTCCTTCACCTT
This sequence comes from uncultured archaeon, assembly GCA_964534045.1. GTDB lineage: Archaea > Iainarchaeota > Iainarchaeia > Iainarchaeales > JAAZKV01 > JABIDZ01. The sequence continues at coordinate 120,959 of CAZHNO010000002.1, forward strand.
TGTTTCTTGAAATTTCTGCAACATCAACTGCTCGAGAAATTGACTTTCCCCTTGCTTTAATTGTTACATCTTTTGCACCAGTACCAAATTGGGTTACAACTGCTAAAACATAAGCCATTACTCCTTTCTTTCCTACAAAAACAAAATTACCTGCATTTTCAACTACCTCAGTTTTAGTCTCTTCTTTTTTTGTTTCTTTTGTTTTTTTTGTTTCTTTTGCCATTATTGATTCCTCCAAAGAAATTAATTAACCAAATATAAGAATAAAAGTTTTTTAAAAGAAACTTATACAAACAAAGCAAAGAAAAAGTTTCAAATAAAAGTTAATTAAATAATCAAAGGAAATGAATTAGAAAAATCAAAAAAAAAGAATTTTAAAAGAAGGGAGGAGAAGTAGCATTAGCTACTTCTTATCTTCTTTGTTTTAACTTAAATATTTTATTGTGTTTGTTAATACTCCTGGTGTATATCCAGGGTCGTAATTAAAGTATATTACTTTTCCACCAATTATAGATTTCTTTTCTAAAATTGCTGGATATGATTTTGGTGTTCCTTCAGATTGAATGTATGCAATTGTTTTTGCACCTTCATTTGCTTGAATTGCAAATGTTTGCAATGAGTAAGGAGCCATTCCTTCAGCAGGAGTTAATTCAATCCCCATCATTATTGGGTGATCATAATCTTGCCTTCTAATCCTTCCAACTAAAGAAATTTCTCTTCCTTCTTGACAAGTTGGCGCACCATCACTCCCAAGAACACATTCAGCCGGAATTATGTCACCAAATGTTGCTTTCCATCCAATAACATCTGTTGCAACAGCCCCACCAAGCCCAATGTTTTGATAGATTCCTGAATTTTTTACTACAATCAGTTTTCCACCTTTACTTACATAATTTTGTATAGCTTCTCCAAGAGAAACTGATACACTTTTTTCTGTTAAACTTTGATCTAAAATCACAATATCATATTGTGATAATTCTTCAGATGCCCCGTTACCGAATGTCCCAGCAGCCCTCTGTCTATATGTTAGCATATATGATAAGTTATCAAGAACAACTTTCTCTCCAAGAGAAGGCTCCCCAATAAACAATACCTGCACATGCGAACTTCCTTTCGGAAGATATGGAATATCAATTACTCCAAAATAATTTAGCGAAGCAATTCCAATAATCACTAATAAAATTAAAGGAATCAATCCTTCTAGGTTGAATCTTTGCAAACCCCCACCAATTGGGCCAGGATCCGCACCACCTTCGTCACCATACATCGTTTTTCACTCCCTTCAATTAATCTGTTAATATATTGTCTTTAAGTCTTTTTAATTCTTTCTAAAAGACAATTGATGAAATAATGATCTAGTTATTAATAAACCTTTCTAGAAAGAATTCTGGGCTAGCTCATCAAAAAATTATTTCCCAAGCATTCCATAATACATATTTTTTAATAATAAAATACAAGCATTTGGATAATTATTATCTTCACAAAAGTTTTCTATTGGGAAAGCATAATAGGCAACTCGTTCACCTAAACCAGATGTGGCTATTAAAGGAACATTTCTTGGGAAAGAATTTGCTATACCTTGTTTTACTGCACCAAAATCAAGTGTCATTACTATATTACTATTTGAAACATTTGGAAATTGCTTCACCAAAGAAAAATCTCTTTCTGAATTTATTCTGTATTCTAATGCTGGATGAGCTCCATAAATTAGCGGATGATCGCCAGTAAGTTCTGGTTTCATTGTTCCAACACCAAAATCCCCCTCATTACAATTAAACTCTTTACAATAATTTCCAATATATCTTAATCCTAAAAATTCATCAAAATTAACAACTGAATAATCTGAATCATTTTCTACTGCTCTTGCCCAAGGGTTATCAAGTAATGAAGAAACGGAATTAACATCAATTAAATCATCTAGCTCATCATCTCCACGAACTGTTCCAGCATCACCCACCCAAACTAATCTTCCACCATTTAATTGAACATAATCCATAAACATTTGTAATTGATCCATATCCATTTTTTTTGCTTTCTCAACTATAACTAATTGGTAGCGTTTTAAGTTTCCGAGAGAGACACTACTCAAATTAGCAATATCAACAGCATTTACTCCAACCTTTTGAGGATCTTGTAAAAATTCTTTTAATAATTCTGGATTACCTAACCCCTCATCACCTTGGACAATTAAAACACGTGGAGAGCCCAAAACTGTTTCATAAATATCACACCAAAAAGGAATTGCTGAACATTTAATCATTCCTGCCCAAGTAACGATGAACAATAAAACAACAATCAAAACAATTACACCAATCACTTTAAAGCCCAAATCAGCAATATCCATTGTTTCCATACTCAAACACTATCCTTTAAAAACTTCTTTAATTCCTAATAATATATAGAAATGTTTTGATATTTAATAATGGTGGTTAAATGGTAAAGTTTACTAAAAACAGAGCAGCTCCTAGCGGAGGACCAAGTTCAGCAATAGGAATTACTAGATTTTTTGATGCTGAAAGTAAGAGTCCAAAATTAAGCCCTTATTTTGTTGTTGGAGTTGCAATAGTTGTAATAATTGCGATGATAGCATTGAGACTAATGATGACTGCTTAATTAGAAATTCAATTAACATAAAAAAAAATTAGCTAAACTAAAAATTAGTTCTGTTAAAATTTTAAAAAAATAGTTTTTATTTTTTCTTTAATTCAATTTTTACTTTTTCTTCTTTTATATCAAATTCATTTCCATCATTGTTTGCAACTTCTAATTTATTCGCTTGAACGGAATGAGAAATATAATCATTAAAATTTTTTATTGCATTTTGAACAACTTTACTTTTTGTTTCAACTTTTAATTCAACTCTATCTTGTATTGTCAAACCTGATTTTTTTCGCAAATCATTTATCTTTCTTACTAATTCTCTTGCAACACCCTCTTCTTCCAATTCAGGAGTCATTTTTGTATCCAATTCAACTTTCAATTCTTTAGCTTTTTTCAATTCTATTTTTTTAACATTCAATTCATCTTTAATTAAATCAAATAATTCTTCATCAATTTCTGCACCAGAAATTATTGCTTTTGCAAGCGGTTGCTTTACAGCAATTTTAACTTGAATTCTTTCATCAAGTCCCTTACTCACTACATCTCGCACAATTAACATTTGTTTTTCTAAATCATCATTTAATTTTGAATCATCAAATTTTGGCCATTTTTCTAAATGCACAGAAATATTCTTTTCAAAATTAGCATTTCTTAAAGTTTGATAAATTTCTTCTGAAATGAATGGAGCAATTGGCGCAAGAACTAATGATAATTTGTCAAGTGCAAATGCTAATGTTTGAATTGCTTCTGATTTTTCTTTTTTGTCAGCACTCTTAAATCTGTCTCGGCTTCTTCTCACATACCATGTTGATAACACATCAACAAAATCAAGAATCTCTAAACAAACATCTGTTGTATTATACTCATCAAAATTCTTTGTAGAATTTTTTATCAACCTATTTGTTTTACTCAAAAGCCATTTATCTAAAATATTTTTTGAATCCTGTTTATTAAATTCTTTATTTTCCAAACCAAATAATTTGTAAAAATTATTTACATTGGATAATATTGTAATTAATTTCCTACTAATTTCTTTTACATTGTCATCAATAAAATTCAAATCTTGTGCTCGCATTAATTGTGAAGACATTAAATAAAATCTCATTGAGTCAGCACCATACAAATCAAATATTTTGTCAGGAGGAGTGTAATTACTTTTTGATTTAGACATTTTTGTTCCATCGCCAGCTAAAATTGTTCCTGAAACAACAACATTTTTGAAAGGAGTTTTTCCTTTCATGAAAACACCAATTACATGCATATAATAGAACCATGCTCTAACTTGTGCAACATATTCTGAAATGAAGTCAGCAGGATAATTTTCTTTCATCCAATCTTTATTCTCAAAAGGATAATGCTTTGCGGCAAAAGGCATTGAACCTGATTCAAACCAACAATCTAAAACTTCCGGAATTCTTTGCATTTTTTTTCCACATTTACATTTCAAATGTATATCATCAACAATATGTTTGTGTAAATCTACTTTGTCAGAAACTTTTTCAATTGCATTTTCTTTCAATTCTTTTATTGAACCAATTACTTTTATTTCTCCACAATCACAACGCCAAATTGGAATTGCTGTTGCCCAATATCTATTACGGGAAATATTCCAATCGGGCGCGGTTTCTAAAATATTATTAAATCTATTTACAATATTTTCTGGATACCAATTAATATCCTTTGATTTTTTTATCAATTCTGGCTTTAATTTTTGAATATCAATAAACCAAGAATCAACTGCATTGTAAATTAATGGTGTTGAACACCTATAGCAGAAAGGATAAGAGTGAGTATAAGTTTTTGATTCTATTAAAATTCCTCTGTTGTATAAATCTTCTAAAACATCAGCATCAAGATTTTTGAACCACTTTCCTTTCCATTGTTCAGGACCTTCAACTAATTTTCCATCTTGTCCAATGTGTTGTACAATTGGCAAGTTATATTTTCTTATCATTTCATAATCAAATTCACCATAAATTGCCATATGAACTAATCCAGTCCCATCTTCACTTGTTACATTTTCTTTTCCATCAATCACATAATAACCTTTTTCTTTTCTATCAAATTTGTATAATGGTTCATACTCTGTTCCAAGAATTTTTTTCCCTTTAAATTCTTCAATAATTTCATAGTGTTTAAATGTTGCTTCCACCAAATCTTTTGCCATTATATAAATTTTGTCAAAAACATTTACTTTAACATAATCCATATTTGGATTAATTGCTAATGCAACATTTCCAATCAATGTCCATGGTGTTGTTGTCCATGCTAACAAATATTCTTCTTTTCCTTTTATTTTGAAAGCAACTGTTGCTGTTTTTTCTGTAACATCTTTGTAAGAATCATCCATTTGTATTTCTGAATTTGCTAATGGTGTTTGACATCTAGGACAATACATTAATACTTTTTTTCCTTCGTAAACATACCCTTCATCATAAAATTTTTTGAAAATATTCCAAATGGTTTCCATATAAGTTTGATCCATTGTTTTGTAAGAATTATCAATATCAATCCACTTTCCTAAAATGCGAACAGTTTTTTTCCATTCTTCTGCAAAAGCTAAAACTTGTGATCGGCAAGTTTCATTAAATTTACTAATTCCCATTTCTTCAATTTCATGTTTATTTTTTAATTTCAATTCCTTTTCAACAACATTTTCAATTGGTAATCCATGACAATCCCAACCCCATTTTCTCTCTACACGAAAACCTTTCATTGTCCAATATCTTGGAAAAACATCTTTACTTGTTAAACCTAAAATGTGCCCGTGATGAGGTAAACCAGTTGCAAATGGTGGGCCATCATAAAAAACATATTGTTTCTCTTCAGGTCTTTCTTCTATACTTCTTTCAAACATTTTATTTTTTTCCCAGTAACTGGAAATCTTTTCTTCAAAATCTTTTCTTGACATTTCTTTTCACTGCTTTCTGGCTGTTGAAAACAGCCAAATTCTTTCGCGTATTTTTTTCTAGTGCAGGTCTTTTGCAACAGCAAAAGAAGTGCATGCAACTTTAACAAAGTTGCATCAAATTTCGCGAGCCTTTTTTAAAGGCTCATGGACACTGGCGGATTCGAACCGCCGACCTATAGTGTATAAGACTATTGCTCCACCACTGAGCTAAGCGTCCAGCGCCTGCAAAATCAGGCATCTAGCAAACTCCAAAGTTTGCGTGACCCGAAAAACGAATGTTTTTCTTGAGCACTTTGGGTGTTTCGCTTCGCTCAACAGCCCTTATCTAATTAACCTAAACTATAAGAAAATCAGGTAAGAAAGCTTTAAAATGCTTAATTATAAAAAGAAAACTAAATATTTACAAAAAATAGATTTTGAGAAAATTACTATTTCTTTTCAGGTTTTTTTAACTCTTTGATAATGTTTTTTGCTTCATCTTTCAAAGCATAACCAAATCCAATCCCAACCATCAAACTAACTGCTAAGACAACTCCACCAATAGCAATCAAAAAAGCATACTCTAATAGACGAGTTGGTAAACCAAGAATACTTATTGCCATTACAACTGCAACATAAACAACCATCAACTCCAACATCAAACCAAATATTCTTCTTAGTGAATGTTTAGTTGCTTCTATCGCATTTCTAGCAAATCTACCAATTATTAATCCAGCAATTACTACACCTGCCGCAACTATCACTAATAATGCATATTGTATCCAAAAACCAAGCACTTCATTTAAAGTCATCAAATTTACTAACTCAACTGCTTGTTTCAAAAATACAAAAAAAATGTACCACTTTACAATTGTTCCAAAAACTTCAGAAAAAGTTTTATTACCAATCGCTGCTAAAAGATTTTGTTCTTCAAACCACTCATCAATACCCATTGATGAAACTATTTTTGAAATAATAAATTTTGCAACAAGCCCAAATATTAAACCTAAAACGATAAATACAATCGCAATCAAAAGACTAGGTAAAGATGCAACAAACGATGAATATAATGCTCCCAAAATTTCTTCCATAAACTCACTAAAAGAATTAGGTTCCAATCATATATAAAGATTACTTTTTTGCTTGCCAATACAAAAAAATAGTTTTTTTATTTATTAATAAAATAAATTGGTTTTTTTATTTATCAACAAAAATAATTAACACATTTATTTATTAATAAAATTAATTATTTGTTTTTCAGCTTCAGAAATTGTTTCATCTAATTTGTCATTTATTATTGTGTGATTAAACTTTTTCTCAAATGATAAATCTCTTTTTACTAATTCAATTCTTTCATCTGCTTTTTCTTTTGAATCTCCCCTAATCACAAATCTTTTTTTTAATTCTTCTAAAGAAGGTGCTTTCAAAAAAAGTGTTAATGCATCAGGAAACTTTTTTGAAATTGTCATTGCTCCTTTTGGCTCTAAAACAAATAAAACAATTTTATTTTTTTTAAACAATTTTTCTGCATCACTCTTTAATGAACCATAAATATTTTTTCCATAATTCTCATGCTCTAACAATTCATTATTTTCAATATATTTTTGAAATTGCTCTTGTGAAACAAATCTATAATCTTTTCCATTTATTTCATCTTTTCTTTTTTCTCTTGTTGTGCAAGTAATTAGTTTTTCCATATTTGGAAATTTTTTTAACAAAGCATTTGCAATAGTGGTTTTTCCCGAACCACTTGTTCCTGCAATAATTACTATTTTATTTTGCATGAAAATAATAGAAAGAAAGAGAATAAAAATTAGTTTGTCAAAAAAAGCTTTCTTGGTATTGCTAAAAGCAATACCAAAATTCTTCGGGTCGCACAAACGAAAATGTGCTTACATTCCCATTCCGTCCATTCCACCCATGCCCCCTGGAGGCATTTGTGGTTGTGCTCTTGATGAACCTAAAATTATGTCATCAATTCTCAAAATCATTTCTGCAACTTCTGATGCTGAATCAATTGCTTGTGTTTTAACTTGCAATGGCTCTAGCACATTTGATTTTTGCATATCTTCTATTTTTCCTTTGTAAACGTTAACACCAAAGTATTTTCCATCTTTCTTTGAGTGCTTGCTTCTTAATTCAACTAAAGCGTCTATTGGATCCATTCCTGCTGTTTCTGCAAGTGTTCGTGGGATTATTTCTAGTGCTTCTGCAAATGATTCAATTGCCAGTTGTTCTCTTCCACCAATTGTTTTTGCATAATCTCTTAATTTTACAGAAACTTCCATTTCGCATGAGCCTGCTCCAACTAAAATTTTTCCAATTCTTAATGCTGAAGAAACTGCTCCAATTGCATCAACTAATGCTCTTTCTGTTTCATCAACAATGTGTTCAGTTCCACCTCTTATTAAAATTGAAACTGATTTTGGGTTTTTACAGCCTTCAACGAAAACCATTGCGTCTCCTGAAACTTTTTTCTCATAAACTTTTCCTGCTTTTCCTAAATCTTTTGCTGATAATTCTTTTATTGTTGTTGCTATTGTTGCGCCTGTTGCTCTTGCAAGAGCATCCATGTCAGATTTTTTTACTCTTCTTACTGCAACAATATTTTTTTTTGCTAAATAGTGTTGTGCTAAATCATCAATTCCTTTTTGTGTGAAAATTACATTTGCTCCTGTGCCTTCAATCAAAGAAACCATATTTTTTAATTGAGCTTCTTCTTGGTCAATGAAAGCTTGTAATTCATCAGGTGTAGAGATTTGTATTTTTGTATCATTTTCTGGTTCACTAATTTCTAATGCAACATCAAGCAATGCAATTTTTGCATTTTCAATACTTTTTGGCATTCCTGAATGAACAATTTCTTTATCAATTACTATTCCTGAAATTAATTGTGAATCTTTTAATGATGCACCAGTCTTTTTTTCTAATTTTATGTTATCATGATCAATAACCATTTTGTTGCCTTCTTTGTCAGCAACATTTTGAATTGCTTTTACAACAATATCAGATAATTCTTCTGCTGATTCTGCTGCTTTTCCAGTCATTGAAGTTAGTGCTAATGTTTCTAAAGATTTCTTGTCTTCAAAAGTAACTTTTTCTGAAGCTTGTTCATAAAATTCTTTTGCTTTTTGCGCAGCCATTCTATAACCATTAATTATTACACTTGGATGAATTGAATCATCTAATAATTTTTCTGCTTTTTCTAAAAAAGTTCCAGCTAGAACTACTGCTGTTGTTGTTCCATCACCAACTTCTTCATCTTGTGTTTTTGCTACTTCAACCATCATTTTTCCAACAGGATGTTCAATAGCCATCTCAGATAAAATTGTTGCTCCATCATTGGAAACAATTACATCACCCATATCATCAACAATCATTTTGTCCATTCCTTTTGGACCCAAAGTAGATTTTACTGCTTGAGCCACTGCTCTCGCAATTAAAATATTCATTCTTTGTGCATCTCTTCCCTTTGTTCTTCTTGCACCTTCATTCATAAACGCATTATCTTGTTGTTGTTCAGCCATAAAACCACCTCAAAATTGATAAACTCAAAATCAGACCAACCTGACTAATTTGGATAAAAAAAGTTATATAAAGCTTATGATAGGGTTCTGCCACTAAAACAATAATTATTAATGATTTAATTAATAATATTGACATGAAATACACTAAAATTAAGCAAATTGCAAAAGGGTGGAGTAGTTATATTTGGCTTGTTAAAAATGAGCAAGGAAAAGTTCTTGCAATGAAAGAAGTTAGGGAAAAAAGCAATAGAAAAAACCTTGCTGAAAGAGAAGGGAAAATGCTGAAGCTAGCAAATTCAGTTGGCGTTGGACCCAAGTTAGAAGAGGTGAATTTTGAAGAGAATTTTGTTATAATGGAATATATTCCTGGCAAAAAGTTTTTGGATTTTGTTTTTACAAAAGAATTTGATGAAATGAAAAAAGAAGAGTTATATAATTTTTTGAAAGAATTATTGAGGCAGGGAATTATTTTGGATGAAATTGGTTTGAGGCATAATCAATTACAAGTTGGAAAAAATATTTTAGTAAAAAAAGAAGATAACAAATATGTTCCCGTGATAATTGATTTTGAAAAAGGAAGTTTGAAAGAAGGTTGCAAAAATAATTTCGGACAACTAGCAAGTTTCTTATTTTACAATCCAAATGGTGCAGTTGCAAAAAAGATTAGAGAAAAATTAAATCTGAAACTTTGATTTGTACCGGGCTACCGAAGGTGCCCCCACGCGCCGCCTGAGTGAGCGGGCGTTACATTTTGAATTTTCTTTCAACTTCACTTTGCAAAATAGCACATGCTGTTTTGATTGATTCCATTTGTTGAATTATTCTTTCTTTTTCTAATTCAATTTCTGAAATTGATTCATATGGTTCTATTGCATCTTTGAACATTGATCTATCAACATAAGGGTAAGGAAACGAATCCATTTTTTTAGAAACATTTGCAACTACTCTTCCTAACCAAACATTTAAACCACGCTTCACTGGACCTTTAATTGTTTTTCCTTCATCAAGCGAAGAACGTAATTTGTTTGTTATAGTTGCTTTTGGAAATGGTAATTTATCATCTTCCAAACTTAAATTAATAGCTGTTTTTTTATCAACTGAATCTATTTTTTTTATTAAAGAATCACACTCTTCACTTATTTTTAAAATATGTTTTTTCAAATCTTCTCTTTGTTTATTAATATCCTGTATTTCTTCATAAGGAGCAATTGCTTCTTTTAACATATCATAATTTACAAAAGTATATGGTTGAGAGTTCATTTTTCCTGCAATTGTTTCTATCATTTGAGCAACCCAAAGGTTCATTTCATCTTTTACTGTTCCTTTAATTTGCTTCCCTTGTTTAATGTTTTTTCTAACAATTTTTGTAATAGTTGCACGAGGAAATGGCAATTTACCTTCATCTTCAACATTTTCTCTCATTTCTTCATCATTTTCTTCTTCTACTTCTTCAACGTCTTCTTCATTTTCATCAACTCGAGCTTCTTTTATTTCATTTTCAACCATCATCTCACCTTTTTTGACACGCTCTCTATTAAAATTTTGAAACATTTAAAATAAAAAGGCATGGGTTTAACAAAAAATAGAACTTTGGTTTTTTAAAAAAAATTAATTAACCAATTATTGAGGCAAACATCAAAGTAATACTAGCTATTATTAAAATTGAAAGCATAACCATTTGAGAAGCATCTAATTTCGCAAATTGAATTATAAATAATGCAATTGCAACAACTAACAATACTGCACCCAAACCGAGCATTGAGTAAGAAAAAAACATTGATTTTTTTCTAAATTTATGAACTTTTAATTGCTCAACATCTAATTCCATTTGAGATATTCTTTCATTTATTGAATCAAGTGCAACTTTAACCATTGTAACTGTTTTTTGTGAAGAACCAATCATCTTATTTATTCTATCTTCAAAAGAACGCGATTCTTTCATTATATCTTCTTTCGCTTCACCAAGCTCATCCATTGCTAACTTTCTAATTTGTCCTTTTTCTGACTCTTCAATCCTAGCCAAATCAGTATGTATTTGTTCTTGAAAACCTTTTTTTTGTTCTTGAAACTCTTCTTCAACAAGAGAATTAATTTCTTTTTTTAACAAAGTAAAAGTATCTGCTTCTGCAATCAACAATAATTTTTTTGCTTGCTCATCATTAACACCCAAATCACGCAAAGTTTGAACAATCTTTTCTCGAGATTGTCCTTCCTGCACCATTTTTTGAATTACTTCAATAATTGATTCATCAGCCATTTCAACCACTCACTATCTTTACTTCATGAGAATACTTTTGTTCTAAACTTCCAACTCTTAAAATGAAAGTTAGCTTTGCATTACCCGGAGATATAGGAGTCAAAGAAGGATATAAATTTTTGCAATCATTTTTAGTTAAAGAAACATTATAAACTGGAATATTTGATTCAAAAAAATCACCCTCAATTGTAGTAACCCAATAAACTTCAGGCAAAGAACTTTCAGAAACATTACACAATTCAACAACCATTTGATATTTTTCTCCAACCAACATCTCACTTGTCAATTGAACTTTAGCCTTCACTGGTTCAACTGTTGTTTGATCTAATTTAAAAGGAAGATAAATTGTTCTATTGAAAGGAGCAGTAACATAAACATCATAAGTTAGGTCATTTGAAAAAGGAACCTCAGTAACAACTACAAATTCTTCTCCTGGCTCCAAAGAATTAATATCAACCCTAACCTCTTGTCCAGCGAGCTTAACCAACATTGCAGCATCACTAACTCTATGATTTGAAATATTTTTTACCAAAGCACTCAACAAAATTTTCTCACCAGAAAACTCAACAGAAGCATCACTAACACTCAAAACTTGTGAAAATGAAACTAAATAAACTATTACAAAAAACACTATTGCGAATGCTAAAACAAACAGAGGATAAATTATTTTTCTAGATACAAAAATCATGAAATAAATAAGTCAACTGAATATATAATAATTATCTAATGAACAAAAGAGAAAGATTTGTGACCAAACAAATAAATTAATCCATTTTTTCAAGTTCAGCAAGATTGTCAAAAAACTGACTTAACTTAGGAACAAGTGCCTTTTTGCTTGTAATGTAATAGCCACTTAATTTATTTTTATGACAAAGTCTTGTGAGAGAATAAATAAATTTAAAAATAATTTTTTCACTATGATACAAACCAAGCACATCAAGAGAATCAAAAATCAAAACCAAATCTTTCTCAGATTCAATAAGCTTCAAAATAAAAATTTGCATTTGAGTTAAATTCCTCAAAGAATCAACAAATTTTAAGTTTTTTTCATTGGAAACATTGATAATATTTTTTGAAATTGTATCAATCAAAAACAAATTATCACTATTTAACTTTGATTCATCAATCAATCTCAATGCAGCTTTATAATTTATAGAAGTCAAAACAATAATTGGCTTTTTTTTATTTTCAACCACTGATTTAATCATTGCAATTAAAACATCATGGTTATTCAAGGGATCACAATAAATTAAAACTTGCCCATCATCAACAAAACCCATTTGAGTCTTTAGTTCAGTTGATATTCTATTTTCTTTAGAAAGAAGAGAATTAATTTCATCAAATTTATTAACTTCATCCAAAACACTGGCTTTTTTTTCAACGTCATCAAAAAACGATTTTTTGTTAGATAGAATTGAGTCAAAATTAAAGTTCTTTGTTTTAACCATAATCACTATAAGCAAAGGTTATTATTAAATTTAAGCACAAGGACAAATTATTAAACAAGAAAGAACTTATTATTTGAAACAAAAGTTTGAGAAATTGGTGTTTAAATGAATACTTCTGAAAATGACGCAGCTTTCTTAGAAGAATTACGTAAATTAACTAAAAAAACTGAGCCAAATGAAGATTCTTATAACAAATTAAAAGGAAAATTAAAAGATTCAATTGTTAAAAAAGAAATTGAAATAAAAAAAAGCACAGAAAATCAAAAAAACACAGCACTAATTAAAGAACCAGAAAAAGAATTAACCCAACAAAAACCAAGCTACTTTGAAACAAAACCAATATTTGGAAAAGATAAATTTTCATGGGAAGAAAAACCAATAAAAATAAAAAACCAAGAATTTGAAGAATACAAAGAAATTGCGCCAATTGAAATTAACAAAGCAATGGAAAAACAAAGAAATACAATGGAATTTGAATGGGAAAAAAAACAAACTATTGAAGAACCAAAACCAGAAGATTTCACAAACGAAAAAAGTAATTTTGATTGGTTAAAAAAAGAAATTGTAAAAGGAGAATTTGGCTCAGAGAAAAAAGAAAAAATTAGTAGTCCAATTGAAAAGAATCTTATAAATGAAACAAAAAATGAAGAAAATGAAATAAATTCATTTGAAAATAAATTAAATATTGAAAAATTTGATTGGGAAAATGAAACATCAATTGAAGAACCAAATTTTGATGATTTTAAAAAAGAGCAATTAATTGGGGCAAAATGGAAGCATAACAAATTAGATGAAACAAAAATTGAAATTAATAACGAAAGTGAAAGTAAAATAATTCCTGAAGCAAAAAAAAGCAAAGGGGCAAAATGGAAACATTCTCAAACTGAACAAATAATAAATGATGATTCAAAAAAAGTGGAAATTGTTGAAGCAAAAAATGAAATGAAAATAGAATCACTTGAAGAAAAAGATAAAGAAAATTATGAAATTGTTTCAAATGAAGGAAGTTTGAAAAATATTGAAGAAACAAAAAATAAAAAAGGCAAAAAGAAAAAAGAAATAGAAAAAATTTGGACAGGAGAAAAAATTGCTGATGATAAAACAACAACTGAAAATCTAAGAACAATAATTGATGATCTTTTCAAAATACTTGAAGAATACAAAGTTGTTGATACTGCACAATTTGAACAATCATTCAATGTTAGTTATGAAGAAATAGAAAAAATAGCAAAAATATTTGAAGATTATGGAATTGTTGAAATAAGATATCCCACAAGTTTAACAGCTAAGGCAAAAATAATTCTAAAAAAAGAAGTTCAATCAACAATAAAATCAAATCCTGAAGGAGAAATCATTGATGAATATCAAATTGAAGTGGATCATGTTCCAGCAAACATTTCAATAATAATGGGAAAAGAAGATTCTCGACCAATCTATTCAATTCAAATGCCTGCAATAGGAAAATACACTAAAAAGTTTTTATCATTAATAAAAAATGAAATTGCTGAAGATTTACCAATTGAATTGGATGAAATACTTGACCCAAAAAAATCAAAAAAACTAAAAGAAAGATTTTTCCAAGAATCACAAAAGCACTTAAGAAATTATTTTTCAAAAACAACCCCGCAAAACTTAGACTTATTGAGCGGAGTAGTATTGCACGAAATGTATGGGCTTGGCGCAATTGAAGTTGTGTTAGGAGATGATATGCTTGAAGAAGTAGCAATCAATTCTGCAAAAACACCAATAACTATTTATCACAGAATTCACGGATGGTTAAAAACAAATTTGTATCCTGGAACAGAAGAAGAAATAATGAATTATGCTTCACAAATTGGAAGAAAAATTGGAAGAGAAATAACAATGCTAAATCCAATACTTGATGCACACTTATTATCGGGAGACAGAGTAAATGCAACACTAAGCCCAATCTCTGCCGAAGGAAATACACTAACAATCAGAAGATTTGCTAGAAGACCATGGACACTAATTGATTTCATTGGAAAATCACACACAATGTCAAGTGAGATGGCAGCATTACTTTGGTTAGCAATGCAATATGAAATGAACATTATAATTTCTGGAGGAACTGCAAGTGGAAAAACATCAACACTAAACACACTACTTGCACTAGTACCTTCATATCACAGAATAATTTCAATTGAAGATGTAAGAGAAATAATTCTTCCAATTTATTTGAATTGGAATTGGATACCAATGATAACTCGTTCGGCAAATCCCGAAGGACTTGGAGAAGTAACAATGCTTGATTGTATGGTTACCTCATTGAGAATGAGACCTGATAGAATAATTGTGGGAGAAATAAGAAGAAAAAGAGAAGCTGAAGTATTAATGGAAGCAATAGAAACAGGGCATAGTATTTACTCAACAATTCACGCAAATTCTGCATACCAAGTATTAAGAAGAATGGCTGAACCACCAATGAGCGTTCCATTAATGCAAATAGAATTACTTGATTTAATTGTTACACAATTCAGAGATAGAAAAACAAACAAAAGAAGAACATATGAAATAGCAGAAGTAGAACAAACAACAAGCGGAAAAGGATTACAAATTAACACAATCTATAAATGGTCACCAAGAACAGATAATTGGGAACAACTAAACAAGCCAACAAAATTATTCACAACACTAAACATGCACACTGGAATGACTGAGGATGAAATTAATAAAGAATTAAAAGAAAGAACAAAAATACTTGATTGGATGAAAGAAAAAAATATTTCTGATTTGAACATGATTGGATTTGTAGTAAAATTATTTTATAACAACCCAGATAAAATAAAAAAAATGGCAACAGATAAAACCTCAAAAGAAGAAATTCAAAGGATGATGCAATGAAAGAAAAAAATCCAACACTACTATTATTTCCAATAGATAGGGCAAGACATTTTAGTCAAAAATTTTTAATCTTTGGAAGAATAATATCAAAAATATTATTCTCATTAAGTTATGATATACAAAAAGCTGATTTGAAAATTGAAGCGGAAAAATATGCACTAGCATCATTAATCTCTGCAGCAATATATGGACTAATATTTTTATTTATTGGATTAACATTTGGAATAATGATTTTCAAAGGATTAAAAACAGAAGTATTTTTGATAATGATATTAGCATCAATCATTGGCTTTTTTGGTTTTCTAATATTTCACTTAATGTTCCCAAAAATAAAAGCAAACCAATTAGCATCCCAAGTAGATCAAGAATTATTATTTGCATTAAGAACATTACTAATACAAGTAAGCTCAGGAATAAGTTTGTTTGAAGGATTGCGTTCACTATCTAGAACAAATTATGGACAAGTTTCAAAAGAACTAGCAGAAGTAGTAAGAGATATTAATTCAGGAATGAGTGAAACTGCTGCTCTTGAAAAATTAGCTTTCAAAACAAATTCAGAAATACTAAAAAAAACAATCTGGCAAATAATCACAACAACAAAAAGTGGAGGCTCAATTGCTACAGCAATTACTTCTGAAATTGATGAACTAATAGTTAAACAATCAGAAACAATAAAAAATTATGCAGCTGAACTAAACTTATGGACGCTGGTTTACTTAATTGTTGCAGCAGCACTACCCTCACTAGGAGTAACATTTTTAGTAATTGCATCGTCAATAGGGAGCTCGGGCATTGGCACTGAAGCAGTTATTTTAATAGCAGTTTTAGCATTTTGCATACAAGCAGCAATGATATTTTTAATAAAATCACAAGTTCCAAAGGTGATAAGTTGATACTTAGAAATATTGCAAGACTTTCATCACTACTCGTGCCTGAAAAAATAATTAATAATAGAATAAAAAAATTATTAGATTATGCTGGTTCAAAAGATGATGAGAGAGTATGGATTGGAACAAGAGTATTTTTTTCACTTTTAGTTGGAGCAATCGGTTTTCTAATACCATATAGTATTATTCCACTAATAAATTTACTATTCAAAACTGAAATATATTTTACACCACAAATTAGAATCATGCTAATGCTTGGTTTAGGAATAATTGGATTTATTTTAGCAGTAATGTTATTCTATTTACACATATTGTATGTGATTGATGGAAGGAAAAAAATGGTAGAAGCAATTCTTCCTGATTTTTTATTATTAGTTGGAAATAATCTAAAAAGTGGAATGACTCCATTCTATGCTTTCAGGTCTGCAGTAAGACCAGAGTTTGGCCCGCTTAGTGAAGAAATACAAATTGCAACACAAAAAAGTTTAGGAGTAGAATCATTTGCTGATTCGCTAAAAACTTTAGCAGATAAAATTGATTCAAAAATACTTGTTGATACAACAAGATTCTTTGCTCATGCTTTAAGATCAGGAGGAAAACTAGCACAACTAATTGAAACAAGTGCAAACAATATAAAACAAACAAATAAACTAAAAAAAGAATTAATAAGTTCAACAAAAATGTATACTTTATTCATAATATTTGTAGTAGTAATAGCCTCGCCAATGTTACTAGCAGTAAGTGTTCAATTCTTAACAATCTTATCGGGAATACAAACACAAACAGCAAATGTAAGTAATAATGCAAGTTCTGTTGGAGCAATTGGATTGGCAGGTGGAGGAACATCAATAACCTCTGAATTTATGCAAACAATGGGATATACAATAATAATAAGCAACTCCTTTTTAGCAAGCATATTTATTGGAATAATTGCTGGCGGAAAAATAATAGATGGACTTAAATTTGCACCATTAATATGCCTAGGTGGGTTAGTAGTGTTTACAATCGTATTACAAGTGGTTGGAGTAATAGTAATTGGCGGGTTCTAACCAAAATATTTAAATATACAAAAAACTTTATTCATTCAATTAAAAACATTTAAAACAAAGGAGGAAAAATTATGTTTAATAAAAAAGGACAAGGAACAATAGAATACCTAGTAATCATTGCAATCGTAGTTGTGATAGCACTAGTAGTTGTTGGATTATTATTAGAAATAATGAACCAAGGTTCAGGAGTACCAGAACAATCAGCAAAAATTGCTTGGCAATCAGCAGAGCCCTGGGCAATAGTTGATTGGACATTGGATGCTACAAATGATGACTTAATAGTAATACTAAAAAATAACTCATTTGAAACACTTGAATTTAATTCAATTTATATAAATTCAACTGATACTAATTCTGATGATGCAACAGTATCAGCAGGGGCAACACTCCAAAGAAAAATTGATTTAACAACAACATATACAGCAGGCGATAGATACGCATATACTAGCGCAAACAATGCAATATACATTGATTATAACACACCAAATATTGATAACAAAAAACAATATGGTGCTGCAGACATTGTAGGAACGGCTAGTTAAATAAAATGGTTTTTTGTTGAAGAGGAGCGATTGCTCCTTTTCTAAACAAAATATTTAAATATACAAAAAACTTATTCTAATCATAAAAAAAGGCGAAAAAGATGTTTAATAAAAAAGGACAAGGAACAATAGAATACCTAGTAATTATCGCAGTAGTAATTGTAATTGCATTAATAGTAGTTGGAATCTTATTAGCTTTACTAGGACAAGGAGCAACTATTGACGATACATCTTCAAAAATAGCATGGCAATCAACAGAACCATGGGCAATAATTGAATGGGATTTAAACTCTGACGAAGTACTAACAATTGTACTTCAAAATAATTCTATTGATACACTTGACTTGGTAGCAGTTTCCATTGGACAAGGAACAAATTGGACAACTGGACAAAGTGGAATAAGCCCAAAAGCAAAACAAACAATATACATTACAGGCACAGGAATAGCATCAGGAGCACAATATACATTTAAAAAAGAAGATATTTACATTGATTATAACACTTCAAACATTCCAAACCGTAGACAAATAGGAGTAGCTGACATTCTCGGAACTGCAAGCTAATTTTACAAAGAAAAAAATAATTAAACAAATAATTTTTTAGAATAAAAAAAGCTTTTTGGAATAATCAAATCCAACTGGTAATTAATTAAATAATTTAGGCATTGAATTAGAATCTATATTATCATACTTATTTCTAATTATTGAATTTATATAAACTGGAAAATGATTTGAATCAAAATCATAATTTAAAATTAATTCAAATAGCAATGTATTTGATGAATTCAAATCAATATTGATTGAATTTTCAGGATAAGAAAAAACTATTTGAATATTAGAATCTTCATAATACAAAAATAATTCTGAAGGGCTATTTGAAGAAACATTTTCTGAAATTAAAAAATAATTTGAATTATCATAATAAAATAAATTCAAATCCAAATCACCACTTTCTGAATCCCAAGTATAATAATTCAAATCATCATTGAAAAACAAATTCAAATCAATTGAATTCAAATTTGATTCATTAGAAACAAAAAAAACATCATTCTCAACATAATTCACTGAATAATTAAAGTTTTCATCAAAGAACAATTCATAAGAACCATCCACCAAATTTTCCAAATAGATATTTTGAATTCCATAAAAGTTTTCAAACAAAGCACTATTCAAAAATGAATTGTAATCAACTAATTTATCAGTAATTGAATAATTTTTTGGAACTGAATCAGAGATTTTTATATTTAATCCAGAATCATTATTTTCAACACTCAATTCAGCACCCAATATTTTTAACAAATCACTAGAAATATTATCATTTAAAAAAAATTCAGAAGTGGATTTATAATTTTTCAAAATTCTAGTTTCATTACCAAGATTTTGATTAGAATAAAGCTGAGCAAATATAACTAATGTTGAAGCAAACAGAATAATTGAAATAGTGAAAAGAAAACCTCTAGAAATCATTTATACCATGCCTCCACCTTAACTAAATAAAAATCAAGAGTGTTATCTTCAACTACAAATGAACGATTAACAACAACCAACTCTGAATAATTTTTAACACAACCAGCCTTTATGGAACTCATCATTGGAACTCCTAAATTTTCCTCATTAAAAACATTAACCTCAAAACAAATATTATTTTGAGTAGTAACCAACTTGTTTGATAAAACTTCAGTTGAACTTTGTTTTATTGCATCTTCCAAAACACCACTTTTATCTAAAACAATAGACAAATCTCTCCCAGCATTAATTAAATCAATATTATTCCAACTATTGGTATCAACTTGAGAAATATAAGAAATGGAAATTAAAATTAAAATAGAAAGCAAAGTTAAACCAAGAAAAGCATCAGAAGAGATTATGAATCCTTTATTTTTCATCAGCCACCACCGCCCGTAAAATACACTGCCTTAAATTGAACAAAACTAACCTATCATAATTTAGCTGGTATTTAGTTTCACCAAAAACTTTATTTGACTCATAAATAATACTTCCATTTTGATCAATCAACAATAATTTTATGTGCTTAGAACCTAAGCCAAGTTTTTCTTTCGTTAAGTCATAATCATCATTCAAATAATCAATCAAAGATTCTAATTTATTTTTATCAATAACATTTTTTTCAAAAGATAAACCAAAAATAACTATTTCTTCAAAACTTTTTTTCTCCCAATTAAATGGCACCCCTGGTGAATAAACAAGAACATTCATTAAATTATGAGAAACTTCATCAGCACTTGATTTTGATTCAATCAAATCAACTTTTGCAAAAATTGAATCTGCAGTAATAAAAAAGAAAAATAATGCAATAAGAAATAATAATACCGCAACTACTAAATCTGGAGAAAAAAATTGTCCTTTACTATTCATAATCCACCACTAATTTATTATTTATTTTTTTAAACAAAATATAACCATTAACATCAGTAACATTCCACTCTAATTCAGCAAAAAAAGGAGAATCTGCAAAATTAGAACCATAATAAACTCTTATAGTTCTATCACCAACCTCAACCATCCTATCCGCACCACTCCAAAAAACATAATCAACTAAAACAGAATTATTATCCATTAAATAAACATTATTTATATTTCTAGCAATTTTATTAGCCATATCTCTCGCTTCCCAAGATTGAGAAACTTGATAATTAAAATCTGTTCTATTCTGGAATAAAAAAACCCCAAACAAAAAAATCATTAACACCATTATTATTGTAATAATAAACTCCATTGATACTTGCCCTCGCCTGCCCAGCCAGGCGGCATCTGGGGACATTTCGCCCCCTGGCAAAACTTGTGGTTTTGCATAGTGCATAAAAGCTTCGCTTTTATTAGCACGCTCAATAGTCCTATTACACAAACCACTTTTTACAAACTTTTTACCCATAATAAAACAACCCATTAACTACTATAAGAAATATTTACATCACTCAAATAAGCACCTGTCCAAAAAGTTCCAGCGTTATAATCTAAATATTCAGCCCTTGGTTTAAAAAAAACCTCATAAAAAAGATATCTAGAGTTAGACAAACTTGAAAAAGAACGCCAAACAGAATTATTAACATCACTCAAATATTCAAAACCCAAAATTGAATCACAATTAAAATCTTCACAAGCCAAAAAATTCATATCTATTTGAGTTTTCATTCTGTTTTCATCAAAAATAATATCTTTATTTATTAATACAGAATTCCAATCAACAACAATACCCGCATCAACAATATTTTTATCAACAAACTTTGTTTCTAAAAATTTATTATAATCATAAAGAATTTCTTCTGCAGACAATGCACGATTATATACCTTTACTTCATCAATTAAACCTTTATAGTATGCTCCCAATGTTCTTGCACCAATTAGAACATCCAATGTGTTTATACTTGGATTTGTCACAGTCCCTCCAGAAGTTACTGTCTCCCCTTCAACACCATTAACATAAAGCTTAATACGCGAATTTCCGGATTGAGAACTATCCCAAACCGCGCTAATATGATGCCAAGTATTAATTGAAGATGTAACAGACTTTACTAAATAATTACCAGTTCCATTAAGAACTGCAAAATCAATAGATGGATTAGATACCCAACCATTATTTGTCGTTAAATACCATCCACCATCAGCTGACATACCAGTTGATTTTGAAATTATATAACCCCCCTGAACTGTTTGATAAACCCAAGCCGAGATAGTCATTTGCCCCACCCCAGATAACGAAGATGCGCTAGGAACATCAACATACTCACCAACTCCCCCTAACCACAAAGCATTGCCATCCCACATTCCTTTTGTGGCAATATTTGCATCACCAACAAGCATTCCATCATGCCCCCCTGCAGAATCAATAATATATCCATCAGCATTCAAATCATTAAATTTGTAATAAGCAACTAAATTTTGATCCCAATCAACACCATTAACAGAAAAATCTTTTGAAGTGTTCCAATCTAACTCACCACTAGCAACCCAATAATTCAAATCATTTGAACGTTTGGAAACAAAACCATTCAAATCAAACCAATGGTGCAATGTATTATTATCAACTGAAGCAAAATAATAATTTGATAATGAAAGAGCTTCAGAAATTATTAAAGAAACATTTGCTACTGCTGAATACCCAGAAGCTGAAACTGAAATTGTTCCAGAATAATTACCATCGAGTGTTGAGAAAATGTTTAAGTCAAGTGATTCACAAGTATTTGCTAAAATTGCAGAGTTAAAATCTGTTATTGATTGTTGGCGTAAGTTACCATCAATTGTTACTGATGCTGAAGAAAAATTATTTGAAGAATTATTACAAACCAAAAATCTCTCAGAAGTAGAAGTGCCTTCAGTCGCATTAATTATTTTTAAATTTGGAAAAATAGTTAATTTTGTTTGCCCAGAAAGACAAGTCAAATTTACTGGAAATGTTATATTAGTATCTCCTTCAAAAAATAATACTGCTGAATAATTTCCAGCAGAAGTATTTGAACAATAAAAATCAATTGTAATTTCTTTTTGTTCACCAGCAGTAAATTCTAAAGTGCCTTCATCAGAAGAACTTATTGAAGCAACACTACTTGAAAAAATAATTGAAAAATTATAATTTGCAGATTCAGATTTAGAATTTGTAATAAATAATGATGATTGGGTTGAAGAATCTTGAATTAAAACCTTATTCATTTGAGTTGGAGAAAAAGAAAGTAAATTTGTTGAAATACTCACAAAATCATTAAATGCTTCAATTGTAAAAACATAAGAACCTGAAGAATTAGGCCACACACCTCTAACTGGAACTTTTGTTGTTGAAAACAAATCTGTTCCAGCAACACGTAAAGAAAGAGTGCTATTTTCTATTGAAGAGTAATTTGAATCAATTAAATCAGGCAAAATAATTAATACTTCTTTTTTTGAGCCAGGGCCAAGAAAATAAACATCATTAATTTCTTTAGTTAGAGTTTGCAATGCTAAAGAACCAACCTTAACTTGTTGAGCATTGTGCTGCATTGTGATTTGCTCCCAAGCAGTGCTCAAAAAAGCAATTAATATGAAAATAGCCACTGCTAAAATAATCATATTTTCTATTGTTGATTGTCCTCTTGAAAACAAAAAATAACACCATTATAATTACTATTTTACAGTTTAAAATGATTTTGAGTGAGGGATTTATAAAAAAATAAAAGCATTAAGTTATGTTAGCTGAAACTAATGCAGTGTAAGAATTATTATCATTGTAAATTGCAGTAAAATTGCCATCATACTCACCAGAAGCATCTGAAGGAATATCAAAAATCAAATCAAACAATTCACAATCTCCTGAAGCAACACTTGTTATTGAGGGAGAAGAAAACCAATCAATAATAGAACCATTTCTCTCCCATTCAATAGAAGAAATATTTTCAAGGGATTTATTACAAATTGAAAAAGATTTTGTGACTTCTTCATCAGGAATCGCATCAAAAGAAGTTGAAAGTGGATAAATAATTAAATTACTTATTTCTGGCAAAACTTCAACTGAAATATTTAAATTTTTCGAAATTTGATAACCATCAATAATTGAAGAAACAACAATGTTTCCAGAAAAATTTCCACTTGCATTTGATAAAATTTCAAAATTTAAATCAATAATTTTTGTTTCATTTGAAGACAAATTAAAATTATCAATGTTCATATCAAGAGTTACTAATGAGTGAGAAAAGTTTTTTGAAATAGAAATATCAATTGGAAATTCTGAATTATTTCTTATTGTAAAAGAATTTTTATGTTGCGAATTGGTCGTGCCTGAAAAAGAAACATTATATTTATTTAATTCAAAATCTCTATAAGTTAATTGAACAACATTCCCGTCATAAAACAAGTAAACAACATATTTTCCTGGCAAAGATTTGAAAGAACCTTCAATATTTACATCTGAAATTCCAATTATTTCAGAATCATTACTTAATTTTAAATAAATAGTTCTGCCAACTATGCCACTATCATCCAAAAGAGCAGTACTTGGAATTTCTATTTCAACTTTTATTTCTGACCCAGCCCCTGAAAAATATGCTGTGTTAGCACCATTTACAATTTTTTGAACCGCTGATTTGGCTGTAAAAACATCTCGCCCCATGCTGGCAGAGAAAACTTGTTCTGAATAAAGAGAATATATTATTGTTAAGGCTACAATTGAAACTGAAAGTACAAGCAAAAGCTCAATAGTGGTTTGCCCTTTATTTTTCATTAAATACTTAATCAAAAAGACTATTTATGTTTAGCGTTAGCACAAAAAGGATAAAAGAAGGTTTTTATTAGCTAAAGACTAATTTCTTTCATGAAAAAAATGAATTTCTTGTCTGAAGTTATTTCAAAAAAAGAAAACAATGTTTCATTAATTTTATTAAATAAAAACCAATTACTAAACGGAACAGATTACTTATTAGAAAAAATTTTAACCAATGAAAAGGATAGCATAGTGCTTGTATCTTATCTACAATCTGGTGAAGAAATATTAAAAAAATTTCATTCAGGAAAATTAATTATAGTTGATTGTTTTTCTGAAAATAAAAAAGCTAATGAAAAAGTTATTTTTATTAAAAATCCAAATAGTTTGACACAATTACAAATCTCTGTGGAAAAAGCATTTGAAAAACTAAATTCCAAAGGGATTGTTATTATTGATTCATTAAGTATATTATCAATTTATAATTCGCAAAAAGAAATTGGAAAATTTATTTATTATTTTACAAATAAAATAAAACTAGGAAATAATTCTGGAATTTATATAGCAACCTCCGATTCAGTCGATGAAGAAGTTTTAGATTTGGCTAAACAATTTTGTGACAAAGTATATGACTTTTCAAAATTATTTATTCAATCAATTGAAGCAAAATAAAAAACTAAAAAACTTCTACGTCTGGATAAACACGCAAACCATCTTCTTCAAAGTCAAATGCACAAACTTTATTTGTGTGTTTTGTTCCGCGCATTTTTAAAATTTCCAAAGAGTGTGTTCTAATCCCTTTTTCTTCATCGTGGTGATAAAACATTGAGATTACTGCATCACTAATAAATGCTATACTTCCTTCTTCATTTTCCAAATCAGTTGGATTATCTTCAGCAATTATTAATGCTGTAATACCCCATTTACTAAGTAAAGTAAAAAATTCTAAAATTTTTTCTCTTCTATTATATTCATCTCTAAAAAGTAATCCATAAGCAGTAATTGAATCAATTACAACTCGCTTAGCCCCAATTTCAGTAATAGCATCTCTTATTTGCCCACCCCCCTCTTCAATAATCTTTGTTACTTGATGAGGTTTGAAAAAAAGCAATTTAAATTTTCCATCATCTTCTAGTTTCTTAAAATCCCAACCAAATTGCATTGCGTGTGAATACAAAGAGCCTTGCTCTTCTTCAAATGAAATAAAAATACCCGGCTCATTAAATTTTGTTACCCCTGAATAAAGAAATTGCATACTAAATAATGTCTTCCCAGTACCAGCACTCCCCGCAACTAAAACAATTGAATTTTTTTCAAACCCGCCTTCAATCAAATCATCAAAACCCTTTACTCCAGTAGGAACCCTCTCACTATTTTTTGCCTCAACAACTTGTTCCCTTAATTCTTCCTTAATTTTTTCTTTTTCATTTGAATTAATTAATTCAGATTTAATGTTAGATGAATCATCAATTTCTCTTTCAGGAATTGACTCATCTTTTACAATAGGCTTTTGAAAAATAACCTCGTTGGAATCATCTTTTTCATAAATTTGTTCAGCCATATAACCACTTAATCTATTAGAAATAAGAGTTATTAAGTATTTAAACCATGCGAATAAAGATTTTTAAAGAAAGGAAGCGAATGAATAATTATGAACTTTCCATTTGAATATTTCACAAGATTTGATCTTTTTGCTGAAGGATTAATTGGTTTTTTTGCATTATTCTTATTTTTTTACGCATTTACATATACATCAGTAAGAGGTAAATTTGATAAACCTCATGAAAAAACACTAGAATTATTATTGCCCCCAATAGGAATTGGATTTTTGTTAAATTGGATTGGAATTAATTCATTAATAGTTGGTTTTGCAGTAATAATAACTTACTTGATTTTTGCCAAAGGATATTTGAAATTAAAAATTGACGAATGGATAGTAACAAGTATTACTCTTTTTATATTATTAACAATATTTGGATTTTTGGATATTATACTAAGAAATATTTTATTCATTGGTTTCTTAATTTACAACATAATTGTTAGTGAAAAGGAAATAAGAGACAAAAAGAAAAAATCTAAGTGAAAGCAACTTTTAAAAATCATTGTTGAAACCAATCTGTAATAAATAGCATAAATTAGTGGTAAAACCATTAGTTTTTGATGTGGGGCTATGGTCTAGTGGTATGATCGGAGCTTTGGGAGCTTCAGACGGGAGTTCGATCCTCCCTAGCCTCACTTAACTAAATTTAAGTAATATTTAATGAATAATTCTAACCCATTCTTCAACCTTGGAACCATCAATTATTTTATCATGCATTTTTTCAAAAACAAATTTTCTTTTTTTATACAAAGCTTTTGCAGCAACATTTTCTTCTTTCACCAACAAAAAAATTTTATGAATCCTTTTTCTTTTACATTCATGCACTAAAGCTTTCATCAACTTAGTTCCAATTTTTTGTCCACGCCATGCTTCTTCAACAAAAACAGCATTCATTCTAGCCAAATCATTTCCAAAAAATTGCAATTCTGCAAAACCAACAAGAATATTTTTTTGATAATATTTAATAATAAAAAAATTTGGATTATTAATTTTATCAGATATTTTTTGAAAATTCAAATTAGTATATGGAAAAAAATCTTTAATAAATTGTTGAATTATTTCAACATCACTTTCAACTATTTTTGATATTTTTCCAATTTCAATTTTCATAAACCAACACTAAATTCAAATATTTTTTTCTAAAAAAGTTCACTTCTTTTTATTTAAATAATCAGTTATTTCCATTTCTGAAACTGCACAACCAGCGAATTTCGCTGCAAACAAAGCCGCTTCCAACTCTATCTTTCCATGATCTAACTCACCATCAAACAAATCTTGTTCGTACGCAAAAGCAATAATATCAACACTTCTAAAAACTTTTATTGAAGAAAACATTTGTTGAAATTCTTGAACGCGTTTTTTATCCATTACAATATTTTTATGTTGTCTCTTTTCCAAAACTTGTTTTAAACGCAAAGGGTTTTCTAAAAGAGAACGAGTTGTTCTTTCATCAATAAACAATGCCTTTGCCCCATGAACCTTTGCTAACGCTAAAGCTTCAGCTTCTCCCCTTTGAACAATTGTTATTGGACCAAAATCAGTCCTGAAAGAATTATTTGTTAATTCTAAAATTTTAGCTTCAATTGGTCTAATGTTAGAATCAGCATTAATTACTTTTATTGTGCCCTCATTAAACAAATGCTTTATTCGCGAAGCATTCAAAGCAAATCTTTTATTTGAAATTGGTTTCCAAACACTCTCTTCAGAAACTTCATTAGAAACTAATAATTCAATATTATTATGTTTAACAAAATTTTTGAAAACGTTAATCAAACAAGTTGATGACAAGGTAATCATTGTCCCAGTATCAATCACAGCTTTCATTTTGAATCACCAAACAATTCATGCAATTCTTTAACTCTAGTGGAAAGAGTTTTTGCTTCCGTTTCCTCATCAATCATTTTTGTAAAACCAATATAACTCTGTAATTCTTTTTTATCTGCACCAGTAAGCTCTGCTGATTGAGAAACACTCAAACCATAACTATATGCTAAAGAAGCTTGTTTTACTTTTGCTTTTTCATAAATATTTTGGGCATAATTACCTAAATCAGAATCCACTGAAACAATTTTTGAAACAACCTTTTTTATTTTAGAAACAAATTGTTTATTTTGATTATTTTCAGCAAAAAAAGAAGCTGATTCTAAATCAGAAGAAATAATTGACTTTAATTTATTCCACTTTGGATTATTTATGAAGTGTTGTTTTGTTTCCATTTTATGCAAAGCATAAGCAATAACTCCCAACTCTGCTTTTGCTAAATCATTCTCCATTGAAGCTTCTTTTATCAACCTATTACTTAATCCACGTAATTCTAGAACACGATTTTGTCTAAAAAGTTTTACAACCTCATCCAAATCATATGCTAATGGTTTAAACATAAAAAAATAAGCCAAATGAGATATATAATCCTTTACCAAAATGCACTATTTCACTCAAAAATAAATACTCCAAACAAAAGTCATAAAAGTTAGCAAAAACTAAAAAACAGGGCAAAAGTAAAATTTAAAGCTACTAGCAAACACAATATGAATGATAATATGCATGTTTTAGTACCTTTAATAAGTGGAAAAGAAAATAATGAAGATTTTGTGAATTCTATAACAAAAGGAGCAGATAAAGTAACTTTAATGCAAATAGTGGATAGAGATTTCATGAACAAAACAAGCACTGCTATGGGCGAAGTAATGCAATTCAGCACAATAATGAGTGATATGAAAAAACAAATTGGGAAAAAAAGAAAAAATTGCCAAGAAATAACTGAATGGGGAAGCACTATAAAAAAAATAATATCAATAGCAGTAATGCAAAAAGTTGACAAAGTTTTTTTTGTAGAACAGGACAATGCGTTTTTTAAAGAAATAATTAATGAATTAAAAAAGAACAAAATTAACTTTGAAACAATAAAAATTACGGAAGTGAAAAAATGAATAATGAAGCATATTTAGTTGAAGATAAAATAATTGTTGAAAATTCAACATTGAAAGGAATGCTTGTTGAAAAAGGATTTGGAGAAGGCAAAGGAAGAAATTTAATACTTGATTTATATGAAGGAATATATTTGATCACAAATGAAAAAATAGAAATTATTAAGGGAAAGAAAAAAGTTAAAGCAAAAGAATTACTTGAAATGGGTTTGAAAAAGGACAAAAAATTCTATTCAAAAACAATCGTTTATTCTGATATTAGAGAAAAAGGATACCAAATAAAAACCGGTTTAAAATTTGGCTTTGATTTTAGAGTTTACCCAAAAGGAAAAAAAATGGGGCAAGCACACTCACAATTTGGTTTGAATGTTTATAGCGAAAATGAAAAATTAAGCATGACAGAAATTAGTAGGTTGAGTAGATTGGCAGGAAATATACATATTAGTGCAATATGTGCTGTTGTTGACAGAGAAAATGAAATTAATTACTATTCATTCAATAGGAAATTATTCTAATTATGACGTTAAACAAAGAAAATGAAGAAAAGTTAATTAATAAACTGCAAGAATTCTTTGAGAAAGATGACTGGAATTATCCACATTCACTTAAAACAGCAAAGTACATGAAAAAGATTTGTGAAGAAAAAAATGCTAATGAAAAAATTCTTGTTACTGCTGCATATTTACATGATATTGGGTATGCTGGTTTGATTAGAAAAGATTATACTTTGGATGAGCGGATAAAAGCAAAAAAAGAACATATGGAAAAAGGGGCAGAAAAAGCTGAAGAAATATTGAAAGAATTTGATTATTCTCAAGAAGAAATAAATGAAATTAAACGACTTATTAAAATACATGATAAATTGAAAGAATTGAAAAATAGAAATGATTTTTTGCTGGCTGAGGCAGATAGTTTAGGAGGATTAGCTACAAGAGAAAATAGTTCTTTTAATGAAAAAGAAATTCAAAGATACTTACAAATTTTTAAGAAAATTAGAATACCTTTAATTAAAACTAATTTTGGAAGAAAAGAAGTTCAAAAACTATTAAATGATTATAAAAAATAGATTTCGGAAAGAAATGCAAATCGCATTTCTTCCAAAAAATATAAAACTTTTAGCAAAAGAAATTAACTTTAAAAGTCAACTCCTCTAACTGTTTTTCTGCCGTTTGATTTTGCTCTTTCAGCAGCTTCTTTTACCATTGCGTTTACTTTTGCACTTAATGCTTCAACTGCGTCTCCTGCAGTGTTACATCCTTGCGCTTTGATTGCTTCTTTTACTTTAGAAGTTACTACTAATACTTCAGCCATATTAAATTCCTCCATTGCCACACAGGCGATTTAAACAAAATAATTATGGAATTATTTTGTAACCTTCAAAATCATTTCTGATTTCTCAGTGATAAAATAAAATACTTAAAGTATTTAAATACGCTGGTTCAGGCATTTTAATGCATTTCCTTGCACTTTGGAGAAAAAGTGTCCTACAATGTGTGTTTTTTGCATTAACTACAAAAACTTAAGAAACATTACAAACAAATAATTCTCTGCCAGTGATGAAGCAATTTTGTCTGATTTCATGATGACTGATGGGCAGACTGAGGCACAAAATAAATACTTATATACAAGAAAAGAACATTTAGATTATGAGAAAAATATTTTCAATAATGCTTGCCATTGTAATAATTGTAATCTTAGGAATATTCTATAGTGGCTTAGTTCAAGAAGGCCCAACTTATCCAAAAGATGAAAATGGAATAGTTGAAATTTCATATAGCTATTGTTCACAATTTTCAGAAGAAACTTGTGATGAGCAAATGGTTCCTCTAGACTACAATACAGGAATTGAAGGATATTATCCTGAACCAGTTAGATGTTACTGGAACATAGATACTTCCGAATGTTTTGCAAACATTGGTTATCAATAATTTGTAACTAAGCCTTGTTCTATTCAAAAGTATTATTGCACTATTGCAAATAGTGCATGTACAAAGCGCCGCCCGATTTTACGGGCGATGGGCAGTCTGAGGCGCAAAAGAAATAGCTTTTATTAATTTGTAGCTTATTTTAGTTATGCTTTTCAAAACAATTACTGAATACTTTGACAAAATAGAGACTGTGTCTTCTCGCTTAGAGATGACTAACATACTGGAAGAGCTAATTGAACAGATTCCAAATAATGAAATAAAAAAAGTAATATATTTAATGCAAGGACAAATAGCCCCTTCTTTTGAAGGAAAAGAAATTGGTTTTGGAGAAAAATTAATAGCAGAGGCAATAGCAAAAGCAACAGGTTTTACAAGAAAAGAAGTTGATGAAAATTTTTCAAGAATAGGTGATTTGGGAACAACTGCAGAACAACTAATTGAAAAAAGAAAACAAGGCGCACTATTTGCAAATGATTTAACATTAGAAAAAGTATTTGGAAATTTTGAAAGAATGTCTTCAAGAGAAGGAAAAGGAAGTCAAGAAACAAAACTCAAATTGCTAGCAGAATTATTTAATTCAGCAAATCCAAAAGAAGCTAGATATATTGCAAGAATTCCGCTAAACAATATTAGATTAGGAATTGGTGATCCAAGTATAATGGATGCTTTCGCAATAATGATAGCTAAACAAAAAAATAAAAAATGGAAAGAAATGAAAGAAGAAGAACAAAGAAAAATAAAAATTTCTTTAAGAGAAAAAATTGAAGATGCTTATAATGTTTATTCTGATTTAGGAGAGATTGCAGAAATTTTAAAGGAAAAAGGTTTGAAAGGATTAGACAACGTGACAATAAAAACCGGAACACCAATACGCCCAACTGCTGCTGAAAGATTGCCAAACGCAAAGGAAATAATTGAAAAATTGGGAAAGTGCGCAGTAGAAGCAAAATATGACGGATTTAGAGTAATGATATCCAAAGACAATGACAAAGTAAAAATTTTTTCAAGACAAAGTGAAAATATTACAGAAATGTTTCCTGAAATAATTGAAGCTGTAAAAAAAGAAATCAAAGCAAAAAAATGCTTTGTTGAAGGCGAAGCTCTAGCATACAATGATGAAACAAATGAATATTATCCTTTTCAAATAACAATTCAAAGAAAAAGAAAATATGATATTGAAAAAAAGTCAAAAGAATATCCTTTGAAATTATTTTTATTTGATATAGTTTATTTAGAAGGAAAAAATATGATGCAGGAGCCATTTAAAAAAAGAAGAGCAACATTGGAAAAATTAGTAAATGGAAAAGGGTTAATTCAGTTGAGTGAAATGAAACTTATTGATAATGCAAAAGATTTAGAAGAATTTTTTGAGGAAAAAATATCTCAAGGTTTAGAAGGAATAATTGCAAAAGATTTAGAAGCACCATACATTGCTGGTGCAAGAAAATTCTCATGGATAAAACTAAAACGCTCATACAAAGGAACTCTTGATGATACCCTTGATTTAGTAATCATTGGTTATTATACTGGAAAAGGAAAGAGAACACAATTTGGTTTAGGAGCTTTGCTAACAGCTTCTTATAATAAAAAAAATGATACTTTTGAAAGTATTGCAAAAGTTGGAACTGGATTAACTGAAGAAAATTTAAAAGATTATGAAAAAATGCTCTCACAAATAAAAACAAAAAATAAACCAAAAAGAATTGAATGTGAATTAGAACCTGATTTTTGGGTAGAACCAAAATATATTATTGAAGTAAGGGCTGATGAAATAACACAAAGTCCTTCACACAAAACAGCTTTTAAAAATGGAAAAGGATTAGCATTAAGATTTCCAAGGTTAATAAAATTAAGAAGTGACAAAAAAGCAGAACAAGCTACCGAAACAAATGAAATAATTAAAATGTTCAAAATACAAAAAAGGGTTTCTTTAGAAGGAACTTATGGAACAAACAAATAAAAAAATATTAGAAAATCTAAGATAGCAAATAATAAAAACTCTAAAAACATCCTTATTCTATGAACTTTTCCAGATGGATATTAATTGGACTTACTTTTATCCTAGCCGCAATATTCACATTTTATTTTTATATTTGGAGCGATGAATTCAAAGCAGATTTTCTTTATCGAAATGATTATTTAAGTTTGATAATGGTTTTTGTATTAGTCATGGCAATAACTGGAATATTTAGGTGGCTTTTAACTGAAGAAATTATTTTAACAGATCCTAAAAGGAAGAGGCGAAGAAAAAGATGAAAGTTTTTGATTTATTAATTTGGGCAATAGTTTCAATAGTTTTAGTATTTTTAGTAATAATTATCTTTAATGCTTTAATGCCAAAAGAAGATTTAATGCAAGATTTAAAAAATGCAACAATCCTTGCAGAAAACCCAAACATGTTGGGCAAGTTAGTTTATGTTGGAAACAAATACGTTGAAAATGATTTTTTATTAAGTAAAACTAATTTTGAGCTTGTGAAAAGATCAATGGCAATTGAATGCACTAACCCAAATGATTGTTGTGCACTTGGAGAAAAATGTTCTAAAATAGAGTGGGACTACACTTATGCAATATTTAAACAAAGAAAGCAAACACATTTTTATGTCAGATGTTATGAGGAAAAGATTTCTGTTTGTAGAATTTATTTCGGAAAAATGCCAGCACAAGCAGAAGTTATAAAAGTAGAATTACTAAGCAAAGATGGAACTAATTCAACTTACAAAAGTGTTGTAAAAAATACTGGTGAAGCTAATCTTTCATATGGAGAAGCAACAATAAAATTATATAAATTAGTAAATAATAATTGGGAATTGACTTCTGAAAGTTTTCCAACACAAACAATTAATTTATTATCACCTGGACAAGAACACTCATTCATATGGAATATTGAAACAAAAACCCTAGGACATTATAGAGCCGAATTTATTTTTTCAGGAAACAATTCAGGATATGATTCAAAGAATTTTGATTTCAACACACTAGAAAATGAAGGTTGTTTTATTATTGAAGGAAAAGAAGACTTATTTGCAAATGAAGATTTAAACAAAATTAACGAAAGAAGGTATTGCACAGGATGCAATTATGCTTATGAATGCTTAAATGCATGGAAAGAAAAGGAACCTACAAAAGAGTGGGAATTACTGACTATGGAAAGTACTTATTATGCGAGAGAAAGAACTTTCGAAGAGGCAGTGAATTGATTAGTTAAAAAACATTTTGTAATTGTGTTGATTATGAATATTAAAGAATTTTATAAAAAAAATAAAGTTTCAGAAGGTTGCTTAATAAGTTTTGATTTTGAAGGAAATACTACTGAAGGAACTATTATTCCATCAAAAAATAATAATTTAATGATAAAACTTAATTCAGGTTACAATGCTGGTTTTGATTTGAATAAAATTAAAAAAGTTAAATTAAAAGGAAAAGTAAAAAGTGTTGGAAAAGCTCTGGCAAATAAAACCTTATCAAAAAACCCTAACCTAAAAACAATTTCTATTTTACACACAGGTGGAACAATTGCTTCAAGGGTTGATTATAGAACCGGCGGAGTTTCCACAACTTTTAATCCAGAAGACTTAGTAACAATGTATCCAGAATTAAGAGAAATTGCAAACATAGAAAGCAGGTTGTTAAGAAATATGTGGAGTGATGATTTAAGATTTGAACATATTAGTTTGATAGCAAAAGAAATTGAAAAAGAAGTAGCAAAAGGTGTTGAAGGAATTATTATTGGAATGGGAACAGATAATTTAGCAGTTGGAGCAGCAGGAATTGCATTTGCAATTGAAAAATGTCCAGTACCAATAATTTTTGTTGGAGCACAGCGTTCAAGTGACAGGGGCTCAAGTGACGCTGGAATGAACTTGATTTGTGCAACAGAATTTATTACAAAAAGCAATTTTGCTGGAGTGGCAATTTGCATGCACAACTCAAGCAATGATGATAATTGCGCAATTTTACCTGCAACAAAAACAAGAAAAATGCACACTTCAAGAAGAGATGCTTTCAAAGCAATTAATGATAATCCAATTGCACTAGTAAACTATAAAACAAAAGAAATAAAATTTTTAAAAGAAAATTATTCTAGAAAATCAAGAGAAAAAATTATTGTTAAAACAAAATTTGAAAATAGAGTTGCTTTATTGAAAATTAGTATTAATATGTTCCCTGAACAGTTTGAGTTTTTCACAAAACAAAAATTTAAAGGATTAGTAATTGAGGGAACTGGTTTGGGACAAACTCCTGGACACATGCCTGATGATATTACAAAAAAAGCCCACAAGAGAATTTTCCCAGCAATAAAAAAATTTGTTGAAAGTGGAGGAATAATTGTAATGACTTCACAATGTATTAATGGAAGAGTAAACATGAATGTTTATGATAAAGCAAGAGATTTACAAAATTTAGGAATAACTGCAGGAGAAGATATGCTGGCAGAAACTGCCTTTGTTAAATTAGCTTGGCTTTTGGGCAATTATTCAAAAAAAGAAGCAAAAGAACTAATTTCAAAAAATTTAAGAGGAGAAATCAATTCATTCACCAGAATTGACACATACGAACACTAATTAACTTGTTCACGTTAACGAAATGTTTATAAATGAGTTTAACCCAATAATACTTATGAATTCAAGAATCTTAGTTGTGTTGTTAGCAATACTTTTAATGGTGAGCGGAGCATTTGCATATTCAGGATTCAATAGAGAATATTACACTAACTATTATGCACCAAATTACTATTATGCAACACCATATCATTCATACTCAACTTACTACCCTAATTACTCACACTCAACTTATTACCCAACTTCATACACTTATTATCCTTCCTACTCATACTCAACTGTTTATTATCCAAATTATTCATATGCTTATTATCCAGCATACAGAACAACTTATGTAAGCTCAGCATATATTTATCCAGCAAGCGGAAGATCATTATCAATATATTCTGGCGACTCTGGCTGGGGAATTTCATATAGTTCAGGAAGCATATGTGGAATATATGGATATTGTGATTAAAAAACAAAATAACACAGCAACAATAACACCAAATCACTTTTTATAATACTTTTCACTTTCTAAATAAGTACTATGGCAAGTCTTGACTATAAAAAATTAGGATTAAAATGCGGGCTAGAAGTTCACCAACAACTTGACACAAAAAAACTATTTATTAGAACACCAAGCACCTTAGAAGAAAATACTGACTTTATAATTGAAAGAAAATTAAGACCTGTTGCTTCAGAGCTAGGAGAATTTGACAAAACTGCACTAGATGCTTTTGCAAGAAAAGAAACTTTTTACTACAAAGGAAAAACAGAAAATATTTCACTTATTGAATTAGATGAAGAACCACCACAACCACTAGACAAAGAAGCACTTAATACCGCGCTCGAAATTTCAATGCTTTGTAAATCAAAAGCAGTTGACGAAGCAATTGTAATGCGAAAAACTGTGATAGATGGAAGTAACACTTCAGCTTTCCAAAGAACAATGTTAATTTCACTTGGCGGAGAATTTAAAATTGAAAATGAAAAAAAAATTGGCATAGAAACAATTATTCTAGAAGAAGATGCTTGTCGTCCAATAAAAAAAGAAAATGAAAAAATAGAATATAATTTAGACAGGTTAGGAATTCCATTAATTGAATTAGCAACAGCACCAGACATTAAAACTCCTGAAGAAGCAGTAATGACCGCAAAAAAAATTGGGGAAATAATGCGACTCACATGTAAGACAAAAAGAGGAAAAGGAACAATAAGACAAGATGTAAACGTTTCAATTGCTGAAGGAAATAGATGTGAAATAAAAGGTTGTCAAGAATTAGAACAAATAAAAGAAGTGGTTGAAAATGAAATAGAAAGACAAATAGATTTAATTGAATTAAAAAAAGAATTGAATAAAGAAATTGATAAAAAAGATATTTTTGGAATAGAAAAAGAACTAAGTCAAGTTTTTGTAAATACTGAATGTAAATTTATCAAAGGAAAAAAAGTATTTGGATTAAAATTAAAAAAAATGCGTGGATTTTTGGGTAAAAAAGTTGGAAAAAAAAGGCTCGGAAGCGAATTGAGTGCATATGCAAAAGCTACCGGAGTTACTGGATTAATACACCGAGATGAATTGCCAAATTATGGTATCAGTACAATTGAAGCTGATAAAATAGCAAAAGTTTTAGAGTGCACAGAAAAAGATAATTTTGTAATAATTGTTGCAGAAAAAGAAAAAACCGAAAGAGCATTTGAAGCAGTAAAAAAAAGAATTTTAATTGCATTTGAAGAAGTGCCAAAAGAGACCAGAGGAGCAAATGAAGATGGCTCCAGCACATACCAAAGACCATTATCAAGTTCTGCAAGAATGTATCCTGAAACAGATGTTCCAACAGAGCACATTGACAAAAAAATGCTAGAAAATATTAGAAAGAATCTACCAAAAAGTGTTGAAGAAAGAAAAAAAATATTTACAAAAATGGGTTTGAGCACTAATCATGTGAATGAATTAAAATTAAGTAATTATGCTAGGTTTTTTGAAGAAATAGTAAAAAAAGGAGCTAATGCAAAAACAAGTGCAACATTTTTATTACAAACATTAACTGAATTGAAAAGAGAAAATGTTACTATTGAAAAAATTTCCCCAAAAGACATTGAAACTTTGCTTTTAGCTGAAGGAAATGGAAAAATAAACAAGTCGTCACTAAAAGAATTAACAAAACTAATTGCTGAAAAAGGATTTACTGCAGAACAGGCAATTGCTTCTGCAAGTGAAGTTGCTTTTGCAATTAATAATTCATTTGTTGAGAAAAAAATTGCTGAAATTGTAAAACAAAATTCTGCGCTTGTAGAAGAAAAGAAATTTGGAGCAATAGGCCCTTTAATGGGAGACATAAAAAAAGTAAAAGAACTTGACAAAATAGATGGAAAATTATTGAGTGAAATGCTAAAAAAAGAAATACAAAAGTGGATTTAATGATTAAAATAAATCAAACGAGTAAAAAAGATTTAAACGATTGTGCAAAAATTTTGATAAAAGAAATGAACAAGCAAGGACTAAAATTTACAAAAAATACCGCTAAAAAACATTTAGAAGAATGTTTCAAAAATCCAGGAAAATATAAACTTACATTAAAATTAGACAATGAATTAATTGGTTATGTCTTTGCAAATGAATTTAATTTCGAACTGGGAAAATCAT
The DNA here is from genome assembly GCA_964534045.1 of uncultured archaeon. Classification (GTDB taxonomy): domain Archaea; phylum Iainarchaeota; class Iainarchaeia; order Iainarchaeales; family JAAZKV01; genus JABIDZ01. The sequence goes on from CAZHNO010000002.1 coordinate 158,854, forward strand.
TATGGATAGAAGAACTGGCCATAAAAAAAGAATATCAAAAAAAAGGACTTGGGCAAAAATTAATTTCTAGATTAGAACAAATTGCAAAAAAGTCAAATATAAAAAAGATTTATTTAAATACTTTTATAGATTTTGGCGAAGGATTCTACCTTAAAAATAATTATAAAAAAACAAAAGGAATTTTAATGACAAAAAAATTATAACATCCCCTTGCCCATTTTTTTTAATTTTCTAAAACACTTTTTGTGAAAATATTGTCCGCCCCATTTTTTATCTGTTGGAGCTTTACCACAAACACTACAAGGCTCACCATATTTTCCTTGGGATGTTTCATCAATATTTTCTTCATTTTCTTTCTTACCAAATAAACCCATTCTTTACACCTCTAAACCTAAAAAAGCAATTGCTTTTCTTAAACTTTCCTTTTGATTTTTGTGCGTGATTGTTTTCAACGCATCCTTAGGAAAAAACCACTTAAAATCATCATGCTCAACAACAATTTCTTCATCCAAAACATGTGGATTATTCAGAGTAACTTTTGAATTACTAGAAACATGAACTAAATAATTTTGTATATGGCTATCAATTTTTCTTTTTTCATCAAAATAAGTAAACTCATCTATTTTTCCAGTAACCTTATATTTTTTTATGCCAGTTTCTTCAAACAATTCCCTTTCAATTGTTTTCTCAATTGTTTCCTTATCTTCTATTGCACCTTTAGGAAATTCCCAACCAACCCAATGCAACTTTCTATGCAATAAAATAAATCTTTCTCCATCAAAAACAACCAAACCAACAATGTGCCTTTTGCCTTTCTTTATTACATCATTCATAAATTAAAAGAACTAGAACAAGAATAAAAACCTATTTCGAAACTAATAAAGCTTAATCTTAGATTTCTTAAATTCTTTAAACAAATCAACAACTTCTTTGTTTTCTTTCTTTAAAAGCATTATAGTGGACTTTTGCTTGCCTTTTAAAATATCAAACAATTTATCATCATCAAAACCAATTTTTCTAGCATCTTTTCTTGATGCAGAAAAATAAACTTCTTTTATTCTTGCCCAAAAAATTGCCGAATAACACATTGGACAAGGTTCACAAGTAGTATACAACTCACAATCACTCAAATCAAAACTTTTTAATTTTTTTGAAGCCTTTCTTATCGCAAGAATTTCAGCATGAGCAGTAGCATCACTTTTCAAAACCAAATTATGCGCTTTTGCAATAACTTTCCCTTTTCTAACAACTACCGCTCCAAAAGGGCCACCTTCCTTTTTTTTAACTCCTTTCTTAGCCTCTTCAATTGCAAGTTTCATGAAATCCATGATAGAACTAGTTTTTTGAAATATAAAAAACATACCATTTAAAAAGAATACAATAAAATTCCACCAATAAATAAAAGAATAATAAAAAACAACTTTTTATATAATACTTTTTTCAAAACGTTCTCCTTTATTATTTTAGGAAACAAAATAGTCAAAAGTAAACCAATTATCAAAACAAAAAAAGGTTGGAATCCATTAAACAACCAAATCAAGCCAATTGGTGCTAAAACAAATGTTGAATAAAAAATTATTTGAGCAAAAATGTTTATCACTTCATTAATTGCATTTATAGAAACAATTCTTTTACCAGATTTTTTAATGACCCAAATAAAGTCAAGCCTATATTTTTTAACAAACACTAAAAAAATTAATGCTATTATTGAAAAACCAATATACTGCCAAAAAGCAACTGCAAAAAAACCCGCATCAATTGAAAAAAATTTAAATATTACTGAATTAAGAGCAACTAAAAAAGACGACAAAAACATTAAAACAAAAGTGTCAAAACCTAAAATCAGCTTTTTTGAAAAATCAAGTGAAATTCCAACAGAACTAATAATCATTATTATTCCTACAAAAATTTGAATAATAGTTAAAACTTCTCCAAAAAATAAGTAACCCAAAAAAATACTAATTAAAGGAATTAATTGAAACAAAGGAACCACTGTTGAAGCATCATTTTTTTCAAGTACCCTAAAATAAGGAAATAAATAAAAAATTAGCAAGAAAGAGTTTAAAATAATTATAATTATTGAAAATAAATCTAAAGAAAGCACATTAGGATTTAAAAATAAAAAAATTGGCGCAACAAAAAAACCAATTATTCCAGAGAATATTACTAATATACCAATCTTTTTTGAAAAATATTTTTCAATCAAATATTTATCAATAAAATTTGTAAACGCCCAAAGCATTGAAGCAAGAAGAACTAAAATTACCCACCACATAAAAGCAACCTAAAAAAGTATTAATCAATCCAAATAAAAAATAGCCCCTCCCAGATTCTCACGCAACCCCTTTGAAAAAGGTGTTGCATCCCCCAAAAAATAAAAAATAGCCCCTCCCAGATTTGAACTGGGGTCCCAGGCTCCAAAGGCCTGTATCCTTGGCCACTAGACGAAGGGGCTGAACTGCCCAGCCAGTTCACATCTGAGCACTATCTTCGCCTCCTGGCTTGATAGAGCTTTGCAAACTAACTAAACAGAATAATTAACCACAGAACTTTCTTCTGTGAAATATTTGAGTTAAGGTAGCAATTTAAAGCTTTTCTAATGCCTTTTTTTATTATGGTGAGCTAATTAAATTGGTTTATCATAATGGGCGAGTAGCTTAGTGGTGGAGCACACGACTGATAGTGTTCAAAAAGCATGAGATATCGTGCGGTCGGGAGTTCAAGTCTCCCCTTGCCCATTTCAAACAAACTTTTTCATATTCTTAAAAAACAAAGGTATTGACTTGTAAATGAATTTTACCATTGCAATATTATATCTCTCAAAGGAATCCAAATGGATTTGCCAATCAGGTATTGCTTCATTATTATCTTTCAATCCAACTTTAAGTCCATAACAAATTTCTAAAAATAAAGGAACATCTTTTTCATAATTTTCCTCAATAAATTGTCTATGATTTTCACCCATTGCAACAATCAAATCATTTTTTTCAATCATTTCTTTCGTCAATTTTCTTTGCTTATGCCCACTCGGATTAATACCAAGAGAAATTAATGTTCCATTAACCTTGACATCAATTGGCTGAGGATTTGCTTTAATTCCTGCTGAAGAAACTTCAACACCAACAATATTATTTTTTGAAATATAATCTTTCAAACAATATTCTGCAGACATGCTTCTAAAGATATTTCCTGAACAAACAAATAGGATTTTCATAATACCAAAATCTATTTAATGTAAAACAACTTCATATTCTTTCACAATACTCGAGCACAATTCTATTTTTTCAGTCTCTGTTTTTTGCAAATCTTCTAAATATGTCCTTATCAGTCTAACAGAATTATTGTGAGCACAAATTAAAACATCCCCTTCATTCGAATGCATAAACTTTATCAAATCATTCATAAAATTAAAAACTCTTTGCGAGACGTCATGAAAATTTTCTCCATTAGGAATTTTTCCATGATACGAACGCTTAATTTCAAAATATGTTTTTGGAAAATATTTTTTGAATAATTCTTTTGATTGCCCAGAAAATATACCATAATTTCTTTCTCTTAACCTAACATCAATAATTACTTTTGCATTTTTATGATACTTCAAAGCTTCTACTAAAGCTTGCTTTCCCCTTAATTGATTAGAACAAAAAGCAAAATCTATTTTTTCTTTTTTCAATTTTTTTGCTATTGTTTGAGCATCTTTAATTCCTTTTTTATTTAATGGGGGGTTTAACCAACCAAGAAAAATGTTTTCATTTGAAGAAACTGAACCTGTCCTAAATAAAAAAATTTTAACCATAATCAAGATAGTTAAACCATTCAAGTTTAAATAGTTTATTAGATTCAATTTTATAGTTGATTTTGATGGATTTATTGAGTGCAATTGCTTTTGGTTTTCTACAAGGGATTTTTGAATGGTTACCAATTAGCTCACAAGGAAACATAATGGGTTTACTTTCTTTTTTAGGAACAAATCCACAAGAGGCATTAAAAATTGCCATATTTTTACACATTGGAACTTTGCTAGCAGCCACACTTTACTTTAGAAAAGAAATTCAATCAATTTTAAAGTGGAAAAATAAGGAAGATAAAAAACTAGGGAGGTTTGTCATTTTTTCTACCCTTGCAACTGCTGTTACTGCTGTTCCAAGCTTTTTGATATTGGAAGAATTACTTGGTTTTGGAATTGCTTTCGCACTAATTTTAATCGCAATTCTTTTGATTATAACTGGTTTATTACAATTAAAAAATAATAAAAATAAAATTAAAGAAATTAAAAATAAAAAAGAAAGTATTAGTAAATTAGAAGGTAAAAAAATAAATTCAAAAAATTTAAGTTTTTGGAATTCAATATTGGTTGGGCTGGGACAAGGCTTTTCTGTTCTTCCAGGAATTTCTCGTTCAGGAATAACAACAAGTATTTTGCTTTTTAGGAATTTTGAACCAGAAGAAGCTTTTCGTGTTAGTTTTTTGATGAGTATTCCTGCTGTCCTTTTAGGAGAAATTGCTTATGGTTTAATCAAAGGTTTTACCATAAATGAATTTGCTATTGTTGCTTTAATAGTTGCTTTTGTTATTGGTTTTTTTAGCATGGATTTATTAATTAAATTTGCTCGAAAAATAAATTTTGCTTATTTTTGTTTTGTTTTAGCTATAATTTATTTAATTGGATTCTTTCTTTTAATTTAAAGTAAAAAATTATTGATTAACCAAACTCTTGTGCTAATTCTTCTTCCCAAAGTTTAACAAAATTATCAACTAATTTATCCAAAAAAGATTTTCTGTGAATTATGAGTAATTCCATTAAAGGTTCTTTGTTTGAAATTGAGTAGAAAATCATTTCTTTTTCTTTTTCCTCTTGAACAACACCCGCTTCAATTAATTTCTTCAAATGAAATTGTGCTGTTGAAGTGCTCATATCAGTTGCTTCCGCAATAATATTTATGGTTGCTCTTCTTTTATTCAGCAGAAAAAGAACAATTGTTCTTACTTGATTCTGCCTCAACAAATTCATTAATTTATGATCTGTTCCTTTTTCTTCAATTGAATAATATCTAGAAAATTTTCCTTCTTTTTCTTCCCTAATAAAGTTTTTTCTTTTCAAATAATCAATGTGATATTGCAGGGCACCAGTAGCATAAGTTGTTCGTCTTTGAATTTCTCTAAAATGTAAGCCGGGGTTTTTTACTATTGTAGAATAAATCTGATCTCTTGGAGAAACTGCAATTGAATCTTCAATACTTTTTTTCATTGTATCATTTCCTGAACAATGCAATAAATAGAGCCCCAATTATCAATAAATCAAAAACTCCTTGAACTGCAAAATTCATAAAAATTCCAGGAGAAGCATACAAGTCTAGCAAGCTTAATGCTGAGTTCAAGAAAAATAATGAAAATGCTACTGAAACAAATAATAATTTTTGAGTATTCTTCCGTTTCAAAGCAAGTAAAGATATTATCATTACAACTAAAGCTACTATAAAAACTAGCCACATAACAATTGGATTTAATGTTGTAGCCATCTCAGTTGGAATTCTTAAAAAATCCCATGGCGCAGCAAAAACCCCTTGCAACAAAAAAAGCAAAAATCCTAAAACAAATATTTTTTTCAACTAAATCATCTCCACAATTTTATAAAAATAATATCACAACAGATATAATAATCTGTTGCGAAACCAAATGAAAGGACTAAACTAATTAAGAATTGGGCTTTATAAAGGACTTCTGGTACAAACAGGAATGTACTAAAACTATGCAAATTGTAACATTCAAACTTCGTAATTTATTAAATAAAAGCGCGAAAGGATTGTATAATGGTTAGACTTGAGACTGAAAGATTAGTTCTTCGTGAAATAAGCGAAGAAGATAGGGAAGAGATACAAAAAAATATAAATGATTTGGAAGTGTGCGAATGGTTGTTGGTTGTGCCATACCCTTACACTTTAGCTGATGCAGATTGGTACATTAAAAAATGCAAAGAAGAGGCTCAAAAAGAGGAGAAAGATACTTACTCTTTTGGAATTGCATTAAAAGAGAGCAACAAAATAATTGGAAGCATTGGCATACGCCACATAAATACATATAATGGCACAGCTGATATTGGATACTGGCTAGGAAAAAATTATCATAGAAAAGGTTATATGTATGAGGCAGCGAGAGAAGTCATTCGATTTGGTTTTGAAGATTTAGGTTTGAGAAGAATAAATATTGAAGCATTTGCTGGAAATGAAGCATCAAATGGTTTGATAAAAAAACTCGGTTTTGAATTTGAAGGAACACAAAAAGAAAAAGATAGAAGCAAGGCAACTGGAAAAATTCATGATGCCCACCAACATGGTTTGTTAAAAAGGAATTGGAAAAAGGATTAATCTTTTAAAAAACCAAATCTTTTATTTTTTGCAGTCATTTTAATAAAATTATTTAAACTTTTTTCAAACAACTCATCACCATGTTTTCCCTGAGATTGAATATAACCAATTCTTACTCTTTTATAACCCAAAGGAAGTTTTTGAAAATTTTCCCACGCTTCAGGATTTGATTTTATTCGATTCAAAATTTCTTTTGGAACAACAAACTTTTCTTCTTGTTTAGAATCAAAAGCATACTCAATAGCCTTCAAGCCAATTGGAGTCATTTTGTTTTGTTCAATCAGTCTTCGAATTCTTTCTTTATTCAATTCAGAAAGGTTACTTTTTGGTCGTCTGGGAGTAAATCGTTGTGCAAATCTTTCTTCATCAATCTTTTTTACTGTACTATCAATCCAACCATAACACAAAGCTCCATTTACAGCATCATTATAGGATATTCTTTTTTTTCCAGAAGACTTTCTATAATAAATAAGCCAAATTTCTTTTTCTTTATTGTAATTTTTTGAAAGCCAATCCATCCACTTATCAAAAGTAGTCACATACAATTTTTTTGTAATCTTCATAAAAATCAAAAAGAATATAATAACTTAAGAACTTAGTTTTTCTTTTAGTTTTTCTATTACAACTTCAATTTTTGCAGAGCCTTTTGTTTCTCGCATTATTAAACCTGCTAAAAAATTTAATACTTTTTCATTTCCATTTTTATAATCTTCAATAGCACTTGAATTCTGTTCTAACACTTTCATTATTATTGAATCGGCATCAATCGCTTCATCAATCAACAATTTATTTTTTTCCAAAAATTCTTTTGGAGAAGTTTTGTCGCCGGAAATATAGTTTATCATTGAATCTTTTATGTTTTTATCAGAAACTTTGCCTTGTTCAATAAGAAGCACCAAATCATATACTTTGTTCACATCAACTTCAACATCAGCAAGGATTAGTGAATCATGGTTTAGGATTGATAAGAGCTCGCGAGTCAATAATTGTGCAGAAATTTTTGGATTTGCTGTTTTATCCATTAATTTTTCAAACAATTTTCCTAATTCAAATTGTGAACATAAAACATTTGCATCATAATCTGCTAGTGAAAAGTCTCTTACAAATCTTTGTGCTTTTTGTTGTGGCAATTCAGGCATATCTTCCTTAATTCTTTGTAATTCACCATTGTTTATTTCTACTTCAACTAAATCTGGATCAAATATATAACCATAATCTTCTTCTGTTTCTTTTTTTCTTGCTTCTATTGTTGTTCCAGTGTCAGCATTAAATATTCTTGTGTGTTGTTCTATTTTTTTGTTCATTCGCAGTTCTCTTTTTTGTCTTATTATTTCAAAATTCATTGCTTTTTCTGCAGCAGCAAAACCTGAAACGTTTTTTATTTCAACTCTGTTTCCATTATTCATTGATAAGTTACAATCAACTTTCAAAGTTGTGTCTGGTTTCAAAACTTTTAAGTATGAAAGAGTGTTTTCTAAAAGGTTTAGAAAATCACGTGCTTCTTTTGGAGAAGTTATATCTGGTTCTGTAACAATTTCTATTAGAGGAAGACCTGAACGATTGTAATCTATTTGTGTAAATTGGCTGTTACCCATACCATTAGGATGAACTAATGCAGCTGGATCAATTTCTAAATGTGCTCTTCTTATTTGAACATTTTTTCCATTTAATTTTACATGCCCTTTTCCACAAACTGGAATTTCATATTGTGTTATTTGATAATTTGCTGACATATCTGGGTAAAAATAAGTTTTTCTTGAGAAAAAGAAATTTTTATTTATTTCACAATTTAATGCCAAACCAATTTTAACAGCATATTCAACTGCTTTTTCATTTAATACTGGCTTTGAGCCTGGGTGACCAAGACAAAAAGGACAGCATAAAGAATTTGGTTCTGCATCATTGACATTTGTTCCGCAAGAACAAAATAATTTGCTCTCTGTATCAAGATAAGCATGAATTTCTAAACCAATTTTTATTTTATCTTCATTTGCAATTATTTCACTCACTTTCAATCACCTTTCCAAGCGAGTAGATTTTCTGTTCTTGTAAGTGGTCAGCAGTAATCATTATTCCAACAGGCATTTTTCCAACAAAACCCACATTAATACTCAAATGTGGAAAACCAGCTAAGTTAGCTGGAACTGTGCATAAATCCATTGAATAATTTTGTAAAGGAGAAAGTTTTTTTATTTCAGAAAATTTTGGAGCAACAATTGGCATTGTTGGATTTAACAATAAATCATATTCTTTGAATGCTTCTTTGAACTCATTAATTAATTTTGTTCTAACTTTCATTGCTTTCAAATAATAGGCATCCCTAAAACCTGACATTCTTGCAAATGTCCCTAAAATAATTCTTCTCTTCGCTTCTTCAGTAAAATTCTCGCTACGAATTTTTGAGAAATATTCATCAAAATGTTTTCCTGTAGGATCTTCTTGCACACCATAACGCAAACCCGAAAGTTTTGCTAAGTTAGTTGATGATTCACAAGTAGCAATAACATAATAAGCAGACAAAGCAAATTTTACATTTAGGGGCAAAGAAACTTCTTCTATTTTAAAATATTTTTTTAACTCTTCAACTTTTTTACAAAATACTTTTTTTACTTCTTCATCACAATTTTCAACAAAATCTTTTATCACAGCAATTTTTTTTATTTGTGCTTCTTCTGCAACAAAATTCTTCCCTAAATTTGTTGAATCTTTTTCATCTTCTCCAGAAATAATTTCTAATAAAAGAGAAGCATCATCAACATTTCTTGCAATTGAACCTATTTTATCCATTGAATTAGAATAATCAATTAAACCATATCTTGAAACTAATCCATAAGTTGGAGTAAAACCTATTGCCCCACAAAAACTTGCTGGACAAACTATGCTTCCTCCAGTACTTTCTCCAATTGAAATATGATAATTTGAGGTAAAAGCTGTGAAGCCTGCTCCACCTCCACTTGAACCTCCACATGAACGTTCATTATCAAAAGGATTTAATGGAATTTTTTCTGTATTTGTTGAGAAGGTTCCAAAACCAAATTCATCTTGAGTTGTTTTTGCTAAAATAATTGCGCCTTCATCTTTTATTTTTTTTATTACAGTTGCATCAAATAAAGGTTTGTAGCCTTTCAAGATTTTTGAACCAGCTTTGCTTTCTAAATCTTTTACACAAATAGCATCTTTTACTGTTATTGGAACACCAAACAATTTTCCTTTTTTTTCTTTTGTTTTTAATTCTTCTAATTGTTTTCTAACAAATTGCTCATCAAACTCTTCAATATAATTCAAACCTTTTTCTTCACTTGCTTTTATTTCTTTAATTATTTTTTCTAAATTTGATTCAACTAACGAAAAGTCTTTTTTTGCTTCTTCAACAAAATATTTTATTGTTTCTTTATACTTAGCCATCAAATCACTTTCAAAAAATCAAACCCCAATCCATTTACATCCTTATACTTTTTTCATAATACTTTTGGTCCTTTAATATAACCCAAATCTCTCAAATCAATTATTGCGTTTTTCAAAGCTTCTTCTTGTGAAAGACTTTGTTTTGCTTCATCTTTTCTCATTTTATTTTTTTGTTTTATTGGTTGGAAAGAAGGTTCTTCATCTGCATTTATTTCATCTAACTTATTAAAAGAATCAAGAATTATTTCTTTCAATTGAGGAGTGAACTTTTTTAATTCAGCTTCGCTAAGCTCTATTCTGGCATTCTGAGCTACTTTTTTCACTAATTCTTGTGTAACTTTTATCTCAACCATAGAAAGAATTAGATAGAAAAGGCTTTTAAAAGTTGGAATCAGAATGTAATTATGAGAAAACTAAGCCCATACTTAAGCAAAGCAAATAGATTGAATTTAGCTAGAAGGATTAAAACTGGAAGAAAATATGATCGAACTCACCAATTAGTTAACCCAACTTGGGAAAGAAGACGAACATTATCAAGGTATTCTAATTTAATGCAAATAAATCTTGAAGAAAAAATAATGAATATGATTATTTCAAAAAATAGAAAAATAAAAATTCTTGATATTGGTTGTGGCAAAGGAAATGCTTTAGCTGAAGTAAAAAATAAATTTGAAACTAGCGTTGAAACACATGGATTAAGATTAACTGGAAAAACAGAAGAACGATTTACTGCCGATTTATTAGCACAAGGGATGATTGACAAATTGCATGTTGGTTCAATAGAAAATTATTTATTCAAACAAAAATTTGATTTAATAGTTAGTTTTGCAGGTTTTCACTATATTTCTAATGTACCCCTTGGTTTAGAAAAAGTTTGTAACTCTCTCACAAAAAAAGGAGAGGCAATTTTACAAATACCAAAATCTAGACTTCGAAAAGAGTGGATAGAAACACTAAGAAAAAAAGGATTCATGATTGAAATTAAATCAGGAAAAGGGCAATTTTCACTACTAAAAATACTTAATGCAGATGGAAAAAAGGTAAATCTGGAAAAAGAAATAAAAAACGAAGCAAAAAAACACTTGCAAAGAAAAATAGATTATCAAAAATTCACCTCATAAAAATTAAGGTGTCAATCTTACTGGATCTCTTGGCAATAGCACAACTTCCCTAATGTTTTCAAATTTGAATAATCTCTGAACTATTCTATCCAAACCAAACCCAACTCCACCATGTGGAGGGGCACCATATTTGAATAAATCAGCATACCAACCCATTTCATCTAAATTAATTCCTTTTTCTTGAGCTTGTTTTTTCAAAATATCATATCTGTGTTCTCTTTGTCCACCCGTTGCAATTTCCACACCATTCCAAATCATATCAAATGCATCAGTTGTTTTTCCATCAGAATTATAAAAATGATAAAATGGTCTTTTCTTCAATGGATAATTTGTTACAAAAACAAATTCTTCTCCGAATTTTTCTTTTACTATTTCTCCAATCATTTTTTCTCCTTCAGGATCAAAATCTTCATCTTCAGGTAATATTTTTCCTTTTTCTGCTAAAAGTTTTTTTGCTTCAGTCATTGTCATTCTTGGAATTTTTTTAGGAATTTTTGCTTCAATATTCCACAATTTTAATTCTTCTGCACATGATTTGTTTAAATGTTCAAAAATGTGTTTGAATAAATTTTCAATAACATCCATTATGTCACTTGTGTGATTTATGAAGCCCATTTCAAAATCAATTCCAGTGAATTCTGTTTGGTGCCTTGGTGTATTAGAATTTTCTGCCCTAAATACTGGCGCAATCTCATAAACTTTTTCAAAGCCTGCACAAACCATCATTTGTTTGTAAAGTTGTGGTGATTGTGAAAGGAATGCTTCTCTATCAAAATAAACTACTGGAAAAAGTTCTGCTCCACTTTCTGCTCCAGCACTAGTAATTTTTGGAGTTTGCATATTTGCAAAACCATTTTCTTCAAAAAAATCAACACAGGCTTTGTAAATTTGCCCTCGCACTTTGAAAATTGCTAAACTTTTTTTATTTCTCAAATCTAAAAACCTATTATCTAATCTTACACTTAAATCAGAAATTATTTTTCCACTTGTGTCAATTGGTGTTGGCGAATCAGCTTTATTTAAAACGACAAACTTTTCTGGAATTAATTCTACTTTTCCTGGAGCTTTTTCATTTGCTTTTAATTCACCTTCAACTTCAACAACACTTTCTCTTGTCAAACCTGAAGTTGCTTCTTTTATTTCTTCAGTTGTTTCACCTTTGACAACTGTTACTTGTAATTCACCACTTCTATCTTTCAATAATAAAAATCTTAATCCGCCAAGGTTACGATTTTCCTGAACCCAACCATCAACTTTTACTTTTTGCCCAGCTTTACTTGAACAATCTCTCAAATAAGTTCTTTCAACCATTTTCATAACCTTTTAAAGTAAAGAAATCTTGAAGAAAAAGGCTTATAAATATCTATGAAAATGCACTTAATTTCAGACATATGTTTTCAATATTCAAAAATAGCTTGTTGTTGATGTTGTGCAAGAGGTTTTGAATTATAGCCCAATCTGTTTAATTTTCGTGAGAATTCTTCACAAAAACCATGATCTGTAAGTACAAGTTTTGGTTGTGATTGTTCAACAAATGCAATCAAATCATTGTAGTCTGCGTGATTGCTTAAAGGAAAAGTAACATCAAAGCCACGCTTGTGTCCCCAGCCAGTTGCTAATGCAGAAATCAATTGTCTTTTGTCAACGTGCTTTAATGTGGCAAATAAAAATTTATCAACTAATTGAGGAGGCATAATTAATACCGAGTGTTCTTTCAAATTGTGGTCAAGCTTTTGATATTTGCCAAGAGAAATACCATGTTTTTCATAAATTTTATTCATTTCAAAAATTGAATCATGAACAACTGGTTCTAAGCCAGCTTGATTTGCTATTGCAGTTAGCTCTTGTGCTTTTCCTAATGAATAGCCTGACAAAAGAATTAAGTTGTCAGAATTTTTTTCTAAAAAAGAAACCATTTCATTCAAAACAGAATCATAACTCGGAAAAGCATATTGTGAAGAACCAAAAGTTGTTTCCAAAACAAGTGTGTCACACTTTTCTGGTTTAGCTCCCTTAAATAAAAGTGAATCTTGTAAACGAAAATCTGAAGTAATAAGATAATCTTTTTCTTCGTGAGAAATTTTTGTTTGGACAGAACCTAAAATGTGCCCATTTTCTTTTAACTCAACTTGAAAATCATTTAATTGATATTTTTTATTATATGCAAGTGTTGTAAAATTTGAATCATATTTTCTTGGAAAGCGTTTTTCTATCAAATCTATTGTTGGAAGCGTGGCAAAAAATTCTGGATTTTTGCTAAGTTTTATGTGATCAGAATGAGCATGAGTAAAAAGCACTTTTTCTTCTTTAGGGCTTTTGTGTGGGTCAATGCATAAGCCACGAAAGTGAAGGCCATTTTTTTGTTGGAGCATTATAACAATAGACACTAGAAGAATAAAAATCAAACTGTGCTAAACCTTAAATATCTCAATTTGTTAATATTAGCATGGCTATTCTAGAAGAAGACAATGCTCAATTAATAAAAAAAATTGAGGATTTGCACGATTTAGTAAATAGAACAAATTGGGCAAAACTTAATAGCGAAGGATTTGTTTTTGAATTAGAAAGAAGTGTTTCTAGATTAAAAGAAATTTATGAATTATTAAAAAAAATTAATCGTGAAATGGTAATCCTTTTAGAAAAAAACACCCCCAATTCTGATGAATATTTGATTTTGTTAAAAAGAGAATTGATAGTCCTTGAATCAAATATTAAAATGGAAAAAACAAAAAGATTCAGAATTGAGCTGGTTAATGAGACAGAAAAAAAAGATGTTCCTGAATTATATAAGTTTTTGCAAACAAAAATTTTAGAATTGTGTTTGAAAGCAAGATATGAAAGTGAAAAAATATCTAGGTTTTTAGAAGGAAGAAAAATGCCCTTTGTAAAAAAAGGAGAGACTGCAAAAAACTTGCTTGATATTCTTAATAGAAAAGAAGATGAATTAAATGAAATTAAAAAACACAATTTAGAAATGAAAAGAAAAATGTTCTTAGGCACAGAAGAAAAAAGTTTAGCTGATATTGAAGAAGAAATGTACGAAAAAGACAAAAATTTAAGTGAAGTTGTAAAAGATGCTAGAAAAGCATTGAAAACACATTTTGCACAAATAGAATATGTTGAAGCTAGTTTTAAACAACTGGAAAACAAGGTTAGTTCAATAGAAGACATTCATGAAAATTTTGAAAAAAAAGCTTTGGAACTTATAAGAGAATTAAAGAAAGAAAGAGATTATGCTAGGCAAATGGCTCTGGAAATAGAAAGTGAAACTTTTAAGGTAAGACAGGAACATATGCAACAAATACTTAGATTTGAAGAAAAAAAGAACGAGCTTAAAGAAAGAATTGAAATTAAATATAAAAAAGAAATTGAAAATTTGAGAAAAGAATTAAGAGACAAAAGTAATTCAATGGAAAACATGCAAAAACTAATAAATAAACAAGAAGAAGAAATTAAAAATTTAAAAAAATAAAGAAACCATTATACAAAAAACACTATGCTAATTAAAAAAATAATTAAATAGAAAAGTCTTTGTCTTCTGGTTCAAACTCTTCTTCATTAAAAAGAATTCCTAAAATAACTTTAATATACTTCTCAACAAGGTTATCTTTTTCAGCATTATATTCCTCTTCTCCCAAATCAGAAAATTCATCTTGTTCAATTGCTTTCAAAATCCTTGTTTTTGTTTTTAGCTCAACATCAACCAATTTCTCGTCTAAAAAAAGTTTTTCATTTTCATCATCAGTTATTGCAAAAACAAAAATAAAATCACTTTCTTCTGTTTCTTCCAAAGCCACTATTGGCAAATCATCTAACTCTGGAACAAACCTTTGTGTTAATTCTAAACCTGAAACCTTTTTTGACAATTCTTCAGCTAATTCTTTGAATATGTTAATTGGGTTGTCTTTAACAGCAATAAATGATATTTTCATAGAAAAATAATACTCTAAGAGGTTTAAAGCATTTTGCTATGAAAGGTAAAATTTATAAAAGTAAAACTGCTAATTATTCAAGTGATTTAATTGTTTGATAAAAACTTTGATGAACCAAATTATGATGTTGGATATGGCTCTGATTTAGGCGATGATAATTATTCAGATAAACCAAAAATTGATATAAAAAAGTTTATGCCATTAATAATAATCGCAATAATTGGAATTATTATCGTGGCTTTTATAATGGTGTATTTTGGCTCACAACAAGAAGTAACAATAAATATTGAAGAATATGGCGGTGGAACACTTTCTGTAAGTCCAACATTAACACTTTATTCTAACAATGAAATAATTTATGGACCAAAATCTGGAGAATTACATAAAGTAACTCTTGCAAATGGAACATATGATTATGCAGTTATTTCTTCCGATTACAAAACTGATAGAGGGACAATAACAATCGGGCCTGAAAATAAATCCATAGACATATCATTGGAAAAAGATATTCAAGCAGAATTATCAATCAATGCTTCTTTTGACAAAATTTATGCTGGACAAACTTTAAATGGCTCAATACATATTACCGAAGTAGAAACCGGAATAAGTAATGCAAAAATTGTTGTTACTGACTCTGAAAAATTATTAACAATTACCCCAACACAAAGCACAATTAATATCTCTGAAGGGGGAGTTTTATTCGTTGATTTTTCTGTTAGTGTTAGTGAAACAATTACTACAAGCATAGATACCACAATTAATATAAGTATTGGTGGAACAAGAATCAAAGACACATTAAAAATAACTGTTAATCCAACAGTAAAACCAGCAAGCATAACAATAACTGGTTCACTAAACAAAACAGACTTAACCGCGGGACAATTTTTGACCCCAACTACATTAAAAATTAAAAACAATGATAAAAAAATTGATTTGGAAGATGTAACAATAGAAATAATTCCAGATGCAGCTTCACAAGACAAATTAAATTGGTTTGAGTTTTTAAACTATCAAGATGTTGCATATAAATATTCAATATCAAAAATCTTAAAAAATTCTGAAGAAATAGTTTCCCTAAAAGTTAATGTTCCAATAACTGCTGAAATTGGAGATGAATTTACAGGAAAATTAGTAATTAGTTCAAATAGTTTAGAATCTAAAAAGGAACAAACAATGATTTATAGAGTTAAAAGTAAACCAACAGTTTCTTTAAAGCTAACAAAAACTGTACTTAGTGCCATTTGCCCAGCTGGAGATTGCCCAGAAATTGATTTAGGAATTGAAAAAGTCCAACTTGAAAATAATGGCAGTGCAACAGTAAACAATGTTGTAGTAACAATTGACCCAAATAATTTGGACCCCGAATGTACTTATTGGTTTGAACCATCAACTTATACTATATCAACAATTGATCCAAAAGAAAAAGTTACATTAAACATGAAAATATGGCCAATAACAATAACTGAAACAACTAAAAGAACTTGTTATTTTTTATGGGCTTACGATGATCCAACAACTGGTTCTAGAGAAACTGGACGAAGTGACCCTCCAATGGTTGTAACAATAACATACAAAGACTAAAAATACAAAAAAAATTGTAGGAAAAATTTAAATAATACTAAACTCTTTCTGTAAATATGAATTATTCAACAAACACAATAATACTTTCAATAATCACAATAATTTCTTCAATATCAACAGCATATTTCTTTTCATTAAGTGGAATAAACATTAATAATTTTTTAACCATAAATTTTTTTCAATTACTGGAAGCAGTACTAACAATACAATTTGCTTTATTCCTAATATTTGCTTCTCTTTCAATAAGTGCAATATTATCCATAATAAAAAACAATGAGTTTTTAACCGGAATAACTTTTTCACTCATTAGTTATATTCTTGGAGCAATAATTGGAACCCTTTTATTTGGTTTAATAAATTTTTTAATCCCAATATTATTTGGTTCAATTGGAATTTTTTTAGCAATAAAAACCCAAGAACAAAAAGAAAAAGAGTACAAATCAATGCCAATTCTTAGAGCAGGAATAAATTCAGCTGGAAAAGTTATTTTATTTATAAGCATTGGTTTCTTCGTTTATTTATTATTTGTAACAATACCAAATCAAGTAAATTATGAAAAACAATTCTCGAACGACTTTTTAAGCATAACAATTGGTGGAGAAAAAAATAGTGTGCAAGATAGTGTTCAATCACAAGTTATTGATATTGTAATTCAAACTCAAAAAGAAACATTAAATTCAATAAAACAATTTTCTGGTTTTTCTTCACTACAAGAAAGTAGCGACATTAGTTCAATAAACTTTTATAATAATTTTGTTGCTTATGAACAAGTCATAAATTCAAATGAATACAAAAATAATTTAAAAGAACAAAATATTGAACAAAATAATACTTCTAATTTAGGAAAAACTATCTTAGATAATCTTCCATTTATTGAAAAAACAGCAAGATATGCTTGGTTATTATATGCATTAAGTGGATTAATACTAACTTTATTTTTAGGTAATTTAATAATCAAAAACCTAGCTGGAATTTTTTACTTTTTACTAAATTCAGCTTTTAACCAAAAAAAGCCATATTCTAAACTAAAAACAGATGCCGAAGAAAATGAGAACTATTAAAAAAAGAAAATTATAGATAATACTTATGGAAAAGAAGATTGTTTTAGACGATAAAAGCTTTAAAGCACTCTCAGCTGAAAGCAGAGTAAACATACTAAAAAAATTAACTGAAAGAAGAATGACTCTGAGTGAATTAAGCAAAAGACTAGCGCTGAGAGATTCAACAGTAAAAGAACATTGTAATTTATTATTAGAAGCTGATTTGGTGACAAAAATTGATGAAGGAAGAAAATGGAAATATTATGAACTAACACATAAAGGAAAACAAATATTATCGCCTGCAATTGAGCAAGCAAAAGTTTTTGTAATGTTAAGCATTGGCGCTATTCTTTTTACAAGTATTATTTTAATTGCATTACAAGGAACAATACTTGGCTCAGGAAGTTCTTTAACAAACTTAAATTCCGAAAAAACATTTGATGTTAGCCAAGAATCAGAACTGCTTGTTGGAATAACAAGCACGCCTAGTGAAGATTCAACAATGAGAATTGATCAATCAATAACAATAACTGGAGTGGATTATAATTTATTTTCAATAAGCATAATATTTGCGTTAGTAATTGGTTTGCTTGGTGGATGGTTTGTTGGAAGAAAGGCATAAAAAAATTTATTTTCTTTTGGCAGTAAAATCTTTTTCCTTTGAACTATAATCAATTATTACTCCACGCAAAAATCTCTCCAAATTTGAAGAAATTAAAATAGGAACCCCTTTATCTAATTCTATTTCATGCTCATATTTTTCATCCACTGCATCAAAATCAAAACCATTAAACACAGGGAGCAAACGAACATATTTCCCTTTCTCTTTTTTCATATTTTCTTTTAATTTTTCAATAGCTTTTTTTGTTAATTCAAATTGAGGTAAAGAATCAAATTCTTTTATTCTTTTGTTTGCATCTTTAAGAAGAGCATCAATTTGAGAATCATCAAAACCATGAGCTTTACATCCTTCTTCAATTGTTTCATTTGCAGAAGAATGACAACCAATACAATGTAAACCAGCTTGAGCCAGAACTGAAGCTACTTCAGGATATTTATCCACTGCTTCTTTGAGATTCGTTTTTTTATTAATCATAACTAAATTGGAAAGCTAATCAATAAATACTTAATGTAATAGTGAAAAAAAGACAAAGAAAAGTAAAAACTCTAGAAAACATAGCAACGAGGACACAATTTTTTCTTATTTAAAAAACAATCATTACACTTTGGCTTTTTGGAAAGACAAATAGCTCGCCCATGCGAAATAAACAAGCGATTCACTAAAGCCCAGTCTTTTTTATCATACAAATTAATCAATGTTTTTTCAATACCCAATTGTGTTTTTGATGAAGAAAAACCAAATCGCCTAGTTAAACGAAAAACATGGGTATCTACAGCAATCCCTTCAACAATCCCCTTTGATAAAAGAACTAAATTTGCTGTTTTTCTTCCAACCCCTGGCAAAGAAATTAATTTTGACATTTCTAGTGGAATTTTCCCATTAAAATCTTTTTCAATTTTTTTAAAACAAGCAATAACATTTTTTGTTTTATTTTTATAAAATCCTGATGAAAAAATTTCTTTCTCGAATTCTTTCTTATCAGCATTTGCAAAATCCTTAACTGATTTATACTTTTTGAATAACTTTTTTGTTAATTTGTTTATTTGAGCATCAGTACTTTGCGCAGAAAGTATTATTGCACAAAGCATTTGAGCATCAGTAACATAATTCAAAAATAATTCTGGCTGATTAGGATATGCTTTACCTAATTCCAATAAAATCCTTTTTGCACGCAACTTCTTTTTCAAAAAACTTTCCATAACATACACCAAAAACAATTTTAATCAAATTATTTAAATACATTAAATTATTTAAAATCAAATAACTTTTTTTGTGTTCCAAAATCACTATCAAAATTTGAAACCCTCACACCAACTCTTCTTACTAATTGAATTGATTCCTTTAAAAAATCATTTAATAAATCAAGTTCAACCTGTTTAAATTCAGGCAATGTAATTAAACTTGAAATCGTTTTTGATTTTGTAATTGTTTCAAATTTATTTGTTATTATGATAATCGAGCAAGTTTTAAAATTTTTTTTCAACTTATTAGTTTCATTAAATACAAACTCACACATTAATTCAACAGTTTCTTTTATTTCTTCAAAATTTGAAGTATCGCTTTTCAAAGTCATTAAGCGTGAAATTTGTTGTTTTTCCCTATTTGGATTTACTTGTCTTTCATCAATACCTCTTGAAAAATTATAAAATTGATTTCCTTTGCTTTCACCAAATAATTCCACCAATTTTTCTCTTGAAGTTTTTTCTAAATCATTTATTGATTTTATATTATATTCGTCAAGTATTTTTTTTGATTTCGGGCCCAAACCAGGGAGTGCTTTAATATCTTTTTTTGAAATAAACTCAATCGCTTTTTTAGGCAAAATTTTTGTAAATCCGTCTGGTTTTTTTTCATTTGAAGCCATTTTTGCAATCAGCATACTTTCTGCCAAGCCAATAGAACAAGTTAAACTTAAATCTGATTTTATCTTACTTTTTATTTTTTTGCAAATTTCCTCAGCTTTTTCAAAACCTTCAGGATTGCTTAAATCTAAATATGCTTCATCTATTGAAACTTGCTCTACTTTTTCACAAAAAAAATCAACTATTTCAAAAACTTTCATTGAAATTTCTTTATAATATTGCTTATCCGCATTTATAAAAATTGTTTGTGAATTTGAAAGCTTTTTGGCAAGAGAAAGAGACATTCCAGAACGAATTTTTAAAGCACGAGCTTCATAGTTACAAGTGGCTATTGCCCCTCCCCCCCTTATAGTTGGCATAACAATAACAACTGGCTTCCCAACTAATGCAGGGTTTCTAACTTGCTCACATTGAGCATAAAAATAATCAAGGTCAATTAATGCTATTTGTCGCATAATAAAAATAGAATAGAGGTTCTTTTAATTTTTCCCAAACATAATTTTTATATGAAAAAAGAAGAAAAAGAGCAACTTGTAAAAAAACTTTACGAAAAATACCCCTATCCAAATAGGAAAATTGAAAACAAACAAGAATTATTGAACTATGTAAAATGGGTTTCACAAATATTTTATAAAGAAATAGATTTTTGGAAGGGAAAAAATATTTTAGAATTAGGTTGTGGAACAGGAGAATTAGCTAATGCATTAGCTCTTTGTGGAGCAAACGTTTTGGCAATTGACTTTTCTTCAAACTCCATAAAAAAAGCAAATGAATTAAAGAAAAAAATGAAAAGCAAAAAAGTTAAATTTTTAGAAAAAAATATTTTAAAAATTAAGACAAACGAACTTGGAAAAAAATTTGATGTTGTTATTGCATTAGGTTCATTGCATCACACAATAAATTCTAAAGAAGGATTTAGAATAATGTGTAAAAATTGTAAAGAAAATGGAATTGTGATTGTTGGATTATATAATAAATATTCTAGATTTAGACATAGAATAAAAAGGCTCGCTTTATTTTTTTTGGCCGGAAAAAATATTGAAAAAAGAATTTTTTGGGGTAAAAAATTATTTAAAGGAAATGAATCAAAATCATGGCTTGCCGATAAGTATGGACAAGTTCATGAAAGTTATCATTCAGTAAACGAATTATTAAAATGGTTTGATGAAGAGGGAATAAAATTTATTTCATCAAAACCAAAATTTGAAAAACCAATTATTGATGAAATAAAATGGTTGTTTCATAAGAAAAATGCTTTTTTTGTAATGATTGGATGTAAATGTAACAAGTGATTAATTAGTATTAATGGTTAAGAAACCAAACCATTATTGTTAATAATGTCAGTGAATTAATGGGTATAGATGCATGGTAAAGCTATGTAAAAAAGAATAAGGGGTGCAATTTAATCCGATTAGGATTCCCAACAATGTCATTTGTAGGCACCCCCTCTATTCTCAGAAAAGAAATTAATAACTAATTTTTCACACTCCAAAAAGGTTTTTAAGCATCTCATCTTTCAACATCTTTATAAAAAATTAAAAAAACTGGAGTGATAATATGAGCATAATCGTTTATTCAACAACAACTTGTCCATTCTGTGTAATGGTAAAAGATTGGCTAAAAGGAAAAGAGCTTGATTTTGAAGATATCAATGTTGGAATTGATCAAGCAAAAGCAAAAGAAATGATTGATAAGAGCGGACAAATGGGCGTTCCAGTAATTGACATTGCCGGAGAAATAATTATTGGTTTTGATAAACCAAAATTAGAGTCTGCTTTGAAAGAAAAAGGAATTATAAAATAAAATATTCTAAAAAATAATGGATTAGCTAAGGCTAATTCATTAATGTTTTAAAAATTAAAAAAAATAAAGTTACTACTTAAGGCAACATTCTTTTGAATGAAAATTTTTCATAAGCTAATCCTAAAACAGCTAACAATACTAAAAAGAAAAACCATCTTTTCCAATCAATCACTTCCACCATTCCAAGAAAATCAAAAATATAAAAAATTATTACAATTGCCAACCAAACAACAAAACCTTTTAACAAACCTTTTTTCCACCAAACATTTTTGAACAAACCATGACTTCTTTTGTGTGCATTCTTTGGAAATTCATTTTCAGAATAATTTTCTTGCTCATCAAAACCTTGTTCTTCTGAATTTTCATCTTCAGGAAATTCTTCTTCAGACATTTCGTCTTGAGCATCATTATTTTCATCAACTTCATAAGCCAATGATTTTTTTGAATATTTGCTTGCTCTTGCATTTAACTTCTTTTTAGGGATTTTTGCTTTTTGCATAATAAAGTTCAATATAAGAGATATTTAATCCTTTCTAAAATTACAAATTTTAAAATTACTTAAACAAACTATTAATTAATGGCATTTATTTCAGAAAGTAATTTAACAAAAATCTTTCCAAAAAACTCTTCTTGGTATGCCAAAATCCTTCCAGAATTCATTAAAAATAAAACAGGTAAAAAAGTATTAATTATTGAATCAATTTCATTGTTTTCTAGCAAGTCATCAAACAAAACTATTCCCTGACTATCCACTTTAACTTTAATCAAATTAAATATATCTTCTAATTTTTCTTCAATTGAAGTTGTGTCAAAATTTAATTCCATTCTTGGAATATCCCTAGCTCCTCTTTTTGACGGAGTTGTTTGTTGTATTATTCCCTCTATACTTTCAACTAATTCATCAAGAGAAATTCTTCCTTCTCTAAAAGATCTACTTGCCATTAAATCAGGAAGCTCTTCTAAAAATAATTGTTTTTGTGCTTCAGTCATTTCTTTTTTTTCATCTTCATCATCTTCAATGCTACTTAATTTCAAAAATTTACTTTTTGTTTTTACTAATATTGCACAGGCAAGTATTGCATTTGCTGGAACCTTCAAAGAAGAAGTTTCAAGTTGATTAATTTTTTCTAAATATTTTTGTGTTAATAAAGAAACATCAATATTCCAAGGGTCCATTTTATTACTTTTAACTAAATCAATTAGAATTGTTTTCCATGCTGGTTGGTCAATTAAATCAATTAAATCCATTTGGGAATAATCCCGCTCATATGCAACTTCTTGTTCAATTGTTGGCATTTGAATATCATTATCTAAATCTGGGTTATTAGGCATAAAGTAAATACTATCACAGAAATTTATTAATCTTTTGAAAATGCACAAAAATGCTTAAATACAAGAAAATCCTTATTATAATGGTGGGAAATTGGAAAGAATGAAAACTGGGATACCAGGATTAGATGAATTACTAAATGGAGGCATTCCAAAAGGAAGCAATGTGTTAGTTTCGGGAGGAGCTGGAACAGGAAAGACAATTCTAACCACCCAATATTTGTACAATGGAGCAACACAATTTGGTGATGCTGGATTGTTTGTTACTTTAGAAGGAAATATTAGAGACATTGCATGGAACATGGAAAGTTTCCAATGGGATATTAAATCATTACAAGATCAAAATTTACTAACAATTTACAGATTAAATTTAGGTTATTTAAAAGATAAAAGCACTATTGAAGATAAAATAGAAGAACAATTAATGGAAATAGAAAAAGAAGTAAAAGAAATAAACGCTAAAAGATTGGTTGTTGATTCAACAACAGTTTTTGGAGCATACTTAGATGCAAGTATTTTGCGAACAACATTATTCAAATTTGCTGATAGATTAAAAAGCTTAGGTTGCACTACAATGCTAACAAGTGAAACACAACCAACAAAAACAAGTTTTTCTGCTTATGGAGTTGAAGAATTTGTTGCTGATGGAATATTAGCATTATATTTTACCCCACCAAATCGAAGTTTGTTTGTAAGAAAAATGAGAGGAACAAGACACGACAAAGATCCTCACCCACTAGATATATCTGAAGGGGGAATATCAGTAAACCCAAGAGACAAAATCATTTGGGAAGCGATTAAATAATTATAAAAAACCTTTTTTAGAAAAACATTCTATGAAACTAACCAAATTCCCACAATCTTGTGTACTAATTGAAACTAATGGGGAAAAATTTCTTTTTGATCCTGGTTCAATTAGCTTAAATGATTCAATTACAAATGCTTGGAAAGAGGCAGATTATATTTTTGTAACACATAAACACTTTGATCATTTTGATGAGACAGCAATCAATAAAATAAAAAATAAAAGTACAAAAATTTATTCTACCCAAGAAGTTGTAAACAAATATCCAAACACAAAATTTGAAATTGTGAAAGAGAAAGATATTATTGATTGTAAGGGAATTAAAATTGAAGTAGTAAAAGCAATACATGGATATATTCCAGCTTTAACCCAAAACAATGCTGAAATAAATGAAAATGTTGGATATATTTTAGATGATGGAAAAAAAAGAGTTTATTTAACAAGCGACACAATCTGTTTTAAAAATAACTATAAATGCAATGTAATTCTAGTTCCAATTTGTAATCATGGAATTGTAATGGGCCCATTTGAAGCAGCATTATTTGCAAAAGAAACTAATGCTGAACTTGTTATACCAATACATTATGACAATCCAAAATATCCAATTGATTTGGAAAAAGCAAAAGAAGAATTTGAAAAACAAAAGCTTAATTACAAATTCTTAAAAATTGGAGAAACAATTGAAATTTAATAAAAAAAATCATTCCACTAATTTTTCAACAATTTTTTCAGCTTCAATAATACTTTCTTTTGGAGGAACATTACCATCATAACTTTTCAACAAAGCTTTTTCTTT
Source organism: uncultured archaeon (assembly GCA_964534045.1). Taxonomy (GTDB): domain Archaea; phylum Iainarchaeota; class Iainarchaeia; order Iainarchaeales; family JAAZKV01; genus JABIDZ01. Next base: position 183,515 of record CAZHNO010000002.1, read on the forward strand.
ATAATATTTTATAAGCGGTGAAGTTTGTTTTTGATAAACTTCTAATCGCTTTCTAATTGTTTCTGGTTTGTCATCATCTCTTTGTATTAAAGGTGAACTATCCAAATCACAAACCCCTTCAAGCTTTGGAGGATTAGTTATTGAATTATAAACTTTTTTACATTTTGAACAAGTCCATCTACTTGAAAGTCTTTTCACAATATTCTCTTCACTTGATTCAATGTAAATTACTGCAGCTAATTCCTGATTAAGCCTAGAAAAAATATTTTGCAATTCATCTGCTTGGGGAATTGTTCTTGGAAAACCATCTAAAATAACCCCATTAAAATTTTCTTTTTCTGCAAGAGATTTTAATTTTTGTTCAAGCATTTTAGAAATTTGCCCATCACTAATTAGCTTACCTTCATTAATTATTAAAGCCATTTCTTTTCCTAACTCAGAATCAGACGCAACTTCAGCCCTAATCAAATCACCAGTAGACAACTGAATAAGAGAATATTTATCAGCAATTGCTTGAGCAACTGTTCCTTTACCTGCTCCTGGAGGACCTAAAAAAATCAAATTCAAAACCATCTGCTCACCTAACACAAATAAAACCTTTTTATTTAAAAAATGAACCTAAAAATGTCCTAGAATTTGTGTCTTTTATTTATATGTCTTTTATTGACCTTGATTAATTCAATCAATCAATTGAATATCAAAAACCATTTGCTCTTGCCCGCTTCCGATCGGGCGTGCCGGGGCAGTGCGTGCACTTCGTTTAGCACAGCGTTAATTTAGCAATTGAATATCAAAAACCATTTGCTCTTTTGTTGGAGAAAACTGCCGCACTTTTCGTTGGTTAACAATTTTAACTTTTCTTTTTTGCTTTTCAGCAGCATCTTTTATTTGTGAAAGAGGAAGTGCAACATTTCCTTTTTCAACAATTTCATAAAAATAAATTTTTCCTTTTGATTTTATACAATAAAATGCCTCTTCTAAAAATTGGTAACCTGTGTGGGGCAAAGGCATCGCAATTTTATCAAATTTCTTTTTAAATTTTTTATAAACTTTTTTCACATCACCTTTAACAAAATCAATTTTTTCTTCACACTTATTCAATTTAGCATTTTCTAATGCATATTTATGCGCAGCAGGATTTAATTCAATCGCAATTGCTTTTTCCATTTTTGAATTACGTGCAAAAACAATTGGATATGGCCCAACGCCAGAAAACCAAGCTCCAACAATTTCCCCTTTTTTTATTTCTTGAGCAATTCTTAATCTTTCAGCACCCAGCCTTGGAGAGAAAAATACTTTTCCAAGAGGAATTTTGAAAGAACAACCAGACTCTTTATAATCTGCAATTAAATTTTTTTTCCCAGCAATTACTTTTACTTTTTGCACACGATATTTTCCTTCATGATTACTTTCAATAGAACAAACAGTTTCAAATCTTTTATTCAGATTAATCAGAGTTTCTCCAACTAACTTTTTCTTTTTTTCAAGCCCCCTTGGAATTTCTATTACTGCAATATTCCCAAAAGAATCAAAAGATTTTGGTGCAAACTCAAATTCTTTTTTTGAAAGCTTTTTCTTCAAAGCTTCCTTAAGGTTTGTTGGTTTGTTATTAGTATCAATTTTAATCATATTTTCACTAATAAAAAAGTGCTGACAAAGAATTAAATAAGATTCTTTACTTTATCTTGTCATGTCTTTCATCGAGGATTACTTTATCAAACCAATGATTGATCCAACAATACAAGGATATAATTTAGTAAATACTATTGTATTCATACTTTTGCTAGTTATTGCTTGTGCTATAAGTTATTACATTTTAAGAAAAAAAGTTGACTTTAACTATAATTTTTTAGTAGCATTATTACCATACATCATATTTGGAATTTCTTTGCGAGTAATAATGCACCAAATAGAAGCAGGCTTACTAATTTTACCAGGAATATTCAAAACTGCAAATCCTTTTGAATTAGGATTCTGGTTTTTCACACCAGGAATTTGGTTGTTAACTTTTGCACTGGTAATAATCGGTTTATTATCTGGGGAAATTTGGAAAAAGCTTAAAACAAAGCGAGTTTTTTATTTTGGAATAATTATGATGATTGTACCATTGTTTTTTAATTTTTTAAAATTTAATAATTGGGCTTGGTTTTTAGGAACCACAATTTTTATTTTATTTGTTTGTTATGGAATTTGTTTTTTAATAAATAAATTTACAAAATACAAAATTTTAGATGACAAAGTTAATTTTTTTATTGTTCTTGGGCAGGGAATTGATGGAATTGCATCAGCAATAGCAATATCTCTTTTCCGTTTTTCCGAACAGCATGTTTTTTCAAACATGCTAATGAACATTCACCCAGCAATTTTTGCAATTGTAAAATTAATGATTGCTGTTTTAATTTGTTACTCTTTAGATGATTATGCAAAAGAAAAAAATAGCAATAAAAATATAATTAAATTTGTAAAAATAATAATCGCGATTTTGGGTTTAGCCACTGGTTTAGCAAGTTTGTTTAAATTAGGAATAATTTAATCACTTTTAAAAAAAGTTATTTTTTTATTTGATTGGTTTAGCATGATGCGCGTCATAACTAATATTGCCAAGTTTTACAAGTTTTTTAAAAACCTTTTCAACTCTGCCAGAAGTAACTAAATCTGGATTAATATTAGTTTTACCTTTCTTTGCCCTAATACGTAATTGAGCAGGAATATCAGTAGAAACATCCGCCCTACTAGCCAAAGAATTTTTTTTAATAAGCTCAAATATTCTCAAAGCAATATATCTATCAACCCTATCCCAAGATTTTGGCACTCTAAACTTTTTAATTTCTATTCGTTTAACACTAACTTTTTGATAAACAGCCACAGTATGTCTAATTTTTGGAACACTTCTACCCTTAAATGGAGTAGAATTGTGAAATGCTCTAAACGTATCCATATTCCTTGTCGAAACTCCCGCAAGAGCCCCAAAAAACTTTCGCACCATGCAATAAGTTAAAACTTCAAAGTATTAATACTTTTGCAAGAAAAGTGCTTATCTTTTAAATAAAATCACTTAAAAGTAAAAAAAACCACCTTTTAGATTATTATTAAGCTTTTCTATCAAGAACATAATTATGTTATATTTAATTGGAATTGGATTAAAACCAAAGCAATTAACTTTAGAAGCACTAGAAGCTCTTAAAATTTGCGATCAAGTTTTTCTTGAAGGATACACATCACAATATAGTGAAGGATTACTAAAAGAACTACAAGAATTAATTGGAAAAAAGTTTAAGGTTTTAGGAAGAGAAGAAACTGAACAACAATTTGAATCAGCATTATTAAGTGCTAAAAAAAATAATATTGCATTAATGATTTTTGGAAATGCACTAACTGCAACAACCCACATTCAAATTTTGTTAGATGCAAAAGAAAGTGGAATAAAATACAAAGTAATTCCAGGCATAAGTCTAACAAACACAATTGCCGAATCAGGTTTGGATGAATATAAGTTTGGCAGAACTATAACAATTTGTTATCATTCAGAAAACTTTGAGCCTGAAAGCTTTTATGAACAAATTTTAGAAAACAAAAAAATTGGGTTACACACTCTTTGTTTATTAGATATTAAAAAAGATGAAAAACCAGAAAGATTAATGAATTGTGAAGAAGCAATTAATGTCCTTAAAAAAATTGCTAAAAAAAAGAATGGAAAAATTGATGATTGGGATTGTATTGCACTTCTTGGAATGGGGAGTGAAAAACAAAAAATAATATATAAAAAAGAAAAGATATTTTCTTCAACTGAAGTTAAAGAAATTTATCCACAAACATTAATTATTATTGGAAAAACAAATGAAAAAGAAAAAGAAGCTTTAGAGAAGTTAATACGGTGAAAAAATGATTGATGAAGAATTAATAAAAAAAATGGAAAAATATGAAAACACGACAAAACTGGGTTTAGAAAAAATAAAAAAAATGAAAGGTTTAGACACCAATAGAGAAAAAATTGCTAATGATTTTTTAGGCATGGCAAAAAATTATTTTAATGATGGAAAATTCTTTAAAGAAAAAGGCGATTTTTTAACTGCACTAGCATCATTTTCTTACGCACACGCTTGGTTAGATGCTGGCGTAAGAGCAAGATTATTTGAAGCACATGATGATCAATTATTCACCTTACCCTAATCATAATAATAATTGCAATAAAAAACATTAAATATACCAAAAACCTAATTTTATCATGTCAATATATGGCCCAAAGATAAGAATTCCAAAACCAAGTATGCCTAACATAAGCATACCCAAAGTAAAAATAAATTTTAAAGTAGTTGGAATTATTTTGATATTGATTTTAGCCATTGCAACAATTACTTTTATTAGTTCAATAATTTTAAGCTTTGACAACCATATTGGAATAGCTTGGACAAACAATCCATTATATCTAAAAGATAATTCCACTTCAAATGCCGAACTAAAGTTGACAATAGTAAATAATACTGATAGCTTACAAACCATTAGTTTGAATGTTTCTACTGAATCAAAAGAATTGATTATTTTTTGTCCAGATTCAAGTTTCCCAAATGTAGCCCCTGAAAATAAAAGAGAAACTACTTGCATAATAAGAAGGAATCCAAGTGAAAAAATATTTTCTGGCACATACCAACTTTTGATAACAACTAATCTTGGAAGTGCAAAAACAACATTAGAAATTAGAAAATAATCTATAAACTTTTGCCACCTAATTTTGTTATGCCTTTGAAACAAGATTATGACAACTATGTTGCAAAAAAAGCCGCTGAATTAATTAGAGAGAATTTTGCAGAACGAGGGGTAACAAATCTTTTAATGGTAAAAACCGGAAAGCGCTGCAAAAGAAAATTAGGACACATAAAAACAATTAACCATTCAGATTATGGTTCAATGATTGAAATTAATCCTTTGCTTTTTGATTTAGAAGTTCCAGAATTTGTTTTAGATTATGTAATAATGCATGAACTCACTCACTACTTCCAAGGCTTTGGAAGTAATCATGAAAAAAAGCATAAACACCCACACAAAGGAAAAGTTGTTGAAAAAGAATTAGAAAGATTAGGTTGGAGAGAAATACAAGAAAAGTCTGATGCATGGATAAAAGAAAATTGGAAAAAAATATTAGAAAAAAATAATATTGATCCAAGTATAAAAAGAAAGCAAAGAAGGAAAAGCTGGAAAATATTTTTTAGATAAAAATCAATCAATATTTCTTTCTTGAAATTTAATTAATCTTTTTCGAAATTCTCCAAAAAACTCTTTTGGAAATCTACAACCAGTAGCTGGAATATGCCCGCCCCCTGTTGCATTTTCAACACTCTCCAGAGCAAATCTTGTAGCCTTATTACAATCAAATTTGAAATCTTGTCTGCGCATAGAACCCTTAATAAAATTGTCTTCAACAGCATAAACAAAAATTGTTTTGTTAGGATATCTTTGAGATATTAAATTACTTAGTTTTGATTGTAAATTTTTTTTTGACTCAAAAAAGTAAAATTCATGTTTTTCATCTTTAATAGCTTTTTTTTCAAATAGTTCTTGTTCATCATTAAGCATAACATAAAAGTTTTTAGAAAGTTTTGCAAAATCTGATTTCAATAATTTTTCAGGAGAGTGATTAAGTAAAAAAGCTGAAAGAGAATCAATTTTTTTAGAATGAATTGAAGAGATGCACGCAATTATTTTTGCAATTTCTTCAATATCCTTAAATGTTATTTTACCTTTTGTATTTTTCTTAATAAAATCTGCCCAAACTTTTTGTGAAAAATCACCAATTATACCAACACTAGCCAATATTGCATTGCCTTCCAACAAATCATAAACCATTTTTGAAACAGGATATTTTGACATATCTTCATTAGAAAATTGATTTGGTTTAATTACCAAAAATGGATATTTACCATTAACCACTTCTACTCCTTGGTGGTGGTCAATTATAACAAATGACTTTACAAAATCTCCAACAATTTCTAAAATATCAAAAATAAAGTTTTCACTTAAATCCAAAAAAATTGTTTTTTGTGCATCAAATTCCATAAAAACCTTTTTTGAAAAAGACATTTGCTTCTTTGCATGATCATAAAAAAATATTTTTGAGGTAATTTTATATTTATCAAAAAATTGCTTTGTTTGAACAGCAGAAGTAATTCCATCTTCATCATTATCAGAAATAATAGCAACTTTTTTTAAATTATTTAAATCCAAAAAGCCCAAAAGTCTCTTTCTTACACTTTCAATAGTCTCCATGCTCACCAGAAAAAAGTTAACCAAACTAGAGTTTTTATTACTTTCTTAATCTTCATTTATTAGTAAAAGTGGTTTAAATGGCAGAACTAAAAGAAAGACAAGCATTTCAAATTGAATTAGCTAAGTATTTGGCTGAAAAAGACTTTGTTTATGGGCCAGAACCAGAGCTTTATTCTCCAATTGCAGGATTCTACTCATATGGTTTGCTGGGAAAGGCAATGAAAAATAATCTAGAAAATGAAATAAGAAATGTTTTTACAAAAAACGGATTTTTTGAAATGGAATTTCCGCTTGTAACTCCAGAAATTGTGTGGAAAGCTTCAGGACACTTAGATGGTTTTAATGATCCTGTAATTATTTGTTCCAAATGTAAAAGTTCTTTTAGAGCTGATAAATTAATAGAAGAAAAAACTGGAATTGCCGCAGATTCATTCAAAGACAAACAATTAATTGATACTATTAAAGACAAAACTATTATTTGCCCTTCATGTAAAGGAAGATTTGATTTAGAAATTCATCGCCACTCTTTGATGATGAAAACAACAATTGGAACAAATACAATTGCTTATAATAGACCAGAAACAGCAACAACAACTTATTTGCCATTCAAAAGATATGCACAATTTTTTAGAAATAAGCTTCCATTCACTGTTTTTCAAATAGGAAAAGCTTTTCGTAATGAAATTTCTCCAAGACAACATCTTTTGAGACAGAGAGAATTCACACAAGCAGAAGCACAAATGTTTTTGAGCAAAGAACAAAAACAAAATTTTGAATTATTTGATGAAGTGAAAAAAATTAAGTTGCCATTATGGACAGAAGAAATGCAAAAAACAAAAAAACAATGGAAAGAAATTAATCTTGAAGATGCAATAAAAAATAAAGTTCTAAAAAATAAAGCATATGCTTGGAATTTATGGTTAAGTTATGAAATAATGATTAGTGCGGGAATTCCAAAAGAAAAAATTAGGTTTAGACAACACTGGAGCGATGAAAAAGCATTTTATTCTGATGATACTTGGGACTTAGAAGTTGAATTGAATTCATTTGGTTGGGTAGAAATGGTTGGAATAAGTGACAGAACAAATTATGATTTGACACAACATGCAAAATTCTCAAAACAAGAATTAAGTGTTAGAACTGAAGCTGGAGAAAAAATTGTTCCGGATGTAATAGAAATTGCTTTTGGTGTTGACAGACCATTCTTTGCATTGCTTGACTTGGCTTTTTTTAGAAGAGAAGATGCAAAAAGAACTGTGTTGAGTTTGCCACAAAAAATTGCGCCACTAAAAGTTGCTTTGTTTCCATTATTAAAGAAAGATAACCTTCCGGAAAAAGCCAAAGAAATCAAAAAAGAATTGGAAAAGAATTTTAGAATATATTATGACGAGACAGGAAGCATAGGAAAAAGATACTCAAGACAAGATGCAATTGGAACGCCATATTGTATTACAATTGACCATGATACTTTGAAAGACAATAGTGTTACAATTAGAGAAAGAGATTCATTAAAACAAATTCGAATACCTATTAAAGAATTAACACAAAAACTAGGACACTTTATTGAAAATGGACATATGGAGGATAAGTAAGCTCTATCGAGCTTGCGAAGATAGTGCCTCGTAATGCACTGGCGAAACAGTGCTAGGACACTTTATTGAAAATGGGTTTGATGCATAATGGATAGAAAAGATTTAAGAAAAAAATTGTTAAAAAAAACAAAAAGAGAAATTGAAGAAAAACTTGCTGGTAAAGAAGTTCACATTATTAAAGCAGTAAATGTAATTTCTGATTTGGAATCAATAATAAATTTGATGAAAGAAGGAATTGAAGATTGGAAAAAAAGAAGCCCAGAAAAAGCAGCTCAAAAACAATTAGAATTATTGAAAAAGAATTTGGAAATAATTGAAAGTGAAAAAAAAGAACTTGAAAATTATATTGAAAATGATATGACTGAAGAACTACCAAATTTTGCTAACATTGCAGGAAACATTTTGGGAGCAAAATTATTGGCTGAAGCTGGAAGCAAAAAAAGATTAGCATTTTTACCCGCATCAACAATACAATTACTTGGTGCAGAAAAAGCATTGTTTAATCATTTGAAAAAAAATGGAAGTTGCCCAAAACATGGACACATATTTAACCATCCGCTAATACAAAAACTACCAAAAAATAAAAGAGGAAAAGCATCAAGAATACTGGCTGGAAAACTAAGTTTAGCAGCAAAATTGGATTACTTTGGAAAAACAAAAGATGAAAAATTATTTGAAGAAGTTAAAAAAAGAATAAATAATTTATAATTATGCTAACTAAAAAATTTGAAGGAATTTATTCAACTAGAAAAAGTCTGTTCACCAAAAGTCTTGTTCAAGGCAGGATTTATGGTGAAAAAATAATTAATGAGGGTAATGAAGAATATAGAGAGTGGAATCCATTTAAATCAAAATATTGTGCTGCCCTAACAAATGGCTTGGGAAAAAATATTTTCTTTGAAAAAGCAACTGTGCTTTATCTTGGAAGTGCAGAAGGAACAACAGTAAGTCATGTATCAGATATTGTTGGAACAGAAGGAGCAATATTTTGTGTTGATGTTTCAAGCATCGCAATGCAAAAATTAACTAAATTAGCTGAAGATAGAGAAAATATTTTTCCAATTCTAAGTGATGCTAATGTTATTGAAAATTATGAAAATGTTGTTGAAAAAGTTGATGTTTTGTTCCAAGATGTTTCACAAAGAAATCAAGTGGAAATTTTTTTGAAAAATTCAAAATTATTAAAAAAAAGATCTTATGGGGCATTATCACTTAAAACAAAAAGTATTTCTCAAGTAAGTGCAAAAGAAACTCTTGAAATTGAAAAAAAGAAACTTGAAAATGTTTTCACGATTGAACAGATTATTTCGCTAGAACCATTTGAAAAAGAACATTATTTAATATTGGTGAAGAAAAAATAATATATTAATTAGAACACTTTGGTGGAAAAAATGAAAAAAGAATTATTAAGAAAAGCTTTTCATGTATTATTTGGACTTTTCTTTTTAGGATTGATTTATTTTTTAGGCACAGATTTGAGTTTACAAATAATATCAACCATATTTGTAATTGGTTTGATAATTGCTTTGCTTCACAAAAAAGATATTAAAATCCCGATTTTTGAAAAATTAATTTTGTTAGTTGAAAGAGAACATGAAAAACATTTTCCTGGAAAAGCTGCTTTACTTTTCTTCTTAGCAACAATAATTTTACTTTATTTCTTTGGGAATTTTTTGGAAATTGTTTATGCTTCTTTGCTTGTTCAAATTTTTGCAGATACTTTTGCAGCAATAATTGGAAAAAGATTTGGAAAACATAAAATTTTAGACAAAGAACACTATACAAAAACGCTTGAGGGAACATTAGCTTGTTTTATTGTTGCTTTTATAATTTTAATTTTATTTTTTCCTTGGGAAGTTGCTTTAATCGGAGCAATAATTGCAACAGCAATTGAGTTTGCACCAATAAATGATAATCTCTTTATTCCTTTAGGGCTTGGCGTTGTATTAAAGTTACTTATTTAAAGAGTCATTTCAGTAATTCTGTAGAAGCCCTGTGGTCGATCGGATTCTGACACGTCCCTCCTACTTACAACAAGAAGTTAGGACGAGAACCGGGTTCAATTCCCGGCGGGGCTGTTACTTACTTTAATCTTTTTTACTTGTCGTAAAAATTACGACATTTGATGACAATTGACGAAACCCTTTTATAGAGCTTTGTGTCAATTATAACATGGATAAACTAGCAATGACAATTGCGGGAGAAATAACTCTTTCCAATGATCCTGGCGGTTCAATGAAAAAATGGCGAGAAATATTTGCTGTACACCAAACTGAATTAGCAAAACATTTGAAAGTTTCTTCTTCAACAATTAGTGATTATGAAGGGGGACGAAGAAAAAATCCAGGAATTGTTGTTGTTTCAAGATTGGTTTCTACTTTAATAGAGATTGATAAATCAAGAGGTGGAAAAGTTGTTAAACAACTAGAAAAAGATTTCAAACAAGATGAAAGTAAAGCTTTTGAAAGCCACGAATTTGCTTCAGGAGCAAAAGCAATTGATTTAGTAAAAAAAATTGAAGGAAATGTTATTTGTTTACCTCACAAATTAAAAGATGAACAAATTTTTGGTTACACAATTATTGATTCATTAAAAGTTATTTTAGAAGTTCCAGTTCACGAGTACATGATGCTTTATGGAAAAACACCCAATCGTGCATTAGTTTTTAATCATGTAGAAAACGGAAGAAGTCCTTTAATAGCAGTAAAAGTTGGAAGATTTAGCACTGATATGAAGCCAAGCATGATAATTCTTCATGGAGACTTTTCAAAAAAAGAAGTTGACCCAATTGCAATAAAAATTGCTGAAAGCGAAAAGATTCCTTTAATCACAACTTCAATGTCAATTGAAGATATTGTGAAAAAGCTCTCTACATATGAAAGTTAATTTTCTAATATTACAAAAAGCAAAATTACTTAATTTTTATACAAAAAGTGTGCCTGTATTTTCTTTCACCAGAATCTTCTTCACCAATCAATTTTTTTGACGTAATTATTTTAACTTTATATAACTTTGATAAATACCTAGAAACTTTTGCAGCTGCCTTTTTTGAACCAACCCACAAATCAAAACCATTTTTTAACTCAATAACTTTTGACGTGCCTGCAAGAGAATCCTTTGATCTATCTTTATCAAGCAAGTTATTTGCTAATTGAAACATTGCCAAAGCATCTTTTTGATTACTTGCACGCAATTGTAATATTGCTTCCCTATAATCAGCATTCAATTTCATACAAGAATCACACGTAGTTTCTTTTATTCTAAATTGAACTATTTTTTCTTTTTCAATTAACTGATTTCCTAAAAAGCCTTTCACCTTAATTAAAGCTTCATAATCCAATTCAGTTCTTTTTTGTAACTCAACAAAAATTTTTGGCTTTTCTAATTCTGGAATAATCTTTATTTTGGAAGCAACTATTTCAGCAATAATTTCCTCACTAAAAGAAATCTCTTTATTACCTGAAAAAATCTTTTTGCAATGCTTGCACATTAAAACTGATACTTTATCAACATTAAATATTTCCTTTCCTTTTAGAAAACAATCCACACATAAAGAATCAATCAGCTGGTTTGTTTCCTTACCACATTTTGGGCAAAATTTTTTAAAACTCATTTTATATCACTAATATTCTTTATTATAATGCTTTAATAAATCAAAACCATTCCAAGTTTTTATTTTTTCTTTTTCAAACCCAAACATTTCAATTATTTCTTTTAATTCTTCTTCATTTGGAGATTCAATTTCTAAGAATAAAGGAATATCAAAATAATCATCAATCTCAATTAAAGAATTTTTTATTTTATAACTAACCCTATGCTTTGGACGAAATTTTTTTGAAACAAAACCAATATTTTCCAACAATTTTTTGGTCGTGTCAAAATTACTAACCTCTATTTCTAATTCCTCCGCAATTCTTGCTAAACCCTTCTCTTCTTTTCCCTTGAATGTTAAATAACTTTTCCCTTTTTTTCTTAATCTTAACAAGTTTCTTTTCTTTTCTAATTCTTTTTCAGGAGTATCAAACAAAATTGATTCAATGTCCCATTCACCAATTTTTTTGGCTTTAAAATCAGCTAGCTTTTTTTCAACTTCTTTTTTATTAATTTCAATTACTTTTACTTCAATTTCTTTCATAATAATTCAAATTTTTTTTCTAATCAAATTCTATTTTTTTCCCAAGTTCTAGAATTGTTGTTTCAATCCCTAAATCATTCTCAATTTCTTTTTTGAAAATTGGCATAACATTTTTATCCCCGTGTACCAAAAATATTTTTTTAGGAGACCATTTTTTTAAAGAATCAATCATTTCTTGTTGACTTGGGTGTGCTGACAAATCATACTTTTCATATTGACAAGAAACTTTTACAGGTTTTTCTTTTTCGCCGTAAGGAAGTTTTCCCCCATCTTGTAACATTCTTCCAGGAGTTTCATCTGCCTGATAACCACTCAAATGAATTTTACTTTTTGGGTCATTCATTAATCTTTGTGCGTAACCAACTACTGGCCCACCCTTCATCATCCCCGATGTTGTAACAACAACACAAGGTTTCTTAAAAATTTTTTTTCTATCACCCGGTCCAAGAACCCATTTCACTTGATTCAAACCAGCTTTCAACTTTTTCGGATTCTTAATTAAGTTGGAGTGTTGAATATAAAGATTTGCAACTTTTTTTCCCATTCCATCCAACCAAATATCTGCTTGAATTCCATAACCAGTTAAAATATCTACAAGTTCTTGACTTCTTCCAACGGCAAATGCGGGAATAATTGCCCAACCACCATTATCAATAGTATTTTGAACAGATTCACATAATGCTTTTTCAACTTCTTTTCTATTAGGGTGTTCTCTATCCCCATAAGTTGACTCTATCAAAACATAATCAATTTTTCCAAAAGTTAAATCTGCGCCAACATGCAATTGAGTTTCATTTTTTTTATAATCACCCGTGTAAAGAAAAGTTTTTTCATTATGATTTATTTTTGTTAAAGCTGAACCAAGAATATGTCCGGCATCAAAAAATTCTATTGAGTTTTCATCAGTTAAATGCATTTCTTTTTTGTAAGGCATCATAAAATTATATTTATGTGTTCTTTGAATATCTGCTTTAGAATATCTTGGAGCCATTCCTTCAAATTCAGCAATTTTTATTGAATCCTGCCACAAAATATCAGCTATTTCTAAAGTCGGTTGAGTCATAAAACTAAGTGTTTGTGATTGTGTATAAAAATAAGGCAAATAACCCGAGTGATCTAAATGAGCGTGCGAAATTATTGCAGCTTTAATATTTTCTTTAATATCCAAAGGATATTCTATTCCTTTTGGATTTAGTTTTAAGCCATAATCAAGTAAGAATTTTTCTCCAAAATCAAGTATAAAGGCACTTCTACCTACTTCTTGACATGCTCCCAGACCTGTTAAGCTATACATAATTATCTAAAGAATAAAAGACTAAATAGTTATATATATTCTTTGTTTGAATAAGCTATTGAAATAATAAAAGGCAATAAAATTGATGTCAAAACAGCAAAAATAAACACATTTTGAAAATCCCCTATAAAAAAAGGGTGTGTTAATAACACATAATCAAATAAATCATTGATTATAAACCAAACAATTGCTAAAATTACATGCTTTACTTTGAAAGCAAAAAATCTGAAAAAAACTATTGTCTGAATAATCATTAAAAAATGACTAAATGCAAATAACCAATAATCAAAAATCAAATTGCTTTGCCACAAAACAAAGATAGTCCACAAACCAAACTTGATCATTCCAATAATTACAATAAAAGAAAACCACGGCTTATCATTATCATTAATCCTAAAATACAAAATTAGCCCAAACAAAATTGCATATAGTGGGCAATCAATTACAAATAACCAAAGCAATGGATTTGTATTTTGTAATTGCAAAAAATAATAACTTATTGAAAATAATCCTGCCAAAACATTTATTGTTAGTAATAAAAAAAGGAATTTTTTGTTTTCAAACAGTTTTATCATGAAAAAAATAGAAACAAACAAAATAAAAATGAATTTTAAGATTAAATTAAAACAAAAAAAATAAAAAGAAGGCAATTAATGAAAAAAATAAAATGGGCATAATTAATGAAAATAAAATGAAATAATATAAAAACTTTTTAATTAAAAAATTTGAAAAAAGAATTAAAGAAAGGCTTTCGCCCTTCTTTTAAAATTATTTTAACATGAACCTGAAGCAGCAGCAGCTGTTCCATCAAGTTCTTGCAAACAAACACTTGCTTCTTCATTAAAAGCTGAACAAATTGCTTGTTTAAATGCTTCTGAAGTTCTTGCTCCAGAATATTTTGTGCCATTAATTATTGCTGTTGGACTCCCACTTACTCCGTAAGCAGTAGTCATTGCAACTTGCTCTGCAAGTAATTCTTCAGCATCTTCTAATGCACATTGTTCAACTGCTGCAACATCCACACCAACTTGTTCAGCATAAGTTTTCCACTTGCCTTCAATAGTTGATGCTCCAACTGTTCCTGCTTGATAATCTGCAACCAACAATCTCATGTAAGGCCACAATTTATCAGGTTGATCTCTTTGTATACACATTTGTCGAACATCTTCATTCAATTCATTTATTCCATGCATTGAACAATACTCTTCACTCTCTGTTAAACAATATTCTTCCCAAGGTTGTCCATAATTACTAGCATAATTGCTATAAATTACATAACCTAGTTTTGTATCTGTATCATTAGCCAGCAAATTTATTGCATCATCAAATGCATCAACTGCTTGCAATCCATACGGACAAAAACTCATTATAAACAAATCAACAACTGGCTTTTCTGATTTTGTATAAATTGTTGAGTCAGTTTGCCCCGAATTATCTACTCCATTTATTGGTTCATTTAAACTAAACATTGTTCCAAGAATTAAATGTTCATTTGTTGCATAAACATATCCTTCGCCAACAATTTCCCCATTTTGTTCAACAACAAAACCTAATTCATATAAGCCATTTTCCAACTTATTTGAATCAACTATTTTTGCAACAACAGTATCATCAACAACTAAATTATCATTCAAATAACTTGCCACTTTTGTTGATAATTCAGAAACATCAACATTATCCACTAATGATAAATCTTTTGGTTGCATTGCTACTGCCCCATAAGTTACTAATGCTCCAACAACCAAACCAATTAGAACAAAAATTACTATTGAAAGTAATGCATTTTGATCCTTAGGAATTAGTTGACTTGTAAGCGAATTTTTTGCTTCTTTATGTTCTTTAGCTTCAACAGTTTTTTGAACATTAGAAGATTTATTTTTTTTCTTAGCCATTTATACACCCCATTTTTTACTAAAAAATACTTTATTATTGAAAAATTGGAAATGAGAAATGCTTAAAAACTCAATTAAAAGCTTAGGAATGAAACAAACTTCATGAAATAAAGAAATTATTTGCCAGCAAACTTTGCTTTTAACTTTTCAATATTTTCTTTTTCTAATTTTTCAAACAAAATTCCTTGCTTTTTTAATTTAAAACCTTTTTTCACTTCAACAAATGCTTTTTCAAAACCATCTTTAATTTTAAAACCAATCATTTCAGCTACTTTTTCACTAGCTTCAGGCATAAAAGGATAATAAACAAGAGAAAGCACTTTCAACAAATCAATGCACTCAGCAATAACTTCCCCAGCACCCTCTTTGCTAGTTTTAACCATGTTCCATGGTTCTGTTTCTTGCAAAAATTTATTTCCTAAAGCAGAAATTTCATTTGCCTTCATCAAAGCATCCCTTTCTCTACTCTTTCCCATTAATTCTTTGTATTCTTTCAATAATTTTTCAATATCTTTTTTCATTGGAGAAAATTCTTTATTTGGCTTCTTTCCATCAAAAAACTTTTCTGTTAAAGAAAAAACTCTATTAACATAGTTACCAAAGTTTCCTGCAAGTTCATTATTTACTTTTATTCCAAAATCTTCCCAAACAAACTCTGTATCAGAATCTTCCGGTCTCATTCTAAATAAATAATATCTCCACAAATCACTCTTTATTCCAGAATCAATTGCATCATCACCAAATACACCAACATTATTACTCTTAGAAAACTTTCCACCCTCATAATTAATATAAGCAGTTGAATCAAGCACATCTATCAAATGATAATTATCTTCTGCACCAATCAAATAAGCAGGGAACATTATACTATGGAAAGGAACATTATCTTTCCCCATGAATTGATACAATAAAATATTTTTATCTTTCCACCATTTTTCCCATTTCTTTCCCAAGCATTCAGATGTTATTCCAATATAACCAATGGGGGCATCAAACCAACTGTAAAAAACTTTATCTTCCCAACCTTTTAAAGGCACAGGAATCCCCCATTTCAAATCTCTTGTAATTGCTCTCGCTTCTAAACCTCTCTTAAACCACTGTTCAGTAATTGTAACTGCTTGAGCACTCCACTTTTCTTTTCTCTCTTTGAAAAACTTTTCTAATTTTGGTTGTAACTTTTCTAAATCAACATACAAATGCTTTGTTTTTTTTAGTATTGGTTTTGAACCATCCAACTTACTCACTGGATTAATTAATTCTTGTTGATCTAACAATCTTCCACACTTATCACACTGATCCCCTCTCGCTTTTTCATATTTACAATGAGGACAAATCCCTTCCACAAATCTATCACTCAAAAATGATTTGCTTTTTTCTGAATATAATTGTTCAATTTCTTTTTCAACAATCAAACCTTTCTTATATAATTTCAAAAAAATATCTTGAGCAACTTCTTTATTTTCTTCACTTGTAGTTCTTCCTAAACAATCATAACTTGTTTGAAACCAATCATAAATTTTTTTATGAATCTTAAAATATTTATCAACCAATTGTCTTGGTGTTAAATTTTCTTCTCTTGCCTTTGCTTCTGCTGTTGTACCATACTCATCTGTTCCTAAAACAAACAAAACCTCATTTCCTTCTAATCTTTGATATCTTGCATAACAATCAGCACTCAAAACAGAACCAATCAAATTGCCCAGATGAGGCACATTATTCACATAAGGCAAAGCACTAGTAACAAGTATTTTCATAAATACAAATGAGAGAAAAAAGGATTAAAAATCCACTTATTTTTTAGAATCTTGAATTATAACAAAATAGCCAAATCAACCATTTAGTTGATTTATTTTCTACCAAGCGTATATTAGTTCCCTAAACAGCATTCCTATAATGGAAGAGATTTTAAGAAATGAAAAAATTATTAGTTATGATAATTTTTCACAAATAAGTGAAATAATAACTTTGAATTTAGAAAAGCACTTTTTGCTAGTAAGGCACAATTCTTCCGAAAAGAAATTATTTTTTAAAAAATTAAAAGAACCTAGCATACACTGGTGAGCAACAATATGATTTCCGTAATACAAAATGCATACCTTAGAAAAGCTGAAGAAAATAAAAACTTTAATCGCACACATAGAAATATTTTGAATTATTTAATGATAGAAAAAAAGTATTGTGAAAAAGATAAACTCCTTTGCTTCTGCAACCATAACCTAAGAATGCTAGATTTAATTTTGAAAGACTTGTCAGATAGTGGAACAATATTGGTAGAAGGATGGCTTGTTAGGTTAAAAGATTTTGAAGAATTCCACAAACATATTTGTGAAGAGCTGATTGAAAAGGAATAGAAAAGTATTAATATTTATTGGTATCAAATGGTATTATGAATGCGCAGGTGAATGTGAGAATGCCAAAAACTTTGTTAGCAAAAGCAGAAAGCTATTCAAAAAAGAACGGCTACACTAATGTGCAGGAATTAATCAGAGAATCCATTAGAGACAAGATTGATCCTGAATTAACTCCTGAAGAACACTTTTTTCTCACAAAAATGATTGAAGGAATTGAAAAAGGAAAAGTTCCACTTGGTACCGAGAAAGATTTATTAAAAATCCTCGGTGCTAAAAAATGAGTTATTATTTAAATCCAACAAAGGACTTTCTCAAAGATGTTGAAGAGCTTAATCCAAAAACAAAACAACAATTATGTAAAAAATTATTACTTCTTAAAGAAAAACCATTTAACAACAAAGCATTAACAGGTTTTAAAGTAAAATTATTTAGAATAAGAATTAATGATTTAAATATTGAAAAGAGAGTAATTTACACTATAAAAAATGAGGAAATTTTTCTAATAGCAATACTTGAAAGAAAGCACAACTATAGAGAATTAAAAAATATTTTAGAGAAACTTGATTTAATTTAAAATAACTATTCAACCAGTAGTGCAGGTTTTCCAGGCAAAGCATTCTTTGCTTTTGCTTCTTTCGAATCTTCTGCTTTAATAATCTCTATTTCCCCAAATTCTTTTTCTAAATTTTCTTTAACATTTTCTAGCACAGAAACTTCATCAAACTTTTCCAATGTCAATAATTCTTGTTTTGAATTAATTGCTTTCAAAAATGTTTGAATCTCTTGTCCATGTTTTTTCATTTCTTCTTTTTGCATTAAAGCTTTCATTGCTAAACCGAAGTCAAATCTTTCTTTTGTATTCTCTTTAATAATTTCCAAAGCTTTCCACTTCCATTGCGGAGCAACAAATATTTTTACTTTTGAAATTTTTTCTAATTTAGCCAATTCTTTTATTTTCAAAACATCCTGTCTTAAAGAATCAACTAATTCTTCTCTTTTTTCTAATTGTTCATTAATCAATTTTTCATTTGCTTTTGGCCATCCAGCAACAGAAACAAAACCCTCATTATTAATAGCCCACAATTCTTCTGCTAGGTGTGGCACTAATGGAGCAAGTAATTTTATCCATTTTTTTCCAACATACCCATTGACTTCTTTTAAGTCACGTTCATTTGTAACTAGACTTTTTACTTTTCTATAATTATTTGGCATATCATAAAGCACTACATTTGAATACGCTCTAAGATCCATTTTTTCAAGAGCTTCTGTTGCCTTTTGAATAGCACGTTCTGTCTTTGATACAAAAGAACCATATTGTTTACATGATGCTTTTTCCATCGTGTTTGCTTGAATCTCTTTCAAGATTCCAGATAAATTGTTTATTTGACTTTTCATCAAATCAACTTTGTCAGAATCCCAATTAAAAGTGCAATCCACGCTTGTTGAATTACACATGAATGCTCTAAATGCATCAGCCCCAAATCTTTCATTTATATCCATTAAAGTAACAACATTTCCCTTACTCTTTGACATTTTTTCTCCTTCAGAAATCACCATTCCATGGAAAGAAATTCTTTTTGGCCAATATTTTTCTTCAAAGCAAGCAGTGTGTGCAAAAATCATGAATGATAAGTGATTTGATAAGTGCGCAGTAAAAGTGTGCCGTTGATCAAAAGAATACCAGTATTTCCATTCAGTATTCATTTGTTTTAATAAATTTTTATCTATTTGAGTTTCTTTTGAAACTTCATCTATTTTTCCTTTTGAATTCATGACAAAATCAAAAAAGTTATCAGTTAATTGTTTTTTCTTGATTTTATTTTTATTAATTAAATGTGCGATTGGATATAGTGCCATATAAATTGTTGAATCAGATAGTGATTCTATCACCCAATTATTATCAAATGGAAGTTTTGTTCCCAACCCCCTCATTCTTGCACAAGGCCTCTTGTCTAACCACGCAAAAACATCCTCAAATTGTTTTCTAAATTTTTCTGGCCACAATTCTATTTTTTTAAGAGCCTTATTTGATTTTGCCTTCCAACCCATTGCATTAAAATCAAGGAACCATTGATTGTCAAGAATAGCAACAATTATTTCTCCACCATCTCTTGACTTTGCTTTTCTAGAAGTTTCATAAAACAAAATTGCTTGACTTTTTTTTATTAGTGCTTGTCGCATTTTTTCTTTTGCATCAGCAACAACCATCCCTTTGTAAGGCCCACAATTATTCATCATTTTTCCAGTATGGAAACCTGCTTTGTAAATTTCTTGAGTTGCTTCTTGCAATTCTTTTTCTTGTGAAAGTTTAGTAATGTTTCTTTTTTCACAAATTTCTTTTCCGGGAAATTTACCATAACCTTTTGAATCTATAATAGGAATAAGCTCAATTTTTTTTATTTTTTCATAATCTAAACCATATTTTTTACACATTTCTTTTGAATCCCACAATTCTTTCAAAGAAATATAATCAAATGGTGCATCACTTGGAACGCAAGTAACTATCCCAGTGCCAATTTCAGGATCACAATGTATTGAAGGCAAAATAGGAATTTCTCTTTCAACAAAAGGAGCCAGACAATTCTTTCCAATAAAATATTTTCCTGGAATTTTTTTTAGTAATTTAACTTCATGGTCTTGAAATTTTAATTTTTCTAAACAAGATTGAGAAACAAACCAAATTTCTCCATCAACTTTTGCTTTAACATATTCTACATCAGGATGAACCCACATGTTTGTTTGCCCATACATAGTTTCAGGCCTTAATGTTGCTGCGATTAAATAACCATCCTCAAAAGCAAATTTTATTGCTGTAAACTCTTGAACCTCAACTGGATTTGTATCCCCATCTGAAATATCATCTTCCCCAACAGCATTGTTTAGAGTTTTACTAAACAAAATTGGATATTTTCCTTGAACTAAATAATTTTGTTCTTTATACTTTCTAAATTGCCATTTCACTAAAGCTTGATGTTCAGGACTTCCTGAATTATAACTTCTTCTCCAATCAACACTTAAACCAAGAGTTTTGAATTCATCCATCATTTTTGGAATAAAAAATTCAACAATTTTTTCTGGGTCCTCAAAAGAAGCAACTATTTGTTCAACTTCTTTTTCATCCTTTATATAACTCCTAATATATCCTTTATACAAATCAATTTTGCTTTTATCACCATTTTTAATAGCTAAAGAAATACCTAAAACTGGCGTGCCTGAAATATGAAAGGCAATTGGATACAAAACATTTTTACCAATCATCCTTTGAAATCTAGAAAAAACATCTGCCTCAGTAACAACCCTTGCATGCCCAATATGCAAAGAACCAGAAATATAAGGATAAGGAATAGTCATGAAAAACTTTTCTTTCTTTGAATCTGGCTCAACCTCAAACAACTTAGCTTCTTCCCAAGCCTTTTGCCATTTCCCCTCAATTTCTTTAAAATTCAAATCCATTCCATCAACTCAACACACAAAACATAACTCCGCAAAGAATAAAAAAAATAGCTATTCTCTGCACTCACACCAATAAGAGCAAATCTCTTGAAAAAGGCTGTGGATGCATACTAATTGGATAGTTGGAAAAGAATAAAAAACACAGCCTTTATTCAAATCAACCAAATGGTTGAAAAAAAATCAACCAAGAGTATATTAGAGGGCAACAAAGAATTATCTTATGAGACAGAACAAAAAGTCGCCCCAAAGTTACTTAATAAAACGAAACTATGGGGGATTAGGAGATTTATTAATGCTATCTCCAGCATTGAAAGAATTATCCAAATACTATAATATTACATTACAAATACCAAATCAATTTGTCACAATTTTTTCTAATGAACATTATCTAACCAAAGTCATCTCTTTAGATGATCCTTCCCCAAATTGTGAGAAATCCGTTGACCTTAGCGACTATGAATTTAACTATGAACAAATTTCACAACCTCAAATAACTAAAACAAAACAAGAGTTATTTGCTGATGCTCTTGGAGTTAATATACAAAGTAAAAAGCCCATAATTAACCTAACTGACAAAGAAAAAAAGTGGGCGAAAGACTTTCTGAAAAATAAAAAAAATATTTTAGTGGTTGGGCCAAAGTCCGCAAATGTTGAAAGAGATTGGCCATTAGACAATTGGAAGCAGTTAATAAAAAATTTACATAAATACAACTTCACAATAATTATTGCTGATCAAACTCTTGAATGGAAAGACAACCAAACAATTTTCTTTAATCATCACTCACTTCGTGAATTATTTGCGTTAGTTGCAAATTCTGATTTTGTAATATGCCAAGACAGCGGACTACTTCATATTGCTGGCGCATTTGATATACCTAGTTTTTCAATTTTTGGCCCCACAAATCCAAAATTAAGATGTATTTACAAAAAGTCAGACTTCATACGCTTGAATTTACCATGTTCACCCTGTTGGTATGAAAGATGTGACACACTGGATTGTCTAAATTTACTTTCAGTAGAACAAGTAGAAAAAGAAGTATTAGAAGGGATAAGTAATGCAATCACATAAAAAAATGCAGAGTAGGGCAACAATCCTTAAACTTGCCCTAAGGTCAATGGGAATTGACATACAAGATATTCCAACTGGGGTTGGAAAAACAATAAAAGAAGATATAATGGGATTATATAAAATTGACCACTTCACAAACTCAAAACCAAATGAACTAGTCTTATATGAAAAAATTACTACAAAATTAGTTGAAAACTCAAACTCGCCTTTTCAATTAGTTAAAGTTGATTCAAAGTTTTATGTGAAATTAAAATCTACTAACGAGCTTTTACTCAAAGTTGGTTTTTCTAAACGCCCAAAACATTATTCTTTATTTACCTCAAATGGCACCCCTATGAAAAATGTCGCTCAAGGGATGGGTGGGGACGGATTAGCATTTGCAGTTGACAAACAATGTCACTACTTTACAAATGGACAATTTTGCCGATACTGCAACATAACTCCCACAAATTTGGAAAGTAAAATCGACAGAGTTTCAAATATTGAAGATGTAAAAGAAACTGCAAAAGCAACAAAATATTTTCCATGGTACTATTGTTTGACGGGCGGAACATTTAGTAATAGAGACAATGAATGCTTACATTACACAAAAATGGGGAACACAATCAAAGAGGCTATTGGAAAAAAAACATTTTCAGGGCCTTTTTCATTAAGTCCACCAAAAAACCTAAATTTACTTTGTGGATTAAGAGACACGGGTGTTGATGTGATAAGCTTTAATCCAGATATTTGTGAAAAAAATGCATTCAAAAAAATTTGCCCCGGAAAAGCGAAAATTGGAATGAAAACGTATTTCCAATCATTACAACATGCTAAGGAATTGTGGGGGGCTGGAAATGCAGTAATACAATATATGGTCGGACCATGGGAAACAAAAAAACAACTCATGGAGGGAATAGATAAAAATTTAGAAAACGAGATTTTAGTAAACTTGACAACCTACTACCCCTCACCAAAATCATCATTTACTTCGGGAGCCAAAAAATTAGATGAACTAATAGACATCTATCTCAGCTATGGAGAAAAAGTTCTTAACTCAGGCTTATTTCCAAACAAAAGAAAATCAATTTTGGCTTCTGAATCAGCAAACAGAAGTTCAATTGCTAATGAAGTCGCCAAAAAATATTTAACTCGGGATTCTTTAGAAGCTGACGATCAGATAATGAAACTTGTGGTGGGACTAAAATGAACAAAAAAGATCTCAATGAAAAAAAACACGATTTAATAATAATTGGAAGTGCGAGAGGAATTAACCGATTTTACATCACAAATAAATTTATGACCAAGTTTCCAAATGCCACAGTCATTAATACAAGTAATTTGATAAGAAAAATAATCAATGAATTTGATTTTCCAAATTTAGAACACATATCTTTAACTAATTTTTCAAAAATTATTGAACCAGCATTAACCCAAACAATTTTAGCTCATTTAGAGCATAGCGATGTAGTTTTAGACACCACCTATTATTATATTTTGCCCGGAATTTCTGCCAAAGAGATTCTCAAATTCACAAACAAAGTATCAAAAGTAATATTGATACTTGTTTCAGATTCCCCAACTAAGATTCAAAACATCAATACTGATAAGTGGTTCAAAGACATCCACAACATACGTGATGACTTAAGCTTGAATAAGTTTTATTTTGAGTTATACACCGCATTATTTTCTTCATTTACTAGCACAACAACTTTTAATATAGATCTTAATAAAATAAATCATGAAAATGAACTCAAAATATTTTTAGGAGGTATTAGAAATGGAAATAAAAAAATTTCAAGAAAAAGCGAACGAATACTTTGTTAAAAACAATTTTAAAGTATGGCCAAGATTCGTGATACTAGCCAGACTTGAAGAAGAACTATCTGAAATTGGAAGAATCCTATCAGTTGAAGAAGGATTTCGTGAAAAATGGAAAGTTGACAATCTAGATTATGTTGACGAATTTGGAGATGCCTTATTTCAGCTGACTCATTTAGCAAACGAGTGTGGAGTTGATTTGGATATTGCAATGCAAAAAGTACTTGAAAAATACTCAAAATATTCTAAAAAATAAACCAATAGTTTATTTTTTTGGAGGAGCTCAAGGCACTGGAAAAAGTACATTACTTAACAGTGTTTCTAAGAAACTGGACATCCCATTACTTCACTCAGGAAGTTACTTCTCAAAAAACAAAACTATTAAGGAATCAAAAGATGAAATAGTTAAAACCCTACTAAACTTTTCTAAAATTATTGTTGATGGACATTATACAGGGTTTGTAAGTAATTCAAACAACCAACTAGAGCAAGGTTTTACCAACACTGAATTAAAGTATCTCAACAAAGCTTCAACACTTCACTTTTTTTTAGTTGATCTAAATGTATTTACCTTAAATGAAAGAAGGCTAAATGATGAAAAATCTAGAACAACAAAAATAACAAAAATTAGCAAAGAATTGAAATCTGAAAGACAATACTTCCAAAAATATTGTTACCTCACAAAACGCCCAGGATATATCTTTTATAATTACTCCTTTGAAAAAACCGAATTTAATATAATTAATAAACTCTCAAAAAAATACAAAATAAATTTAAACTCAATCACCCAAGAATAGGTATATGCAAAACCTATTCCCATTCATGAAAAACAACAAAACCAAACAAGCAATAATAGAAGCAATAGCTGATGCACCAGGAAGCACCTTAAAAGAGATACACGCAAAAATAAGAAAAGAAAACACCATTTCATATCAGGCCGTGCACAAGGCAGTTAATGAACTACAATCTGACGGAATACTTGAAAACTCAAAACAAATAAAAATAACCCACACATTCTTAGAAAACCTTGAATCATTCTTGAGTTTACTAAAACAAAAAACAATTAACAGCGATTTAGAGGGCCCAAACTCAAGAAAGTACCAAGTAAATAGTTTTGCAGAAGCTGGAAAGCTTGTTATACAGCTGGCGTATGAACTAGAAAACCCAGAACACAAAATTTGTTTATGCTTATTTAGGCACTCTTGGCCCCTATTTGGCATGACCAAAACTGACTATGAAATACTAGAAAAAACAATAAAAGAAAATACTTTTTTTGAACTAATAAAAGGAAACACTACTTTAGATTTTATTTTTGCAAAGCCACTTGAAGAAATGGGAAAACTTATAGTCCACAACGCCAAAACAACTGCTCCTTTTGATATCATAATCAAAGGAGATTATGTTCAGCAAGTAGTTTTTCCAATTAAAGTAATAGATAAATTAGATGACATTTACATGCACTGTAAAAACTTGGAAGATTTGAGCATAGTCAACCTTCTAAAAGATTTTGTGGTTGAAAAACAAGAAATTATTGTTAAAGTTGTAAAAGACAAAGAATTAGCAGACTCTATAAGAGAACAGGCCTTGAAAGAAGCTACGAAATTTGACATAAATAACAAACTGAAACTTAAATAATAAACTACTGTAAAAAAATATTTCTAGATAAGCTTATTCCAAATAATTTTTCGCCATTGATTTGATTCTCGAGGAACAAAATTATAAAGAAAATTAAGAGCAAGCCCAATTAGTAAAATTGTCACTAAAGTTAGATCAATGTAGCCCAAAATAACCATTGATAAAAAAAAGCAAAATAATGGATTAAAAAAAACCAAAAACCGATGCAAGTTATAACTATCTTTTGAAATAAAAATTAATATTACGACAACTAATCCCAAAAAAATTAATTCAGGAATTATTAGAATCGGAATTAAATATAATAACATAACAACAATTTTTGATGGCCACGCTCCAATTTTTTTTGGAAGAGTATTTTTATCAAATTTAATATCTCTTAAATCACCAATCAAATTTCTACCACAAGTAATCAAATATATTGAAACTGCTAAAAAAATCCAAGTATTTCCACCAAATTGAAAATTATACAAAAATAATCCACCCAAAAACAGAGATAACTCCATAAAACCCCTTATAAAAAAACTAAAAACCCCCACAAAAACAAATTTATTTTTTTTACTATAAATTACCATGGCCAAAATAATAAATAAAATAAAAGGGATAACTAAAATTCCAGCTAGACTCAAACCAATAAAAATTGAAATTAGTAAAAAAAAAGAAGGCACAAGAATATTTATCTTACCCCTTGAATCCATATCCCCGCTAACTTTTTCTGCAAACAAGTTCATGGAAATCCACAGTGCAGTTGAAAAAATAAAATCTATTAATAGATTTTGCGGAATCACAGTCCCGTTAGCAAGAACATCTGCCAAAAATAATGCAAAAGCTACCGAAATCCATGAATATGGCCTTGTCAAAAAAAAATATCTGTTAAATTCCAGTCTTGCTGTAGAAATCATAGAAATAATGAAAAACGAACATTTATTTATATCTATGTAATAGGTTTTTCATGATAAACGAAAGATTATTCGCTTTAAAACAAGTTTTAACTAATAAAAGATTAAAAGAGGATATTTTGTCATTAAAGGCAGCTAAAAGTTGTTATATTCATTTTGCGTGGGATCTTCTTGAAGAAATGCAAATTATAAAATATTTATCTAACCCCCAAACATTAAATCAAATTGCAGAAAAAGCTGAAATAAAAGATTTGAAATTTTTAGAAACTATTCTTGACTTTCTAGTTGGAGCAAAACATTTAGCACACACTGACAACAAATATTTTGTTAGTCAGCCTCCAAAAAAATCTATAAAAAAAGATTTAAACTATCTTTCAGAGAAATGCCCTGGCTCAACTGAATGGACTTTTTGGTTATTAAAAAAGTCAAAAGAAACCTTAAAAAGCGGAACAAAAATATCTGAATCAGGATTTGATTCAGAAAAGGGGCTTAGATTATGGGAACAAGTAATGAACGAATCCCCTTATGCAATGCGACAAATAACAATTTCACAAATTGAAGATAAATTAAATAACAAAAATTTGATTGCCGATATTGGTTGCGGAGGAGGAATTGGACTTGAAGATATTTTACTAAGAACAAACAACCCAATTAA
The DNA here is from genome assembly GCA_964534045.1 of uncultured archaeon. GTDB lineage: Archaea > Iainarchaeota > Iainarchaeia > Iainarchaeales > JAAZKV01 > JABIDZ01. The sequence goes on from CAZHNO010000002.1 coordinate 210,548, forward strand.
ATTATATGGGATTGAAGTAAGTAAAAAATATTTATTAAAAGCTAAAAAAAGAGTTGGCTCACTAGCTAATGAGTTAACAGATACAAAAAAACTTAATTGCAAAAAAACAGAATTCTTAATTCACAATTTTGTAAAAAATAAATCTGATTTAAAGTTTGATGCAGTCTTTTTATCACTTGTTATAAATCATATAAATGAAAAAGACAGATACTCTTTTTTTAAAAACATATCTGAAAGTATGAAAAAAGATTCTAAACTAGTTACATTTCAATTTGTAAATCAATCAAAATATCAACGTAGCCCAATGTGGGTAATGCACAATATTCCATCACACGTAGAATTTCCATACAAAGAAGAATTGATCACAACCTTGCATAAAATATTCCCAAAAGTTAAAGTTTTATTTAATGGAATAATAATAGTTTGTGAACTATGAAAAAGTTAATGTATATCCTTTTCCATTAAACCCAGAAAAAGTCAGTTTTAAATTTATTGGAGTGCCCTTAATTTTTGAAAGAGCCCCTGAAATAAAATTCGCAAAAAATATATGTTTCAAATCTTTACAAAAATGTGTCCATGGAACATAATCAACATTAACTAAAAAAGACTCTCCTTTTTTTACAACATACATATCCCCAAAACCAAATGCTGAAAAAACATCAACCAGAAAAGACAAATTATCCCTATTTGAAAAAAAATCTGAACCAGTTTTAAATGAAACCTTTGCAAATGCATCATTAGATTGCAAATTTTTAGAAAAAATAATTTCCATCAAATGAAGAATGCTTGACTCTATGATAAAATACCTCTGCCCATTATGTTTCATCATACCTTTTTCGTAAGAAAATAATTTAGAATCTAAAAAAAATTGAAAAGACTTTGAAGAATTTATTATTTTTTTAGGAGAATTTATCTCAAAATATTCTTTAGATAACCCTAAATCAATCAAGTCAGTTTCAACAATAAGTTCACTCCCAAATTTTGTAAGAACTTCTTTTGGGGCTGCTTCAACCACACAATTTTTTGCCCCCCTCCCTTGACATTCACTATGAACTGCTTCAACATTAATATTCCCTAATAATTTTGCCCAAATTCCCGCAATTCCCCCGGCTGATAAAAAATAACCTTTTCCAGATTTTGAACATATTACAAAATCATTTAACCTAAACAATATTTTTTTATTTACAATATCTAGTTCATAAGTTATTCCAGACGAATAGGTCCCTTCAACGAAGCGAGTCACTAGATAGACATATTCTTTGAATTCTATTGAATTTAGATTATCAAAAGATTTCAAATTACCAACAGTTGCAAAACGATAACCAAACTTTTTCCCCAATGAGTATAATAATTTTTTACCAGTCTCACCAAACAAACAAAGTTCATTTTCAGTCTCTACAAAAAAGTTTTCTGGTAAAATAATTTGTCTAGAATATGAATTAGTCGTACCAGTAATCTTAAATTGAACAAATCCTGGAAAGTCAAATACTTGTGATTTTGAAATTACAAACTTTTGAACATACCATGATGCTAACTTATCTTTGACTTGTGCCATAAAACTAATCTACAATAAAACCAGTCCCAGATTCTAATGAATAAGAGATTATATTACCATCAATTGAGGAATATCGCATTTTTTTTACTTCTATTGATCGACTAACTGTCCCACCAACATTTATCACTCTAAAAAGAATTACACCATCCGCAATAAACTCACTTACTCCGTCTGCACTTAATTGTTTGTGTTCTTCTGGAAGTTCAGTTGTTAGTAGTGTTGTAACTTTATATCTCTTTATTGCTTTGAATAAGTGATATAGTAATGTTTTTGACATTATTTTTTCTGTTCTTGGAATTGGGTTTACTGTTTCTGCAATCTGTATCATTGAGAATCCTTTGTCTTCTAGAACACCAGAAACTAGCATTGAATCTGTTAGTGTTGTTAGTGAATCTATTACTATTCTGCTTGGTTGGAATTCTTCTATAATAGCATTCATTTTTTCTAAGAAGGAATCTCCTTCTGTTACATCAAAATAAATTATTTTTAATAATCTTTTTTCTTCTAATGCTTTTACTGGCCAATTAAAACCAGAAGCCTGCCTATAAAGTTCTTCTTTGTTTTGTTCTGTTGAAATGTAAAGCGATTTTTCTCCAAAAAGAGTTGCTCCATTAATAGCAAATTGTAAACATAAAGTAGATTTTCCTGTTCCTGCCCCACCAGAAATTAGCACTATGTTTCCATTTGGTATTCCACCATTTAGTGCTTTGTCTAAACCTTGTATTCCTGTCTTTGTTCTTGCTTGTTCTTCCATGCTATAAAATAAAGCCAAAAACTAGTATTTAAAGATGACTAAGATTAACTTTCCTTTTTAATAGTTACTTTACTTAATAAAAATATGCAAAAATTGGATTCTTTTCAAAATTCTGTTCTAAGTGAGGCTTCTTTGGCAAAGGAGTGGTTGACTAAAAAAGAAAATAAGGCTTGGAAGCATTTGCAGAAATATTAACTCAAATCAATCTCGATTTTCTTGACTTTTGTTTTGAGAAAGGTTTGTCTTCCTTTTTTTGTTTTTTTTATAAGACCAGCATTTTCTAGGATTGTTGCATCTCTAGAAATGGCTTCTTGTTTTCTGCCTGTTTTTTTCGCAACTTCTGAAACATTTTGGCTGTTTTTTAAATCTAGCAAGAGCAATAATCTTCCTGATGAAAGAATGTTTGATAATTGTCCAGCATCTTTAACATATAATGTATGCCCTGGCAAATTACTAGCTTCCTTTGGATTGAACACTTTTCTTATGTCTTTATCCATTTCAGACTCTAGCTTTATTACTAACTTATCCATAAATATAAATATAACATTTAATGTTATATATAATTGTTTTGTTTAAACAAATCAACATATTTTTTCCAATTCACTTTTAAATCTTCTTTAATTGAGATAATTAATTCTGAATCCACTTTACTTTGTAAATATTCTTTTGGTTTATTTTGTAAATAATTTTTATGAACATGAAACCTTTCTTTGAAAGAGCAATCATATTTTATCACTTCAAATTTTTCATTATTACTGCAATAAAATAAAATTATTACAAATTCTTCAATAAGCATTGATTTTTCCCCAAGGAAAAAACTAACAAATAGTTCAACCCCTTGTGTTTCATCCAAGGCAAGTTCATATTTTACATGTTTCATTAAAAAAAGGTTTTTTGTTTATTTATAAAATTAATTAAAATTAAGTCAATAAACGAAAGACTAATTTTTTTCTGGACGCATTTGTGGGAAGAATATTACATCTCTTATTGTTGCTGAATTTGTTAATATCATCACTAACCTATCAATTCCCAAACCCATTCCACCAGCTGGAGGCATTCCATAGCCCATTGCTTCTAAGAAGTCTTCATCTTTTGGGTGTTGTTCCCCTTTTGCTTTTCCTTGTTCTTTTTGTTCTTCAAAAAATTCTCTTTGTAATATTGGATCGTTTAATTCTGAGTAACCATTACATATTTCTGAACCATTAATATAACATTCTGTTCTTTCAATTAATTCAGGATTTTCTCTTGATAACTTGCACAAAGGGGTTGTTTCTTTTGGATATTCTGTTACCCATGTTGGTTGTATTAATTCTTCTTCACAAAAGTGTTCAAATAATTCAGCTATCAATAATCCTTTTTTGTGCATATCTTCTGTAATCTCTAATCCTTCTTTTTCTGCTAATGAAATTAATTCTTTCAGAGACATTTTTTCTGCATTTATTTTTGCTTTTTTGTTTAGCATGTCAATCATTTTTACTCTTTTCCATGGTGCTTTCAATTCAATTTCTTTTCCTTGGTATTCTATTTTTGTTTTTCCTAGAACTTTTTTTGCTATTGATTCAACCATTTTTTCTGTTAAAGAAATCATATCATTTAAATCAGCATAACTCCAATAAAATTCGCTCATAGTAAATTCAGGATTGTGTGTTTTGTCAACATCTTCATTTCTAAAGTTTTTACAAATAGTGTAAACTTTTTCATACCCCCCAACTAGCAATCTTTTCAAATATAATTCTGGTGAAATACTCAAATAGAATTTTGATTTCCATGCATTGCTCATTGTTGTGTATGGTTGAGCTGATGCTCCACCATAATTTGGTTGCAGAACAGGAATTTCAACTTCTAAAAATCCTTCTTTATCTAAATATTCTCTCCATGCAGAAATTATTTTACTTCTTAAAACAAAAGTTTCTTTTACTTCAGGATTCACTACTAAATCAAGATATCTTTTTCTCTGTCTTATTTCAATATCTTGTAAACCGTGATACTTTTCTGGCAAAGGCAGAACACTTTTTCCAAGAATTTCTAAAGTATCAACTAGAATACTTAATTGTCCTTTTTGTGTTTTGTAAATTGGGCCTTTTGCTCCAACAAAATCTCCCACATCAATTAAATCCAATAAATCAAATACTTCTTCTTTTGCATCTCCTTTCTTTACAAAAAATTGTATATCTCCACTAGAGTCTCTTATTGTCATGAATGCTATTGCACCAAAGCTTCTTTTCATCATCACTCTTCCAGCAACAGAAAATACTTTTCCTTTTTCTTCATTCTTTAATTTAGAAAATTTTTCTGCCAATTCTTTTGCATAGCCAGTAATATTAAATTTGTAAGGATAAGGATTAATGCCCAAATCACGAATTTTTCTTAAATTCATTTTTTTTGCTTTTATTAAATCATTTTCCATAAACAAAACAACCATAAATAAATTAAAAACAATTACTATTATTTTGGAAACTCTCTTTTTATTTCATCTGCCGCTCTCATTAATGGAGGAATGGCTTCTCGCATTGCCATGTCTGAAAACAACAATTGTCTAACTGAATCAGATGCATTTAATGCAACAATAGTTTTTTTCCTATCCTTTGATCTAACCAATGGATTCTTCAAATCCCTAGTATCATATTTTATTCCTTCTGCTTCAGACATTAAATGGTTAATTTTTTGGTCAACTAATTCTAAAGTTAATTTGAAATTTTCAATAAATTGTCTTTTTTCAGTAATTTTATTAGCTGACATTCTTTCAAGCAAATACATTTTTAAGTGATTTTTTAATTCCCGATTTTGTTGTTCAAAACTCACAGTTCCAAATGAAATATCAAGAGCCGTTAACAAAAATTTTCTAAAATTTTTTCTTGAATCAAAAGAATTTGGATAAACATACCTACTCAAAGAAGATTCCAATCTGCGTCTTATTCTTGGATATCTCCAAAGGTTACCCCAAGCTGCACCCTTTGTTCCAAAAACTTTTTTGTTATAATCAAGAACTGATAAAAATTCTGCTTTTGCTACTGAATTTTCTTTCATTAAAGGATTAGTGTTTGATACAACTTGATGTTTTGGTTCTACATGAGTCCATTTTCTTCTAAGGTTTTTTTTCATTAATGTCATCATTGTTTGCTTATTTGGGTGTTTGATTTTTTCTATAGGCATCGCATATTTTTTGTTCATAATTATTATTGTAAAGAACAAGTATAAAAACCAAACTTTATGTACAATTTGTCACATATAAAAGAGGTTATTTCTTATTAATAAAGTAAAACGCAAGTATTTTATGAAAATTATATCCTGGAGTCAATAGTCCTTTTTTTAAGAGGCTCCAGGGTAGCTCACCAATAAAATTATCTTCTTTTTGTCCTAGGACGAAGTTTAAAAATGTTAAAGGAATTGATTATTATGGATAAAATGAAAAATACGGAAAAGAAAAATACAACTATGGACAAACAAAAAGTAAATATTGATCCTTGGGGAAAGGCTTTGGTAGAGGATTATTCAAGGTTAATCAAAGAGTTTGGGATGCAAGCTTTTGATATTGAAATGATGCCTAATCCGAGTATGCAAATGAAGCGAGGGTTAATTTTTGGTGGACAAGATTTAAACATTATAGCGGAAGCAATAAAAAAGAAAAAAAGATTTTATTGTTTGACAGGAATAATGCCATCAAGTGAAAAAATTCATTTAGGAACAGAAGCAGTGATACAACAAATAAAATATTATCAAGAAAATGGAGCAGAAACATATGTGCTAATTGCTGATGTTGAATCACAAGCAACAAGAGGCGTGCCAATAGAAGAAGGAAAAAAAAGAGCTTTAGAATTTCACATTCCAGCATATATTGCTTTAGGCTTAGATGCAAAGAAAACAAAATTTTATTTCCAAAGTGAAAATAAAAAAGTAAGTAATTTAGCAGCAATTTGTTCACAAAAAGTTACTGAAAATGAATTCAGAGCAATTTATGGTTCTGTTCATCCAGCAAAAGTAATGAGTGCATTTACGCAAATGGGGGATATTCTACAACCACAATTAGAAGAACCAATGCCTGGAGTTATACCAGTTGGCATTGATCAAGCACCACATATAAGAATGTCTAGGGATATTGCTAGAAGACTAAAAACAGATTATGGTTTTTTTGCACCAAGTGCAAGCTATAACAAATATACTTCTGCATTAGATGGTTCTTTCAAAATGAGTAAAAATGAAAGTGTTGGAAAAATAGAAATTCCTGAAAATGATAGAAAGGAATTAGAAAAAAAATTGAAAAAAGTTTTAACTGGCGGAAGAGCAACTGCAGAAGAACAAAAAAAGAAAGGTGGAGAACCTGAAAAATGTATTGCTTTTGAATATTGCAAAAACCATTTCATAAAAGAAGATTCTATATTAGCAGAAATGTATCAAGATTGTTTAAGTGGAAAAAATTTGTGTGGAGAATGCAAACAAAAATTCTTGATAAAATATGCTAACAAATTTTATGATGATTTTGATAAAAAGTTTGAACAAGCAAAAAAAGTTATTGGAAAGATAAAGTTTGTTGATTAATATGGGTAGAAAAATAAAAAATGGTTTTGTTGCAAGAAAAACTTTGCCAAAAGAAAAAATCAAAAGAAGACAAAATACGCCCAAAGTTTTTGTAGAGCAAAATAGATTAAGAGAAATACTTGAAAGAATAAGGCCAAGGGCATTAAAACCTGTTAATGAAGTTGGAACAGGGGTTGATTTTACTTTTGCAGGAATTAAAATTGATCAAAAATTCTCTTTCGGAGCACTAGGAAACAATAATATAAAAATTAGAGTAAAAAATAAAGAATTGTTGAATCAATCAGATTGGACTTTATGCATTAATAATTCTGGAAAAGCAATTCTTTTTCCAACTAGAAGGCTTGCTAATTTTGTTTTAAGAGAAAGAGAAAGTATTAAAAAAAATTTATTAGTTGACAAGGGTAATTTTTCTGAACACTCTGTTTCACTAGAGCATTTCTTTGAATCAGAAGCAGTTAAACCAATTACTTGCGATTTGACAGCAAAATCTTTGTTGAAAGCTTTAAGAGAAATGAATGAAAAGCAAACTGGAAAAAAAGCACAAAAGCAAAAATGGTTCTCAATGTTTTTAGGCCCAAACAGGCAATTAAAATTAATGCCAAAATCTCAAATAGAATTGGCAAAACTAGATTATTTAAGAAAACGAAATTAATAAAAAAATATCATGAAAAGCTAATTTTTTTAAAACAAATTTTCAAACAATGTTTGTTTATTAAATCTCTTAATCTAACTTCTATATGAACATTAAACTAAGACAAACAAAAGTAAGTGATTCTAAATTTATTTATGAAATTTGCCAAAATAAAGATTTTCAAAAATATTATTTACCCCAATTAATTTACAAAAGTGCTGAAGATGCAGAACGAGAAATAAAAAGATTTGAAAAAATGGCAGAAAAGAAAATTGCTTTTTTTTTCATAATTTTGTATAATGAAAAGCCAGTTGGAACAATTGATATTTGGAAAACAAATTTAAAACATAAGAGAACTTGCATTGGATATGCAATTGATAGAAAATATTGGAAGAAAGGAATTGCTACAAAATCTGTAGAAATGATTCTTGATTTTATTAAGAATGAGATGCATTTGCATGGTGTTGAAGGGGCAGTTCATCCAAAAAACATTGCTTCACAAAGAGTGTTAGAAAAGAATGGTTTCAAGAAAATTGGACTAATGAAGGATTATTACTATTTTAATGAAAAATATATTGATAGGTTATTATACTGGAAAACGCTTGATTAGTATATAAAATGTTACATCAAAATCAGCTTATTTTATATTAATTTAATGGGCACCATTATTATTGGTGTTGACAATGATAATGGACATGGAATTAGTTATTGAATTAAATAGTCTTTTCGACGAAGAAATTATAGAGTCAACTAAATCCAGCTGATTCTTCTTATTTGTATTCTTTAAGAACAAATAAGAACTTATAAATGTTTATTTGATTTAAATTAATGAGGGAAAGCAAATGTTAGATCCTAGATTTGTAAGAGAAAACTTTGACGAGGTTAAGAAAAATCTCGAGAAGAGACAAGACAAAGAAATTATTAAAAGATTAGATGAATGGAAAAAAAAGGATGAAAATTGGAGAAAAATAAAATTTGATTTAGAAGAACTAAAAAAACAAAGAAATGCTATTACTGAAGAAATTAAAAAAGCAAAATCTGAAGGCAAAGATATTTCAAAATTATTGAGCAAAGCAAAAGAAATTCCTGCTAAAATAAAAGAGAACGAACCAAAAATAAAAGAGATTGAAATTGAGCTTAGAAATTTGCAGATGAGAATTCCAAATTTACTTGACAAAAGTGTTCCTTTTGGAAAAAATGATGCAGATAATGTTGAAGAAAAAAAACACGGAAAAATTATCAAAACTACTTTTGAAGTTCAACACCACGGAGAGCTTGCTAAAAAAATGGGCTTGGCTGAATTTGAAAGAGCTGTAAAAATTTCTGGTGAAGGATTTTTTGCTTTGAAAGGAGATTTAGCAATGCTTGATTTGGCATTGCAAAAATTAGCTTTAGATATGTTAATCAAAAAAGGATTCACTCCAATTCAACCACCACTAATGATGAATAGAAAAGCGTATGAAGGAGTAACTGATTTGGGGGATTTTGAAAATGTAATGTACAAAATTGAAAATGATGACTTATATTTGATTGCAACAAGTGAACATCCAATGGTTTCAATGTACATGAATGAAATTTTAGACGAAGAAGAATTGAAAAAACCAATAAAGTTTGCTGGAATGAGCCCTTGTTTTAGAAGAGAAATTGGAAAACATGGTTTAGATGAAAGAGGTTTTTTTAGAGTTCATCAATTTAACAAAATTGAACAAGTTGTTATTTGCAAACCCGAAGAATCATGGAAGCTGTTTGAAGAAATAAGCAAAAATCAACAGGAATTTATGAAAGCATTAGAAATCCCCTATAGAATTGTGAATGTTTGTACTGGAGACATTGGAATTGTTGCTGCAAAAAAATATGATTTGGAAGCATGGTCACCAAGAGAAAAAAAATATATTGAATTAGGCTCATGTTCAAATTGTACAGCATATCAAGCAGTTAGACTTAACATCAAATACAGAAAAAAAGATGGAACAAAAGAATATGTTCACACACTAAACAATACAATGGTTCCAACAACAAGAACACTAAGAATTTTGATAGAAAATTATCAAACAAAAGAAGGAACAATAAAAATACCAAAAGCGTTACAAAAATATATGAATAGAAAAAAAGAAATTAAACCAATAAAATAATTTGATTTTTATAAAGCTTGACTATTTAAAAAAAAATTATTCTTTAAAAATAAGTTATTCATCAAATATTAATTGGTCACGAACAATTTGTTTTTCTAAATCAAATTCATTTTTCTGTTTCACTACAAATTTACATGCTTTTGAATTAAGCGCGACACATTCAGTTTCAACACAATCTAAATCTTCTTTGAGCATTGCAGAAAACAATCCAGCAAAAACTCCCCTTAATATTGTGTCAATTGGAAATTTTGTTTTTCCAGCAAGTTCTTTTGCAAATGGTGAATTTTCAACAATAATAATTGCTCTTTTTGTTGCTTCATCAAAATCAATTATTTCTATTGCCCCCCAACCAAATGCAACAAAAAAAGTTTTAACAAAATCAATTTCTTTTTTTTCTGGAATCTTTAAATCACTAAAACGCGGAATAAAATTTTGAATTGTTGAGTTTTTAAAAGAGGAATAAATTTTTTTATGTTCATTAATATCTTGACTAGAAAGCAAATTAATCAAAATATCAACTGGTGCAATAACAAAGGGGATGTTTAGCAAATAAAAATTATGATTTGTATATTTTAATGTGCTTGTAAAAATATATTTATCAAGAAATTTATTAAGCATTCTTTACCTCCTTTAAATGATTTATCATTGTTGAATACTCATATTTATCACCCTTCAATATTTCATGAATTATTCTATATTTTTCAACTATCACTGGCCAAACAATAATAGAATTTCCAGCTTTTTTATTAAAAATTAGTTTTTTATCAATGAGTTTTTTTAAATAATAAGAATATTTAGTGCTTATTCTTTTTTTCTCTTCTCGTGTAGAAACTTTTTCATTAAATTTTTCAGCTATTTCTAAGGGAGTAGTTGGCCAATTCTCTAAAACAAATTCAAATATCTCCCTTTCAAAGTCATTCAAACCCGATAAGTCTGGCATGTCAGAATTAATTTCACCCATAACTCAAATAATAGGCAATTTATGCTATATAAATATTATTGTTCTGGCAATTCAGCAAATTTGTATACATAATTAATTGTATTTACTTTATAAAAAAATATTAAATTGCTTCAAAGAAATGTCCTAAAAAACGCGGGTTTTTTAAATGTAAAATGCCTAAAATTAATTATGTCTGAAAAGATTATTGCTGACTTACACACACACTTAAATGAAAAAAAGTTAAATCCCGAGGATTGGTGGAAATCGGCAAAAAAAAAGAAATTATCAGTAGTTGCAATAACCGAACATATAGAATATGATCCTGAATCAGCTTATGAAAAATTGCTAAAAACAAAACCAAACAAAATAATTTTAATTCCTGGCATGGAAGCAAAAACTACTGCAGGACACTTATTAATATACGGTGAAAACAAAAGTGTTTACTCAATAAAAGAATTACAAAAAGTAAATATTCCAATTGAACGTGCATTAACATTAGTAAATGAAAATAATTTGATTGCTAGTTTTGCACACCCATATGGCTATAAGCAAGATTCTTCTTGTGCAATACTTGGAGAAAAAAAAATTAAACAACTAATAAAAAGATATTCTGTTGGAGTGGAATATTATAATGGAATGCTGGGAAGTGCTAACAATTTTATTTTTGGAACTCAATGGGTAAAAAAATTATACAACTTCTTTGATTTTATGTCAACAAGCAAAACTGGGAAAAAACTAAAAGTACAAAAAAAGAGTGCCAAAATAAAAAACCAATTAGAAAGAATATCTGAAGAAACCTTTGGAAGAGTAAAAAAGGCAGTTGAATTTTCACAATGTGCTCCGTTTGTTACAGTTGGAAGCGATGCGCACTACCCAAGAGTAATTGGAACAGCTATAATTGAATTGAAAAAAAAGCCAAAAAACGAAAAAGATTTTTTAAACATGATTAAGAAAAAACAAATAATTTGGGCTGGTCCAAACATTTATTCAAAAGACCCAGTAGATAATATCCGGAAAAAAGAATTACTTGAAGGGTTAAAGTATGTAACCAAAAGTAAATTAAAAAAGAAATTAAAAAGACATAAGAATAATTCTAGCAAAAAAAGGAAAAAAACGAAAAAGAAAAGGATTATTAAGAAATTAAGGATTAAATTGAAGAGGCGAAAGAAATGAAATACGCGATTGATGTTGAAACAAACATTTCAAAAATACCCAAAGAAACCAAAGAAATTCATTTAGTGCGACCAATAAAAAAAGAAAAGCTTGATGAACTTTTAAACAACAAGTTAATTCAAACCATTACTCTTTCAGAATCCTGTTTAAAAAGAATGCCCCGAAAAGCCATTGAAAAAATAAAGACTAAAGGAATTGAATTATTGAGTGAAAAAAGAAGAGGGCGCCCTTTAGATATTACAATGGAACAAATGCTAGAAATCATTGAACTAAGAAAAGATTACCAAAGCATTAGAGAAATTGAACGACTTACAAGTGTCCCAAAATCAACTGTACATTATTTGCTAAAATATGCCGATAGAAGCAAAATCAAAAAAGGGAATGTTGTAATTTATTTGAAATAAAATTTGAAGTCAATATAAAAAATTTATTATTCTTTTTAATTTAATTTTTTCTCAAGAATCTTCAAAGCTTCTTTCAAAACATTGTTTTCATTTGCTTTTCCTTTCCATTGTGCTGCTCCTGAGTGTCCACCAACTTCTCCAGAAAAAATTTTTTGTAAAGGAATAAACAAATCTTTCATTAAATTAAAGTTTTTTTGTTCTTTGAAAGTCGTATCTGCCCTCCCAGAAAGATGAGTTGACCCTTTTTTTTCTTTTCCAACAACAAGAGAAATTTGTGCACCAAACTCAAGTAGTTTTGTTGCTGCTGCTCCCTGATAAAAACCAAGCTGGCTAGTAATTATTATAATATCTTTTATTTTGTTAATTTTTGCTCTTTGAATTGCTTTCATAAAAGCAATTTGTTCACCCTCTGGAGCCTTATGTTTTGCCAAACCAAATAATTCAGCATAAGTTTTTTCTGAATTGTCCAAACATTTTGAAAAAGCATTGAAAAAACTTTTGTCACCAACTAAAAATCGCCCAGTGTCTTCCAGCATACCAAGACAAGCATATGCACTCATTTTTTTATCAAATTCTTTTCCAAATAAATCAAATAAAATTTGTGTTGTTGATAAAGCATTTGGGTTTATGAAACCATTTGCAATACTTCTTTTTTCTTTTTCATGATGATCAAAAGTAATTACTTCAAATTTTTTTTTCTTTCGTAATTCAACAAATATTTTTCTTAGAACACCTAATTGTTCATAATCATTGAAATCAAAAATACAAATTGTATCAAAATTTTCTAAATTAGGATTTTTTTGAAAAGAAATTTTTTCTTTAAATGCAAATTCTAACGTTTGTTCATTAATGTGTGAAGGTATTGCAATTACTGAAGGAATTTTGTTTTTTTTAAAATATTTTTGAAAAATAGCTGTTGAACAAAATGCATCCAAATCAGCATTTTCATGGGTTAAAAGCAGAATTTTTTTATTTTTAAATTTTTGAATACTAATTTGAGATTTCAAAGTAACACCAATTACATTGAAGCAATTGGTGTTAATAATTGTTTTTATTTTTTAGAAGATTTCTTTTTTGTTTCTTTTTCTTCTTGTTTGCCTTCAACTTGTGATTTTATAGAATTTAGTTTTTTTATTATTGATTCTTCTTGTTTTTCAATAGTTTTTAGTCTTAGTTCAAAGCTTTCTTTTTGTTCTTCTAATTCTTTTTTTACATCAGCTGTGCTTTTGTTAATTAGTATATTTCCAACTACTTTCAAAACTGTTTTTTCTTTTGTGTTAGCTAATTCTTCAAGAGAAACTTTCATTACTTCCACTTGCATTTGGTATTGTTGTTTTTGTGCTGAAATATTTCCAAGCATTTGTCGGTTTCTTTCAAAGTCTATTAGTAAAGCTCTTTTTTCTTCTTCATTCATTTTTTTACCCCCAAAAAAACTAAATTATTTTATTGATTCCAATTCTTTGAATAATATTAATGGTTTCATTATTGAGTTCAATGAAGCTCTCGCAGCACTTTTGTCTGCGGCACTTATTTCAACTTTTAGTTGACTTTCTTTTTGTGAAATTTTAGTTTCACTTCTTTTAAATTTTTCTTCCAATTCTGGAAGAATTGATTTGAAGAATTTCAATGCTTTTGATTTTTCTTCAAAATCAATTTTTATTTCAATTTTTAACATTTTAATCTACTTTTATTGTTTTTGCTAGTGATTCTCTTGTTTTGTAAATTATTCTATAACCACAACTTGGACATCTTACCATTCCTTCCTCAATTGTTGTTACTTTTGTTCCACACTTTCCACATTTATAACCCATTAAAATCACTCCACTGATTTTGCTACTTCTTTTTCTATATCAGAATAACTTGATTCGTTATCTTCTTTTATAATTTCAGCAGCTTTGTCAAATGTTTTTTGACTAACCATTTTTTTGATTGATTTCCCTGCTAATGTTTCAACATAATAAGCTCCACCAGTAAATTGTGCGTTGCATTTATTACAAACAAATAGTCCTGCAGCTTTTCTTTTTACTTTTTTGAATCCACAAAAAGGACATGCTGATAAGTTTTTTTGTTTTTCTTCAACTTTTACGACTCTTTTTCTAACACCTACTCCGTATCTTGAACCAAATCTTCCTGTTGATTTTACTTTTTTTGTTGTCATTTTGCTCACCAATTTTTCCCTTAATAATTATACAGATTTTCCATCAGAAAGCTTTTAAAAGCTCACATTTTGGCTTGATAAACAAGGCTTTTTTTGCCTTGTTTTATGCCTTTAATATTTGTTTTCTTACTTTATCAGCTGTTTTGAATGCCAAATCAATCATATAATTTATTTCTTCTAGAGTGAATGAGCCTCCAATTCCTTTTTGCATTGCTGACATGAATCCATCCTCTGTTGTTGCAACTGAATATCGTGCTTCTGCTGCTTGTTCTTCAACATAAGTTGGGTCCAATAATATTTTTCCACCCAATTTTACGAATGTTGTTAACAATGGCAATCTGTTTAATTTCAGAGTACCTGAGTATTCTCCTTGAATTATTTTATTTTCTTTGTCAAGTTTTGGCATTTTTGCATTGTTGAAAGTTGCTAGTGCTGCCATTGATCCCGCATCAAAGAGATTTCCATCTCCATTTAGTGCATAAAAGTCTAGGTATCCTACCCAAACGGCTTCTCCTTCAACTATGCACAATTTTTTGAAATCAATTGCTTTACTTTCTCTTATTCCTCTGTCAACAACTCTTGCTAATTCTACTTCATCGTTACTTGGTCTTCCCGATTCATAATCTGGATGAGCCAATGGAAGTGCTTCTGCACCTACTGAAATAGAACCTTCATCTTGGTTGTCTGGATATGGTTGGCCAACTGCCATTTTTAATCCACCAATAACTTTTGTTTTTCCAAGAGAAATTATTGTTGAGCCTTCTGCATTTTTACACATGTCGCTTTCAATTGTTATTTCTCTCATTTCATCAAGTTTTCTTCCATCAAGTCTTTTTCCTTCTCTTGCTAATGAAATTACTTTTTGGATTTCACTACCTAATATTGTAGATCTCATTTTTTCACCTTCTTTTTTTCTGTTTTATTTTTTTCTTCCTTAACAATTTCTTTTTTTTCTGTTTTGTTTTCTTTTTTAGCTGTTGGTGATGCTTCACCCAATTCATATTTTTCTTTCAGTGCTTTTTTTTGTATTTCATAAACTTGTTTGCATCCATCCATAGCAATTTTTGCAATTTGATCCCATTCTTTTTTTGTCAATAGACCATCCATTTGTAGCAAAACTATTTCTTCACTATTTGGAAGTATTGCTATTGGTATGTCAACTGCATCTGGTGCATCTTCTTCATCCTTGTTTAAATCAAGAATTAATTCATTGTATGCTTTCCCAACACCTGTTGCTGAAACCAAATCTCTCATTGGTATTCCTGCATCTGCTAGTGCACATGAAGCTGCTGTTAAACATGCAACTCTTGAACCAGCATTTGAATCAATTACTTCCACATAAACACCAATTTCTGTATTAGGGAATTGTTCAACAAATACTGCTTTGCTTAATGCTTCTCCTAAAACTTTTGATATTTCTTGATCTCTTCTATTTGGCCCAGGTCTTTTTCTATCTGGCACTGAGAATGAAACCATCCTATATTCTACTTTAATTACTGCGTTTAATGGATCTGCAGAATGCTTTGGTAGAGCTTCTCTTGGCCCATACACTGCTGCATAAATTTTATTTTGTCCCCATTCTAAATAAGCTGAACCTTCAGCATTTGGAATTACTCCAACCTTAATACTTAGTGGTCTCATTTCATCCATTCTTCTTCCATCTAATCTTTTTTTTGTTTTTTTATAATCTACGTCTTGCATAGTCATTTTTTCTCACTCCTTAATAATTCTTCAACCGCATTTGTCAGGTTTGATTTGAAAGAATTTTTATCAATAAATTCAACTGCTTTTTTTAACAAAGCAATATTTCCATTTCTTGCCCAAACTCTCCCATTTTTTCCTACAAAAATTTCACAATTTGTTCCGTTTGTTAAAACGTCAAGCATTGATCCGTTTTTTCCAATTAATCTTGGACTTCTTACTGGAGTTAATTCAATTATTTCTCCTCCACGAAGTATTCTTGGAAAAGCTAAATTTGCTTCTCGCATTTCATTTATCTCTTCTACTTTTGCTACTATTATATCTCCAACTTTTGCCTCATCTCTCAATCCTTTTCTTGGAATGAATGAATCTACAAATGAGTTGATGTTAATGCCGTAACCAGCAAAAACTACTCTTGACACTACTCCAATAATTGTGTCATCTCTTCTTGGCATATATGTTCCTTCTAGTGCAACTACTTCTGCTGATTCTCTTTCATCATCAGATATGCCTAAAACTTTTGAGTATATTTTTCCGTCAGAAACATATACATTTTGTCCTAGCCTTTTTCTTTCCGCAGAGATTAATTCTCCTGGAACTACTACTTGTTTCATTTTTTTCACATCCTTTTATTCTATAATTTTAACTATTATTTCACCATGTGTTGCTGAATTTAATTCATTCAATAAATCTTGTTTCATTCCAGCTGGCAATTTAAATTCTGCTGCTAGCGAACCATCATTCAACCACTGTTCTTTTTTTATTTCAAATTTGTGAATTATTGCCGAACATTTTCCAGAATATTGTGCTGGAATTTTTACTGCAAAATCAATTTCTTCCATTGATATTGGAATTATTCTTTTTATTGCTTTTACAATTTCTGTTACTTGTTCTTCAACACTTTTGAAAGCATCAATCCTTATTTTTGCTTGTTCCATTGCATTTTCAATTCTCTGCGGGGGGTGCGGAGTTTTTGTTTGTGGGTTAATTGCATTTCTTGAAATTGTGCTTATTATTTCTGCAGTTTTACTTTCTAGCATTTTCTTTCTTTGTTCTGTTGTTAATTGTATTTCCCCTTTTTCAATTATTTTTGCTGCAATTAAATTTATGTCTTCTGTTCCAAATGCTTCTTTCAAAAACTCTGGGCTTTGTTCATCTCCTTTATTTGAATCTTTAAATATTTTTTCATCCGCTAACAATTCACTAAAATCAACTTTTTTTCCATGTTTAACATCCATTGCTAAATCAGGGTCAACCAACACTTCGAACTTGTGTCCATTTTTTTCTAATCTAGCTATTACAGCTTCATCCATTTTTACCATTGTAAAAACCTCACAATTAAGTACTGGTTCTCTTTATTTCCACGAACCAGATTAATTTTGTAAGAATAATTTTAATGCTTTAATTCTTTCCCAATATTTTTTTAACATCTGCTTCACTTAAAAATCTAAATCCTTTTTCTTCAAGCACAGCAAATTCAACTCTTGCTAATGAAATTTTTTCTTTTTCTGGTAAACTTTCACTAAGTGCTTTGTAAGCTAATGACATTGCTTTTTCAAAAGGCAAGCTATCTTTATATTCTTTTTCAAAAACACCCATTGCTCTTTCTTTATTTCTTCCAATCGCAATTGCTTTGTACTCTGCAAGTGCCCCACTTGGTTCTGTTTGAAATAATTGTGGTCCTTTTTCATCAATACCCGCAACTATAAATGCAACACCAAAAGGTCTTAATCCGCCATATTGTGTGAATGCTTGTTTTGTTTCTGCAATTTCTTTTGTCATTACTTCTACTTGTATTGGTTCTGAAAAAATCATTTTATTATCCTGTGATTGTTTTCTTGCAATCCCAACTAATCTTCTTGCATCCCCAACTAATCCTGCGGATACAACCCCAATATGTTTATCAACCATAAATATTTTTTCTATTGACTGTGGTTTCACTAATTTACTTGGCACTGTTTTATCAGCTGCTAACAAAACACCATCTTTGTAAATTATTCCAACTCCAGTTGTTCCCTGTTCAACTATTTTTGATGCATATTCAACTTGGTAAAGTCTCCCATCCGGAGAGAACATTGTCGGAACCTTGTCGTAAGCTGGAACCTTTGATTGCATTGGATACATTTATACTAGCCTCAATTAACTTTTCTTTTCTTCTTTTACAATAAATTCAAGAAATAAACCCTTTATAAATGTTCTTAAATCGTGAAAATATTGCTTAAAATCAATCAAATTCTGCCTTTTCTTTGAGTGTCTTTATTGTGCCTGAAGTAGCAATCGGCACTAAAACAACCTTTTTGTTTCTAATTTTTTTAATAAAAGCAATTCCAGCAATCAATTCACTTTCCTTATTTCTCTTACACTTTATGATTGCTTTATTATCTTTATAAACAACCATTTTTGGATTAATCTCTGCCAATCCTTTTGAACCAAAAAAAGAAAGTAGTTCTATCCAAAAACCAAAGTAAAAATCTTTTTCAGAAAGCTTTTCTGCAACAATTTCAATTAAAATATATCTTTTTTTCTCTCTTTGTGATAAAGGAATTGTTTTATTTTTCTTTTTTTCTATTTTTACCATAAAAAACACTTTATTTTATTTCTATATTAACCCAAATAAAAATTTATTTTACTCCCACATTATAAAAAATTATTTTCTAAATATTTTTTTGCTTTTTCTTTTTCTAAACCCAGCAATTCCATCAAGGATTGTCTTACTTTTGGATGCTTTAAATTTAATGCATCTTTGCTTCCTGAAGCAACAATAAATTTTGTCCCTTTTTTTTTACAATATCTTACAACTTCAAGATAGTTTTTCCAATACTTGTGTCTTTCAAAACTATTTTTTTCTAGTAATTCTTCAAACATTAATACAACACAAGTATTTGAATCAGCTAGTTTTTTTGCTAAACCTAAATCAAAAAATTGTTTTTCATTACTTGGTTGTAATAAATAATCAGCTTTTATTAAAGCAGCAAATTCATTATTTTTTACTGAACCACCAAGAACAGCTTTTTTCTTATTTTTTATTTTATTTAAATCAGTTTTTTCATCAACTAAATAACAAGGATTTAATTCTTTTTGCTTGACTTTTTTTTCTTGAAGCTCATTGCTAACTAAAACAAGGGGTTGTTCTTTGAAATAAGAACTTAATTGCAACAACTCTTTGAGTGGTTGCCCATAAACTATGTCCATAAAAATTATCGAGATGAATTATTTTTGTATAAAATATTTTTCTTTTTTCTTCTTTTTCGCATATTCTTTTTGTTTTCTTCTTTGTTTACTCTTCCAGCAAATGTTTTTCCTCTTTCAGCTCTTCCTTTTTGCCCTTCAAATAAATAAACTAATTTTGGATCTGTTCCAATTCTTGCAGCTTCTCTATCTGCTAAAACTATTTCAAAATAATGTGTTCTTCCATCTTCCGCAATTTTGTATGAACCTAAAACTTCAGCGTTTTCAAATTTCTTTGAAGCTTTTTCTTCAGCCATTGCTTGAGTATTCTTCTTTCTTGTTAATTTTTCTTGTCCTTGTCTTTTTGGTCTTCTTTTATTTTTTGGCCTATGATAAGTTCCTGAACCTTTTCTCACTCTTACTCGTGCAACAAAAATTCCTTGCTTTGCTTTATATCCAACACTTTTTGCTGATGGCAAATTAGTAGGTTTATCAATTTTAACAATAGCTAATTCTTCCTTTCTATAATCCATAGCTCTTTTTTTCATCATTGATTTGTAATCATAATTTTCGTCTTCAACAGCTTTCCATTGATTCTGAAAAGTTTTTGCTATATATTTACCAGCACCCATAAAATTCACTTTCTTATTAATTGCTCACCATTGAAATAAATTCTTACTAATAAAGGATTTCCACAAAAAAGCATTTATAAAACTAACTACAATGCTCACTTTCTAATGGTTGCTTTGAATTCTCTTCCTTGCCTGTCTTTAGCCCTAATTTTAATTGGTGCACCCTTATTGCTTATTTTAAGAACACCCCTAATTAGTTTTTCTCTAACACTAAGTGGCATTTGTCCACCAATTTGTGCAGAAATAACTCTTTTTTGTTGGTATCTTCTACCGATACTTCCAATATGTTCTTTTGGTTTTGGCATAACAATCTACATATCTTTGACTCTTTCTCTATTTAAATTTAATTATTTTAAGAATTATTATGGAAAAAAAGAAGTGCGACAAATGCAATAATTCATCAGTAATTTCTCTGGAATATGGCCCACATTATTTTTGTAAATATCATTTTTCAAAGCTTTTTGAAAATCGGTTCAAAAAGACAATTAGAAAGTATAAATTGATTAAATCTAAAGAAAAATTGTTAGTTGCGCTAAGTGGGGGAAAAGATTCAACTATTACGTTATTACTTTTAAATAAATTTTATAAAAAAAGCAATCCAATAAGTGCTTTAATTATTGATGAAGGAGTAAAAGGATATAGAGATGAGGCAATCGAGTCAGCAATTAACACTTGTAAAAAAAACAAAATTCCATATAACTTAATTTCCTTTAAAAAAGAATTTAATGTTACAAATGATGAGATAATGCCAATACTAATGAAAAATCCAAAACTTGGTGGAACATGCGCTTTTTGTGGAACAATGCGAAGAAATATAATGAATAAATATGCAAAACAAATGAAAGTTGATAAGTTAATCACTGGACACAATTTAGATGATGAGGTTCAAAGTTTTGTAATGAATGTTTTCAATAATGATTTTGATAAATTATTAAGAATGGGTGCAGAATCAGGAATAATAAAACACGAAGGTTTTGTAAAAAGAATAAAACCTTTATATGAAACTCCTGAAAAAGAAATAATTGCATATTGTGCTTTTAATAATATTAAACATCACTCGGAAGAATGTTGCCCATATAGTTGGACTGCCAAAAGAAATGAATATCGTGAAATGCTAAATAAGTTTGAAAATAGATTTCCAGGAACTTTATTTTCAATTTTAAGATTTTATCAAAACATAAGAAAAAAATTAATGCCTGATGAAAAAGAAAAAGAAATTTTGTCAAAGCAATTAAAAGAATGTAAAAATTGTAATGAACCAACAGAAAAAGATTTTTGCAAAACTTGCGAGATGATTGAAAAATTAAAAAAAGAAAAAAACTACAAAAATAAAAACAAAAATGAAAAACAAAATAAATCCAAAAATAAAAAATTAATACCTATTGAAAAAAAGTTCAATAAAAAATTGACTTGTTCGGTAACAAAAAGAAGCAAATAAATAAATTTTATAGAATTATTTTTTTGATTTTGTTTTTCCAGTATTTTCCACTAACCTATTTTGTTTTAACACTTTTTCTAAGTTATCAGTAAAAACTTTTTCAAATCTTGAAAGCTCTTCTATTTTTGCATCAATTGCCAAACTCTTTGCTTCTAATTCTTTTGATACTTGTTCATTTCTTTCGTTTAATTCATTAATCGCACCATTTATTTTTGAAAGATTTGCTTCCATACTATTCAAAAATTCTTTCTTAAATTGATCAAGTATTCTTACTTTTTGTTCAACACTTTCAATGTTAATATTTTTTTCAATTGTTTTTAATTTGTTTAATTCAACTTCTAGTTCCTCTAACAAATCATTTGCTTTAGTCATTGTTAAGTTTTCTATTTTTTGTTCAACTTCTTCAAGCATTCCTTCTGCAATATTTTTTTCTAATTCTAAAGTTTTATTTATTCTTGAATCTAGTTCTTGCATGTGTTTTTCAGATTTATCCATAAATTCTTGAGCTTGAGATTTACTTTTTATTAATTCAGAATTCATTTCCACTAATAATTGTGATTTTGTTTTTTTTGCTTCTGTTAATACTCTTGAAATTTCTTCTAAATCATCATCTTGGCTTTTTTTGAAATTTTCCATTGTTTCTATTTGTTTGTTTAAATCATCCGATTGTTTTTTTATTTCAGATATTTTTGAATCAATTATAAATGTAATTTCTTTTTGCTTTTGTTCAAGTGCCTCTTTATTACTTGAAATTATTAATCCTTTTTGAGATTCAAGAAGGACTTTAAATTGATTTATTTCTTTTTTAATTGCAGAATCAATTTTTTCTGAAATTAAACTATCAATTTCATCTTTCAGTTTTTTCATTTCATTCAACTTTGAATTAACTGCAACAACAATTCCTTTTTTCCACAATTCTTCCATTCCAGAATCAGAACTTTTTCCAGAACCCATTTTGTTTTGCATTTCATATAAAATCTTTTTGCTTTGTCCCACGGGTTGATTTTTCATTTGATTTTCTAAACCACCAATCAAAAAATCAACTTCTTTTTTTTCTGAATTAGGCTTTTCCACAATCCCAACATTCTTTGAAACATTTTCTTCAGATTTATCATCATCACTACTTTCTGTGTTTGATTTACTAATTTCAAAAATTTCATTTTCTATTTGAGTATTAATATCCCCTTTGGAACTTTCTTTTTCTTTATTTTCCACATTTTCAATAAATTTATTTTTTTCTTCATTTTTATTTTTAAATTTTGAAAAAAGCCCTCTTTTTTCTTGAGATTTTACTTCTTCATTTGTTGATTTTACTTTTAAACCAAATTCATCAGTTTCTAAACCCAATTGTTTTGATATTTGATCACCTAAACTCAAGTCTTTTGATGATTCATCAAATAATTCTTTTTTTTCTTCAATAATTGGTTTCTTCACAAATTTAGCTTCTTTAATTAATTCTTCAGCATCCTCTTTAGATAAATTAGCATCTACAAGAGTAGCAATTATTTCTTCATCAGGTATGCTTAACTGAAGTGATTTTTTTATTAGCTCAATTACGTGAGCTTTCTTTTCCGAATCCATTAAAATCCATATAGAAATAGATTTTGGTTAATAAAAATGTTATTACACCAACAAAATTATGGTGTTATTAGAATAACATTATCTCCTCGGATGAAAACTTTACCATAATTTGTTTTCATTTCCCCATCAACTAATTCACTCGCATCCTCTAAATGAAGGTTCATGTGGACATCATATGCTTTCAATGTGCCCCTTATTTGACTTCCCCCTTTTAGAAATACTAGAACTTCTTTATTTATTGCTTCACTAAGCAAATCAAATGGTCTCTCTGACATTTCACTTCACCTCTTCCTTTTGAATTTTGAAAATATTTTTGAGAATAATCCTTCTTTTTGAACTTTTGTTTCTTGAACTTTTAATCCTGTTAATCGTGAAGCTATTTTTTGGAATTCTTGTGCTGCTTCTGAACTTGGTTTTCTTATTGATACTGGTGAAACTTTTTGTTGCATAAAACTTTTTCTAACTTCAGCATCATAAGGAACTAAACCATATATTGGAAGTTCTAAAATACTTGATGCTTCATTTTTAGTAATTTCTCCCTTTTCACCCATAACAAAATTAATTACCATTCCAATTACTTTGCTCCCTAATCTTTGCGCAACAAGTTTTGTTTTCAATGCATCAGCTATTGCTGGAGAAGTTGGCATTGTAACTAATAATGTTTCTTGTGAAGCACTAAATGCGCTCAAAACATTTTTTTCTATTCCTGCTGCCGCATCCAATAAAATAAAATCATAATTATCTGAAAGTTCAGCAACAATACTTGATAATCTTTCACTATCAACTCTTTTGTAATTGTCCAAACTTAAACCAGATGGTATAAAGTGAATTCCTTCTGGACCATCATAAACTGCATCATGAACCTGTGCTTCTCCAAGTAAAACATCATGTAATGTTATTGGTGAACTTTGCATTCCTAAAATTAATGATAAATTTGCCATTGCTACATCAGCATCTATTAACAAAACTTTTTTCCCTAATCTTGATAAACAAATCCCTAAATTTGCTGTTAGTGTTGTTTTTCCTGTTCCTCCTTTTCCAGATGCTATTGTAATTATTCGTGCCATTTTATTCCCTCATAACTTCTTTTTCTTTAAAAACTTTTTTATTTTCTTCTAAAAGAATACTTAATTCTAATGCTAAAGCCTTTAATTCAATATTTGATAATTCGCTTCCAGCTTTAACAATAAAAACCTTTTTTTCAAGAGTGAAAAGCATTAACCAACCATCATCTTTTTTTATTAACACCGCTTCACTTGATGGAATCTCACTTTTAATGTAAGACAACATTGCAGTTCCCATAATTCCTTCTGATTGTGTGCTATCTTCACTTGCAACAATAATACTACCATCAAAATTTGTTACAACAAAAGAATCAACCAAATGCTTCTTTTTTAAAATTCCCAAATTTTCTTCAAAGTCATCAGAAAAAACATAATTGTGTTTTGATAAAAAATCTTGTAAAAATTCAACTTGAGAAGAAGGGCGAGAGGTTTCATCAGAAAGAACTCTTCTTGAAAATCTCTTTACTAGTTTAAACATATTTCTCACCATTGTTTTAATTTTCCTAAACCATATTTGTCTAGAAAGCTTTCTTCTACTTGAGGCAGGCTAAATTTATCCTCAAATGTATCAGGAATTAGCTTTGGAAGATCTTTTAAATTTACTTTGTTACTCAATAATAGTTTTTCATCAAAAGCAGTAACCAAATCTACTTGGCTCCTAGTAAGTTGAATAGTTTGAAAGAACCCTTTTCCCACAGTTTGGTTAAGAAAATGAGTGAAAGCTTCATCACCTTTGAAAGTTTTTTCAGCAGAAAGGCATTCAACAATACATGCATTAAATGAACCCTCTCTAAAAAATAATAATCCTTCTTGAACACTGCTCGCACTAACCGTTTGAACGATATAACCATTAAAATTTATTTTTGCTAACTCTTCAGCAACTGTTTGAAGACTTATTGGAAGATAAGCTTTGGAAATTACTTCACCAACTGGAAAATTCATTTAATCACTTTTTACCTTTTAAAAAAATAACTTTATCAGCTGTGTTCTTTAATGCAGAAGCAGACATTTCTTCAGCCATCATTGCAACAGTTTCCTTCCCCTTATTTTTTGCTTTAATTAATGCGGGTAAGAAATCTGAATCACGTGTTGCAAAAATCATTACATCAATTGCTTCATTAAAAACTATTTCTGTTGCATCACAAGCCATTGCAACATCAACATCTGTTGTTGTAATAATTGGTTCAAAGCCTTGATTTACAACAGCTTCAACTAATTTATTAGAAGCAAATTGATTCAAGTAAACTTTTCCTATTTTTATAGAGCCAAACTTACTAGCTTCTTTTTTTATTTGCTCCAAATCAATACCAAACTCTTTTCTCAATAAATTAGGCCCATCAACAAAAACAGCCGCTTTCTTTTCACCATGTTCTAAAAACTGCTTTAACTTCTTTCTTAACACAAAAACCACCAATAATATATAAAAAACAAAACAGAATATAAAACTTGATATTTTTGCTTAAATCATAAAATTCAAAAAAAATCCAAAGTTAGCTTTTTAAAACCAACCTGATTAATTATTTCTATTAAAAGTGAGCTAAATGGTTGATGAAAAGAAATTTGAAGGTGCAGGAACATTAAAACCTGGAAGATATGTGCTAATTGATGGTGAAGTATGCCAAGTTAAGAGTGTAGAAAAATCTAAACCTGGAAAACACGGAGCAGCAAAAGTAAGAGTGGTTGCATTTAATATTTTTACAGGACAAAAAAGAGGATTGTTAAAAGGAACTGATGTTGAAGTTGAAATTCCGGTTATTACAAAACAAAATGGACAAGTTGTAGCAGTAGTTGGAAATAATGTCCAAGTAATGAACATGGAAAATTACGAAACTTACGATGCACCTAAACCAGAATTTGAATTAAAGTCTGGTGACGAAGTAGAATACCAAAAATGGGAAGATAATGTAAAAATTAATAGAAAAAAATAATCTAATAAAAAATTCTAAATTAAAAACTTAATCACAAAATGAAAAGACTAATTAATACTTCTTCACAAAAACTAGTTATGAAAGAAAAAGCACTTTTATTGTTGAGTGGTGGAATTGATAGCCCCATTGCTGGGATTATTGCAAAAGAAAAATTTGAATTACAAGCAATTCACTTTTCTCAAGAACCATTCACTGATTCTTCACCTAAAGAAAAAGCATTAAGTGCTGCAAAAAAATTAGAAATAGGAAAATTGATTGTTGTCAATGTGGGGGAAGAATTGCAACAAATTGTAAACACTACTTACCGAGAATATTATTTTGTTTTAATGAAAATATTTTTCATGAAAATTAGTGAAAAAATTGCGGAGAAAGAAGGAATAAAATATTTAATCACTGGAGAAAGTTTAGGGCAAGTTAGTTCACAAACAATGAGCAACTTAGAAACAATAAATTCACAAATTGAAATGGAAATTCTTCGCCCACTATTATTTTTATCAAAACAAGAAATAATTAATATTAGTAGAAAGAAAGGTTTTTTTGAAAGCAGTTGTGGAAAAGAAATGTGCGATGCGCTTGCTTCGGGAAAACCAAAAACTCAAACACAAAAAGAAAAAGTCATTGAAGAAATAAAGAAATGTGATTTGGAAAAATTGGTTAAAGAAGCTATTTATAAAACCAAAATAGAGAAAATCAATTGATTTTTAAACTTCTTCAAATACAGAATAATTGCCAGTGATGAAGTAAATCCCTGCAACCCTTATAGGGATTTATAATTTTTTAGGTACTTTTTTATTCTCCAATGTGCTCAATATTATTATGAAAAAGGGTTATTTGGTAGTAGTGCTTTTTATTTTTTTATTGGGTCTTCTTTTTGGGTGCACTCAAAATATTTCTGAAGAACAAGCTCTAAAAGATATTAATTTGTTACAACCAATTACTGCTTCTCAAGCACACCTTGTGTGTAATGAACATTCTTGTATTGAATCTGAAGTGACTATTGTTGGAGAAGTAATGCGTAATAGTACATCACACGGGATTTATTTTTTGACTGATGGTGAGAAGAATGTTTATTTAAGATTAAGAGATTTGAATGAGTCAAATAAGATAATTTTTGAAAAAGATAATTATCTTTTACTAGGAGGAATTGTTGAAGCGAAGATTAACGGGATTATTAGACACGATAAGGGGATGTGTACAATGACAAGTTGTCAAGATGTAGTTGAAATGTTTATTGAATCAAGTGACTTTGAATTTATAAAGAAAGTTAGGTGTCCTGATAATAAGACCGCAAAAGTAGTTCTTGGTGTTCAAGATTGTTTTGATTTTAACAATTAATTTTTATTTGTAATAAGCATTTCTTTAAAAACCTAAATCCCTATTGATTATTTGCCCGTGATGAAGTAAATCCCTGCTGAACCTAGATCAAAAGCTTTATCGAGCTGAAGGCGAAGATAATGTCTGGGTGTCGACTGACTAGTCAGTCGTGATGATTTAATCCAACTCTGAGGCACAGCTTTGTTAAAGCTGGCAAAAGCATTTTGGTATTACTATTGTAATACCAAGAATCCCAATTATTTATTCTCTAGTCCTGTTAGAAATAGGACGTTAGCGTATTCCGGTAAGCCCGATCAGAAGCGGGCTAATCCAACTCTGAGGCATTTATACTTTTAATTATTACTAATATAAATTGGATATGAGTTTAGATGATTTTGCTAAAAATAGTAAAATAAGAAAAATTAAAATTGATTTTCCAAGCAAATGTAATGCAAATTGCATTGGGTGTTATACAAAAGCAAAAACTAAAAATTCTAAAAAAAGACTTGAAATAATTGAAATAAAAAAAATATTATATGAAGCAAAAAAACTCAATTTTAAACAATTGGTAATTGCTGCTGATGGCGAACCCTTAATTGACAAAAATTATTTTTTTAGTGTAGTTGAATTAGCTGACAAATTAGGTTTTGAATCAATCATTTATACAAATGGAAGTCTCATAAATCCAAAAATTGCAAAAAAGTTGTTTGAATTAAACACCTCTCTGATAGTTAAAAGAAATTCGATGAATCATGAAAAACAAAATAAAATATTGGGTACAAAATTAAGCAAAAAAATGTTTAAGGGAATAAATAATTTAATTGAAACTGGTTTTTCTGGAGACAGATTATGGATTGAATCATACATTTCAAAAATAAATGAAAAAGATTTAGATGATGTACTAAGATTTGTTAGAAAAAATGGTTTAAATCCATATTTTGAAGTTTTTATAAGAGAAGGGCAACCAAAAAAAGTTTTGAAAAAAATGGAGCTAACCAAAAACGAGTTATTCAATACTTTTACAAGATTTAAAAAAATAGATGAAGAAGAATTTGGAATAAAACAAAAAATACCAATTAAGTCAAGAGTATATCCTATTTCAAAATGCGCTTTAAAAAAACTAGTTTCGATTGATACTTCTGGAAATGTGAAAAAATGTATTATGCAAGATATTTATGGGAATATTCGAAAAGAAAATTTTCAAAAAATATATAAAAAAATCACACCGGTTTGCAAAGGTTGTTCATTGGTAATAAACACATAAAAGTGAATAATTTAATACCAACTACTCTTATTTTAATCATGGAACTGCGAGATTTTGTTGGTAAACCTTGTACAAGTAAAGTTAGTTATGAATTTTTTCCAAAGAAAAAAGTAAAGGTTGATTTAGAAAAAGCGAGTGAAGAATTGAGTAAAGTTGGAAAAATTGAAGTTAATTCGAGAGTTTTATTGATTATTAGTATTGGTGAAAAGAGTGTTTCTTTTTTTAAAAATGGAAAAATTCTTATTAGGGGAGAAAATAATGAAAAAGAAGCAAGAAAAATTGCTGAAAAGATTTGCTGGGCTTTGAAAGAAAGTGTTTCAGAAAAAAAAGGTTTATTTGGATAACTTATATTTAAAAAAAAGTACTTACAATTGATTGTTATGAAGGGTAGTGCAGAGTTTTTGGCTTTATTTGTCCCGTTTTTATTAGTCGGTTTGGGAACAATTTACTTAAATTTAACAAATTCATTTGGGTTGTTAATTGAAGGATTACTTTGGCTGATTGCTGTTGTTTGTTTAGGCATTAATGTTTTTGCTTTGCTAGTACAATATGTTAACTGGAGATATTATAAGGAATGATAAAAATGGAAGATTGTTTGTTTTGTAAATTTGCTAAAGGAGAAATAAAACCTGAAATTATTTATGAAGATAAAAAATACTTGGCATTTCTTGACATTAACCCAATGCATCCAGGACACACTTTGCTAATTCCAAAAAAACATATAGATTATATTTTTGATTTAGATGATAATGCGCTAGTTGAATACTTCATATTGACTAAAAAAATTTCAAAAGGATTAAAAGAAGCAATGAAAACTGAAAAAGTAGGGTTAGCTGTTGAGGGTTTTCTTGTTAGACATGCACACATACACTTAATTCCAATAAATAAAGGTATGTCAATTGATCCTTGTTTGCAAAAACCCATGGACAAAGAAGCGCTCAAAGAAATTGCTGAAAAAATTAGGAAAGAATTCTGAAAGACTCGCACTCGCCGGGCGATGACGGCGAAAAACACAAATTTTGGGACAAATTTAAAATTGTTTTGTGAGTTTGGATTCCAAACTAAAAAAGTATTAATCCTCAAGTGTGTTACTAATATCAGAATTAAAAAATTCTATATTCTCCCACACAAAATGCCCAGTCTTGGCCCATATCAAATTTTGCAGAGCAGTGGCATGGAACTTAAAGAGGGCTTAAAAGGAATAAAAAGCAATTATTGTGTGAGCTAAAATGGATATAAATTTAGAAGAAATTGAAAAACAAGAGTCAAGTCCTTTTGCTGAAAGATTTGAAGAATTTTTCAACTTAGAATATAAAAAAGAAATTGAAAGATTGCTTGAATCTTATCCAGATAAAAGAAGTTTACTAATTGATTTTAAATCCTTAGAAAAATTTGACCCTATTTTGGCAGATGAATTACTAGATAATCCTGATTCAATACTTGCTGCTGCAGCGACGGCAATACAGGAAGTAAATATTCCTTCATTGAATGTTGAATCTTTCAAACCACACATTAGATTTTTTAATTTACCAAAAGATAGAACTCCAAACATAAAAAACATTGGTTCTTCTTACTTGGGAAAAATGTTTAGTGTTGAAGGATTAGTTAGACAAATAACTGATGTTTTACCAAAATTAAAAATTGCAGTGTGGAAGTGTAAAAGATGCGGAAATGTTTATAAAATTCCTCAAGAAAAACAAAATATTTCTCAACCACACATGTGTGAGTGTCACAGCAGGGATTTTGATTTGATAGATGACAAAAGTGAATTTATTGATTATCAAAAAATACAAATACAAGAGCCCTTAGAAAAATTAGATGGAAATGAACAAGCAGTTTACATTGATGCTTATGTAAGTGATGATTTAGTAAACAAAGTGGGTGCAGGAGATAAAACTTCTTTCATTGGAATATTAAGATTAATTCCTCCGCAAAAAGATAAGCGAACTGTTTATGGAAGATATATTGAAGTTAATAGTTTAGAAGAAACACAAAAAGATTTTGATGATGTAGATATTACAAAAGAAGAAGAAGAGGAAATAAAAAAACTTTCAAAAGATCCTGAGATTTATGAAAAATTAACAAATAGTATCGCTCCAGCTATTTACGGACATGATATTGTAAAAGAAAGTATTGTGTTACAATTATTTGGTGGGGTTTCAAAATATTTGCCCAATGACCAAAAAATCAGAGGCAATGTTCATATGTTATTAATTGGCGACCCTGGTTGTGGAAAATCCCAATTACTAATTGCAACTTCAAAAATAGCTCCAAAAAGTATTTACATAAGTGGAAAAACAACTTCGGGAGTTGGACTAACTGCATCAGCAGTAAAAGATGAATTTGGAGAAGGGGGATGGACACTAAAAGCAGGAGCCCTTGTTTTAGCAAGTGGAGGGATATGCATGGCTGATGAATTAGATAAAATGGATCCACAAGATAGAAGTGCTTTACATGAAGCAATGGAACAAGGAATGATATCAATAGCAAAAGCAGGAATTGTTTCTAGATTTAAAGCAGACACTTCAATGCTTGCTGCAGCAAATCCAAAATTTTCTAGATTTGATAAATTCCAACCATTTTTAGAACAAATTAATTTACCTGCCTCACTAATTTCAAGATTTGATTTATTTTTTATGATAAGAGATATACTTGATAAAACACAAGACATTAATATTGCTGGACACATACTAAAAACACACCAAAGTGGAGAAAAATTAAGACTTTCAGCAAAAACAGGCAAAGCTTTAAGCGCTGAAGAAAAAGAACATATTGAAAAAGTAACTCAACCAGTAATTGAATCTGAAGTTTTGAAAAAATATATTTCTTATGCAAGACAAAAATGCTTTCCAGTTTTAACACAAGAATCAATTGAAAGAATAACTGAATTTTATGTTGGTTTAAGAGACCAAGGAAGAAGTGAAGGAAATTATGCAGCAACAGCAAGACAATTAGAAGGACTTGTAAGATTAAGTGAAGCAGGAGCAAAAGTAAGATTGAAAGATAAAGTAGAATTAGAAGATGCAGAAAGAGCAATAAGATTAGTTAGAAGAAGTTTAGAAGAAACAGTAACAGATCCAGAAACAGGAAAAATTGATATTGATATTGTTACAAGCGGAGTAACACACACGAAACAAAATGCAATAAATGTTACAATAAAAATTATTAAGGATGCCATGGGCGAAGGAATAGACATGGTTCCAATTGAACAAGTAATTTCAGAAGGAATAGAAAAAGGATTAGATGAAGGAAAAATAATGTCTGCTTTAGAAGATTTAGAAAAAAAAGGTGAAATCTATAAACCAAGACACCACTTTGTGAAACCCACAAAAAAACAAATGAATTAAAAACTCTAAAAACTAAAACACTAATATGCCTAACAAAAAAAATAAAAAAAGTTATTCAAAAAAAGATAAGGCAAAGCTCGAAGAAAAAAAAGAAATTAAAAAAGATAATTCTTCTTGGAAAAACAAAAAAGTATTTTTACTCCTTACAATTCTTTTTGTTATTGCTGAATCAATAGGTTTGTTTGTTGCACTCAGACTAATAAATTTAGGCGTAAAAAGTTCCCCAATTACTGGAGATATAAATAATCCTTTAGAAGCAATTTATTTAATTTCAGTAATTTTACTAATGACTGGTTTAATTTTAGTTTTGTTAAAATATAAAAGACAAAGAAAATTTTTATGGCTATTTGAAATAATGGCTATTTTTGTAACATCAATAATTGTTATGGGAACAATAATTCCTGATGATTTTATTGTTTTAATAATTACATTACTTATAATAATTTACAGACAAAAAAATAAAAAAAATATTTTACTAAGAAATGTTGTGAGTATAATTGCGATTGCTGGAGCAGGTTCTTTAATTGGAATTTCAATCGGCATTGTGCCAGTTTTGCTTTTTATTTCATTATTAGCAATTTATGATTTTATTGCAGTTTTCAAAACAAAGCACATGGTCGAAATTGGTAAGAGTGTTGTGAAAGAAAATCTTGCATTCACTGTTGCAATGCCAACAAAAGAACATAATTTTGAATTAGGAAATGGGGATTTAGTAATTCCATTAGTTGTTGCATCAAGTATTTTAGCAAATGGTTTTTTTATTAACAATTTGCTAGTTGCTTTCCTTTGTTTGATTGGAAGCTATGCTGGTTTAGTACTTAATATTTATATTGTTTCAAAAAAGAAAATTCCTCTACCAGCATTACCACCACAAACAACAATAATGCTAATAATAATTGGAATTGCATTTTTTATTGGACTTTAATTATTTTATTTTGCTCAAATCATTATTCAAAACAATTGGCTTCATTGCAACAATTTCATCAGTATAACTTAAATCAGGAATTTTATTCAACAAAAATATTTTTTTACCCAAAACATAAGCAAACCCTAACTCAAGCAAAACATTTCCACCAATATAACCTTCAATTTCTTTTTTTGTTTCATTAACTACAAAAATCGCATCATTATTTTTTATTAAATCAAAATACAATTTAATTAAATCATGTTTATTTTTATTTTCAACTGAAATTGGTCTTCTTTTTTCTTCACTTAAACCAATATAACTTTCAATAATCTCGGATAAATAAACATCGTGCCCTTCTTCAATTAATTTTGATTTTAATTCAAGCATTTTCTCAGCAAAATTAACACTGCCAAGCATCACAATTTTCATCTAACCACCAAAAAAGTGAATTAAAAAAGTGATTCCAAAATAACCCGCATATGCAAGAATCATATAACGTGGAACTTTTCCAATTAAACAACCAATGAAAAACTTTTTTTTAGAGTACTTTGATAAACCAGCAGCAATACCAATTAAATCAAATGGCAAAGGAGTAAAAGAAAAAAAAGCAATTAATGGAATTCCAACAACTTCTAACCTTTCTTTCAAATGTTTCAATTTTTCAACTTCATGTTGCTTCATTGATTCAAAACTTTTTATCCCTGCCAAACCAATAATATAACCACTAAATTCACCAATGGTTGCACCCAAACCAACTATTACTCCAAGTATTGCTGGAGTTAATATACCTAATCCAAAAAAATCAATTGTTGCTAAAGGAATAATTAACAAATCAATTGGCAGGGGTAAAAATAAAGAAGCATTACCAATAATGGCTGCAAAAAATAATCCTAAAGGCCCCAGTGCAACAAAGAAAGACATTAATGCATCTATCATGCAGAATAAAGCAATTACAAATTTAAATAACTTACTTATATTCAAAAAAAAGCAATTTACCATTATTTATATTTGTTTCCTTAAAGAAATACTTTAGTGAGGCAAATGAAACTAAAATATGAAGAAATGCTAGATAGGGCTTATTTAAGCATACCAAAAGAGGCTTTGGAGCATAAAAGGTTTGAAATTCCAAGAGTAGATTCTAACATTCAAGGAAAAAAAACATTCGTAAGAGGATTTAATAATTTATTAAAAGATTTGAGAAGGGATAAAAAACATTTTTTAAAATTCTTAACAAAAGAGACTGCAACGTCGGTTACTGAATCAGGACAAAACATTATTATTAATGGAAAAATTGGTGCAATTCAATTAAACAAAATAATTGAAAGTTACTTTAATCAATTTATATTATGTTCAGTTTGTGGAAAACCAGATACAAAAATAATTTCACAACAAGGAACAAAACAAATGAAATGTGAAGCCTGTGGAGCAATAACTCCAGTAAAAGGAATTTAGTTGATAAAATGATTTGTAAAAAACATGAATGTGATGGAAAAACTATTTTAGCAGTCTGTGACAAAGAGCACCTTGGAAAAGAATTTGAAGATGGGAAATTGTGTTTCAGGGTTTCAGAAAAATTTTTTGGAAATGAAGAGATAAATGAAAAAGAATTAATTGACATAATAAAAAATGTTGACTCAGCAAACTTATTTGGCAATAAATGTGTTGAAATATTAGAAAAGCAAGATTTAATAAGTGAAAGTAACGTGATTTTAATAAAAGGCATAAAACATGCCCAAATATATAATATTTAGGTGAGTAATATAGCAAACTTCAATAGTCAAAAAAGAAAAAATTCAATGGCAAAGAAAAAAACGGGTGATAGTGAACCTGTTGAGGAAACATTTACAAGAGTAAGACTTCCAAGAAAAGAAGATTTAGAACAATTTGGAATAGTAATACAATTAATGGGCTCTGACCAAGTAAAAGCACTTTGTGAAGACGGAACAGAAAGACAACTAAGAATCCCTGGAAAATTAAAAAAAAGGGTTTGGCTAAGAGAAAATGATATAATAATTCTAAAACTATGGGATTTCCAACCTAGCAAAGGCGATGTAATATGGCGTTATTTAGGACATCAAGTTGAATGGTTAAAAAGAAACCATAAATTAAAAGGACTTCCAATTTAAAAAAAATTAAATCAATTTTTATAAAGTTCTAACTTATTTTTATTTTAAGTGAAAAATATGGATAAGTATGATTTAGACCCAAGAGAGAAAATATTCAAAACAAGAGAGACTAGAAAAATATTTAATGATGTTTTTGACAAGGCAACTCTTGATGTAATACTTGTTCTGGCAAGAAAAAAATATTTTGAAGAAGTTGAATTTGTTGTCGCAACTGGAAAAGAAGGAAATGTTTTCAGATGCAAATCAGGAGACAATTTTTATGCACTAAAAATTTACAAAGTTGAAACTTCTGATTTCAAAAGAATGAATGAATACATAGTTGGAGATGAAAGATTTAAGGAAATTAGAAAAGATAAGTTAAGTATTATTGAAGCATGGACTAGAAAAGAATTTAGAAACCTTGAAGAATTCACAAAAGGAAAAATTCGAGTTCCATTACCAATTGCATTCAAAAGAAATTGTTTAGTTATGGAATGGATAGGCAATGAAAATGCGGCGCCTAGAGCAAAAGATAAAAGATTTGAAAATATGGAAGAAAAATATGAATTGCTATGTGAATACATGGCAAAAATGATTAAGAAAAAATTAGTTCATGCTGATTTAAGTGAATACAATATTTTGAATCACAATGAAGAAATGATTATAATTGATGTTGGACAAGCAGTATCAACAATGCATCCAAAAGCACAAGAGTTCTTTGAAAGGGACATAAATAATATGAGCAAATGGTTTGCTAAAAATGGAGTGGATACAAATTATGAAAAAATGTATCAAGATATAAAAAGCAAAAAAATAAAATGAAAAAGCAAAAAAATAATTTTTATCATGGATAGTTTTAATTATTACGTATTAACATACCACATGAAAAAAGGAGGGGTTACAAGCGTAATTGAAAATATTATTACAAGTGCAAAAAATACAAAAATTACTCTAATTGAATCTGGTGAGCAAGAAAATTACTTTGCTCCAAAAAATGTAAAACATATAAAAATTCCAGAATTAAATTATTCAAATGAAAAATTCAAATCTTTAAAAAAATTAGAAGCAAAGGCAAAAATTATTGCAGAAAAAATCGGAAAAGAAATGGACTTTTCCAAAAAATGTATTTTACACACACATAACCTTAATCTTTTCAAAAATGCATATCTTACAACAGCAATAAAAATTCTTGCAGAAAAATATCCCAAAAATATAATTGTTTTAATGCAAGTTCATGATTTTGCTGAAGAAAATAGAAAAGAGCAACTTAATTTATTATTAAATTGTACCGGCAAAAAAAGTCAAAAAATTGCTGGAAGACTCGCATTTACCCAAGCAAAAAATATTTTTTATTTAACAATAAATTCACGCGACAAAAAAATACTTGAAAAAACCGGCATACCTAAACAAAAAGTATTTGTTTTCCCAAATGCAATAAATACTAAATTACAAAATCCCCTAAAAAATAAGCAATTACTTGAAAGGATAAATGAATATGCTAAAAAAAATAGTTACTTTTTTTCTATGAAAAGGAAAAATATTGTTTACCCAGTAAGAATGATGCGTAGAAAAAATATTGCTGAAGCAATATTAATTCTCAAAGTATTAAATTCTTTAAAGAACAATTTCCAACTTCTAATTACACTTAATGCTAATTCGCCAAAAGATATTGAATACTCAGAAAAAATAAAAAAGTTTGTAAAACAAGAAAGATTACCAGTTGTTATTGGTTTTGGACAAGAATTTATTGGAGAAAAAAGAAAAATAAAAAATAAAAAA
This sequence comes from uncultured archaeon, assembly GCA_964534045.1. Taxonomy (GTDB): domain Archaea; phylum Iainarchaeota; class Iainarchaeia; order Iainarchaeales; family JAAZKV01; genus JABIDZ01. The sequence continues at coordinate 247,059 of CAZHNO010000002.1, forward strand.
ATAGAAACTTTTATACTTTCAGATTTATTTTATCATTCTAATACCATAATTACTACTTCTATTATGGAAGGATTTGGCTTTACGTTCATTATTGGTTGGAGTGGAGGGAAAGAAGTAGTTGGGAGAAGAATAAATTTTCTAATGAAAGATTTTGAAAATAATGATTTGAAATTCCCAGGATTTTATAATAATTTGTTAATTGAAGGAAAAGAATTTTCAAAAATATCTCTTGAAAATCAACTAGAAATAATAAAATCAAAAAAATTTGACAAAGTTATTTTTAAACAATTAGAAAACACATTTAATGCAATTATACACCCTGACAAAAAAATAATCAAAATAAATAAAAAAATTATTGAAAAAAAATATTCTTTGAAAAATTATTATAAATCAATTTTAACTATTGTTCAAAATGTTGAAAAAATAAAAATAAAAAACCCGCAAATAAATAACCAATTTTTAATAGATTTTTTTTCTTCAAAGGAACAAAAAATAATTATTACTGATTTAGATGGAACACTTCTAAACAATAAAAATTATTCACTTGGACAACTAACTAAAAACACATATAAAAAAGTTCAGAAAAATAAAATTCCAATTTGCTTTTGCACTTCAAAATCCTTTCATGAATTACAATATTTTAGGAAAAACCTTCGCAATAACGAGCCATTTATTGCTGAAAATGGCTCAGCAATATATATTCCAAAAAAATATTTCAAATTTAATTTAAGTGAAGTAAAAAAAAGCTTTAAAGAAATTAAAAATATAAAAAAAATAAATAAATTTTATGTTTTAGAGCTTAACGTCCCACACACAAAAACTCTTTCTGCCCTAAAGAAAATACAAAATAAACTTTTGTTTGAAACAAAAATATATTCACAAATGAGTGCAAATGAATTAATGAAAATAACAAATCTGCCTAAAGATTTAGCCGAATTATCAAAAACAAAATACTATGCCGATGGTTTTTTTGTTCCAAAATTAAATATTAAAAAGTTTTTAACTATTAAGAAAGAAGCAAAAAAAATGGGTTTTGAAGCAATTATGGGTGGAAGATTTGTTGGTTTGAATAAAGGCAGTGATAAAGGATTAGCAACAAAAATTTTGCTTTATTTATTTGAAAAAAAATATTATAAAATTTATTCAATAAGTTTGGGTGATTCTGAAAATGATTTGCCAATGTTCAAAAATACAGATAAATCATTTTTAATAAAAAGAAGTGGAAAGCAAATCAACAAACAAAAATTAAAAAATATTAATAACTTAGAAATTATTGATGAAATTGCCCCAAAAGCTTGGGCAATTGCAATAAAAAAAGAATTGAATTTTTAATTATCTTTATAAATATTAAAAACAATGGTTTTATTGGAGAATTTTATGAAAGTTGATGAATGGTTTGATAAAAATAGGTACAAGTGTGATAGTTTTAACGATGTAAAAAACTTGGTAAAATTAAAAAGAGAGCAAAAAATAACTATTTCTGTTGTAATACCAACTTTAAATGAAGAAAAAACTATTGGAAAAGTCATTAAAGAAATAAAAATTCTTGAAAACAAAAAACTTGTTGATGAAATAATTGTTGTTGATTCGGGAAGTACTGATGGTACAAAAGAAGTTGTTAAGGAAGCGGGCGCTGATTTTTATTACTCTAAAGATATTTTGAAAAGACATAAAGAAATAAAAGGAAAGGGAGAAAATCTTTGGAAATCATTGTATGTTGCTAAAGGAGATATTATTTGTTGGATTGATGCTGACATAAAAAATATTCACCCAAGATTTGTTTATGGTTTAGTTGGCCCATTACTAACAAACAAGAAAATAATGTTTACAAAAGCTTTTTATCAAAGGCCAATAAAAGTTGGCTCTGAAATGTCTTCTTTGGGCGGGGGTAGAGTAACTGAATTACTAATAAGACCCTTATTCAATATGTATTTTCCAATTTTAAGTGGATTTATACAACCATTATCAGGAGAGTATGCTGGAAAAAGATATTTACTTGAAAGAATTCCATTCTTTACTGGATATGGGGTTGAAACAGCAATGCTAATTGACATCCAGAAAAAATTTGGACTCAGAGCTTGTGCACAAGTTGATTTGAAAAAAAGAGTTCATAGAAATCAATCTTTGGCAAATTTAAGCAAAATGTCATTTGGAGTTCTTGGTGTTTTTGCAAAAAGAGCAAATACAATGGGTAAGTTAATTTCAATAAAAAAAACTAGAAAAAGATATAAAATAATTGAACACTCTGAAGGACAATATAATATTAGAAATTTTAATATTAATGACAAACAAAGGCCACCAATAATTACCACTACTGAATACAGAAAAAAATTCAAAAAAAATCCAAAATGGCTTGAACTCTAGTTAGAAACAATTAAAAAAGCTTCAAACCAACTTTATATTATGGAAGATATAATAAAAATTCCTGATGAAAGAATTGGAGTAATTATTGGACCCAATGGTTCGGTTAAAAAGAAAATCATCAAGGAAACTAAAACAAAAATAGAAGTGGATTCTGGCAATGGAGAGGTTCTTGTTGAAGGAGAGGGAGAAGATTTTTTCAAAGCCCAAGACATTATAAAAGCAATTGCAAGAGGTTTCAGCCCAGAGCGAGCATTCAAATTATTGGAAAAAGATTATCTACTAAAAATTGTTGAAATTACTGATTTTGTTGGAAAAAATAAGTCAGCGCAAGAAGCCAAAAGAGGAAGAGTGATTGGAAAAGAAGGTTTAGCGAGAAGAGAAATAGAAAAGAAAACCGGCGCACTAATTAGTGTTTATGGGAAGACAGTATCTATTATTGCACGGGCACAAGACATAGACACAGCAATAAATTCAGTTGAGTTATTATTACAAGGCCACACCCATGAAACAGTTGAACATTTCCTAGAATATAAGGGAAAAACTAGATTTGAACTCTAATTTTTGTGAAGCGGGGATTAGGTTTAAATAGTTAAGTCAATTTATTTACTATGAAAGATGGTGAGCATGGCTAAAACGAATGAAAACAATCAAGATAAGGAAGAGATTGAGTCTAATATTAGCTATGATGCAGGAACAAAAAAATTAGATGTTGAATTCAAAGAACATTCAGTAGCTGAATTTTTTAAGAAAAATAAGCAAATGCTTGGTTTTTATGGTAAAATTAGAACTCTAACAATGATAGTTCACGAATATGTAACAAACTCTATTGATGCTTGTGAAGAAGCCGGAATTCTTCCAAATGTTGATGTAAAAATTGATGAAATTGGTAAAGAATATTATGAAGTAACAGTTACTGATAATGGTCCTGGAATAAGTCAAGAAAATGTTGGAAAAGCATTTGGAAAATTATTAGCAGGAACAAAATTCCACAGACTAATACAAAGTAGAGGACAACAGGGAATTGGTTGTTCTGGATGTACTATGTTGAGTCAAATGACAACTGGAAAAGCATCAAAAATAATAACTGGAAGAAAAGGAAAAAAGGCAATTTCACTAGAAATTACAATTGACCCAAAACAAAATGAACCAAAAATTACTAATTTAAAAGAATTGGCAAAAGATTTCAATGGAACAGCAGTACAAGCAAAGTTCAAAGATGTAAATTATAGAGACTCCGAACAAGGACCACTAGAATACTTAAAAAGAACAGCAATTGCAAACCCTCACGCACAAATATCTTTTAGAGACCCACAAGGACAAAAAATTACTTTCAAGAGAAGCTCAAATAAAATACCAGAACTTCCAAATGAAGTAAAACCGCACCCAAAAGGAGTTACTGTTGATGAAATAATCACTCTTGTAAAATCAACAAAAGCCAGAACTATTCAAAGTTTTATAATGAATGATTTTGATAGAACAGGCGCAAAATCAATTCAAGAATTAAAAAAGAGAGTTAATTTTGATTTAAACAAAGATCCTAAAAAAATTACTTGGGAAGAATCAGAAGAAATAGTAAAAGCCTTTAAAGAAATTGATTTCATTGCACCATCTACTGATGCACTAAGACCAATTGGTGAAGAACAAATAAAAAATTCTTTACACAGCATAATTAAACCTGAATTTTTAACAGTGCTAACAAGAAAGCCAACAGTTTATGCCGGAGGATTTCCATTCCAAGTTGAAATAGCAATTGCTTATGGTGGAGAAGCAGGAAGAGCAACTGCTGAAGGAAGAAAATTAGAAATAATGAGATTTGCTAACAGAGTTCCTCTTCCATTTGATGCAGGAAATTGTGCGCTAACACACGCAGTGCAAAGTATTGATTGGAAAAGATATAATATTAAAGATGCAGAAAATTCGCCAGTAACAGTTTTCATAAATTTTATTTCAGTACACATCCCATACACCGGTGCAGGAAAACAGAGTGTTGCTGATGAAGAAGAAGTACTTGAAGAAGTAAGACTTGCTCTAATGAGTACTGGAAGAAGAGCAGGAATATTTATTTCACACAAAAGAAAAGAAGAAGAAAATCAATTAAAAAGAAAAATGTTTTACAAATACATTCCAGAAATAGCAAAAGCGTTAAATGAAATAACAAAAGTTAATGAAGATGAAATAAAAAAGAAAATGGAAAAACTTGTACTTGAAAAGTTGAAGTTAGATGAAGCAAAAGATGCTGAAGAATTAGAAAAAATGCAGAAACAAATGGAAGATGATGGAAAAATTTCAACTGCTGAAGATATGAATGGTGGCAAGAAAAAGAAAAAAAAGAAAGAAGAAGAGGATGAATAATTATGGCTGAAGGAAAAATGAAAAAAGCAAAACAAGATGCAGTAAAAAGAGAAATTGCAACATCAAAAGAAATTGATGGAAGAATAAAAAAATCTGCCGAAGCAATTGTTAAAGAAATTAAAGCAAACAAAGATCCAAGCTTCACAACAATGCAAAGAGGAAAAAGTAATGTTGTATGGGATGAAGGAAAAGGATACCTAGGATTAGGAGACAAAACAATTACAAGAAACTTTTTGAATGTTGCACACGCAAGAAAATTTATGCAAACAAGCATGATAATGTCAAAAACACACGATTATTTATCACATAACAAAACTGCTTCAATCAGAGAAATTTACTACGAACTAAAACACACAATCAAAGATACAAAAGAAAACACATTTGAAGGACAAGATGAATCAGATCCAATAATAGTTGACTTAGAACACAGCGTTAACACAATCAGAGAAAAATTAAATCTACACGCAAATCCAAAAGGAACTCTATATGGAAATATAACTTTGAAAGATAAGATGCATCATAACGATAAATTCAATGCATCAAAATTAGGGAGAGGTGGATGGAGCATTATGTCAAGAATGGAACCTGAAGAAATTGAAATAATTGAAAGTGATGCTGAATACTTATTAGTTGTAGAAACCGAAGCAATGTTTGAAAGATTAATTGAAGAAGGATTCCCAAAAGACAATAAATGCTTACTAATTGGAGTTGGAGGACAAGCAGCACGAGGAGCAAGAAGATTAGTGCACCGTGTGCATAATGAACTTGACTTGCCAACATACGTTTTCACAGATGGAGACCCATATGGATGGTATATTTATTCAGTAATAAAACAAGGTTCAATGGCATTAGCCGCACACTCAGAATTCATGTCAGTGCCTGATTCAAAATACATTGGAATGACACTTGATGACATTACAGAATTTAAATTAGAAAACGTAACAGAAAATATGAAAGAAGGAGACATCAAAAGAGCAAAAGAAATGATGGCGTATCCATGGTTTAGCGACAAAATTTGGCAAAGACAATTACAAAAAGCATTAACTGATAAAAAGAGAATTGAACAACAAGCATTAGCAAATAGAAAACTTGATTTCGTTGCAACAACATACTTGCCACAAAAAATCAAAAACAAAGAATTTTTGCCTTAATTAATTTTATTATGCATGAAAAACTTTTTATAAAAAACAGAAAAGGAAAAAAACTAAGTGTTTTAATAAATTATAAAAATAAAAATTCAAAAAAACCAATAATAATAATTCTCCATGGATTTAGTGGTTGCAAAGAAGAAAAAAATCTAGAAACTATAGCAAAAAACTTATCAAGAAACAATTTCTTAGCAATCAGATTTGATTTTTCTGGAAATAATGAAAGTGAAGGAACTCAAAAAGATTATAACTTTAAAAATTTCATAGAAGACACGCAAGATATTATAAAATTTGCAAAAAAATTAAATTATTCAAACACTAACAAAATTGGTATTTTTGGACACAGCATGGGAGCACAAATCACATTATTAGTTTGTCAAAAAAATAAAATTAATGCACTGGCTGTTACTTGTCCATTCCCAAGTTTAATAGAATTGCCGTTTATAAAAAATGATTTAGAAGAAATAAAAAAACAAAAATATACAATAATAGAAAACAAGCTTACAAAAAACAAGTTAAAATTATCTTATTCATTTTTTACTAATACAAAAAAATACTCATTGAACAAAAAAAGCACAAATACAAAAATTCCAAAGCTAATAATTTATGGAACAACTGACACCTTAGTTCCTAAAAAAATTTCACTTGACTTAATAAAACTTCTACCAGCCCCCAAAAAAATATGCAAACTAAAAATAGGGCATGATTATAAATACCACCCTAAAGAAAGAAAATTAGTTAGTGAAAAAGTAACTGATTTTTTTAAAAAACAGTTAACTTAAAATACATTAAATCTTATAATTTAATGTTAAAGATGTCACTCATAAGGGATTCCGTGTTTGATTTAACACGAGTAAATCCAATAAAAACAATTTTTGTTTATTTAAAACAAAAGTTTTACAAAAAAAATAAAAGTATAAATGACTTTCTAATCTACAAAGGCACACAAGTTATTCTGGGAAAAAATTCAAAAATAATAAATAATGGGCGATTCTATCTCGGTTATGTTTGGCCAAAACCAAAATATATTCCACAAAAATCATTACTAACTCTTGATGAAAATTCCAGACTAATAATAGGAAACTTTTTTTATGTTGTAAGTGGATGTCATATTGCAATAAACAAAAATGCAACACTAAAAATTGGCAGTGGATATATTCATTCAGGGGCAACAATTGATTGCTCAAAGAGAATAGAAATTGGAAACGATACAATAATTTCAAAAGATGTAATAATTCGTGATTCTGATTCGCATCACATAGTGTCACACCCACACATTTCAACTCAACCAATAAAAATTGAAAATCACGTTTGGATTGGAGTGAGAGCAACTATTTTGAAAGGAGTAACAATTGGAAAAGGTTCAATTATTGCAGCTGGAGCAGTAGTTACAAAAGATGTTCCTAGAAATTGTTTAGTTGGTGGGGTTCCAGCAAAAATAATTAAAAAAAATGTTGAATGGGAATGGTAATTATTTTTTTCTTCTTGATTGGCTAGATTTTGAGCGTCTTAAAAATGGTTTTGCACGCCCAGAATATTTTTTTACTTCAACATCAAGAATTGTTTTAATAAACTTTTTTTCTCCACCAAATTTTTTTTGAATCAAATTAATTGAAATTGGGATTTGTTTCATTCTGGCCATTTTAACAAAATCAACAATTAATTTTTTTCTTTGTTGTAAACGCAAATTAACACCTACTCTATCTTGCCTTGTTCTTTGTAACAAATGATTATTTTCTGATAATTGCCCCAATTCAACAGCCCTTTCAAGATTAGCTTTTACCGTATTCTTGCTAATTTTAAGTTCACGAGCAATTGCAGTTAAAGAAGAATATTTTGAGGGCAATACAGCCATTCCAAGCATTTGAGCACGTTTTTCACCACTTATTCTAACATAATTTCCTGTGCGTGACATTTTATTCCCTCAACAAAATTTCCTCTGCTTTATCCAATTCATTTTCAGAAAGCAAATCAAATATTCTTCTAGTATCAAAGTTATTTAACTTTGCTTCTTCAACATTTTTTTCAAGCAAATTAATACCCAATTCCAAAATGCTTTTTTTCTCATTTTGCAATTCTTTCAAATCCACAATCTTCTTCTTAAAATCTTCAACTTCAAACTTTTTTGTTATAGAAAAAATTGCTTTTTCTAATGGTAAAGAAAATTTAATATCTCTTTGAGAAAAACCCTTCATTAATGCTCCAACTAATTTTAATCTTATTAGTGGTTTCATTTCAAAATTTTTAGAAAGAATTTCACTAACTCTTAAATTTACTTTTTCAATAACTTCTTCAGGTTTTGCATTTTCAAACTTTATTTTTTCATAAAATAATTTTCTTTGTTTTTCAAACGGAAGAAAATCTAATTTTTTTGTATTTGTATCAAATAAAAAAATCCCTTTTCCTTTTTCAGCTTCTAAATTTTTCATTTGAGTATAAATTGTTGAACCAGTTAAAAGAAAGCGTTTTCCTGAAATTTCTTGTTCATTAATCCAATGCAAATGTCCATTTATTATTAAATCAAACCCTTCAGGCAAATCTTCTAATGAAAGGGTCGCAATTGCATCATCATCAAAAGGCAAAAATTCTTTGAAAGATTGGTGAAGCAAAAGTAAATTGCAATAATTTTCAATTGGTTTTGGAGCATACTTTGCTAGAGCTTGTTTAGCAAATTTTTCTGGTATGCCCCCCATTCCATGAACAAAAACTTTCTTACCATCTTTTTCTAAAATAGCATAACCAACATGAACATGAACAAGTGAATTACTTTTTTCTAAAATATCTAGAGCATTTGCAAAATCTTTTCCACGATGTTCATGTGTACCATGGATTGCAATAATTGGAATTCCTTTTACACTACAACTAATCTCTCTTTCAGCTTGAAACTTTTTAATTTCTTTTATTTGCCCAGAGTTTGCTTCAAAACAATCAAAAGTTTTTAACCAAATTTCTTGGTCTGGAACAGCATGATCAAATAAATCTCCCGCATGTAAAATAAAATCAACTTTATTTTTTTGAAACAATTCAATTGATTCTTTAAATCTAGCAAAAGATTCTTCATTTCTCTCATCATTTCCAAATCCTAAATGAGTGTCTGAAAATATCCCTAAAAGCATGTTAATATTCTGTTAGAAAAGCAATAAAAAAGAATTCTAAGTTCTGTGCCACTCAAGCTAGTAAAATTAACGGAGCAAATGTTTTTGCCTCTGCCAATTTGTCAAAATTCTGCCTTTCCTTCAATGTTTGAGCATCACTAAAAAAAGCGATTAATTTGTGTTTTTTGTATAACTGTTTTGCTTTTTCCAAAGAAACAACTTCTAATGGTTTTGACAAATTATACTTTTCCAAAGGCAACGAATTTTTAATTAGGACCGGAACACAACCAAATTTCATCAAACTTTTTCCCAATTCAGTTGAATCTTTTTTATTAGAAACAAACAATGCTACTTTTCCTTGAGAACCCAAAGGCATTCCTTCTACACCTTCCACAAAATCAAAATAATAAAAAACTTTTTCTTCAAAAATTAAAATATTACATTGTGTTTTTGGATTATCCAAATTAACCTTTGTTTTTGGAATATTTTTTAAAATTAAAGAACCTAATTCAATTTCAATTTCTTTTGATTTTATATTTGTAAGACTTTTACACCTAACTGCAAAACCATCTTTGATTTTATTTTTGCATAATTTCAACGCAAATTCACTAATTTCTTTTGCATTTGAAAAATTTTCTTCTTGAGCAGACATCAATAAGTTAATTCCAAAACAATACCTCAAAATAGAAATTGTTTTTTCAAATTCATTCGTTTTAATAAAAGCTCTTCCTGACTTTGTAGTAACTGAAGAGTAAGGAATGTTATTATTTTTCAAATATTCAACAATATTATTTCTAATAACCGCATGCATTTTGGATTGAACCCTCTTGCTCTTAATTGAGATTTCTGGTGCAAGCAAAGCAATTACGCAATTTGGTTTGAACATAAAACAATTAGTTAAAATAAGAATTAAAAAGCAAGGGGAGTGCTGTTGCACGCCTGTCCAACTCTGTTGGTTTTCCTTTATGTTTTTATATTCGTTTTCTTAACAATACTTTAAAGTGCGATTAATTTTTATTTAATGTGGTTAGATATGGTTAAAGTAATTAAAAACGGCTCAAACCTTTATTGCCGGCTTCCAAAAGAAATTGTAAAAGTTGCTGGCCTGGGGCAAGGCCAAGAAGTGCTTGTTCAGTATTCCCGTGAAACTGAACAAATAACCATAAAGAAAATTTAAAGTGGCTCAAACGAATAAGATTTTTCTTTTAGACGCTTTGCCTGTTTTATTGCAGTGGGGTTCTTTGTTTTTACCAAGGCAGTAATTATTTCCTTAAATTCCCGTTGGGTTAACCTTACTTCAACAAAGGTTGCAAGGTTCCCCCCTTCGCTATAATAACTAAACAATTCCTCAAAGTTTGAAGAAAGGTTTATTGTTTCGTCAAGGTCGCTTGGTGCTGCCCCTAATAACTCAAAAAGCTTTTTTTCATTAACTTGATAAGTCATTTCTTTGCCAGTGTATTGTTTTGTAATTAATTCTTCATTCAGTAAGGCCAATAATTTATCTGTTATGGTGCTTTTGTTCTTTTTTGTTTTTTTCTCTAATTCGGTTAATGTTGTTTGCGCATTATTGTAGATTAAACAATATATGGCGAATACGGACTTGCTTGTTTTCCAGGAATAACGTGCTTTTTTTCTCATAAAATAACCTTGCGTATATTTGTATATTGATTTACTAATATATAAGTATAATATACGCAAATACGTAATGTTTAAATATAAGGTGGGCCATAATATATGCACAAATACGTAAGGTGGTTTTGGTATGGAAAACGATAAACGAATTAATTTTGTGCTATCCAGCAAAGAATTTGATAAGCTGGAACGCGTTAGGGAAAGATTAGGGACCAGGACCTATACGGAAGCAATAAGAGTTTTGATTAACAAGGGGGCCGTTGAATGACTGACGCAGAACTTTTAAAGTTTTTAGAAACTTGTCCAAAATCAGAAATTGAAAAAGAATTTCCTTTCCTCGTAAAAGCTGCAAAAATTATTGCGGGGGTAAAAGGGTAGAAAAATAAGTGCGGGGTTTCCCCCGCAAAAAATGGGTGTTATAAATGGAACTTGATGAATATTTAAGTATAAGTGAAACAAAGAAAATTTGCTTTTTTTGTGAAAATGGAACCCATGCTCGCAAGTATCGCTTTTATGCTAATAAAGGAAAAATTAAAATTTGGTGTTGTGTGTTTTGCCTGGACCGGCTCGGTGGCCCGCGCGCAGTTCAAACCAAAATTGAAAAACTTGAATTGCCACAAGACGCAACAAGTTTTTTCTTAAACAAAAACTCTGACGCTTCTTTGTATTCCATGGCCGGGGCGGAACCAACAACTGCCCTGGCCAAAACACCCCCTGCAAAAGAGGTGGTTGAAAATGTATAGAATAATTTTGTATCGCACAAATGGCGACGAAGAATTTTACTGCAATGGTTGCAGTATCCATGACGGCAGAGTTAGGTTCATCATTAACGGACAACGCTACAATTTCCCAGAGAAACATTGTGCAATAGAAGAACTTACAGGGGTGGTTCAATGAACATTGACCTTGAACGAATACAATTAGAAGAAGGCCTAAACAACGTATTACTTTCTCACGAAAAAACAAAACAAGCACGATTAGGCCAGGGAAACCACAAACTAAAAGACAAAGAAATATTTTATTATGGCACAGAAATATACTTAGACAATAAACCTTGCTCTGCAATAGTGGCTTCAAACAAAATGGTTTATTTTGACTTAACACCAATAGACAACAAAAAAGACCAAGAAACAAAACAAAAATACGATTACTTAAAAAAAATCCAAGATGACTTAAAGCTAACTTTCAGAACAAGCTTTGACGACAACGCATTATCATACGCTTGGAAACAACTCTCTGTTTACGATTACTTAAACGACAAGAAAAAACCACGAACATTAAAAGAAATAGTTGAGGACATTGAAAGCTTATTCAAAACATATTGTCGTTTTGAAAACAATGACGAAAGCATATTCCATGCTTGCATAATATCAAACACTTACTTCTTCATGCTTTTTGATTACCAGCCAAGAGTTGAGTTCCGCGGATTAACAAGCAGCGGAAAAACAACCGCGAGCAAGCTATACAAACAACTTGCATTTAATTCTTTATGGCTAACAAAAAACACGGACGCAGCAAGATACCGGGACGTTGAAGCAACAACCGGAACAATAATAATTGACAATTACGACACGCTAAGCAAAGAAGTAAAAGAAGCCATGCAGTTTTTCATTGAAACAACTTTTGAAAAAGAAAATGGCGCTTACAGATTAACCGAAAAGAAAGGCGACAACCACAAAACAATAACACTTGACGCTTACTGCCCAATGGTTTTTAATTCAATAATTGGATTAGGAAGCGACGCAACAAAAAACCGTTGCTTTACAACCGTGATGCAAAAACACAAGGGCGTGCCAAAAATAAACATGAAGAACAAAAAGTTTGAAGAATTAAGAAACGAGCTGCGCTTATACGGATTACATAATTGGGAAGAAATAAAAAACACTTACGCAACCCTGGCCGACAAAAGAATTGAAAACCGAACGGAAGACATCGCAAAACCAATTTTGACAATAGCACAGCTTTGCGGGCCAGAAATTTACGAACGAGTGTTAAAAATAATTGTTGACAAAGCAAAAGCAGTTGAAGAAGACGCAGGCAACGAAAACTTTGAACGACTAATAATGAACATAATACTTGACTATTTCGGGCAAGACACAGAAAAGAAAATAATTGTTTCAGAAATAGCAGAAAGATTTATTGGCGACTACTGGGGTTATGACAAAGAACAGGACCGAACAAAGTTCATTGGAAAAAGAACTTATGCTGGAAAAATAGTTAAAAGCGCGATAATGACAATTCCGGGCGCCAATGAACCCGGAAGAATTACAACACCAAGAAACCAGTGCTGCATTGAATTACAAAGAAATGAGTTGTTGAATTTTATGTTTTCAAGAGGTTATATTAAGGAAGAAGAAAAGAGCAATAATTCCAAATCAGAGAAAACACTAACTAACACTAACTACACTAACAACATTAACAATACTAACAACACTAACCAAAAAACACTAAAAAATGACGAAATGCAGGATAACCAGGTTAGCGATGTTAGCGTTGTTAGCGATGTTAGCGTTTTTTCCATAGACAAAGAAAAATCTGAAATAGAAGAACCTATTGTTGAGAGGGATTTTTTTGAGTAAAAAGTTTTGTGGTTTTCGGTTGTCAAGCGCTGCGCTTTCGGTTTTGGAACACTTTGAAAAACAGGGCCAGAATAGAACGGAAACTCTTGAAAAGGCATTAATGCTATACCAAGCGGTTGAGTTAAGCAAGTCCATAGCGTTTAAACAGAACAATGTCGGTGTTATACACGAAGAAAAAGGGGTTGTCGTTGATGAAGCTTAAATTATTGTGCATTGTTGCAGGAATTTTATTCATTTTGTTGGGGGTGTTGGCGAATGGTTTCAATTTGTAAAGAGTGCTTAAAGTCAATTAAGGACAATGATACTAACAAGGTTATACTTGCGGGTTTGCCTTTTGGGGCTTTTTGTAATATGGATTGTGCAAAAAAGTTTTTGCAAGAATATGGTCCGAAAAATAATGATTACTGGCCGGTGGATTGAATGTTGCTGAACTCTTTTAACATAAATAATAATAAACCCCCCTTGGTTTTTTGTTTTTGTGTTTTTGTTTTCGCTTTTAACAAGGGGTTTTTGGCGTGAGGTCTTTGTCGCATATTGTATATTACACTGACATTGGCACGCGCCGGTGTCCGCACAAGGTTATTGATAGAAATAGGACTGAAAGGGTTAGGGCTTTGCTTTATTTGTTGCATTTCTTTTCAACAAAAACCGTTTTGGGTTTGAAAAGTGAGAATTTGATTAATGATTATCGCGGGACTCGGATTAAGTTAGGTAAACGAAAGTTGTTTTGGTTGTCGGAAGAAGCGGGGCCTGTTCTCAATTGTTTGTATGGTTCTGTTTTGGAAAGTTTTTCGGGCGAGTGTTTTTTCAAGGACTTTGACAAGGATAGCGTTCGTTATTTGTCGCGTAAATGGTTGGGGGTTAATCCAAAAGAATTGCGCAAATAAATTTCTTTTATTTTTCATAAGGAACAATAATAACTTCATTGTGTTCATTTAGTGCAAGGTAATGTGTTCTTCTTATGTTGACTTTCCAAATTTTTTTTATACGTTCAAGCTTGAATAAAGATAATTCCATAAACCCCATTGACAACAAAGGAATTGCGATTGCCAAAGAAAGAACAAAATAAAAAATCGTTATTTGATAATCGTTAAACTCTTGGTTCAGTGTGCTTATTCTTGTTTGTGTATTGTTTATTGTTATGTTCGCAGCATTGAGGTCTTGCTTTAATTCTGTAATGTCTTTTTTTGTTATTGTTATTTCGTCAATGTTGTCAAACTCATTATGCCAGAAATTTGCTTCTTCCCTGGCAGCGTTTAAGTCCTTTTCCAGGCCAGCGACTTTGTCGTTTAATTCATTGACTTGATTAAGTGGGCCTTGGCATTGTGTTTGAACATATGCGTTCAAGAACATTCCAATAATAATTATTGCAAATATTCCTGCTACGGCAGCGCCTACAATTTCAACCCCCCCTTGTCCTCGGCAATTCATAATACTAATTGTGTTAGTAATATGTTTAATACTTTTGTTACTATTTTGATTATGGGATTGTTAAATATGTTAAAAGGTAAATCTTCCGAACCAATGAAAGCAACAAAGTTTATTGATTTTAGGATTATTGCACTTTTTGACGGTAAAATGAAAAAGAAAGAAGTTGAAGAAACAGCAAGTGGTATGTTAAATATTTTGGTAAATACGCACGCATTGTTTAGTAAATCAACCAATGCTTTATTTGAACAAAAACATTTTATTGGTTGTATTAATCCGGCCCTTGATATAAATATGATTATGGGTTATGAGAACCCAAAGTTTCAATCCAATTTGTCAAAAGAATTTACCTATTTTGCTGAAAAAGAAAAAGGGTTATGGAAAATTAGTTTAATGCCAATGGTTGAAAACAAAATTGATTTGTATTCACTTCCAATGTTATACAATGATTTATTTATTTTAGCCCAAGCAAACATTTGGATTAAAGAAGCGTTTAATATTAAAGTTGATTTGAAAGACGGTTTTGTTTCAACATTTGATGTGGATATAATTGACAATGAACCAATTTTGATTTACAAAGAACCTTTGTTTAATGAAGCTTATAGAGTTATTGACAGAATTAATGCGGCAAAAGAGTTTCCGGATTTGGAAAAGTTTACTCTTGGCGAACCTATTGACGAAGCATTAAATAATATATTAAAAAATATTGACAATGGTATTGGTGGGAAGAAAGAAAAGCAATGGGCTAAACTTGTTAATAAAATAATAAAAGAAAAAGGGATTAATTAAATGGAAACGAAAAAAACTGAATTAGTTATTAAGTTTGGCGACATAGAAGTTTATCGTTTTTTTGTTAACCCTATTTCGGCCAGGGGCGACAATCGTTTAATTTTTGGTTTTCCGGGAATGAATGAGCATATTACTCACATTGTTCATAAAGAGGGAAAAATAAGCTTGCACAAAACCTTTGAACCAAGCGGGGAGCAGGAACGTTCTTTCGTCAAAGAGGAAGCTACAAAATTGGTTAATGATTTGGCAAAAGATATTGAGAGTAAAGCACTTAGTAATGAGTATTTGGGAAATGACTTGTTGTTAATCACAAAGGAAGAATGGTATATGCTTGTTGCGGTTCTGTTCTACCAATCTGTAAAGGAAACAAAAAAGAAGATAACAAAGACGATTGACCTGTTAAAGAATTTGCAGTTGCTTCAAGAAGTTGTTTCAGGGATTGAGCCAAAGCAAATAACTCGGGAAGAATTAGCAAAGCATGAAGTTGAGTGTTTAATTAATCCTGCAAAAGAATTGCTTTTGTATTTCAATGGGAAGGTGCATAAGGTTAGTAACTTCAATGATGCATTTTACTCTGGGACTTCTGGCAAGTTCTTTGGGTATGACCTGCTTGACTTAAACAAGGTTGAAGCTGACGCTAAAAATAAGATTGGCGATACAATTGAATTGGGGCAACTAAATGGGAATAAGGATTGTTGAATTTATAAAAAATTCTCTTGAACTACTCAACTTTTTTTCAAAGGCAAGCACTTCCAAAAACCTGGACACTTGCCCAAAGTGTGGCGGCGAGTTTGATATTTTTAAATATCATCATCATTGCGCTAATAAGCTGTTTAGTTATCCAGAAGAAAAGAGAAAAACAAAATTAAGACGCAAAAGAGAAAAACTAAAAAGAAAAGGTAAATCTCCCCTTGAATACTGTGTAATTTGCGGGAAGCAATTAAATCCTGCCCCGGGCGATAATGTGCTTCAATGCAAGTGCGGTTATAAAAAATATTTCTTAAGATAAGCTTTGCTGAGTTATTCCCCAAGTTAGTATTGTGGCTAATAAAAACGTAAAGCTTTTAATACACTTAAATCAATATAATGGAATGAGAAAAGGCATTATTTGCTTATTTATTTTGTTGTTTCTTTTTGGTTTCGCTTCTGCAATGGTTGTTGAGCCACGAAGCATAATTTCTAATGCTCTTTATATGGTTCACAACGGGGGAAGCATTACAACCCAAGCGTTTGTAGTTGGCAACGGGGAAATTGTAAATAGCAATCAGTTTGCAGAAATGGGTTTTGACCCGAAGAGTGTTATTTTCTATCGGCAAGGAAACTTAGAGAAGCTTATTGAAACTGGGCATACTGATGAGTTTTCATATTTTTCTTCAAAATCAACCGCAAGCGTTAAGTTGGCAGCCCAAATAGTTTGTTCTGCAAATGCAACTGCTCTTGAAACAGATATTGCTTCTTTGGAATTTGTAGAAGATATAAAACCGACTGATTTTTGTGTTGCGGGGGAACCTTGTTGTGCAGTAATATTAAAACGTGGGGAAGGATATGTTTCAGGATATGCTGACCAACCAAACAACACTAACTTACTTCAAATACTTATGTTGGGTATTGCGGCAGTAATAATTGTCTTAATTATTGTTGCTAAGTTTTTGAAAAGTTCAAAATTGTTAGCAGGGGTTTATTATGCTTCATCGGCCCCATTAGTTGTTTTTGACATAGCATTATTTGTTTATACAATTTCATCACAAGCATTTTCATATAGCCCCGGGTTATACCTACAAGGATTGTTTTTGTTAGAGCTTCCAATAATATTGGTTGTCTTATCACTGATTTTAAAATACAAGGTTTCTAAGCCAAAATGGGAAAAATCTTTAATAGTTTTTACTGCGGTTAATGCAGTTTTTTATTTTATCTTGGCTCTCGCGATATTAACACCAATTTACACTTACTTTTAATGTTTTTGTAAAAACTTTTTTTCAAGGATTTGCATTTTTATTTCAAGTTCTTTTATTCGCAGTTCTTTTTTTGTGTCTTCATTAAGTGCAGCTTCTATTGTTAGGGGGCTGCGGCATTTTTCACAATAAATGTTTGTTGCTTCGTTTTTTGTAGTGCAATGAATACAAATTTTTGGCAACATTTTTGTTTGTGTTTCGTGAGTTTTTTGTTTCAAACCGCTTGCTTGAAGTAATGCGTCGTCAATGTCTTTGCTGGATAAGTGAACATAAACGCTGACCATATCCGAATTGGGTTTCCAACCCCCATAAGCTTTGAGTTGTTGTTCTGTTAATATGCTTGCAAGGTTGGTTGCTCTGCTGTGCCGGAATTGGTGCGGGTTAATTGGTTTTTTTATTCCTGCCCTTTTTGCTATGCGCATTAATTGTTTTCTGAAAGTTGTGTATGTTATTTGTTGTTGTGTTAATTCATTAATCCAAACTGGGGCGTTTGGGTTGTCATGGCCCGGGTGTTTATTTAACCATTTTTCTAAGTATTGGGTTGAGGTTATTAACCGAATTTGTCTTTCGCCTGTTTTTCCGTCCACGTGTATTTTTGTTCCGTATTCGTCAAAAGCAATGTCTTTGATTTGTAGGTTTCCAAGTTCGCCAATTCTGCAACCGCTTTCAAATAGCATTGATACAAATGCTTTGTCGCGTGGTGTTAAGGCGTATTTAATTAGTTTTAAAATTTCGTCTTCGGTTAGTAGTTGTTCGGGGAGTTTTCTTTTTGTATTTTCGTTTCGTGAGGCAAACCAAGTTATTAACTCGGGTTCTTTTCTTTTGAGTTCAAGCTCTCGCAAGGTTATGCCGAGCTTTTTGGCTTCAAGCCATTTGTAAAATACTTTTAGGGTTATGCGATAATCG
>CAZHNO010000003.1:0-154169 GCA_964534045.1 uncultured archaeon
TCACAGCAATTAATACTGGACATGATGGTTGTATGGGAACAGTGCACGCAAATTCTCCAGAAGAGACAATAATTCGTGTTACCAACCCGCCAATGAATGTTCCAATGATAATGCTTGCTGGATTAGATTTTATTATTGTTGAACATAGGTTCCATGATAGACAAAAAGGAACTATTAGAAGGATAAGTGAAATTGCAGAAGTTTATGATGTGCTTGAAGGAAATGCAAAAACACAAACAGTATTCCAAAGAGATCCAGTTCAAGACAAATTAGAACGAACAATAATAAATAGTAAATTTTTAAAAAAGCTTCAAGATTTTACTGGATTAAGCAAAGAAAAGCTTGAAGCAGAAATCAATTTAAGAAAAGAATTTTTAGAAAAACTTATTGATGAAAACACACACGATTTGAAAAAAGTTAGTAAACTTGCTCAAGAATTTGTTGCTAAAAGAAAATTTGGTGAAATGTAATGCATCCATTTAGTGTAGACGAAGAACAAGTTAATAAAATTGTGGAAACAATGAAAAAAAAATACAAAGACGAAGGAATAGAATTTGAAGATGTTGACTCTAACTTAAAAGAATTAAGGGGAATAATTGCTGACAATACATATTCAGGAATTGACTTAGAAAGTGAAGATGACTTAGATCAATTTGGTTCAAATCTTTCAAAAAAAGTTGGAGCATTTTATTTAAAAACTAAAAAATTATTAAAACCAATTAAAAAAATGCTAACAAATTTTCCTTTAAGTGAAGAACTTGGTTATAATTTATATTCAGCCAACATGAAGTACTCTTCAAATCAATATTTAGCATTAGCAAGCGCTGGCGGTTTTATCATTGGATTAATAACTTTCATAATCTTGCTTTTCATTGGATTGATATTACAAAACATAATTTTCACAGCAATATTACCAATTACAATTGCATTTGGGGCTTGGTTGGCTTCAACAATAATAATTATTTATTTACCAAAACAAATTGCCATATCACGCGGAAACTCAGTATCAATTGAATTACCTTTTGCTTTAAGGCACATGGCAACTGAACTAAAATCAGGAATTGGTTTGTACAAAACTATCAGAGCAGTTGCATCAAATGATTATGGTGTTTTAAGTGAAGAATTTGCAAGAACAATAAATGAAATAGAAGAAGGCTCTGACACAATAGTTGCACTTAAACATTTAGCGCTAAGAACTCAAAGTCGCCCATTAAGAAAAGCAATAAATCACATTTTGAGAGCAATGAGAATTGGTGGAAATTTATCTAACTCAATGAATGATATTGCAGATGATGTTTCAGAAGAGTTGAAAACAAAAATAAACACATTTTCTCAAAAAATGAATTTCTTTTCAGTAATATTTATTTTTTTAGGAATAGTATTACCTGTTGCAGTAATGATACTTGGTGCAATAAGAAATTCTCCATTGGCTGCTACTGGACAAGATTTATTCAAAAACATTCCTTTAACTCCAGAAATAATGTTTTTAATTTATGTTGTTGGAATGCCTTTGCTTTTTGTAATGTTAATATTTATGATTTATGTGGCACAACCAAAGATGTGATAAAAAATGAACGCGATGGAAAAATATAGTGATTGGGTAAAATTTTCAAAAATGCATTATGCTCCAATAACTTGGATATTACTAGCAATTTTTACAACAATTTTAGCAGTGTTCGGCTCAATACTAATTAATATTTTTATTTTACAACAAGTGACTTTATTACCAATTGCTGTTGGCGCTGCAGCCCTAGTTTTAATGATTGGTTATCCTTACATGCGAAAAGAATCAATAATTGATTCAATTGAATACAATTTCAGTGACGCATTAAAACAAATGGCTGACACTCTAAAAGCTGGAGACACTTATGAAAGTGCTCTAAGAGAAGTTGTAAATTCTGACTATGGAAGATTGAGTGAAGAAATGGAAATTGCTTTACGAAGATTGGAAGAGGGAGAAAATATTGAAACTTCACTAAGAGGATTTGCTGAAAGAATTGATTCTCGATTGGTTAAAAGAACAATTGTTATTTTGTTAGATTCAATAAAAACTGGTTCAAGTTTAGCAAATATTTTAGAAGACATTTCGGATGATGTTAGAGACATTTATAGATTAAAAGAAGAAAGAAAAGCAAACACTACAATGCAATTCATGTTTATGGTGGCTGCTGGAGGCTTTATCGCACCAATGATATTTGGAGAAATTACTGCAATAATGGGTATTTTTTCTGAAATAACAATTAATACACTTGGACAAGGAATAAGCACAGGAAATACTGCATCAAGTTTTATTTTTTTACTGATTCAAGCATATCTAATAATTGAAGTAATTGCATCAGGAATAATGATGGCAGTAATAAGAGAAGGAAAGATTAACAAAAGCATTATATACATCCCAATACTTTTATTAGTTGCTTACATAACTTACTATCTTTCAAGTTATGGAATAAGCTTAATGTTAAGTGGAGCATTTTAAATGGAACAAAAAGCACAAGTAAATTTGGAATATATGTTCATTATTGTTGGAGTAGTAGTAATTGTAACTGTAGTATCATTATACATAAAAACTGCTGCAAATTCTGCTGCTGATGCCGTACAAGCACAAGCTGATACAAACGCATAACTTTAAAAATAAGAAAAACTTATTTAAAGTAATTAAATTTATTAGAAAGGAGGGAAAATAATGGAAATGAGAGGACAAGGAGCAATAGAATACTTACTTATTATTGGAGCAGCAATACTTGTTGTTGCAGTAGTAATTATTGCACTAACATCTGTTTCAAGCACAGCTGGAGAAAACACAAATCCTGATGCAATTGATGATATAACACTTGAATTAGAGTGTCAAAAGATTTGTGTTGAAAACGGCGGAAGTTGGGCTGATAAAACATGCACTGATTACACATTTGATGTAACTGATGAAACCGAGGCATTATGTGCTGCCTTAGAATAGATAACTTTAAATTTTGAAAAGGCAGCAATTGCCTTTTCAAACCTTATTTTTTCGTAAAGCTTAAAAATATACGAAACTTATTACTATAATGAATTTCAATAAAACGACTAGGGCACAGGGTGCAATTGAATACCTATTACTTTTAGCAGCAGCAATAATTGTTGTTTCAATTGTAGTATCATTCATGGCTAGTTCATTAGGCCCACCAAAAGATGCCGGCGATGAAGGAATCTATAGCTATCTTTGTTCAACCTTAGACTCAAATACTGCTGAATGCACTTGTTATATTGGAGATAATTCCAATAACTATTTTGATACACTTGATGATGCAGAAGACTATTGTTGTAACCAAGACAAAAGTATTTTGAAAAAAAAATGGATTTGTGATCCAGAGTAGTGGTTAAATGTTTAGAGAAGAAAAAGCACAGGTTTCATTCGAGTATTTACTAACAGCTGTTTTTGGAATAATGCTGGCAATTGGAGCAGCAATGGTAATAGAAACTTTAAGACAAGTTGCATTACAAGCACAAGCAGATATTTTAACAACAAGAGCAAGAGTGTTTGAACAAATATTACAATAAACCAAATTCAATTGGAAAAAATTTAAAACCCAATAGAATTTTAAATTAAAAACACCTTATTTTTCAATGATATTTTATATTTCAATAATAATTTCAATAATTACTTTAATCATTGCAACTTACACTGATTTAAAAGAAAGGATTGTAACCAATAAATTAAATTTTGGAACAACAATAATTGGACTAATCATATTTGCAACATACTCAATTTATATTGGAAATATTTGGCCAATAATGTATTCATTTTTTGGAATGTGTTTTGGTTTTTTCTTTGGTTGGGCATTATGGAAAATTGGTGTCTTTGCAGGGGGAGATGTAAAATTATTTATGGCTTTAGGGGCATTAAACCCTTTCACCCCCGCTTTAATAAAAATTGGGATTTTTACTAATTCAAGCCTTCCAATATTTCCAATAAGTCTTTTCTTATATTCATTAATAGCATTTCTCCCATATGGGTTAGTTGTAATATTTACTAGATTAATGCAAAATAAAGAATTTAGAAAAAAGATTACAAAAGACATTTTTGAAAAGAGCAAGCAAAGTTTTCACGCATCAATAATAATCGCTTCGATACACACAATATTTTTTATTTTTTTAAACAATTATTTCTTAGAATTAATAACAATTTTTTTAGCTTTAATTATTTGGAATAAATTAAAAAATAAAAAAATAATAATTACACTAATTCTTGTAATAATTTCATTAATATTAAACCACAACTTGTTTTTACAAATCTTTATTGGAATAGCAATAACACTGGTAATAATTTATGGCTTGGCAAAATTGATGTTTTCTTTTAGACCTCTTTTATCAAAAGAGATTAAAGTTAGTGAATTAGAAGAAGGAATGATACCTACAAAAACATTAATTTGGAAAGGAAAAAAAGTTATTGAATTTGAATTATCATTTAAAGGAATTATCCAAAGTATAAAAAAAGGAAAAATTAATGAATTATTTCCAAAAAAAGAAATAATTTCATCAAACAAAGCCAGAGGGCTAACAATTGAAGAGTTAAAAGAAGTTCAAAAGCTTGCAAAAAAAGGATTAATAAAAAATAAAATAAGCATAAAAGATTCCATGCCCTTTGTGCCAACAATACTTATTGGATATGCAATAAGTTTATTTGCAGGAGATGCAATATTAATAATACTGGGGTTATAAAATGCAGAAACAAAATTCATCATTTTTTAGTACAGGTTTTGCTAAAAAGCAAAAAGTGCAGCGAAGCAATTTTAGTACAGGTTTTGCTAAAAAGCAAAAAGTGCAGCGAAGCAATTTTAGTGCAGGTTTTGGCTTTAATAAAAGCCAAAAAGCGCGAGGGCAAGCTGCAATAGAATTTATTTTTATAATATTAATTGTTGTAGTTTACATTTTCACAGCCACCTTGCCATTAATTGAAAATGCTAAAGGAAGTATTGAAGATATTGATAATATAACAAAAATAAACACTGAAAGCCAAAGAATTGTTAATAGTGTAAACAAAATTTCTCTTTTAGGAATTGGTTCAAAAGAGACAATCACAATAATTATTCCATCACATTCAAAGATAAATTGTGCAACAAACGAAATTAGTTTTGAAACAAAAATAAATAATACTGGAAATAATCCCCCAACAACATATTGCGAAGAAAACATTTGCACAAAAACATTTTCAATGTTAGATGGATTCAACCTAAACTGCCAAATACCAAACATAACAAAAGGAATTTATTCACTAAAAATAGAAAAACAAGAATCAGATTTGATAAATATTGGATTAAGTGATTAAATGAAAGGGCAAGTATCCGTTGAAACATTATTTTTACTATTAGTAATAATTACAACAACAGCTTACATTGCCAGTCTATTTATACAAACACAAGATACAACAAACGCATACATTGTGTTACGTGCAGGTTTATTAGAACAAACAAACCTAAAAGAAAATGAGATAATTGTGCAAGAGATTAGGTTTATTGGCGCCGATACACCAACTTTTCTGGTTAAAACAATTCCAAACACATTAACCAATGCTGATTTTAACATCGAAAAGCTTGTTGAATCTGTTGAAAAAAACACCAAATATCAAAACATATTAATAGAAATAAATTAGACAAATAACGAAAAAATGAGTCTTATTTTAAAAGCCATTAGTTAAATTCAAATATGAAAGAAAAGAATTTGACCAAACTTTGCATTATTATAACTATTTTTGGAATTCTCTTATTTTTTGCAAATTATAAAAATGAATTTGAAGAAAAAACAATTTCTGAAATGATTAGTGTTGAAGGCAATAAAGGAATTGTTTTTGGAAGAGTTTCTTTTATTCTAAAAAAAGAACCATTAATATTTTTTATTGAAAACGATGAAAAAGTAAAAGTTTTTTCTCAAAAAAATATTGATATTAAAAATGGAGATATAGTAAAAATTTACGCTGAAACAACAATATACAATGGAGAAAAAGAATTAATCGCACTCAAAGTGATAAAACAATGATTTTGCTATTTCTCGCATTAGGAGTTATACTTGGAATAATAGCTGGGATGATACCTGGTTTGCATTCAAACAATATCAGTAAAATTGCATTCCTAATGCCTTTATTTGGAATTGAAGGACTAGCATTAATTATCAGCATGGCAATTGTGCAAAGTTTTGTTGATTTTATACCATCAATTTACTTCGGCGCACCAGATGCGGACACATACGAGGGGATTTTACCAGGGCACATCCTTTTTTTAGAAGGAAAAGCACACGAAGCAATAATTTTAACAGTTTTTGGGGGAGTTATTGCAATAATAATTTCACTAATAATTATGATATTCTTTATTCAATTCATACAAATAAACATAAACAATTTTTCATTAATTATTCCACCAATATTAATTATTTCAATAATCTTACTTATTTTTTCTGAAAACAAATCTCAAAAAAAAATAATTGCGGGGTTTGTCTTATTTGCATCTGCAACACAAGGCTTTCTATTTCCAAACCAAATTTTTGCTTTAATAACAGGTTATTTTGGAATAGCAACTTTAATTAAATCAAAAAAAGAAAAAGAAATAAAACAAAAAAATGAAGAAATAAATGTTAATGGTTTTATTGAAGGAATACAAGGTGTAATTGGTGGAGCAATCGTTTCAATAATACCAGGGATTGGAAACAATTTGGCAGCCGCAATAATTAAACTATTTAAAACAAAAAATTTAAAGAAAAATTACTTGGTTTTATTAGGTAGCATTAACACAAGCAATTTTATTTTTTCATTACCGGTTTTATTTTTTCTACAAAAAGCAAGAAATGGAGTAATGATTTTTATTAAAGAGGAGTCAATTTTAACCGAGGGAATATTTCTAAATGCATTAATATTTATTTTAATTTCAGGAGGAATTGGTGCATTAACAACAATACTTATTTCAAAAAAAATGAGCAATTGCAAAATAAATTTTGGAAAAATAGAAAAAATAACAATATTGTTTCTCATACTTCTTGTGGTTTTTTTTAATGGAATAATTGGATTAATCGCATTATTTTTTTCAACTAGTCTTGGTTTGATTGCAATAAATACAAAAGTCAAAAGAAGCAATTGTTTAGGTTTTCTAATTGTTCCAGTACTGTTTTTCTATGTTTTTGTTCTAATTTAATTATGTGGAAAATAAAAAAAAATGTAATTGATGCTGCATTTGAAGCTTCAAATAATTATTTACCTGATGAGTTTATGTGCTTTTTAGGTGGAGATAAAAAAAGTCAAATAATTAATGAAATTGTATTATTACCAACTTACAATGGAAAAACTTTTTCCAGCATAAATTTGGGAACAATTCCTATTGATGAAACAATTGTTGGAAGTTTACATTCACACCCAAACGGATGTTCTAAATTCAGTGATGCAGACAAAAATTTCTTTAAAAGATTTGAAATTAACATAATACTCGGCGTGGGTAAAAACAACGAAATAACATTCTATGACAATAAATCCAATAAAATTAATGTCATTTTTGTTGATTAGGCAAAGTTAAAAAGTTAGCAAGCATTAATATTTTATGAAAGGACAAGTTAGTTTAGACCTGTTGTTAACACTCGTTTTAGCAATAGGCATTGTTAGCTCAATAACCTTTGTTGGAAACCAACTAAAAGAAAATTATGAAACAATTAACCTACAAAATAACTTAAAAAGCGAGGTTGCAATTTATTCTAATTTTATTTCACGAAGTCAAGTTATATCAGATACTGATTTTGTTGCCAAACTTAAAATCAACAAATTTAATTACAAAAATTCGCCCGTCAACTATTCTTTAGAAGTGAATGATAATTATATTCAAATAAAATTTTTAAACATAACAATAAGCGAAGAAATTTCAAATGAATCATTAAGAGTTGAAAAAATAGGAGATTATTTGGTGATTGAAAATGAATAAAGGACAAATATTTTCTATTGATTTTTTAATTTCAATTATACTCTTGGTTTTATTCTTAGGCTTAATAATTAATGCAATTGAAATAAAAACAAACCAAACTAAAGAAACATTTTTACAAGAAAAAATTATTACAGAAAGCAAAGTTGCTTTTGATGTTTTAACTAATGGAAAGTATGCGTGTAAATTAGACAATGGGAACATACTTGGAAGCTCACTAAATGAAAATTTATTAAATTCTGACTTAAAAGAAAACGTAAAAGAATACTTAGCAATCAGTGATAAAAAAGTCAATTTAAAAGTTTTTGATAACCCAACAATACTAAATGATAACTTGATTGGAGAAACAATAATTAATATTGAAAGAGAAATTCTTGTTTGTGAAAATGTTATAAACTTTGCAGATTTGAACAATTGTTTAAAGGGAGAAAACTGTGCCCTTGAAAAAAAAATAGTTACTCTAGGGGTGACAAAATGAAAGGATTTATTTTTTCTATTGAAGCACTTTTAGCAGTAGTAATTTTATTATCAAGTTTAATGATAATCAGTTTTTATGACGAAAATTCAAACAATAGCAATATTTTTATTGATAAATTGTATAGCAATTCAATAAATAAAATTTATTTTAATGAAACAATTGAAATAACAAACAAACAAAACATGTATTGCGATATTTTTGTAAAATATAATATAACAATTCAAGAAAACACTATTTGCGAGGGTTACTCATGAAACAAAAGGGATTTATGTTGGCTTTAACAGCACTTACAATTTTTATTATTTCTTTAACTGTTTTAGGAAGTACTCAAACAAATGTGCCAGTGGACTTTTCTGATGAATTTATAAAAATAAAAACCAAAATAACTAATTATGAAGTCGTGCTTCAGCAAATAGCCCTTGATTGTGATTGGGAAACGAACATTGAAAATTGTTTAGATGAAAACTCACAGATATTAATTTCCAAACTCGAGTTAAACAAAATTATAAATTGCGAATCCTCAAACTTTTTAATAGATGGGGAAACTGCCACAACGACTTTAACATGTGCTGAATTTGTTGACTTGAATGGAAATGAATTTGAAGTTGAACTAAGCAAAGAAATTAAAATAAAAAAATATTAGACAAGATATTTATACTTTTGTATAGAACACTTTCTTATGAGCTCAAAAAGAAGAATCGCTGTAATTGACTATGATAAATGCAATTTTGAAAAGTGTGGCAATTACTTATGCGAAAAAGTTTGCCCAGTTAATAGAAATGGAAAAGAATGCATAATTCATGAAACAAACGAAAAACCAACTATTAGTGAAGAATTATGCATTGGCTGTGAAATTTGCCAAAATCGATGTCCTTTTGGGGCAATAAGTATTGTTAATATTGCTTTTGATTTAAGTGAACCAATTCATTCATATGGAAAAAATTCTTTTAGACTCCATGGATTGCCAATTCCAAAAGAAAAAGCAACAATTGGTTTGATTGGAAGAAATGGAATTGGAAAATCAACAATAATTAATATTTTGGCCGGAAATTTAATACCAAACTTTGGAACTAATGAAGAATCAAAAGAAAAAGTTCTGAATTATTTTAAAGGAAAAGAAGCCCAAAGCTTTTTTGAAAAAGTTTATTTAAAAAATATAAAAATTGCATTGAAACCACAAAATATTGAAATAATAAAAGTTACTGGAACTGTTAAGGAATTGCTTGAAAAAATTGATGAAACTCAAAAGCTAAATGAAGTTGTTAAAGAATTAAATTTAGAAGAACTACTGGATAGAGATGCTTCAAACTTATCAGGGGGGGAATTTCAAAAACTTGTAATTGCTGCCACTGGATTAAAAGAAGCAGATTTATATTTTTTTGATGAACCAACATCATTTTTAGATATAAAAGAAAGACTTCGTGTAGCAAAATTTATAAGAAAACTTTCTCAAGAAAAAGCAGTAATTGTTGTAGAACATGATTTAATATTACTTGATTATTTAAGCGACTTTGTAAATTTAATATATGGAAAACCACAAGTATATGGATTAGTTTCTCAAGTTAAAACAACTCGCGAAGGAATAAATTCTTATTTAGAAGGATACTCAAAAGAAGAAAATTATAGATTTAGAGAATATCCAATTAACTTTTATTCAAGTGTAAAAAATGATAACTCAAAAAAGAAAGAAAAAATAATATCTTGGCCAAAATTGGAAAAAAGATTAGGGGATTTCACTTTAGAAGTTGAAGAAAATTCAATATCACAACACGACATTGTTGGAATAGTTGGCCCAAATGGAATTGGAAAAACTACTTTTATGAAAATGCTTGCTAAAGAAATTAATCCAGACAATATAAGTCTAAATGAAAAAGCAAAAATATCATACAAACCCCAATACATTTCATATACTGGCAACAAAATTGTTTCTGAACTTTTTGACAAAACAGAAATTGAAAAAATAAGGAAAACACTAATCAAACAATTAGAAATAGATTCACTTTTAGACAAAAAGGCTAAAAATTTATCAGGGGGAGAATTACAAAGAGTTAGCATTGCTCTTTGCTTAAGTAAAAAAGCAGACTTATATTTACTTGACGAACCATCAGCATATCTTGACATAGAACAAAGATTAATCACTGGAAAAGCAATTAGAAATCATTTAGCAATAAATAATTGTGCATCAATAATAATTGATCATGACTTAACTTTCATTGATTATGTGAGTGATAAAATAATAGTGTTCAAAGGAGAACCAAGTAAAAAAGGAAGTGCTACTGGCCCTTTCAGTGTAGAACAAGGAATGAATAATTTGCTGGATTATTTAGGAATAACTGTTAGAAGAGATCAAGAAACTAGACGTCCAAGAATAAATAAACAAAATTCTGTTTTAGACAGAGAGCAAAAAAAGTCTGGAAAATTTTATATTTAATTAACCAAAAATAGATTTTTTTGAAATTGGAGTCAATGGAATCTTTTTAATTTCTTTTAAAGAAAAAAAATTAAATTCAACATGATCTTCGCTTAAAACTACTTTTTTTATTGGCTCACAATCAAAAACCATTAAAAAAACTTTTCCTTTAAAGCCATTAAACTCTTGGTTAAATGAAAAAACTTTACTAATCTTTGGAAAAGAACAAACAGAACCAGTTTCTTCTTTTATTTCACGAGTTATAGCCTCTTGAACATTTTCGCCAAAATCTACTTTTCCACCAGGCAACTGCCAAAGACCTTTAAAATAAGTGTTTTTGCCACTTCTCTTTAAAAGTAATAATTCTCCCTTTTCATTCTTACTTATTGCTTCAACAATTAACCTAACTGAATCTGACTTAACCATAAACAATATTTGAATGCACAAATTGATTTAAAACCCTTCTAAACCATATCTTTTTATGAAAATAATTAAAATTGACAAAAAAATGAATGAAATAATAGTTGTGCCAGAAAATTTAGATGATTTGTGGCATCTAGAAAAAATAATTGATATAAAAGATATACTTGTTGGCAAAACTGATAGAAAAATCAAAGCAAGCAAAGAGGGAGAAAAAGTAATAAGACAAACTATTTTTATAGAGTTAGAAGTTGAGCAAATAAATTTTCAAGAGTTTAGTGAGAACCTAAAAGTGGGCGGAATAATATTAAGCGGAAAACCAGAAGAACTTATTGAATTAAAAGCACACCAAAGCATTGATATCAAAATTGGAGATAAAGTAAAAATCAAAAAATATAGCTTGAAAAATTGGCAAATTGAACGACTAAAAAAAGCTGAAAAAGAAAGTGTCTCTGCAAAAATGTTAGTTGTTTTAATGGATGATGAAGTAGCTGAATTAGCATTTGTAAATCAATTTACAATAAACAAAAAAGCACAAATTGATTCAAAAAAACAAGGAAAACAATATGCTGAACAAAAAAGCAATTATTTTGATGAAATATTAGAAAAAATAAAACAATTAAAGCCTGAAAAAATATTAATTGTTGGGCCTGGGTTCAGCAAAGATAATTTCAAAAAATTTATTGAAGAAAAAAGAATATCTAAATTTCCAAAAATACTCACTGAAACATTAAATAGCATTGGGAAAACTGGATTTAATGAATTAATCAGTCAAGGGAAACTTAATTTGATTGAAAAAGAATTACAAATTACAAAAGAAACCCAATTAATTGATGAATTTTTGAGAAAGTTATCAAAAAATACTGCAGAGTATGGAAAAAAAGAAATCGAGGAATTGTTAAATAATGGTGCTGTGGAAAAAATAATAATTTCTGAAACATTTTTATTAGAGAATAGGGATGAAACAGAAAAAATAATGGATCTTGCTGAAAATTATAATACTGAAATACACATAATCTCTTCTAAAAACCCGCAAGAAAAAACAATCCATAATATGGGTGGAATTGTAGCAATTTTAAGATATAGAAAAAATTAAGCTAAAAAAAATGGCAAGTATAAAAAAATTTATTCAATTTTTAATTCAAACCATTCAACTTTCTTTTCTTTAATTAATTCTTTTACATTTTTTTGAACTTGAGAAAGAGAAGAAGTATTTGTTTTAAACTCAACAAAAACTATTTTATCATCTTCAAATGCTAAGCCATCAATAGGCTTACCAATAAACCTAAAATTTTGGGAATTAAACGGAAATTTTGATGAAAATGGAATCCATTGCTCAGTTAATTGTCCATACTTTACGCTCTGAGAACGCTTTAAATATTGCAAAGAAGCAATCTCTTCATTCATTGAAAATATTTTAAAAATAGTTAAAATCAAGAGAATTATTAAAATTACAGACAAAAATAACAAAAACAATTCAAACATAAAAAAAATACTACAATTCAAAATAAAAAGGAATTCTTTAAAAGAACAAAAAAAATTCATGAAAGAAAAGAATTTACTTTAAATTTTTTGACATGTATGGGCCATCCAATTTGTAGCCAAACTTTTTATAATATTCTCTAACCCCAATCCCAGAAATTATTGACATTTTTTTCGAATCAAATTTTTCAACCGCGATTTTTTCTGCTTCATTCAATAACAATTCACCATAACCTTTGTGTTGAAATGCTTCAAAATCTTTTTCTCCAACAGGGATTGCTTTACCATAAACATGTAACTCTCTAACTAAAGCAGTATTTGAATCCAAATTTTTAACAAACGGATCGTCAGGTTTTCTCAATCTAATAAAACCATATAAACCATTTTTTGATTCATATGAAATAAATGCTTCCTCGCCATCCGAGGCAGTATAAAAAATCTTTTCTAATTTTGGGGTGTCAAACTTTTTTATTTCAACTTGTCTATTGCTTAAGCCAATTTCTCTACAACGAATACAAGAACATTGCTTGCCTCTATTCACTAATTCTTTTTCAATTAACTGACGCAAATTAGTTTTTTTAACGCCACCACTTATTATGTTACTTGGAATATCCCTATTAACTCTCATTACTCTAACATATTTTGGAATAATTTCTTTAATATCTGCAATAATCTTGATTGCTTTTTTCTCATCCAATGGTTCAAATTTCTTATTTTTCCAATCATCATACAGCTTTGTCCCTTGTATTACCAAACAAGGATAAAATTTAACCATATCTGGCTTAAAATTTGAATCTAAAAAAACTTTTCTAAAATTTTTTAAATCCAATTTGTAATCACTACCTGGCAAACCAGGCATTAAATGATACAAAACTTTGAATGCTGAATCTTTCAATAGTTTTGTTGAATTAATAACATCTTTAACATTGTGTCCACGATTAATTAAATTGTAAATCTTATCATCTGGATTTTGAACACCCAATTCAACTCGTGTTCCACCCAAATTTAACATTTGATTAATTTCATTTTTTCCACAAATATCGGGGCGTGTTTCAAAAGTAATCCCAACCACCTTCCTACTTGATTTTTCACCAAATTTTTTTGCCAACAAAAGTGATTTTGTTTTTTTCCCAGTAACTGCATTTAAGCTTTCAATTATTATTTTTTCTTGACTTTTTTTTGGCAACGCAGTAAATGAACTTCCTTGAAAAATTAACTCAATTTTTTCTGCATTATTTCCAGTAGCATCCAATTGAGAAATTCTATTAACCACAATTTTATATGAATCATAATCTAATCTTTGTGCTCTCAAAGTAGAGGGTTCAAAACCAGTATATGACTTTGGGGCAGTTTTATCCTTAAATGAAGATGGACAATAAGTACATTTTCCAGGACAATCAAATGGTGGCAACATAATTGCAATCGTTTGAACGCCCGAAAGACTGCGTGTTGGTTTTATTGACAATAATTTCTTTAAAATCTTAGATGGATTTTTTTCTCGAGCTAATATAAATGGCCTTGTTGGTAGTTCAGTTAAATTAAACTTTTTACAATAGTAAAATTGCTTTAAATCTAAATCACGCAATGTTTTTATTTTTTTATTTTTTATGTCATTTATTATTGCTTCTGCATAAAGAATTTTATTTTTTGAATCCATAAAAAAAATAAATAATGATAATAATAATTAATTAAAAGTAAAAGAAAAAATGGCATTTAAAATATAACTTGGTAGAAGCGAAATTGAATAAAATGGCAAACCATTCACTGAAGATGAAAACTTAGACAATATAGTTGGTTTTGAATTAACTGCTAAAGTAAAGTCCTTTCTCAAATTTTTATTTTGCATTGTTACAGTTGATTGAAAAAAATGATTACCTTGAATTTGAGGATATATTTTTATTGAATCCTTTTTTGTTGAAAGCTTTGGAACAATTACTACTTTTTCAACTTCATCACCTAACCAATATTTTGGTAAATCAGTTTCAATTGTAAATTTTGCATCAGCATGTGATTTATTCACTAATAAAAATTCATACTCTGCTGGAGAATTAACAAATGAATCTGATGAAAAATTTAAAACTGAAGAGTCTAACAAAGTATCATCCACGACAAAATATGTTTCAACCGAAATATTTTCATCACCAGTCAAAGTAAATTTTAAAGGATAATTTATTTGTAATGTATCATCACTAGTTTTAATAAAAATTTTTATTGATTCCAAGTAATCTTTTACAGTAACATTTATTGTGTTTGGCAAGGTGTTATCAATTGTCAAAGCATTATATTTTCCAAGTTCTTTTGAAACAATCAATTCTAATTCCTGCCCCGGCACAATTGAACCAACAAAATTATCCCCCACTAGCTCCTTTGATATTGGCTCTACAAGCCTTACGCTGTATACAGAAGTCAAGATTAAGACCAATATTAATACAAAACATGCTTTTTTAAACATTGTAATCAAGAAATTTTCTGTAAGAAAGAGAATAAAAAGGTTATTTTATGAAAAGTGAAGAGTCAAGGTTTATAATGACAAAAAAACACCACTCAGAAACTTATAAAAAAGCTAAAAAAGAAGGAAAAATGGATTTAGAATTTATTCCACTATGTGAATCAATTGACAAAACAAAAGAATATTTTACTGCTAGTTGCTGTGCTGGAAGAATTACTTTAGTTGGTTTAAATAAAAAAGAAAGCAAAAAAGAAAGTGCATTTCACAGAAAATGGCATAGAAAAATAAAAATTAATGAACTTATGGAAGGAATTAATTCATTTGAAGGAGAAGTATTGTGGTTAAAACAAGAACCATTAATTTTTCACATTGGAACAAACAATTTAGATAATGCAAATAAAATAATGAAGGCTTGCCAATTAGCTGGAATAAAAAGAAGAGGAATACATGTTGCAAAAAATGGAAAATTTTTAATTGAAGTTTTAGGTAGCCACGCAATAACCATTCCAATAAAAGAAGATGGCTTTTTGGTTAGAGAAAAAGAACTTGAATATTTTTTAAAAAAATGCAATCAAAAGTTTGAAAAAAACCAAAAACATTTAAAATCACTAACTACTGAAATAAAAAAAGTTATTAAATAAAAATATTTTAAAATTTTAGTTAGAATTAACTGTGAATTAAAGACAAAACCTTTTCTGAATCAAAATAGTAACTTTGAATAAATTCTAAAACTTCAATTGGTTTTGTAACCTTGTTTTGTATTAGCCATTCCAAAATTATTTTTCTAGTTTCCATTTCTTTCATAATTTCTTTTTTACCCATTGAATTTTCTTTTGCAAATTTTTCAATCAACCCACTTGGAATGTCTGTTCGAACTAATTTTCCAGAAATATTTTTTTCAAACAAATTTGCTAACAAAACTTTATTTTCCATCCTTGAAACTTCAGCAACTTGAACAACTTTTCTTGAAATGCCTTCAATTTTAGAATATTCTTTTTCCATTAAAATAATCAAATCAACTAACGGAAGCATAGTTACGGGAACGTTAAATGGTCTTTCTTGTAATTTAATAATTGCTTCACGTGCATTATTTGAATGAATTGTGCCTAAACAACCTGACTGTCCATTATCCATTGAAGTAAAAAGAGTTAATGCTTCTTTACCCCTAACTTCACCAACAATAATTCTGTCTGGACGCATTCTCAAAGAGTTCTTCAACAAATCATCCATTTCAATACTTTCTTCTTTGGAATGTTTTGATTCTAAAGCAACCCAATTTTCTCTTTCAGGAAGAACAATTTCAAGAGTATCTTCTATTGAAATTATTCTTTCAGTAAATCTAATAAAATTTGATAAAACTGTTATCATGGTTGTTTTTCCAGATGCTGTCCCACCAACAATCAAAATATTTTTTGGATTAACACCAAATCCTTCTGACATCAACCATAAAAAAGAAGCAACTTCGCTAGTCAAAGTATTATTTTTTATTAAATCCAAAATTGTTAAAGGGGTTGCTAAAAATTTTCTAATTGTTAATGAAATACCACGCGGAGAAACATTATCAAAAGTCGCATTAACTCTACTTCCATCTGGAAGCCTAGCATCCAATAATGGACTTTTTGGAGAAAACTCTTTACCAATACTATAAGCAATTCTTTGAAGAATATTATCAAAAACTTTTTCATTTAAAACTAAATTAACTTTACACATACCAAATTCTCTATGAAAAACAAAAACTTCCTCCAATCCATTAATCATTAATTCTTCAAAATCATTATCAAGAGAAAAAAATGATAATTGTTTTAATCCAATTGAATTGTGTAAAACTTTTTCAGAAAATAATGCTTTGTTTGAAATTGATTTTATAGGAGTAACTAATCTAATTAAAGATTCTAATAAATCAACAAACACTTTTTTTGAGGGTAATTTTTCTAGCAGAGAATTCATTTCAACCACTGATATTATTTCTTCTCTGAAATTTTGAGAAAAATTTTCAGGAAGAAATTCAAAAGAATCTAATTCACTAAAAGAAGTCTTTCTTTGAATTAACTTTTCTAAAAAAGAAGCAAATTTTTGCTCTTCTTTTGGTAAAATCTCTTGTTTTAATTCATAAAAATTATGTGTTAATCCTTTATAGACTTCGCCAAGCTCATTTTCACTGATTTTTTCGAGCCTTAACTCTGTAAACTTCATGCAAATGATTTATATAAAAAGTAGTATAATAAGCTTATTATGAAACAACAAAATAGAATACAAAAAAACAAACAAAAAACAAGTCAAATGCATAAAGAAAAAGTCATTTACAAAAGCGTATTAAAAAAAATCACGCCCAATAAAAATGATATTGCTGAAGAAAAAAAGTTGTTTGAAGAAATAAAAAGCAAAATCTTTTCAATCAAAGGAAAACACTCCCATTTAGAATGGTGCGGTTCTAGTGCACGAGGAACACACTTGAAAGGAGACAGAGATTTAGATTTATTTTTAATGTTTGATAAAGAATTAAATGAACAAGAGCTAGAAAAAGAAGGCTTAAGAATAGGAAAGGCTATTTTTCGCGGACACAATTGGGAAAAGGCTTATTCACAACATCCATATATAAGAGGAATCATAAAAGGTTTTGATGTAGAAATCGTCCCAGGTTATATTGTTGGAAAAGGAAGTGAGAAAAAAAGTGCAGTTGATAGAACCCCATTTCACAATAAATACTTGCTTGAAAAAATGAGTGCTAAACAAAAACAGGATGCAAGACTTCTGAAACAATTTTTAAAAGGAATTAACGCATATGGTGCTGATTTGAAAAATCAGGCTTTACCAGGTTATGGTGTTGAGTTACTTATTTTAAATTATGGAAGCTTTGAAAAAACGTTAAAAGAAATTTCAAAATGGAAAATTGGGGAAAAAATAAAATTTAATAATAAAAAGTCAAAAGAATTTGAAGAACCACTAACAATAGTTGATCCGGTTGATGAAAATAGAAATGTTGCATCCGCACTTTCATTAGAACAATTTGAAAGAATGATTCTTGCTAGCAAAAAGTTTTTAGAAAAGCCAAACATTAATTTCTTTTTTCCAAAAAACGCAAAACAATTGAATAAAAAGCAAGTAAAAAATGTACTTGAAAAAAAAGAATTGATTGGGGTTAAAACAGATTTTCCTAAAAATGTTTTGCCGGATTTAGTTTGGGGGCAATTAAGAAGAGTATTACACAAAATGAGAAGACATTTACAAGAAAAAGATTTCAGAGTTTTAAGAGAAAATATTTGGAGCAATGAAAAAGAAGTTTGGTTTATTTATGAACTTGATACCTTAACCTTACAAAAAGCACGGAAAATAATTGGGCCAAAAGCAATCGATAAAGAAAACGTTGATAGGTTTTTAGTTGGAAAGAAATTATTGAGTGGTCCAAGAATTGAAGGTGAAAGAATTGTTATTGAAATTGAACGGAAAAAAACAAAAGCAAAAGATATTTTGCAAGAATTTATAATAGAAACAAAAAGACATGAAGGAAACGCTATGAAAAAAAGTTTAGGTAGAGCAAGCGTTGTGACAGAGAAGGATTTGCTAAGAGAATACAAGGGAGAATTTGCTAAATTTTTTTCTAATTATTTAAAAGGAAAAGAGTTGTTTGAATAATGCTTGAAATTTTGCCAGGACAAATATGGTGTCACTATAAAAGCCCAAACAAGAGATATGAAATTGTGGAAATTGGAAAAGATTCTGAAACTTTAGAAGAAATTATCGTGTACAAAGCACTCTATCAAGGCGAATTTAAGTTTGGACAAATTTGGTGTCGAAAAAAGAAAGAATTTTTAGAAACTATTGAAAAAAATAGTGAAAAAATGCCAAGATTCAAATTAGTTGAAGGATAATGGCTCCGAAGGGAATCGAACCCTTATCTCGAGATCCGAAGTCTCGCCGGTTATCCATTGCCACACGGAGCCAAAAACAAAGCACGCTTTTTTAAAGCTTACTTCTTAGAAAATTACTTATACTAATAGTATAAAAGTGTTAGTAGAAAAAGCTTTATCGAGCAACAAATATTGCGAAGATAATGCCCAGAAGTGAACCGGCTGGGCGGTTCGGTGAGATATATGAAAAAATGTACAACATGTAATAAGGTAGTAACAAACGATAAGACTGAGTTTAAGTGTCCTAATTGCGGAAAAACTACAATCATTAGATGTGATTCATGCAAAACATCAGTAAAAACATACACTTGTTCAGAATGTGGTTTTGAAGGGCCGTGATTAAATGGGAAAAGCGCTAGTTATTTTCAAAATCTTCCCTGAACCTGAAGAGATTGATAAGGTTGTAGAAGCATTGAAAGCTTTGACTATTGATCAAGTAAAGTATCAAGATTTGAAAAGAGAACCAGTTGGTTTTGGAATTGAAGTTATAAGAGTTGGTTATATTGTTCCTGATAAAACAGATGGAATAATGCCAAAATTAGAAGAAGCCGTTTCTAAAGTTCCTGGAGTAAATCAGGTTGAAATGGACGGCGTAACACTAATTAGTTAAAATTATATAAATCAAAAAAAACTTTTTATTTAAACTCAAACATCATCGGCATCAAAGCATGAGCTATTTTTTATAATTTTGTAATTATAATACTTATATGATAACTTCACTAGAATTAAAAAATTGGCGAACTCACAAAGAAAGTAAACTTGAATTTGGAAAAGGGACTAATGTAATAATTGGAATAATGGGCTCTGGAAAAAGTTCAATAATGAATGCGTTAAGCTATTCTCTTTTTGGAACATTTCCTGCACTTAAAGCAAAACAAGTTTCTTTAAGCGAAATAATAATGAACAAGCCAAATATACATAACGAAGCTGAAGCTATAATTACTTTTGAACAAAATAACAAAAAGTTTTTAGTTGAAAGGAAAATAAAAGATAGTGGAACAAACGAAGCTAAGTTATATGAAGATGGAAAACTTATTGCTGGCCCAAAGCAAAAAGATGTTAATGAAAAAGTGGAAAACATTTTAGGATTAAATTATGAACTATTCAGTAGAGCAGTTTATTCTGAACAAAATGAACTAGATTTTTTTCTTAAACTAAGTCCAATGGATAGAAAAAGAAAATTTGATGAATTACTAGAAATTGACAAATATGAAATTGCGCGAAAAAATTCACTTTCACTAAAAAACACAATAATAAAAGACAATAAACAAAAAAAAGAATTTATTGAACAACAAAAGAAAACAATGGAAAGTCATGAAGAAAATAAACTAATTGAAAGGATAAAACAAGAGGAGAAAAGTATTGCTGAGTTGGATGAAAAAAAAGAAAAAATTAGATTAGAAATTGAAAAAATAAAAAACGAAGTTGAAGAACTGGTTAAAAAAGAAAAAGAGTATAGCAAATTAAAAGATATCATTTCTAGGGAAAAAACAAAACTTGAAACTTTAAACAAAAACATTTCTGGCAAAAAAATTATTGATTTTGAAACGTTGGAAAACCACAAAGCAAATGTAGAAAAAACTCTGAAGGAAACAGAAAGCAACAAATCAAAAAACTTAAAACAAAAAGAGGATTTTGAAAAAACAAAATCAAAAATGAATGAAGAAATTAGTGTATTAGATTACAAATTAAAAACCTTGGAGAAAGAATTGAAAGAGATTGAAAAACTACAAGGCGATTGTCCAACTTGCAAGCAAAAAATGAATGAAGCTCACAAAAAAGAGCTAATATCAAAAATACTAAAGGAACTGGAAGCAAATAAACAAAAAAAGAAAGAAATTGAAAATAAAAAAACCGAAATAGAACCACTATTAAAAGAAATTATTGAAACTGATAAAAAAATCTCAAATAAAATCGAAGAACTAAGGGAAAATTATTTTGAGATAATTAATCAAGAAAAAAATACTCTAGAATTAGAAAAAATAAAAAAAGAAATAACTGAACTGGAAAAAGAATTACCTAAAAAAGAAAAGGAACTAAAAAAATTAAACTTTGATAACAAAAATTTTGAAAAAAAGAAAAAGAATTATTTTGAAACCAAAAGTATGGTGGAATTAATTAATAGTCAAATAAAATCCAAAAAAGAGTTAAAAGCAAGTTTTGAATCAAATTTAGATAAAGTTGAAAAAATAAAAAAATCAATTGAAGAACTTGAGAAAGAATACGATTTAAGCGAAAGAGTTTCTGAAAAACTTGGAATTTTTGAAAACTGCTTAATTTCAACACAAACTGAATTAAGAGAAACAATGTTAGAAACAATTAATACAGCAATGTCAAAAATTTGGGAAAATATTTATCCTTATAATGATTTTGTTGATGCTAAGTTAAGTGTTGTTGAATCTGGTTATGATTTACAAGTAAAAACAAGAAAAGAAGAATGGGTAAGAGTTGAGGGAATTTTAAGTGGGGGGGAAAGAAGTGCCGCTGCGCTTTGCATTAGAATAGCATTTGCACTTGTGCTTACAAAACAATTATCAATGTTAATTTTAGATGAGCCTACACACAATCTTGATAGAAACGCAATGGAAAAATTAAGTGAGGTGCTGAGGGATTCATTACCAAAATTGGTTGAACAAATATTTGTTATTACACACGACAAGGAAATGGAAAACTCTGCATCTGGAAATCTTTACTTACTAAAAAGAAATAAAGATTTGGATGAGGCAACAAAAATAGAAATTATTGAAAGATAAAAAAAAATTATTCTTTTTTAGAAGAAATTCTAACAATATATCCCGCTAGAACATTTCTAGTTGTTTTTGATAACCCTAAACTCATCTCATCTAACGCAATTTTATTTTTTTCAAAATTCTTTCCAAACTTTTCTGGTAATTCTTTTGACAAAACTTCAGCCTTATATTTTAATGATTTTGAAACAGATTTTCCCATCATCTCACCTAATATAATTCAACTCTTTTTATGCTTCCATTCGGATATCTTCTTAAAACACTCAAAGGCAATGCTTTTTCATTGAATTCCTTTTCTGAAGCTTCAAGCATAGTTAATTCTTTAGTACCTTTAACTAATGGAGGTGCACCCAAAGATAATTGCAATGATCTCGCACTTAATACTCTAGTTAATTCAAATCTTGTTAATTTTGACATTTACTTCACCAGTATAAGAATTTCTTAGAGAGAAGCTTTAAAAAAGTAGTCTTTAGGCTTGGATTGTCAGTTTAGTGCTATTTGAAAAAGAAGCTACTATTGGTTGTGGAAGCTTGGTTTTTATTGAAAAATGCTTTGCAAGAGCAAGTGAGGAATAACCTTTAACAAAAACCCGCTTTTTATCAGAATAAAGCACCCTATACCCACTTTTTTCAGAAAATTCTTTAAATTTTGTAATTGTTGATTCTTGGATTGCGTTTATTGCTTCAGCTAGTTCAATCGAAAAAAATTTTGAAATTGGATCAGAAAGATGAACTGGCAAAGAAATTAATAGAAAATTCAATGCATTAATTAGTTCTTTTGAAAAATATTCTTTAAAACTAATTTTGTTTGAAATCATTTCTTGTCCCAACAATTTTTTCTTTTTAAAAATTTTCAAATTTAACTTAATTATTTCTTTAGAAATAAAAGATTCTTTATTTTTACAAAACCAATTAAGCGAATGATTTTTAGCTAAAGAAACTTTTTTTTCATCTAACAATATTTTTACATCTTCAATTGGAAGCATTATCTCTTGATTATATTTTAATGGACCGACTGGATATTCTTTTAGACAAAATTCATATCTCTTTTGCTTTCTCTCACTTTTAAAATCACTTAACTTGTGATAATTAAAAGCAAATGTTGGAGAACTTGATGAATAATACAAATCTTCATTTGGAAATACCCTTATCAAAGTAGATGGAAGTAAATTTGAATCTTCTAATTTTACTGGCTTGCAACAAGAACAATTTATTGTTTCTTCACCAATATTAAAAAAAAGTTTTGTTAATAATTGAGCCCAAACTCCTGAAAAATCAATTTCTGATATTTTTTTAAATTCGCCAAATGGCGGAAATTGTTTTGCTGAATAAAATGCGTTTTTGTTTTGCCACAAAACTGGTTGTGAATTTTCAAAGTAAACATTTTCTAAAAATAATTCAACTATTTCTTTTTCTGAAATTGGAATTTTTTCCAATGGTATTTTTAGGATTTGTGAAAAAGCACTTTGTTTAATCAAGCTAAGGGTGTGAGACTTGTTGATACAAAGTGCTTCTTCAAAAAGTAGATTTGGTATTAAATGAAAGGAAAAGTCTAATTTTTCATCAATTTTTTTTATTTCAGAATCGCCTTTTTCCAATAAGAATGCTTCATAGTAGCTCCAATCTTTTTCTATCAAAAAAGCTCTTTCTGGTTCAAGAACAATATGTTTTTGATTTGTTACTTTTGCTAACAAATTACTTATTTTTTTTAAATTTTCAATTGAATTAGAGCATAGCAAAATTGATGAATCGCTTTCTTTTAATTGAAAGTGTTTTAATCTAAAAGAAATTAATAATTCTTCAATTTTTTCTTTTGAAATTTGTTTGTTTAGTTTTATATAGGGGGTAAAAGAGAATCTTTTGGCAATTTTTTCACATTCATTTTGGAAATAACATATTATTTCTTTTTTTTCTTGAATGTATGCTACGCTAACTAATATATGTTGGGACATGACCAGATGGGGAATTTTTTATTTATAAATAAAAGCAGAGTTCCATGCCGGTGATAATAAAAAATTTCAAAGAAAAGTGTCAACTTCTTCATCTGTTTTTTGTTTTTCTGCACTAAAACGTTTAGCTGATTCTTCTAAAGAAACTTCATGCTTGCTTGGCATTGATTCTCTTGTTCGAACTTTAAAAAAAGTTGGAGCAGAAAGAGCTTCACCAACAATTAACGCTTCTCCAACTCTCAAAGAAGATATTGAAGAAATACTATTTGAATCTAGGCCTTCACTTGATTGTTTAATGTGATCCAAATCATAGGGATTAGTTATTCTAAGAATTATATTTGTGTTACAATTTGCTAAAGTGGTCGTGTCTAATCTTTTTGGTCTTTGTGAAACTATTATTAGCGAGGCACCAAATTTTCTACCTTCTCTTGCAATTGTTCGAAGAATTGGTTTTGCCAAAGCATTTTCCGCGGCAGTGGTTTCTGGAATAAAATTATGAGCTTCTTCAACTATAACTGCAAAAGGACAAATCTTTTTTACTCTTCTTGCGTCAAAAAGCTTTTTAGAAAAATATGATACAATTACTTGTTTCTTTTTTTCTGAAATAATATTATTCAAATCAATAATTGATAATTGACCAGGCTTGACAATATCTAATGGAGCAGGAGCATCCACCTTTGAAAACAAATTTAGTTGTTCTAAATCATCCAATGCAGCATACAATGGCCCTGAAGTTTTTTGATCAAGTGAAGAGAGTTCTGCTTTTATTGCTGATAAATCAAATGGACCAACCCCTGATTTCATTTCATCTTTTAATTTTGAAATAATTTTTGATAATTCTCTTTTTTGAACAGGAGTTATTGAAGGGACTAATGATGAAAGCATATACTTGTTAATGTTTGATGCTGAAATTTTTATTTTTTCAGCATTTATTATTTTTGTATTTGCAGAAAAATCCCTAAATTTTGAATCTGTTACTGGCTCTCCAAAAGAAGTATACTCCCCATGAGTATCAAAAACAATCGTTGCTATTTGCCCTTGTTCTTTTTTTCTTTTTTGTAATTCTTCTATTAAAACTGACATAAAATAACTTTTTCCTGCTCCGCTCATTGCCAAAATTGCTAAATGCTTTTGTAAAAGTTTTGAGAGATTAAGTTTCATGTCAACATCGTGGAATTGCAGTTTTCCTAAATTTAGTCCTTCTTCTTCTAATTTTAAAAACTTTTTAATATTTTCATTTTTTGCAACAAAAACTTTTGTTCCTGGCGAAGGAGGAAATGTTGAGCGTTGAATCATTTCATTATTAAAAATCCCAAGTGGTTTTGCTAACGCAATTAAGAATTCCCATTCTGCAGCTGGAAAATTTTTTTCCAATTCCTCTCCAATGGCTTTTACTGAATCTGGCCTTTCAAAATATCTATTTGTTTTAATTAATTCATCAATTCTACAAAGCATTAATCCTTCACTATATTGAAGTTCAACGAACATTCCTTTGTGTGCTTTTCCATTATTTACAACAAAATCAACTCTTGAAGGGGAAGGCCCCTCTAAAGTTGAAACAATTGTGCCTAAATGCTCTAAATTATCAGTCATGTTCTTCGTCTCACGTTAGCAAATTTTTGTTTTCTCTTTCTTGTTAAATAATCGCCAATATGTTTTGTTTTAGCTAAAACTTTTTGTGAGTCTTCTCGTCTTAATCTTTCTCTTTTTAGTGCAATTACTTTTCTTTCAATTGCATTCAACTTTTTTTCACTTGCTTTGTCCATTTAAAACTCCTAAAACTTTATCTAATTCAGTCAATGATTTTATTTCAAATTCTGGTTTTACATTTGCAGAATCTAAGTTTAAATTATCTCTATTAAGCCAACAAGAATGCATATTCATATTGTTTGCACCTTGAACATCACTTCTTAGAGAATCCCCCACCATTAATGCTTCTTGCGAAGACACTTTAAAATTATCTAAGACTTTTTGGAATGCTTCCTTGCTTGGCTTCAAAGCATTTAATTTGAAGCTATACCCAAAAAAATCAATGTATTTTTTTGCATCCAGCTTTTCTTCCAATGGCTTTCTAATAAATGATTCAGTATTTGATAATAATGCAATTTTGTAACCTTTTTTCTTTAGCTTTTTTAATACTGGAACAACATCACTAAAAAAATAAATTTTGTCAAATCTATTAAAATAAATTTCATATAATTCTTGTTCTAAATCAGAATTGCTTTGTTCTTTAAACTCTTCAAAAAAGTCTTTCCTCAAATCTTCAAAAACTTTATAATCTTTAAACTGAGTGGCTTTTTCATAACGCTCAATAAATTCACCTCTAGAGATTCCTTCTTTTTTTAACAATGAAAATAAATGTGTGAAATCAATTGTTGCTGGAATTAGTGTCCGCCACAAATCAAAAATTATTAGTTTAATCATTTTCTCATCCATAAATATTATTTCCATAAATCATTATAATTCATATCTGTTTTCATTTTACTTAAACGGGCGCGAATTTCTTCTCATTCTTATTTTTGGACCTAACTTGTCAACCAACCTATCATAAACAACACTGATATCCTGTTCGTTTAAACCAGCTCGCAAGTCTGCTTCAATTAAAACTGAAGGATAAGAATATTCTTTATGAAGCGATGAGAGAGTATAAACAATTGACGCTATTTCATCAATCAATTCTTTTGAATCTTTTGAAATAAACTCCACTCTTAGCGGTTTGTCTAAATTTGAAGGCTTAATAT
The DNA here is from genome assembly GCA_964534045.1 of uncultured archaeon. GTDB lineage: Archaea > Iainarchaeota > Iainarchaeia > Iainarchaeales > JAAZKV01 > JABIDZ01. The sequence goes on from CAZHNO010000003.1 coordinate 26,509, forward strand.
AAAATGCACTTATTTTACTAGCCCATTTTTCATTTAAATCTTTTAGAATAGCATGAGATGAAATCTTTTTTGTATAAGTGAACGAACATGTCCTTTCACCTTCAAGTAAAAGAGCATCTAACAAAGCAATATCAAAAGAATCTTCAAGCAAATTTCTTGCATTGTTATTTTCACAAAATATTTTTTCTTCTAATAACTGACGAAATCTTGTTCCCCTTGAATCCTCAACACAAGAAATTATTGTGCAATTATTTTCTTCTGCAGTTTCATAAAATAATTCAAATAATTTTAATATTGAAATATAATCAGAATGAACTTTTGATTCATCTCTTGGTTTATCTTGATATTGAGGAACAATTGAGCCATCAACAAAAATATACTTTGGCTTAAATTTTTTTATTATTTCTACTGAAGTACTAACTTCCTGTCTTAATCTTCTTAAAGAAACACTTTGTTGTTCTTCATCTTTTTCCAAACCTGCTTTCAACAAAAATGGCTCGGGAAAAGAAAATGCTTTTGGATAATATTGTGCTTTTTCCAATTCTGATTTTCTAAAAGTAAATATTACTCCAGCAGTTCTTACTAATACAAGATCCAAAAAAGAAAGCTTTTTTGAAACAAATCCTGAATCAACACCTGAAATTGAAAAATTTAATTCGGCTTTTTTAACTTTTTCAACTAAATTTTCTGCTGAAATTTTTTTGTTTTTAAAAGGGCTTAATTTTGAAACAATTTTTTCATTAATTGAGTGTTTTTCATTTATTACTTTTGAAGCATTATTCAAAAAATCATTATACATTTAAAAATTGGGGTTAGAGCATATAAAAAACTTCCTTATGAACCATGCCAGTCAAATGAAAATTTTTATTGCAACAAGATTTTTAAATTAGACAGACTTTTCTATTATAGATATTATGAGAGCAAGATTTGAAGTAAGAAGCATTAAGTCCCAGTGGAAACCTCCTTTCAAAAAGGAAATAACCGATGAAGTTTTTGATGTTTCTGAAGGCGAAGAGTTTGACAGAATAATAGGCAATGGAAATAATGAAGCGGTTTTTAAGCTTGTAAAAGCTGATGATAGTTTTGCAATTGTTGAATATTCCAAATTATTTACTTTAAAAAACGGAAATCCAGGAAGTTACAAAATAACTATTACTAAAGATAATTCTCAAGATATGACCTATTTATGGGGCGAAGATGGCGTAACTAAAAAAATAACCTTTAAAGGGTTAGCACTACTTTAAACCTAAACATTTAAAAGAAGTCACATGAAGTATATTTCATATGAACGATTTTGAATATCCACACAAATGTCTTAATGTACTGGGAAATGAACTAAGAATTAGCATAATTAATTCCCTAAAAGAAAAACCAAGAACTGTTCTAGAATTAACAAAAATACTTAATGCTGAACAAAGCAAAGTAAGTCATTCTTTGCAACAATTAAGAGAATGCAGTTTTGTTGATTATAAAAAACAAGGAAAAGAAAGAATCTATTTTATTAAAAGTGAAATTTTCAAAAATGAAAAAGGAAATATTTTTGAATTAGTAGAAAAACACGTTGAAAAATATTGCAAAAAATAATTGGTGAAAAAATGAAACAAAAAATAATATATTTAGATAATAGTGCCACCACACCAGTAAGAAAAGAAGTTCTAACTGAAGCACTACCTTATTTTGAAAAAAAATATGGGAATGCAAGCTCATTTCACTCAACCGGGCTAGAAACAAAAAAAGCTATGAAAAATGCAAGAGAAAAAATAGCAAAAATTTTGAACTGTGAAAGTAAAGAAATAATATTTACTGGTTCAGGAACAGAAAGCATTAATTTAGCCATAAAAGGAATTGCATTTAGAGAATTATTAAAAGCAATAAAAGAAAATAGAAAAGTTAGCGGGCATTTCATTACTCAAAAAACGGAACATGATGCTGTCATGCACACAATGAAATGGTTAGAGAAAATTGGTTTTAAAATAAGTTACGTTAATGTTGATGAAAACGGAATTATTAAATTAAATGAATTAGAAAATGCAATTCGCGAGGATACTTTGCTTGTAAGTATAATGTATGCTAATAATGAAATTGGAACAATACAACCAATAAAAAAAATATCAGAAATTTGCCATGCAAAAAAAATTCCCCTGCACACTGATGCATGTCAAGGTGCTGAATATCTTAATTTAAATGTAAAAGATTTAGGTGTTGATTTGATGACAATTAATGGAAGCAAACTTTATGCTTTCAAAGGAACTGGTTTACTTTACAAAAAAAATGGATTAATGATAGAACCGTTAATACACGGCGGAGGACATGAATTTGGTTTAAGAGCAGGAACTGAAAATGTTGCTGGAATTATTGCATTAGCAAAAGCTTTGGATTTGGCTGAAAAGGAAAAGAAAAAAGAAAATGCAAGACTAGAAAAATTAAGAGATTATATGATTAAAAAAATAGAAAAAGAAATTCCAAAAACAAAGATTAATGGAGATAGAAAAAGAAGGTTGCCAAATAATGTAAACATTTCTTTTTATGGAATTGAAGGAGAATCAATACTTTTAATGCTAAATGAAAAAGGAATTAGAGTTTCTACAGGAAGTGCTTGTTCCTCACAATCACTTGAACCAAGCCATGTATTATTAGCAATTGGATTGGAGCATGGAACTGCTCATGGAAGTATTAGATTTTCACTTGGAAAGTTTACCACAAAAAAAGATATTGATTATACAATAACAGAATTAAAAAAAATTGTTAAAAAGTTAAGGGCGATTAGTCCAGTATGGGAGGGATAAAAATGGAAATAGAAGGCGAGAATTGGTTTTATTCAGAAAAAGTAAAAGAACATTTTTTTAACCCAAAAAATATTGTGAAATCAAAAGAAGAAATAAAAGATTTTGATGGCTATGGAAAAGTTGGGAATATGAAATGTGGAGACATAATGGAAATGTGGATAAAAATTAAAGGGGATAGAATTGTTGGTTGTAAATGGAAAACTTTTGGATGCGCAAGTGCAATTGCAAGTACTTCAATGCTTTCAGTAATGTTAACAGAAAATGGCGGAATTAAAATAAACGATGCTTTGAAAATAAGTGGAAAGGAAATTACTGAAAGGCTTGGGGGTTTACCAGCAATAAAAATACACTGCTCCGTACTTGGAGATGAAGCTCTACGGGCAGCAATTTGGTATTACAAAATCAAGAATAAACGTGACGATATTGAAATGGAAAAACCAAAAACAGAATAAGTATAAATATCTAGAAAAAGAATACTAATTATGAAGAAAAGTGCACCTTTGAGATATAATGGACAATGGTTGGGAACAAGGATTAATCTTTTTGAACACCACTTAAACCTTCGTCTTGTAAAAAAGGGAAAACCAAACATGACAATAAAACAAAGAATGAAATATATTGAAGAAGTTAAAAAACAACAGCAAAATTGGGAAAAGTTATGGAAATATTTTGTTGAACAATCCAAACTTAAAAAAAATAAAAGAAACAAAAATGAAATTGAAAGTGCAATAATTGAATGCGAACTTAATTTTAATAAAGCCGACAGGGCAATAAAAAATCAACAAAAATTATTGGTTGATCAACTTAGAGAAAAATAAAAAAGTACTAATTTTTAAACTTCTATATACCTAAGATAATTATGGAACTAACACAATACATAATAATCAACAATTCACTTGGAATGAATAAGGGGAAGATTGCAGCACAAGCAAGCCATGCATCTGTTTCTGTTTTGGACAAAGTTGATGATAAAGTTATTGAAGAATGGAAAATGAATGGAATGAAAAAAATTGTTTTGAAAGTTAATAGTACGGAAGAATTACTTGAATTATTTGAAAAGACAAAGAAAGAATTGCCTTGCATGTTGATTACTGATGCTGGAAGAACACAAATTGCTTCAGGAAGTAAAACAGCTTTTGCCTGTGGACCAGTTGATGAAATGAAAGCACAAAAATATTTTTCTAAATTGAAATTACTTTAGAAACTTTGTTAAAGGTTTTACTTATGAGCCAAGGATTTATGAAACAAATTTACACACTGATAAATGAGTGTGATGTCATACTTGAAGTGCTTGATGCAAGGTTTCCAGAAAAGACAAGAAATCAAGCAATAGAAAATTTTATTATTAGAAAAAAAAAGAAATTAATATTAGCAATAAACAAAGCTGACTTGTCTACAAACGAAAAAAATGAAATTGAAAAAAAAAGATTAATTAATGAATTAGATGCAAGAGTAGTTTTTGTTTCAGCAAAAGAAAAGAACGGAATCAATATTTTGAAAAGAGAAATACAAATCGCTAAAGGAAAAAGCGAAACTCTTACAATTGGTTTATTAGGTTACCCAAACTCTGGAAAAAGCACATTAATAAATTCGCTTGGTGGAACTGGAAAAGGAAAAGTAAGAACCTCAAAAAGAGCTGGGTTCACAAGAGGATTACAAAAAATAAAAATTAGTGATGGAATATATTTGATAGACGCCCCCGGAATAATTCCGCATAATGAAAGAGATGAATTTGAATTATTTTTACTTGGAGCAAAAAATGCTAACCAATTACATGACACCGAAACTTCTGCTTTAAAATTAATAAAAGAAATTAAAGACAAAATTGAAAAAAAATTTAATGTTTCAGGAGATGAAGAAGAAATTTTGGAAAAAATTGGTGAACAAAAAAGATTTTTGGCAAGTGGCGGAGTAGTTGATACTCGCAAAGCAGCTAGATATTTGTTAGAACAATATGAAAAAAATGAACTTTAATATTCACTCCAAAAAAATATTTTAAAAAAGCTAATCTAATTCTTTAAACTCTTGAATTAATCGTTTTAATTTAACGCGTTTACTCATTGATTTTTCTGAATCTAAACGAAGCTTAAGTTCGTTTACAATTTCTTCATTCATCAATCTCATAAAATAATTGTGAAAAAAAAGAATTATAAAGCAAACTAAAAAACAAAATAAGCTAAAATTCCAAATTAATTACTTTTTCCAAAGGAAGAGCATGTTCAAACGCTTCATCTAAAGTAATCATGTAATTTTTATCTTTTTTTCTAAAATCACCAACTTTCAAAAAAAGCCACCCTTTATGTGGAACCTTCCAAGCAATAAGAAATTTTGCTCCTGCTTGTTCTGCCCAACCAACTTCTTCTACAATCTGCTCAACCCCAATCGGCAAATATTTGCCTTTTTTGGCTTTACATTCAAAAGCAATTGCTGTGCCTTTTTTCAAAGCCACAACATCTGGACATGGCAAAGGATTCGTTCCAGAGCCAGCTACTCGCAAAACAGCAAAATCCTGCTCTGAAAGCAATTTAATTAATTCTCTTTCAGCATTTGCCCCTTTATTGTAATGAGTCATCAAAATCTATAGATTTATAAACCTCTTAGTTAATAAGATTTTTTAGGAATTAGGATTTCAAAAAATGGAAAAAACGACGTTGAAAATAAAGGTTTCAACTGGAAAACCCCAATTCAAGATTGATGTAGTGGGAGAATTATTATTAATTGAAATTGAAAGTAATCCTGAAAAAGGAAAAGCAAACAAAGAGATTGTTAAAAGATTAAAAAAAATCTTCAAAAGCGAAGTAGAAATTGTTTCAGGATTAAAAAGTAGGGAAAAAATAGTTGAAGTTAAATCTTCAAAAGAAGATATAATGCGAAAACTAAAATCCTAATTCTAAAAAATAAAATATAAAAAAAATTCAAAACAAAAAAGGATGTGAATTAATTATGGCAAAAACTTATTTGAATACTGTAAAGTATGAAATAAAAGCCAAATACGAAGTAGAAGGAATAGTAGAAAAACCCGATATTATCGGAGCTATATTCGGACAAAGTGAAGGATTGCTTGGAGAAGATATGGATTTGAAAGAACTCCAACAAGCAGGCAAACTTGGAAGAATAGAAATAACTGTAAATAAAGGAAAGGGAAAAACAACTGGTGAAATAACTTTACCAAGCTCCCTTGACCAAGTAAAAACAAGTATCCTAGCAGCAGCAATAGAAACTGTTGAAAAAGTTGGACCTTGCGATACAAAAGTTACAATCATAAGTATTAGTGATGTGCGAAAAGAAAAAAGAACACAAATAACTGATAGAGCAAAACAACTTTTACAAAAAATGCAAAAGTTTGAAAGTGTTGAAAGTAGTGAGTTAGCAACAGAAATCAAAGAAGGAGTAAGAACACAAAAATTAGTGAATCTTAATGGATTGGAAGCTGGACCAGAAGTTGAAGATAGTGATTTGATAATTGTTGTTGAAGGAAGAGCTGATGTTCTAAAACTATTGGGTTATGGAATAAATAATGCAGTAGCAATGAACGGAAGTAATATTGATCAAGCACTAGTAAAATTATGCAATGAAAAAAGAGTAATTGTATTAATTGATGGAGATAGAGGTGGAGACATGAATGTAAAAAAATTAGCATCAATGGCAAATGTTAATTTTGTTGCAAAAGCTCCAGATGGAAAAGAAGTTGAAGAACTAACACAAAAAGAAATTCTTCAAGCACTAAAACGAAGAGTTTCATTCAAAGATTATGAAGCAGGAAGCTCTGGATTTGAAAGAAATGATAATAATTTCAGACCCCAATTCCAAAATAGAAATTTCAATGGACAAAGAAACAACTTTGGAAACAACAATTTTCGAAACAATAATTACAGAAACAATGATTTTCGAAGTAATGGTTTCAGGCCAAGAGATGGGCAAGGAAATTATAATAATTTCAGACCACACGGAGATAACAATTTTAGACCAAGAGATAGTGGAAACTTTAGACCACAGGGCGGGCCTGGTTTTAGACCACGAGAAGATCGTGGATTTAGACCAAGATTTGATCCATTTCAAGGAAACTATCGTGCACCAAAACCCACTATTGTAGAAAGTCCAAAAGAAATTATAACTGAAAAACCAGTTGTTGAAAAATCAATTAGTAAAAAAAATAACCCTTCATCAAATATTGAGAAAGATTATTCAAAAATTAAAGGAAGTTTAAAAGCAAGACTTTATGATAATAAAGGCAAAAAAATAAAAGATGTGCCCGTTAAAGAACTTGTTGAAAACTTAGACAAAAGCAAAAAAAAAATTGACACAATATTATTTGATGGAATAATAACTAAAAGATTAGTTGATTCTGCAGAAAAAAATAATGTAATTAACATTATTGGAGCAAAAAAAGGCACTGCAAAATCAGACAAAGTTAATATACTATCAATGTAAAAAAATAAGAAAAAGAACAGCATTACTGCTGTTCTATTTTTTCTTTTTCTTAATAGAAACAATTTTTTTAGATTCAACATTTAATGGAATTTCAACCTGTTCAATAGGAACAACAATTGAAGAATTATTGAATAGCATCATTGCGATCAACAAAACTATTGCCCAAATAAATATATTGCCTATTGGGCCCATAAATGCAGTCCAAAATTGTCTAGATGTTAAATACTTCTGACCCCCAGTCACTTGAGCACCAGTAATTTGGTATAATGATTCTTTACAATCTTGATATTTTAATTCTGAAAGCACAGCCAATGTTGGGTCATCAACAGCATTAATTGCATATGCATCATCAACACAACCATTAAATCCTTTAACCGCTTGCCATGAGTCAAACATTACTGCCCCTGATTGAAAAAGCATTAATACTGAAACTACTAATAAAAATGCACCAACCAACCGTGGTAACTCAGCATTTTTTGAACCAATTTTGAATAAAACAATTTTTCTCAAAACAATCACCTTTGAAGAAATAATTGAAAACTAATATATAAACTTTCTTAAAACGCTTAAATGTTAGGTTTAAAAATATCGTGCTATTGAATTCTTTATAATTAATAATGAGCTACTAAAAGTACTCAGAATTAGTTGTTTATAATGGGCCGGTGGTCTAGCGGTTATGACATCACCCTTACAAGGTGAGAGTCGAGAGTTCAAATCTCTCTCGGCCCATTTTAATCCAAATTACAAAAAAACTAACAAATAAAAAGCAAAACACACTAATTCTTTAATGAAAAAAATATTATTTTTTTTAATATTGATTTTGCTTTTTAGTCAAGTATTTGCAGAAGATTTCTACCCAACAACAATTAGTTATTTGAAAGCAAATGTAACCCTTGAAGGAACCGGCACAATAACTGATTTAAAATCTGGGCAAGAAGTTACTTTTCAAACATTAACTTTTCAAAAATCAGATTATCAACAAGTAAGAGTAATTAAAGAAGAATTATACATCAACAATAAAACTATTCTACCAGAATATGTTTTTGATGAATTTGAAAACAAATATGTTAAATTCACTATTCCAGAAAATGGGACATTCAACTATGAATTAATTGCAGAAGTTGAAACACACGCATTACTTTTCAAAATTAGTGATTATGTTTTAGGGGATGTTGCTGAATCTGTTAAAAAGTTTACTGAAAAAAGTGAAAGTGTAGAAAGCACTTCAAGCGAAATCTTAACCGTTGCAAGCAACAAGCTAACGAGCAACAAATTTATTGAAAATTTAAACGAAACCATTTTTTGGGTTAACGATTATGTGGAATATGCACAAGGCGCTGACTTTCAAAAATATTATCTATTGCAATTGTCAGCAATTGACACACTTTTAAGTAGAAAAGGAGTTTGTGATGAGTTCTCAAATCTTGCAGCAGCACTACTGCGTGCAAAGGGCATACCCACTCGGTTAGCAATTGGAGTAACCTACGATGGAAAAGAATGGGGAAACCACGCTTGGTTAGAAGTGTATCATCGCGACATTGGCTGGGTTGCAAGTGACCCAACCTTTCGTGAACCCGGCTTCGTTGATGCAACACACATCAGGATGGGATCGTTTAGTGATGTAACACAATCAGTTGCAAAAGCAGTTTTTCCTTCCACCGCAAACGTACTATTCCAAAATCAAACATTGCCTGATATAAAAATAATTAACAAAGAGTTTTTTTCGCATGTAACTTTGGATTGGGAAAATCCAATTTTGAAAGCAGAGCAATGGAATGAAATCAATCTAGAAATTACTAACAACACATCTGGAAATTTGACTGTGCCCATAAAAATTCAAAATGTAAAACTTAGCCCAGAAAATACTTTATCCATGAAAGTTAAAATAAAAAATAATCAGTTGACAGAAGAAAAGGATATATTTTTTGATACTGCTGCCCAGTCAGTGACTCTCAACCCAGGGGAAAAAAAAGAAGTAAAATTTTATGCATACCCTGATGTATCACTTAATAGCGATCAAATTCTATCGGGGGGCAAAATGACATTCAATAGTTTAAGTAGCCCATATGAAAAAGGTTATACAATAACTCCTGGCGATAATTCAACTGCTGGATCTGTTAAAACTTTAGATGTTACTCCAATAGTTCTTGGAAACCAATTAAGATTTGAAATAAAAATAGCAAACAACACTCCAACTAAATCTGATGTAAAAATTAATGTTGATTCAAATAATTACCAATGGACTGAATCAATAGCTAGCTTTGAACAAGTTGAAATACAAAAAGATTTGCCTCTTGAAGAAAGACCATATTTATTAAAAATCGAAACAGAAACTGAAACTTATACACAAACTATTTATCCTGCACTTCAAAAAATTATTGAAGACATTAACACCCCTGTTGAAACGGTTGTTGTACAACAAATTGATACTCATGACACAGAACTTAGCGAGCTAAAACTAACTCCTGAAATGTTAGTTTTTATTTTACTGCCATTATTTGCAGTTGCATTATTAGTTGTTTTTGCAACAAAAAAAAGATATGTTTAAGCAAGGTTTAAAAACATTCTAAAACAATTGATTTGTAAGTCTTGTTGATACCAAAAAAAAAGTTCATCGAGCAAAGCGAAGATGGACTGCGTGTCGACGGAGCAAGCCGTCGTGCGATTGTAGTCTAGTGGCTATGATTCGTCCTTGCCAAGAGCTTTTAATAAAAGCTCGCAAAAAAAAAGTTGCAACGCAACTAGGACGAGGCCCGGGTTCAATTCCCGGCAGTCGCATTCAAAAAAAAACTAAATTAAAAAGAAGATTAATTAAAAATTACTTTCTTTTCTTAGATTTTTTCTTTGTTGTTTTCTTTTTAACTGCTTTTTTCTTATTAACTTTTTTAGCAGCAAACTTTCTAACAACAATTGGTTTAGCAACTGGTGTCATAAGCCTATTTGCTAAAACTCTTTTAACTCTCTTATCAGACTCGTGATGTGTATTTAACTGAGAATATATTTCAATAAATCCAAAATAATAACTAATTAATGCTGGACCAAGGGCTAATATTGCTGCCAGCCATAATGCGGTTTTATATGAAACTGCTAAAGTTAAATAATTTATCAAAAATAAATTTAATATTGCAGCTAAAATTGCACTAATAATGACAAATAGAACCAATGCTGAAACAATAGCAAAAATGTAAGAAAATAATATTTTCCAAAATTTTCTATGCGTCAAATGCCAAGATTCTTTTACGGCTTCTTCCAAAGACACATTTTTATTATAAAAAATTGTAATTGAAAATGAGCATCTAATTGCATTATATATCACCATAATCAAGTAAGCCACACCAAAAATTAGTAAGGCGACTCCAATTAGGACTGAGGAAATAACTGAATAATAATAAGCCAAAATCGGAATTCCAATTAACAATAATAATTGAGTAAATCTATACGATTTGTGCATATTCCAAACCAAAACATACCACAATTCAACAAAAACTAGAAAAATAGTGTCAATATATTTTGAAATAGAAACTTTGCTTGAACTCAACTTTTTATGATTCAAGCAAGCACAAGTTAGTAACATAAAACCAAGTAAGATTGACAAATAAATAATATAATAAAGTCCATGAACTATCCAATTAAATTCAAAATAAAAAAGTTCATCTGCAAGTGCATAAGGAACCATCATTAAAACTGGTAGAGATAACCAAAAAAATAACAAAAACCACATTGCTTTTTCTAAAGAAATCCATTCATACGCTGCATTAATTACTTGGTCATAATTCATGTTAAAGATAAACACTTTCTCATTTTTAAGCTTTTTCTAATGCAAAACTTTGTCAATTTCTTGTCTCACTTGCAAAAAAACTTCACCAATTGGTTTATTAGCATCAATAATTTTAATGTTTTCATTTGACAATTTTTTTGGTAAATCATTAAATAAAGTGCGTAAATTTTTTATAAAACCAAGTTGTCTAAACTGATCTGAACTTTTTCTTTTTTCATCATTTGCTGAATTCATTCTTTTATACGCTTCATCAGGAGAAACATCAAAAATTAAAGCTAAATTAGGTGCCAAAAAATCTTTATGCTTTGAAAAAACTTTTTCAAAATTTGTTCCTTGGACTGTTTGATACGCAATTGAAGAATACTTATATCTGTCACACAAAATAACAAAGTTTTTTTCCAACGCAGGTTTAATTATTTCATTAATATGCCAATCTCTATCCTTTGCAAATAATTCAAACAATTCATCTTTGAAATCATCACTTGTTTTTTGTTTCTTAAAAAGCTCTCTTATTTGCAAACCAAAGGGCCCTTGCGTTGGTTCATCAGTAATTAAAATATTATCATATTTTTTGCTTTTTTCAAAAATATATTCAAAGGATTTTTTTATTTGAGTGCCTTTACCTGAACCCGGCAAACCATCAAAAACAATAAAAGTACCAGACATATGAAAATGATAACTAAACTAGTTTAAAACAATTTTGCTCAAAAATTATTGTGAGAAGATATTATGAAATTACCACCAATATTAAGGGCACTAAGCTTTAGAACAAAAATCAGAAAAAGAAAAAATGAAAATCCCGAAGTTAAAATGTTTAGAGCATTAGAAAGAATTGGGGCAAATTCAACAGAAATACAAAAAATTAATGGATTATATGTTCAAGCCAGAATGCGAGCAAACCAAAGAACACTAATGCAAGCAAAAGGAAAATTATGGGAAGATAAAAAAATGATTGAACTAAGCAGAGAAGCCGAATCCATACTTGGAAAAAAAAGAGCAGATAAGTTTTTCGCAATGTGTAATAATCCAAGATTTTAGTTAAAAAGACAAGCTTTAAAAAAGAAACTTAAGAGAAGTTTTGTAAAGCTGATTACAAAGTAGTCAACTGAAAATTAATGCCAACCGTCCAGAAAAGTTCATCGAGCAAAGCGAAGATGGACTGCGTGTCGACGGAGCAAGCCGTCGCGTCCGTGATGTAATGGTAGCATAAAAGCCTTCCAGAGCCTTGTTAAGGCTCGCGAAAGAATTTGCCTATTGACAAGCAATAGGTAGAAAGCGAGTTTAAACAATTGCTGATGTTAGCTTTTTGTCGGGGTTCAAATCCCCGCGGGCGCACTTAAACAATTTGGGAATGCAAAACCTTTTTCAAAGAGTTCGCAAGCGAAGCATTCAATTTAGGAATGCAAAACCTTTTTCAAAGAGTTCGCAAGCGAAGCATTCAATTTAGGAATGCAAAACCTTTTTCAAAGGGTTTGCGGGTTAAACTACCCGCGAGCGCATATTAAAAAAACATTCAATAAACTAATTCTTTATGAAAAAAAACAATAAAATTACTCTAGAAAGAATAAATAGACTATTTGAGCTTGCGGAAGAAATGAACAAATCTAAACGAGAAGATAAAAATAAACTTGTTAAAAGATATTTATCTTTGGCAAAAAGAATTGGCGAAAAAAATACTACCCCCATTCCAAAAGAAATGAAAAAAAAGTTTTGTAAAAAATGCTTTTCAATGAATGTCATTGGAAAAGGAGAAAAACCATTTTTTGTTGTTGAGTGTAAAGATTGTGAATTTGTAAAAAAATACTCTTTAGAAAACAAATAAAAACAAGTAAAATTAATATTGATATGCTATGAACAATAAAGGACAAGGCGCAATTGAATATTTACTAATTATTGGCGCAGCAATACTGGTTGTTGCAATTGTTGTAGTAACAATGACAGGAATAGTTGGAACTGGTGGAGAAAACGTTGGAGATGAACAAGTAGCTGCAACATATAATCCTTTATTAGAAGCAAAAGCAAATGCAGAAAACAAATACTTCATACCAATAGGAACTAGTGAATATTATACATACACTGGAAGCGGAACAACACTTGGAAATCTTGCTACACTTGGAGAAAATATAATTGTTTGTATTGAAGATTATTGTAATAATAATTACCCAGACACTAGTATAAACTCACTAAATATTGTGAAAATAACGGCGAGTGGTGGACATGGAACCCTACAAAAAAATAACTTAGAAGAAATAGACCCGCTAGAAAATAAAATGAGTCAAGCAGAAATTGATTTGCGAATAACAAGAGGAGAAATACCAATTACTGAAAGCACAACCACTTTTATCAAAGGAGCAACATACTTTTTAACTCAAAATGAATCAAGAAATTTTAATTTGACACTTAGTAATTATGGCACAGCAACAACAACAATTGATTGTGCGGGACGAAAAATTCATTCATTTAATGGGGTTGCAGTAAATATTAACTCTTCATATATTACAATAAAAAATTGTGTAATCACTGAAAACACATTGGGAATTGACATACAATATAATATTAACAACATAAATTTAGAAAATGTTCAAATTAGTTCAAATGAACAAGGCAATCGAATGAGTTATACATCCAGTGCAAATTATAACAATGTAAGAATCTGCAATAATTTAAGTTATAACCTTTATTGCTCTGCCCCCGCAGTTCTTACTGGTTCAATCACAACTTCTACCCCACAGTCCCCTTGTAATATTAGTGCTTTAACAATAACCCCCTGCCCTTAAAACATTCATTTATAAAGGTTTTTTGAAGGGAAATTAGTATTGGTGAGCAAATTGTTCTCTGAACGGCAGTTCGGATTGAGCATTTAACACTGAAAAAAGGTGATGATATTGGGAATATATGACGTGCCTTCAAAGCACTTGATAGAGGAAGCTGCTGAACAACTAAAAGCAGAAATACAAGAACCAGATTTTACAAAATATGTAAAAAGTGGAGTACATAAAGAAAGAGCACCACAAAGAACTGACTGGTTTTATGTGAGAATGGGAAGTATTCTTTACAGAGCATATAAATGGAATGTTATTGGAACAAACCATTTGAGAACTTATTATGGTGGAAGAAAAAGAAGAGGAGTAAAAACTGAACACCAAAGAAAAGCAAGTGGAAAAGTAATTAGAACAGCAGTACAAAAATTAGAACAAGCAGGATATTTAGAAAGAGCAAAACCAAAAGGAAGAAAATTATCAGGAAAAGGACAAAAATTTTTAAATGAAATTTCTAAAATTGTTGCAAAAAATATGCAAGAAGGAAAATACACTAAAAAAGCAAAAATTAGAAAAGATGATGCACAATCACAAAAAGTAAAAGAAGAATTAAGGAAACAAGAAAGTGAAAAAAAACAACATGACAAACCAAAAGACAAACAAAAACCACACAAAGAAAAAAAAGGTGATGCTGAATGAGTAGAAATAAAGACAAAGAATTCAAAGATTTTCAAATAAGTGAAAGAAAAAAAATTGGTTCGGGTTTAACAAGCGCACCAGTTTGGTTAATGCAAAAAGCTGGAAAGAGATTATGGAATTCAAGACAAAAAAGAACCTGGAAAAATATTGGCATTGGAGACAGATTCAAAAAACATGAAACAAAACAAGGAAAAATAAGAATAAAAAGTGGAGATCATAAGTAGGTGAGGAAAAATGGTTAAAGAATTTAAAGAAAAAATAATTACAATAAGCATGAAAAAAAATTTTGGAAAACCAGCAACAAAAAAATCAAAAGCTGCGTTACATTTGATAAAAGAAGCAGTTAGAAAAGAAACAAGAGCAATTGAAGTTAAATTAAGTAATGGAATAAACGAAAAAATATGGGAGAGGGGAATGTTCAAAACAGTAAAAAAAATAACTGTAAAAGTTATCCCTGAAGGAAAGAATGTTCGCGTTTATTTACCTGAAGAAAAAATCATTGTTAAAAAAGAAGAAACAAAAAAGAAAGGATTAAAGGAAAAAGCAGAAGAAGCAAAAGCACAATTGGAAGGAAAATCAAAAACTTCTGAAAAAAAAGAAAATTTAAAAACAGAAAATAAAAATGAAGAAAAAAATGTTGAAGAAAAGGCAAAACAATAAAGCCTTTTCTAGAATTTTTATGAATATTAAAAAAACAAAAATACTTGGTTCTACTTACATTGGTTTGTTTGCAATAACAAACGATAACCTATGCTTTGCCCCAAAATCTATTGAAGAAAAAGCAAGCAAACTTATTGAAGATACATTAGATGTAAAATTAGTAAGAACAAATATTTATGATTCTTCATTGTTAGCAGTATTTGGAAAAATGAATAATAAAAAAATATTTTTGCCAAGTTTTGTTTCAAACCGAGAAATTGAAACAATTGAAAAAGAAATAAAGGTAGAAATATTGAGCACAGAACATGCACTTGGAAACTTGATTGAAATAAATGACACTCATGCAATATTGTCAAAAACCCTAAGTCCAAAAGAAATAAATGTATTTGAAAAAGAAAAACTTAAGATAATTCAAACAAATATTGCAAAAACTGATGCTGTTGGTTCAGCAATAGTAATAACAAACAAAGGATTTGTAATTAATCCAAATGCAACAGAAGAAGAAGTTAAAAATATTCAGGAATTATTAAATATTAAAGGTGGAGCATCAACTGCAAACACAGGGGATAAATTAATAAGAAATTCAATTATAGCTAATTCAAAAGGAGCAATAGTTGGAGAACTAACAACTGGACACGAAATGAATAGAATTGATGAAGCATTAAGTGATGAGGGGAGATAAAAAATGAAAAAATTTGAAATAATTGGAATATTCAAAAAACATGGAATTGAACATAAATACACAAAAATAATAGAAGCAGAAAATGAAGAACAAGCAAAAGAAAAAAAATTATTCGCTTTTTGGTGGGAATCAAAAAATTCCAAGGAGAAACATAACAATTGAAACACTAAAGGAGGCTAAAAAATGAAACAAACATTTTCAGAAAATCAAATAATTCAAATGGCACAACAAGAAGAAGGCATGTTACAAAGCAGAGAAAGATTTTACTCTGATTTACAAAATGTTTTAAGAGAAACACATTTGAGTATTGAATCACTAAAAGAAATACAAAAAAAACCAGAGACAATAATGGTTAAAGTTGGCCCAGGGGTTATAGTTGAAGCTGAAATAAAAAATACTAAAAAATGCAAAAGAGCATTTGCAGAAAATGGTTATTTAGAAGAAGAAATTACAGAAACAATTAAATGGCTTGAAGGAAAAAAAACAAACCTAGAAGCACAAGCAAAAAATGTTGCACAAGACATTTTTAAATCAAAGCAAAGATTAAGCGAGTTAATTGGAATAATAAAACAAATAGAAGCAGAAAAACAAAAAAATATTAGTGTGAAATAAAATGTTTGGATTACTTAAAAAAAAACTAAGCAATTTCGGAGAAAGACTAAAACATAATTTAGATAAGAAAGAAATTGAAAAAGAAACAAAAACTAAAGAAAATGAAATCTCTTCTGAAGAAATTACCCCTAAAAAAGAAATTATTTTAGAAAAAGAACCAATACTTGAGAAAGAATTTATTTCAAAAGAAAAAGAGTTGCCAAAAAAAACTATTTCTAAAGAAGATCAAGTTTTTGAAGAAATAAAAAAAGAAATTGAAAAAGAAGATGCTTCTTTACTTGAAGAAACCCCTAGTGAAAAAGAGATTGAAGAAGAATTTCAAAAATATGCAACCGAAGAAAAAAATAAAGAAAAAGAAATTCCAATTGACGAAAATATCGATGATGAATTTGAAAAAGAAATTTCTAAAGAAGAAAGTGGGGAAGATTTAGAAAAAAATTTGGTTGAGCAAGTAATTGAAAGAGAAAAAATTGAAATAAAAAAAGTTGATGAAGATAAAAGGGAATTAAAAGCAAAAATAGGCGCCGGTGGAAAAATAAAAGGTTTCTTTTCTGGAAAAGTTGAAATAAAAGAAAATGATATTGAAACATTAATTTGGGAATTAGAATTAAGTTTAATTGAAAGTGATGTTGAACAAGATACTGCAAGAGAAATAACTCAACAAATAAAAAAAAGGATGGTGGGACAAAAAATTGCTTTAAAAAATTTAAATGATTTTTTGAAACAACAAATAAAAGAAATATTAAGCGAAATGATGAAAACAGAAAAAATAAATGTTTTAGAAGAAATAAAGAAAAATGAAAAACCTTATACAATATTATTAATTGGGCCAAATGGCGCTGGAAAAACAACATCTATTGCAAAACTAACACAATACTTTAAAAAAAATAAATTGAGCTGTGTATGGGCGGCTGCTGATACTTTTAGAAGTGGAGCAATAGATCAATTACAAGAGCATGCTGATAAACTAGAAACTAAAATTATTAAACAACAATATGGAGCTGATCCTGCTGCTGTTGCTTTTGATGCAATAAAAAGTGCAAAAGCCAATGGAAATGATGTTGTGTTAATTGACTCTGCAGGAAGACAAGAAACAAACAAAAACTTAATGGAAGAATTAAAAAAAATTGAAAGAGTTGCAAAACCTAATTTAAAAATTTATGTTGGGGAAGCATACACTGGACAAGGATTATTAGATATGGCAAAAGAATTTGATGAAATGATTGGAATTGATGGTTTTATTCTAACAAAAATTGATACTGATGCGAAGGGTGGAACAACAATTTCTCTACTTTACAAATTGAAAAAGCCAATTATTTTCATTGGAACTGGACAGAATTATGAAGATTTTGAAGAATTTGATAGTGAATTTATCCTAAATAGGATAATTTAAAATATTTAAAAAAAGAATAATGTTTATGCAAGAATTAGAACAATCAATAAAAAATGAATTAGATTTACTAGAACGAGAATTTGATTTATTTGTAAAAGATAAAGGTTGGAAGTCAACTTCACAAGCAACAATTTTTTTAAGACAGCTTAGAATATTTTTTGAAGAAAAACAAGCAATCCGTGAAAAAATATTGTCAAAAACAATATTGCATGGTTCTGATTGTTTAACTCAATCTAATTTAGCAAAAATTCTTGGAAAGAGAAAAGGATTAAATTTTTGGGTTGCTGCCCCCAAAAGTATAAAAAAGCCTTTACATGCAATTGTAGCATACAAAGATTCTAATGGTGAAACAAAATTTTTTAACATAGCAGGAAAATCAAAATATTCTAAGGGCAAGATAATTTCTCAAAGAGAGAATTTAATTAGATTAAGACCAACCAAACCAATAATAAAACTTGCAAACAAAATGCGAAAAAGATAATCAAATTTGCGAACTTCCAACCAATGCTTTTATTCGTTCATCTATTGGTGGGTGTGTACTAAATAAAGATTTCATTAGTAATTTTTGGCCTTTCAAAGGGTTAGCAATGTATAAATGAGCTGTTGCTTTGTTTGCTGCTTCTAAAGGTTCCGTGTCTTTTGCAATTGTTGCAAGAGCAGAAGCTAAACCTTGTGGATTACGAGTAATTTCTACAGCGCTCGCATCGGCAGAAAATTCTCTTTTTCTAGAAATTGCAAAAGTAATCATTCGAGCAATAATTGGTGTTAAAATTGCTAACAAAATTGAAACAACAATTACAACAACTATCAAACCACCTGAATCTTTTGAATTAGAGTTTCTAAAACCACCATAAATAAACATTCTAAACATAAAATCAGAAAGTAAAACAGCAATTCCAACTAGCACAGTTGCAATTGTCATTGTTCTAACATCATAATTTTTTATATGAGATAATTCATGAGCAATTACTCCTTGTAATTGTTCTCTATTTAATCTTGTAAGACAACCAGTGGTTACACAAACAACTGCGTGCTGTGGATCTCGCCCAGTAGCAAAGGCATTTATTGCCGAATCATCAATGATAAACACTTTTGGTTTTGGCAAGCCTGCAGCTAAACATAATTCTTCTACAATATTGTGGAGTTGTTTATATTGTTCAATTGAAGCTTCTTTTGCTCCAGAAATTGCTGTAACAATTTTGTCAGATTCATAATATGATGCAACTGCAAAAATTATTGAAAGAATACCAAAAATTGAGAAAATAAAAATAAAACCTATTCCAAAAGCAAATTCTAAAACAAATGAAATAATATATGCAAGAAAACCAATCAATAAAAAGAACATTAAGAAAAGCAAATAAGTCATCTTTTTGTTGTGAGAAATTTGTGAGTAAAAATCCATTCAAAACACCTAACAAAAATAAATACAAAACAATTAATAAATAAATTCAAACTACTTAAATTTTTAAAATACAAACAATAAAATTAAAATTTAAAAAAAATGGAAAAGACTTGTCTGCGAAGCCTCGCACCCGCCGGGCGATGACGGCGTTATGACAAGTCTGAAAAATCCACTTTAACGCTTTTTCTTTCTGTTGGAGCTGCTTCAAATGATTCTTTTTGTTTATTTTTTCCAAAAGCATTAGCTAAAATGTTTGTTGGAAATTGTAGAATCATTGTATTCCACTTCATTACCATATCATTGTAAAATTGTCTGGCAAAAGCTACTTTGTTTTCTGTGCTTGATAATTCCTCTTGCAAAGCTTTGAAATTTTCATTAGCTTTTAAAGCAGGATAAGCTTCAGCAACAGCAAAAATACTTTTTAGTGCTCCAGAAAGCATATTTTCACCTTTAGCTGATTCAGCAGGTGTTTTTGCAGAAAGAATAGCCGTTCTTGCCTTTGTTACTTCAGTAAGAACACTCTTCTCAAATTTTGCATACCCCTTAACAGTGTCAACCAAATTAGGAATTAAATCCGCTCTTCTTTTTAGTTGAACATCTATTTGAGCCCACGAGTTATCAACTTGCTTTTCAGTTCTAATTAGTGAATTATAAGTCAAAACTATCCAGCCAAGAATTACAACAACTAACAATACTATTATTCCAATTATAATCAATTCAATCATTGTTAAACCCCCAGAATTGTTATAATAATTACAATTTAAATGCTTAAAATACTTTTGCAACGAGACATTATTATGCTTGGAGAAAAATTACGAAAGGCAATGGACAAAATATCTGGGGCTGGAGCAGTAGATGAAAATGTTGTAAAAGAAGCAATAAAAGAAATACAACGTGCACTAATCAGTTCAAATGTAGAAATTAATACAGTGCTAGCTATTTCTAAAAGAATTGAAGAAAAAGCATTCAAAAAAGCCGAAGGGAAAATGAGTCAAAGAGAACATGTTACAAAAGTAATTTATGACGAACTTGTAAATATGATGGGTGGAAAAGAAGCACCTAAAGAACCAAAAAGAATTTTATTATGCGGTCTGTTTGGTGTTGGAAAAACAACTGCGGCTGGGAAACTCGGAACTTGGTATAAAAAAAGAGGAAAAAAAGTTGGAATAATTGCTGCTGACACTTTTAGGCCAGCGGCTTATGAACAATTAGAAACAAATGCAAAACAAGCGGGTGTTGATTTTTTTGGAATAAAAAAAGAAAAAAATGCTGCAAAAATTGTGAAAGAAGGAATAAAAAAATTTGAAAAATATGATTTGATAATTTGTGATAGTGCCGGAAGATCAGGGCTAGATAATGAACTTGTTAAAGAAATAAAAGAAATTGATGATGCTTTCAAAGGAGAAGAAAAATGGTTAGTACTTGGGGCCGATATTGGAAATCTAGCAAAAAAACAAGCACAAGCATTTCACAAAGCCGTTGGAATTAATGGAGTAATAATAACAAAAATGGACGGTTCAAGCAAAGGTGGAGGCGCATTAGTTGCATGTAATGAAACAAATTCAAGCGTTTATTTTATTTCAACTGGAGAAAAAATTGGTGACTTTGAAGAGTTTGATGCAAATAGATATTTAGGAAGAATAATGGGCTATGGTGATTTAGAAACATTATTAGAAAAGGCAAAAGAAATTGAAATGGAAAACATTTCACCAGAAGAATTAATGAAAGGAAATATTAATTTTAAAATATTTTATGAACAATTAAAAGCCACAAAAAAATTAGGACCACTAAATAAAGTTGTTGATATGCTCGGGCTTGGAATGAAAATGCCAAAAGAAGCAATGGAAATGGGACAAGAAAAAATGGATTCTTTCAAAATAATAATTGATTCTATGACAGAAAAAGAAAGGTTGGAGCCAGATTTATTGAACAGGGGAAGGATAGAAAGAATTGCAAAAGGTTCAGGAAAAAGTGTTGAAGATGTTAGGGAATTAATAAAACAATTTAAGAAAATGAAAAAAATGTTTAAAAGATTTAAAGGCATGGGCGAAAAAGGAATGCAAAAAATGGGTGAAAAGGATTTAGGAAAAATGATGCAACAAATGCAAGGACAAAAGGCAAAGAAAAAATTTAGGTTGAAATAAATGATAAAAAAAATTTTAAGAAGAAAACTAAAAGTAAAAAAAGCTGGACTAAGAGAACATATTGAACATAGAAAAAAAACTACCAACCCATATCTTTGTGAAAGAGGAGATAGAGTTAGAATTTACAAAAACAAAGCTGGTGAAAGATTCTCTGTAAAAAGAATTATGCTTCTTTCACTAAATGAAAAACCCTACTATCAAATAAAGGTTGAGGGAATAAATGGAACCAATTTAAGTGCTGACGCAAACATTAGCATTGATTCAAAATCAAAAACCATTTGTTTAGAAAGAATTGATGTAATTGGGCAATTTGGTGGAAACGAAGAAAAAAAAGGCAGATGTATGGCACAGGTTTTTGTGGATGAAGCCAAACAATTTGGAATAAAATATTTCAAAGGAGAAAGGTACTCAATAAATATTACCCCCATAAACAGAAAATTAGAAAAATATTATTTAAGTTTGGGTTTTAAAAAATTAATTGGCTGGAATAAGCTTGGCACCTTAACAATGATTGTTGGTGAAAACAAATGATTCAAATAATACAACAAGGAATTTTACTTTTAGGAACTCTTGTTAGTGGGGTGGTAGATGCAAAAACCGGGTATATTTATGATTGGATAACTTATCCAATGATTTTGCTGGGGGTGATTTTGGCTTTGTTGAGTTTTAGCTGGTTTAATTTATTAAGCGGAGCAGTAATCTTTGCATTGTTGTTTTTGAGTTATTATTTTGGAAAAATTGGTGGGGGGGATGTAAAATTGTTCACCGCAATTGCACTACTTAATCCATTTAATGATTTTAATTTTCTTATAAGCTTGTTTTTTATTGCTGCAATGAGTGGCATGTTATTCTACTCAATATATTACACAATAAAATATTATAGAAAAGGAATCAAAATTGAAAGAGAAAAAAAAGGAATATTTAATGCGTTTTTTATTGGAATTGTGTTAATTGCTTACTTTTTTATAATGGCTCAAAGTGGAATAATTAGCATTTGGTTTGTTTATGTTATTGGCTTGCCATTAATAGCTGGTTTATTATTTGTTGCATTACAAAAAGGAATTAAAGAAGAATTTTTTGAACAAAAAATTGCGCTTAGCAAATTAGAAGAGGATGAAGTTTTGGGAGAAAAAAATTCTGAAAAAATAAAAAAAATAATTGGAAAAACTTTGGTTGGGAAAAAAGAAATTAATAAATTAAAAAAGGCAAAAATAAAAGAAATTTATGTTCTTAGAAATTTACCAAAATTTGGTCCATTTATTTTTGTTGGAACACTTGTTGCAACTTTTTCTCCAGAATTTTTGTTAATGTTATTCTTATAATGCAGTTTTAAAAATCTTTAACACCTAAATCTTACTATGAAAATTTTGGTTACTGGCTCAGATGGTTTTGTTGGAAAAGAACTTACCAATGAATTGAAAAATAAAAAACACAAAATAATTGAATATAATTTAAGTAAAGGAAAAAATATTTTAAACAAAAAACAACTAAAAAAAGAATTGAAAGGGGTGGAAGTTGTAATACATTTAGCAGGAATAATAGAAAATTCCAATATTAATTTGTGGAAAGTTAACGTAGAAGGAACAAAAAACGTTATAGAAGAAAGTGTAAATGCAAAAGTGAAAAAATTTATTTTTTTATCAAGCACTGGTGTTTATGGAAGTAATACAAATTTAGTTAATGAAAATAGTGAAACCAAACCTGAAAATATTTATGAAAAAAGTAAATCTGGGGCAGAACAAATTATTTTAAATCACCAAGAAGAAATTCATGTAAACATTATCAGAAGTGCAATGATTCTTGGAGCAAATGATTATTGGAAAAAAATGTTTAAAGTTTTAAAAAAAGGTTTTCCTTTACCTTGTTCAGGGAAAAACATTTTTCAAATTATTTATGTAAAAGAACTAATTCAAGCAATGCATATTGTTATTGAAAAAGGCGAACCTGGAGAAATTTACCTAGTTTCTGGAAAAGAAAAATGGACTCTTAAAGAGTTTTGCCAAAAATCTAAAAAATTAATGAATTTGAATGAAAAGGTTTCCACAATTCCGAGCTGGTTTGCTGTTTTAGTTGGAAAAATAGTTAAAAATGATTTAATGACTTTTGAAAATATAAGACATTTAAAAAAGAGCAGAAATTATGATTTGAAAAAAATTTATTCTATTGGATACAAACAAAAAATTCCTTTAGAAGAAGCAATAAGTAAAACTATTAAAGAATTGAATAATTAAAAAAAATTATTTTTTTGCTTTGGCACCTTTTTTTACAGCATCGCACATTTTTTTTAATTTGTTTGATGCGACATCAGAAGAATGAGAATTTTCTACTGCTGAACCAACATGAACAATGTCTGCACCAGAAGAAATACAATCAAATGCATAAGCTGGTTTGTTCACTCCCCCAGCAATTAATAAAGGAATATCAATAATTGATTTTGTTGCCTTAATCATTTCTTTTGTTACTGGTTGTGAAGCCCCCCCACCAGATTCAAGAATTGCTAATTTAGAGCCCATGTATTGTCCCGCAAGAGCAGTTGCTCCTGCCAAATATGGTAAATTTCTAGGAATTAATTGTGCTCTTCCAACCCAACCAACTGCCCTGCCTGGTTCAACTAAAATATATGAAGTTGGAATAACTTCCAAACCCATTTTTTTTACAGGCATTGATGATGCTACTTGTGCACCAGAAATATAGTAAGGATCACTGCTGTTCAGCATTGACATAAAATAAATTGCATCTGCTAGATTTGACAATGTTGCAATGTTACCTGGAAAAAGAATTGTTGGAATTTTGCATTTATCTTTTATTTTTGTTAAAGTATCATCAAGTAACTTTCCTTGTGCACCAAGAGAACCACCAATAGCAATCGCTTTTGCACCAGCATCTTCAGCTATTTTTGCTATCTTTCCGGCTTGTTCTGGAGTTTGATTAGGGGGATCTATTACCAAGAATAATGCTCCAGCCTCTTCTTGTAATTGTTTCATCAAATTGTTGTATACCTTTGCTTCTTTCATGATAATCATTAGAAAAAACAAGTATAAAAACATAGTGTAAAGAAAGAAAAATTATAAAACAAGGTAAGAATAAAAAGGCTTTGAAAGAGCTTTTTATTATGGATGAGCTAGAAAAAACTATTTCTGAGATAGCTAAAAAAAGTGGAAAAAGTGAAAAAGAAATAATGAAACTTGTTGATGCAAAAGTAAAAAAATTTGAAGGGTTGCTTACAGAACAGGGCGCTATTTTTATGGTGCAAAAAGAACTTGGTTTGAAATCAGAAGAAAAAGAGGAAATAAAAATAAGTGAATTAAATGATGGAATGAAGGACGTTGAAATAAAAGGGATTGTGAAAACAATTTACCCAATAAAAGAATTTGAAAAAAATGGGAAAAACGGAAAGGTTGGTTCTTTCTTAGTTGAAGATGATACGGGAATTGTGAGAATTACTTTGTGGAATGATCAAATAGAAAAATATGATTTAACAATTGGAAGCGAAGTAAGGATTGTTGATGGTTTTGTTTCAAGTTATAATGAAAAAAAACAATTATCACTTGGATATAATGGAAAAATTGAAGTACTAAATAAAAAAGAAGAATTGTTTGAAAAAATTTCTGAACTAAAAGCAGGAATGCAAAATGTTAATTTAGTTGGAAGAATGATTAGAAAATTTCCGTGCAAAGAATTTGAAAGTGGAGAAAGAAAAGGAAAATTATGCAGTTTTCAATTTGGAGATGAAACTGCATTATTGCGGGCAACAGCTTGGAATGAAAAAGCAGACGAAATACAAAAATATAACGAGGGGGATGTTGTTGAAATAAAAAATGCATATACAAAAAATGGCTTGGCTGGAATTGAAGTTAACTTGGGCTATAGTGCACAAATAAAAGAATCTGATAAAAAGATGCCTTCAATAATTGAAATTTTAAAAGAAAGTGTTAATGAGAAAAAAATAAATGAGTTAATGGAAAATGAAAATGTAATAATTAATGGAAAGGTGGAAGAAATACAAAAAGGAAATGTTTATTTTTTAGCTTGTGAAAAATGTGGAAAAAAAGTTTCTAACGAAGGAAAAGCCATTTGTGAGAATTGCGGAGAAGTTAAAGGAGAAAAAAGAGCTGTGCTGAGTGCAATAATAGAAGATGATACTGGAAAAATAAGAACTAACTTTTTTGGAAAAAATGCACTTAATTTAATTAATTGGAAGCAAAGTGATTTAGAAAAAAATAGTGAAGGAAAAAGCTCAGAAAAAATAATTGAAGAAATAAACGAAAAAATAAAAGGCAAAAAAATAAAGTTATTTGGTTATGAAAGAGTTAATTCTTATAGTGGAGATAATGAATTTAGTGTGAAAGAAATAGTAAATTAAATTTTTGCAAGGATTTTTTCTAGTTGTAAATAAACATTTTCAATTTTTGAATCATTTATTATTGTAAAATCTGCCATTGCAATTGGGCCACCTTTCTCAATATTTTCAATTTCTGCATAATCTCTAGCAATTGCATTTTCTCTTGTGGCTGGACGATTTCTTAAATTGACATCATTACTTTGCAATAATCTTTTTTCTAATCTTTGATATCTTAATTCAGGAGGGGAATAAACTGCAATAACAATTAACTTTTCACCATACTTTTTTTTTAATATTTTATATTCAGACCAACTATACAAGCCATCCCCCACAACATTTCCTTTTTTTAACAAACCATCAAATTTTGGAATGTTTAGTGTTGCAAAAGCACCCATCCCATGCTCTTTCCTGATTCCCTCTCTTATTTTCTTTTCGTTTTCTTCATTTGGCTCTAAACCCTTTTCTTTTACAATGTCAAGAGTTATTTGTCCAAATCTCAAAAATCCAAAACCTTTCTCAACCAACTTATCAGAAACAATTGACTTTCCAGCACCAGTCATCCCAACAATACAAACTAATTTATTCATAAAATAATTCACTCAAATAATAATAAAAAACAAACTTTCACTCTCTTAAACTAATATTCACTTCATTTTTTAAAGAATTAATAATTTCTTTTATTTTTTGTTTTTTCATTGATTTCATTTTTCTTACACTTGCTTCGTAAGCATTTTTTGGATTCATCTCTTGCAAAAACCATTTTTCTTTTGGAATCAACAAAGACATTTCTTTAAAATCATCAAGAGAAAGTTTTGGATATAATGTTGTTCTAAACTCATGAGGAATTTTTGAATTTATTATTAATGAAAGAGATTCTGAAATGTTTTTTTGGCTTACTTGAGAACGAGTAATCTCTTTGTATTTTTTTAATGGTGCTTTCAAATCCATTGCAATATAATCAACCAAATTTTGATTAATTATTTTTTTTAGAATTTCTGGATTTGAACCATTAGAGTCAAATTTTATTGCAAATCCAAATGAACGAATTTTTTTAATAAAAGGAATTAAACCAGGGGAACAAGTTGGTTCTCCACCAGTAATTACAACCCCATCTAACATTTTTTTATTTTTTTCTAAAAAAGAAAAAAATTCTTCTTCAGGAATTAATTTTCTTTTTGATTTTTTAAAAAATTTGTAAGCAGTTAATTCTTTATTATAACAATACGGGCATTTGAAATTACAATTCACTAAAAAAACTATGCACGCTACTTTGTTAGGGAAGTCAGTGAGGGTTGTTTTTTCTAATCCCCCAATGAACATTCAATTCACCTAACAAACTTTTGCTTGCTCATCGGCAGCGAACAATTTTCTATCTTTAAATTCTGCTTGTTTTCCGTCATTCCATTGTTCTACTGGTCTGATGTAACCTACTACTCTACTATATACTTCACATTTTGTTTTTACCATTTAAAAAACACCCCCGTTTTTTAAAGTTAAAAAATCTCTGATTTTTTTTACCATTATCTCAACTCCTCAATTTACCGTTATTCTCAACTTTCTCAACTGTGCTAATTTCACTAACTTTACTTGTATCTTCTTTTTCACAAATTGGGCAATATTCGTGTTCTCCAGATAAATAACCATGTATTGGACAAATACTAAATGTTGGTGTAAGAGAAACATAAGGCATTTGATAATTTTCTGTAACTTTTCTTACAAGCATTTTTGCTGCTTGCCCTGAGGGAAGTTTTTCTCCAAGGAAAATATGGAATACTGTTCCGCCAGTATAAAGTGTTTGTAAAGGATCTTGTTTTTCTAAAGCCGCAAACAAATCATTAGTATAATTAACTGGTAATTGTGTTGAATTAGTGTAATACGCAGGGGCACCATTTTTTGTTTGTGAATTATTAGCAACAATAATTTCTGGATATTGCTTTTTATCTAATCTTGCAAGTCTATGAGAAGTTCCTTCACCAGGGGTAGCTTCTAAATTAAATAAGTCTCCAGTTTCCTCTTGGTATTGTACAAGTCGTTCTCTCATGAAAAGCATTATTTTTTTTGCAAATTCTGTTCCTTCTTCTTGTGTTAAATTTTTTCCTAAAAAGTTTATCAAAGCTTCATTCATACCAATCAAACCAATTGTTGAAAAATGATTTTTCCAATATTGTCCTGTTGTTTCTTTCATCCCTCGCAAATAATAAGCTGAGTAAGGATACAAACCATTTGTTGAATAATTTTCCAAAGTTTTTCTTTTTATTATTAAAGATTCTTTTGCTAAGTCCATTGCTCTTGCAAGTTTTTGAAAAAAATGAACTTCGTCTTCTGCTAAATAACCGATTCTTGGAAGATTAATTGTTACTACTCCAATGCTTCCAGTCATTGGACTACTTCCAAATAAGCCACCCCCTCTTTTTGATAATTCTCTGTTGTCCAAACGCAGTCTGCAACACATACTTCTAGCATCTTCTGCACTCATATCAGAGTTAACATAATTTGCGAAATAAGGAATACCATACTTTGCCGTCATTTCCCAAATTTTATCATAATTTTTTGTATCCCAATCAAAATCTTTTGTAATGTTATATGTTGGGATTGGGAAAGTAAAAATTCTTCCTTCAGCATCTCCTTCAGTCATTACTTCTGCAAAAATTTCGTTAAACAAATAAATTTCTTCTTGGAATTCACTATAAGTTGCTTCCATTGGTTTTCCACCAATAATTACTGGCGTATTGGCAAGATTTTTTGGAACAACCAAATCCATTGTAACATTTGTAAAAGGTGTTTGAAATCCTACTCTTGTTGGAACATTTGTGTTGAATATAAATTCTTGTAACGCTTGTTTTACTTCTTTTCGTGTTAAATTATCATATCTTATAAATGGGGCTAATAAAGTGTCAAAATTTGAAAAAGCTTGTGCTCCTGCGGCTTCGCCTTGTAAAGTATAAAAGAAATTTACTATTTGTCCAAGGGCTGTTCTAAAATGTTTTGCTGGTTTACAAGCAATTTTTCCTCTAACCCCTTTGAAACCCTCAATTAATAATTGCTTTAAATCCCAACCAACACAATAAACACTTAGCTCGCTTAAATCATGGATGTGAAAGTCTCCCTTTTTGTGAGCATCCCCAATCTCATCAGGATAAATTTTCATCAACCAATAATTAGAAACAAGCGAAGAAGAAATGTGATTTCTTAAACCTTGCAAAGAATAAGCCATGTTAGAATTTTCCCTAACCTTCCAATCTTCTTGTGTTACATAATCATCAATAACATCAAAATCTGAAAGCATTGATTCTTTCATTCTAATTAATTCGTGTTGATGTCTGTACAGAATATAGGATTTTGCTACTTTGTCATGCCCAGCTTTGATTAAAACTTCTTCAACAACGTCTTGTATTTGTTCAACTGTTGGAATCCCTTCATCCCCAAAACGCGCATTAATCCTTTCTACAGCAATTTTTGACAAAGAAAGTGCTTTCTCTTTATCTTTTCCTCCAACACTTTGAGCAGCCTTCCAAATAGCTTCAGCTATTTTATGTTCATCAAAAGAAACTTTTGAACCATCTCTTTTTTTTACAAATTTAGGCATCAGGCATCACAATTTTTTCAACGTGAGATAAATAAGTTTAGGGAGTTTATAAAGCTTACTTACTTTTTACGTAGAAAACAAAAAGCAAACCAAAAATTATTGAAACTAAGAAAAAAAATAAAAAAAATCACACAAAAACTCGGACTTGATTCAGAAAACAAAAAAAAATATTGTAAAAAGTTTGGAATTACTTTTAGTTATTGTAAAAAAAATATTTTTCTAAAAAGTTTTAAATTTAATTTGTAATTTTCCAAATTATTCAAGTTTTAAATTTGGATATAATGGAAAATTCTTACACAATTTTTTAACTTCTTCTCTTATTTCTTTCACTCGCACATTTGATTTAAGCTCTTGTTTGAATTTTTTGATTGCTTCTTTTCTCTGTTCAGGATTAGATGGCATTTCAAGCGGAGCGAACAATTTTATTATTTCTGAAATCCAATTTCCTATTTGAAGCATTTCTTTTTCTTTCATTCCCCTTGTTGTGAGAGATGGCGTACCTAAACGAATGCCTGAAGGATAGAACGGAGAGAAGGGTTCTTTTGGAATAGTATTTTTATTCACAGTTATTCCTGCTTCATCTAATGCTTCTTGAACAAACAAGCCTTTTCCATTACCAAAAGAAGTTAGGTCAATTAGACAAAGGTGATTATCTGTTCCATTTGAAACTAATTTTATTCCATTTTCTATTAAAGAAGAGGCAAGTGCCTTTGAATTAAGAACAATTTGCTTTGCATAATCTTTGAACTCTGGCTCAAGGGCTTCTTTGAAAGCAACTGCTTTACCTGCGTTAATGTGATCATGTGGGCCACCTTGCAAGCCGGGAAAAACAGCCGAATCAATTTTCTTAGCCAAATCTACATCTTTATCCAAACCTTTTTGTGTAACCATTATCATTCCACCACGAGGGCCTCGTAAAGTTTTGTGAGTTGTGCTTGTTACAATGTGAGCAA
Source organism: uncultured archaeon (assembly GCA_964534045.1). Lineage (GTDB taxonomy): Archaea > Iainarchaeota > Iainarchaeia > Iainarchaeales > JAAZKV01 > JABIDZ01. The sequence goes on from CAZHNO010000003.1 coordinate 56,736, forward strand.
ATGGAACTGGAGAAGAATGAACTTCGCCAACTATTAAACCGGCGATGTGAGCAATATCACAAGCAAAATATGCTCCGACTTCGTCAGCAATCTTTGACATCTCTTCAAAAGGAAATTCTCTTGGATATGCTGTTGCTCCACACCAAATTAGTTTTGGTTTGTGCTTTCTAGCAAGAAAAGCAACCTCTTCCAAGTCAATATAACCATCATCTTTCACATGATATGGGATTGAGTTATAGAACTGGCCTGTAGAACTAACTTTGAAGCCGTGAGTTAAATGCCCACCATCACTTAAATTCAAACCCATTATTGTGTCGCCTGGTTTGCAACAAGCCAAGTAAACAGCTAAATTTGCTGGAGAGCCTGAATAAGGTTGAATGTTTGCGTGTGGAACAGAGAAAAGTTTTTTTGCTCTTTCAACTGCAATGTCTTCCATTTGGTCAACAAATTTTTGCCCACCATAATATCTTTTGTGAGAATAACCTTCAGAATATTTATTATTAAAAATCGAACCCATTGCCTGTTGAACAGCAAAAGAAATATTGTTTTCAGAAGGAATCATTTCCAAGCCCTCTTCTTCTCTCTGTAATTCATTTTTTATTGTATCAAAAATCTCTTTGTCTTTTTCACTTAACTTTTGCATAAAATCTTTTTCACTCATAAAAATCAACTTTCTAAAACTTCTTTTACTTTTTCATAAATCATTTCGTGAATTTTTTCAATTGAGAGCAATGAATTATTTTCAACACAATCTAATTTTGTCCAGTTTAATTTTGGAATTGTTTTATCAAATTCTTTTGTATAATTTTTTTGAAATTCAATATCTGCTTCATGCTGATCGCGTTTTTGTCCTTTCTTATATGCCTCAGCATTTTCATTATTATCAAGTAATTTCATTGAATACTCAACAGGAACATATAATACAAGAGTTAAATCTGGTTGGGGCAAACGAGAAGAAACATTATTTATCCAATTCCAAATCTCTTCTTTTTTTTCTTCAGGAGTTAAGGCAACTTGATAAGTAAGTGTTGAAGAAAAGTAACGAGAAAGAAGAATTATCTTTCCCCCATCTAAAGCTTTTTCCATTTGCCATTTTGACTCATAAAAATCTGTCATATAAAGCATCGCAATAAATTCTGGTGGAATATCTTCTTTTTTTCCATATTCTCCCATTAAATAAGCATCAACAACTTTTCCAAACGAAATATCGTGTTTTGGAAAATGCATGTGCAAAACTTCTTCGCCTTCTTTTTCTAATCTTTCTTTTAACAATTTTAACTGAGTGCTCTTTCCTGAGCTATCTCCGCCTTCTAAAACTATTAGCTTTCCTTTCATAAAAATAAATTTTTTAATTAATTATTTTTTAATTCTTTTAAATTATTTTTCACTTTACTTTTGCTAAATTACCTTCGTTATTTTTTGATTCATATTTTACTTGATATTGAACTTTATCATCCAACATATCTTTTTCTCGCCAATCATTTACCCATTCATCAACGCTATGTGCAACAACCTCTCCATTTTCATTATTTCCAACAAATCTTTTAATTCCAGAATTAATAATCATTTTTTTGCACATAAAACAAGGATAAGCTAAAACAAATTTGTCTCCTTCTTCTGAGCGTTTTACAAAATAAAGGTAAATTGTTCCATCTAAAAGAGAAACTCCTGCACGAGCAGCATTAATAATTGCATTTTGCTCAGCATGAACCGAACGACAAATTTCATATCTCTGTCCTGATGGAATGCCCAATTCTCTCCTTAAACAATTTCCTCTTTCAAAACAATCTTTTGTGTGGCGTGGAGCACCTATGTAACCAGTGGCAATTATCTGATCGTCACGAACAATTATTGCTCCGCCTTTAACAGACATACAAGTGCTTCTTTCAGCAACTTCTTTTGCAATATTCCAATAATAAACATCCTTGCCAGGACGATAATTTGACATTTCAACACCCAAAAAAATATAGTGCAAGTTGTTATAAATATAATTCACAAAAAACAATTTTAAGCAAATTTGTTTAAATACTTTTAAAATTATAAATAACTATGCAAATTGACTCTATTTACTTAGTAGTTCATCCACTTTTTAGACAAGCACAAATGAAAGACTCAAAAGAAAGACGTGCTGTAACTCAAAATGAAATGGATAACTATGGTCGAATGATTCTTGAAGCAAAGAAAAATGCAAATTCGCTAATAATTTTTGTCCCAACAACAACTAAAAATCCAGAAACTAGAAAAAAACAAGCCAGATTAATAAAATTTGCTAGAAAGACACTTGGAAAAAGAGTAATTAGTCTGTCAACTGAATTTGGTTTTCGAGAACACCGCCGTTTAAAAGACATGGTTGACAGTCGACCAGAAGACACACAACGAATACAAGCCGCAATAAAAGAAGCCACAAAAAAGTTATCCCAATTTGAATTCACAAAAAAACCAACAATTATTTCATCTGGACAATTTCTTGGCCAGTGTGTTATGAATGGCTCTTTTAACCTAGAATATATTCTAAAATTAAGAGGCTCAAAACCAAATATCTCTTTTCAAAAAGAGTCAAAAACGCTATCTGATACAGTTGTTTTACTCGGAAAGAATCGCTCAATGATTGCATTTAGGAAATGGCGACAAAAAACTTTTGGAAAAAAAGCTAAAAAGCACTTATCATAGGACACTTTTTTGCTTTGAGCTGTGAATTAATAAGAATTTTGCAAATTAATTTTAATGATATAAATGGAAATTACACTTACTGAAATTAACAAAAATGAGCTACAAAAATTAAATGATTTCTTAGAAAATAATGAATTAAATGTTCAAGAGTTTAATGAACTGACAAAAACAATTAACTTTTCTTTTTCTGTAGAAAATTGTTCACGACTTTTAAGTCACCACATCTGTGAATCTTTGGATTCATACACTCAACAAAGTCAAAGATATGTAAAAATGGGCAATGAAGCATTTGTAATTCCAAAAGAAATTGAAAAAAGTGATTTGAAAGAGGAGTATGAAAAATTAAATTTGGATTTATTTAAATTCTATAATAAAATAACTCAAATAAAAGAGGGATTTGCTGGAAGGAAAGCAAGTGAACAAGATTATGTTTATGGAATAAAAATAGAAGATGGAAGGTATGTTCTTCCATTAGCAACAAAAACCAACATAATAGTAACAATGAACCTATCAAAAACAATTAACTTTTTCAATACAATAAAAAAAGCAAAAATAAATGAAGGCGAAGAGTTACTTGAAAAAATAAAAGAACTTCTTGGGAAAAATATTAGCAAATTTATTGAAAAAAATTTAAGTGAATTTGATTCTGGCAAAGTGAATGATTTTGTTCAAGAATATTTTAACAAAATTGATTCGAAAAACAATTGCGCTTTGTTAAACAAATTTGAAGAGCCATTAATTAGAAGTGGTTTGGGAGCATTAACGTCAACAAATGAAATTGGGGCGTCAAAAATAAAAGAAAAATGGGATGAAAAAAATGAAGCCATTGAAAAAGCAAAGGCTGTTACTGAAAGAGTAATTGGCTATGGACACACATCCATAATTGAGCACGCGAGGACTAATTTTGGAATGCAAATGTCATTAACTTGTTATCACCAATTTGAAAGACATAGACTACCAAACAATATTAGAGAAGAGTTTTCAAACTTACCTTTAGACAGAGAAGTAATTATGCCCCCCAGTGTTGAAAAAAATCAAGAAATTAACAAAGAATTCATGGAAAAAGTCCAAATGGTAAAAGAATTTAGAAAAAAAATGAATGAAAAGAATTTGCCTCAAGAATATTTGCTACTGAATTGTGATATTTTGAAATTGATTAGTTCAACAAATGCTAGAATTGATAACGAAATTTTGGCAGAAAGAACATGTAATAATGCTCAATGGGAAATAAGAGATTTATACACAAAAAAATTAGAACAATTACAAAAAACAGCCAAAGTATTATATGATAAAGCTGGGCCACCATGCACAAAAGGCACTTGCCCTGAAGGCGCACTAAGTTGTGGAAAAATAATTGAAGTTAGAAAAAAATTTGGTTACTTTGGAAAATAAAAAAAGCAAAATAAGAAACCTTTTTATTAATTTAAAACTTCAAGCAAAATTAAATATGCATCAATTTTTCCAGAAACACGATTGTGTAATTTAGAATTTGGTAAGAGTTCCTTTTCCAACCCTTGCAAAAAAACAATTTCTTTATGTAACCATTCTTTTAATTCAATACACTTACAATTCACAAAAACACCTTTAGAAATTAATCCACTTTTTAAAAATAAAAAATGACAAAAATAAAGATAGTAACAAAGGAAATAAACTAAAAATAAAAAGTAATTTTACTAAAACTAAAAAAGCTAATAAAAAAAATAAAGAAATTCCAATTAAATACACATTTTTTAAAACAAAATCATTAATTTTATAGAAATTCTTTTCCAAAATAGAACAATTCTCTTTCGAATTACAACTTTCACAATATACATACTCACGTTTCATCAAATCAACTCTCAAAATTATTAAAATGCACGAACAATTAGTCGTGTTGGGTTAAAAAAAAAACAATTTTCTCACCAAAAATTGTCTTACTTTATAACATAAATTAGAAAGATTAAAAAAGCTAACTCAACTTTTTTGAAAAAAAACAAAAAAAAACAACACCGGCATGGAACTCAAAACTAATTTAAAAACAAGCCAACAATAATTATACTATTGTGTCAGAGAATTAATTCTCGCCAAGAATAATTCTAAACGGCACAAAAAGAAGGTGATAAAAATGGCGAAAAAAATAGAAACAATAACTGATTTGCCCGGGGTGGGTGAAACTGCAGCAAAAAAATTATTTGATGCAGGATATAAAACACTAGAACAAATGGCTGTAGCAAGCCCAATGGAATTAAAAGAAATTGCTGGTTTAGGGGACGGCACAGCTGACAAAGCAATAAAAGCAGCAAGAGATGCTCTTGAAATGGGCTTTGAGAGTGCTGATGTATTAGCTGAAAAAAGAAAACTCGTTGGAAGAATAACAACCGGCTCAACAGAACTAGATACTTTAATTGGGGGCGGAATAGAAACACAATCAATTACTGAAGTTTATGGAAAAATGGCTTCGGGAAAAAGTCAATGGTGCTTTCAAACCGCAGTAACCGTTCAACTCCCAAAAGAATTGGGTGGCTTAGAAGGAGCTTGCTTGTATATTGATTCTGAAAATTCATTCAGACCAGAAAGAGTAATACAAATCGCAAAAAAATTAGAATTGGATGTTGATTCAGTTTTGAAAAACATACTTGTTGCAAGAGCATACAATGCGGATCATCAAATGTTATTAGCAGAAAAAGCATCAGACATGATAAAAGAAAAAAATATTAAATTATTAATTGTTGATTCACTAATGGCACAATTCAGAGCAGAATATGTTGGAAGAGGAACACTTTCAGAGAGACAACAAAAAATAAACAAACACTTGAGAACGCTACAAAAACTTGCAGAAATGTATAATATTGCAGTGCTTGTAACTAACCAAGTAATGTCAAGACCAGATATTTTGTTTGGGGACCCCACAGAACCTGTTGGGGGAAATATTGTTGGGCACGCAACAAAAACTCGTCTATACTTGAGAAAAAGCAAGGATGATAAAAGAGTTGCAAAACTAGTTGACTCACCATCACTGCCTGATGGAGAAGCACTGTATAGAATAACAGAACACGGAATATTAGACGTTGAATAAAAATTAAATAATTGCTCCGCACACACGGAGCAATTCACATTATTTTTTAAGCAGAAACAACAAATACCTAATTATGAATGGCTTCAAATTAACAAAAAAAATTGGTGAAGTTGAATTATGGAAGCATCCGGCTGGACACAAATTTATTCGATTTAGTGATTCCTCTCTTAGTGGAAAAGAAATTCCTCATCCAAAAAAAATACCACAAATTGATTATCCTGGAGTAAATTTTGTTACAACACTTGAAACAGAAGTCAGTGGTAAAAAGCAACAAATTTGGGCAAAAGAAGTTGGCGGAAAAGCAGATGATATATTAAAAATATTTTTTACAAACCCAAAAAATCGTTATAGAAAAAATACACACCATGCAAGAACATTGCGACAAATTAGGGCAGCTGGTTTTCAAGCACCAGAACCACTAGGAATATTATATCCGGCTAGCGGAAAACCACTAATGCTAACAACACACATAAATGGAAGTCCTTGTGAAGATAGAATAGAAAGAAGGCTACTTGTTGCCCAATTAAAATTAGCAGGATTACACCCATCAGATTTCCACAAAAAAAATATTTTCAAAACAGAAAAAGGTTTAGCAATAATTGATGCATCAAGGTTTGGGCCAGTAAACAAAGAAAAATTACTTGCGACAATAAAAAGACAAAAGCAAATACAACAACAAAAACTAGCAAAAAAAAGAAAATTACTTTAACAAATAATCTTTTTCAAACTCTTTTTTGAATTTTATGAAATTGTTTTCTTGAATTGCTTTTCTAGAATTTTTTATTAAATTTTGAATAAAATAAATATTGTGATAAGAAAGCAAAATGTGTGCATTCTGTTCATAAGTTTTGAACAAATGGTGTAAATATGCGCGAGAATGATTTTTGCAAACAAAACAATCACATTCTTTATCAAGTGAAGAAAAATCTTCTTTGTTTTTTGCATTAGCAATTTCTATTGCTCCGCTAGAAGTAAAAACTTTTCCATGGCGAGCCATTCTGGTTGGATATGCTGAATCAAAACAATCAGCCCCTTGTTCAATTGCTGAAAGGATTTCTAATGGCGAACCAATACCCATTACATACGTTGGATTATTTTCTGGCAAAACTTCCTTTACAGCTTTAATTATTCTAATCATATCTTCTTGCGCTTCGCCAATACCAAAACCACCCAATGCAACACCATCAAAACCAATTTTTGTTAAAGCAAGAGCACAATTCTGCCTAATGTCAGCATGATTTCCACCTTGTGCAATACCAAAAATTAATTGCTTTGAATTGGTTTTATTTTTACTAGAATCATGTGTGTTTTTACATCTTTGAGCCCATTCAATAGTGCGAATTGCTGAATCTAAATAATCATTTCTGTTTTTTCCAAATAAAGGTTGGTGGTCAAGACACATTGCAACATCTGAACCCAAAACATTTTGTATTTCAATAGCTTTTTCGGGAGTAATTAATTCTTGTGATTTATCAAATGGATTTTTCAAATAAACTCCTTTATCTGTTACTCTTGGAGAAAAATGATCAAGTATTAATTGAAAACCACCCGAGTCAGTAAAAAGCGCTTTATCCCAAGACATAAAACTATGTAAGCCACCTGCTTTTTCTATTACTTGTAAACCTGGCTTTAAATAATTAATAAAAGCATTAGAAATCAAACAATCAAAACCCATTTCTTTCAATTCTGAATTAAGAATATTTTTTACTGCACCCTTGGTTGCAACTGGCATAAAAAAAGGAGTTTTTATTTCCCCATGTGCTGTTTTTAAAATTCCTGTGCGTGCGGAGCAACTAGAATCTTTATGTTTAATTTCAAAACAAGACATATAATAAATTATCAAAAAAAGAATTTAAAAAAGCAAGTTAGCTTTCTGGTTATTGAAAATAGCCAAATTCTTCGTATCAGCCAAGTGAAATTGGCTTTTTAAAAGGTTTTGACTAGAAATTATTTTGGACTAGACTGGGCCGCCAGCGGTGGCTTGTTACCAGAAATCCGCTTTATGCTGGAGTCGAAGCTGAAGAAGAGGTTTTAATGCTAATGCATTTCGCCAAAGGCAAATGTCGAAGCTCTGTCCTTACAGGCCCTTTTATGAAACGAACCCCGCCAGACTCGGAAGAGAGCAACGGTAATTTTATTAGAGAGCGCTGAAGGGTAACGGAGTGGAGTTTGTGTTTGGAAAGAGTGCACTAACTAGAAATCCATTCTTCAGCACGTCCACTTGATGTGGTGCTATTACAAATAGCACTTAACCACGTTTCGGAACCGCCCTACGAAATGGGCGAATCCATTCTTCAGTGTGTCCACTTATTGTAGTTGAACTATTTTCTGGTACATTAGCACAAGATAACAAATACGCACGCTTAGGGATTATCAATTGGAAAACTTCTCATTGGGCTACCAACGGTGCCCTCCGGCGCCGCCTCACGGAAGGGGCGAGAGAAAGGTTTTTATATCATTAAAACGTTGATTCTTGCAAGTAATCTTAAAATAAGCAAGTGGCTTATTTTATTAAAAAAATGGATTTAATGGAGGATTATCAATGGTTTTCGAAAAGAAAATGTCTGTAAAAGATCTTATTGAACAAATGCGACAAGAATTACAGAGAGATAGGTCAACACCAGCAAAAAAAGGTGCAAAAGCAAAATCTGTAAAAAAGGCTACAAAAAAGAAGCCTGCTAAAAAAAAGGCAAAAAAAGCTGTGAAGAAAAAAAAGAAAATTTAAAAAATTATTTAGAAGTGCTCTTTTGCACTTCTTTTTCCAATTTCTTCAACACATCCTGAACAGTTTCAATTAACTGCCAATTGGTTTCGGACGCAACAAACACTTTGTTATTCAATAATAACTTCGCTTTGACTTCATGCTGCTTTCTAAGCCCACCTTTAGCATATTCTTTAACTGATAAAGTAAGCTTGTCTGCCCCTAACAAAGGCACTTTTGAAAAAAATCTCTCAAAATTCTTTACAAAAATTGCATTATCTATCTCATCTACTTTCGGAAACTTGATTAACTCTAAATTAGAAAAACGCTCCAAATTGACTCCCCCCTAACTTAAATAAAAATACTAAGAAGTTATTAAAATAACTTCTACTAAAAGTAAATTATGTCTAACCTAGTTTTAAATGATGAAACTCTTGAGAGTGAAAAAAAAATTAAAAAAGCATTTGAAATAATTCAAAAAAGTGGTGAAAAAGAAATACTTTTACGGGCAAAGAGAATTTTGCTTGTTTTAAACAAAAAAAATATGGGTGCAACAACCACTATTTCTGCAATACTTTACCCCCTAGTTGAAAAACAAAAAATTAGTCTTGAAGAAATAAATAATACATTTGGACAAGAAGTAATGTTAATCGCAAAAGAATGTGTTAGAATAGAAGAAATTCTAAATGCAAATTACAAAAAAATACCCCCTGAAACTTTAAGTGCATTAATACTCTCAATTTCAACCGATTTAAGAACAATAATTATTAAGATTGCTGATATTACAGATCAATTAAAAAATAATTCTAGTATTGATAAAAATAAATTTATTTTTTTTGCAAAAAATATATATTCCCCACTAACTGCAAAGCTAGGAATTTCTGATCTTGGCTGGCAAATTGCGGATTATTGTTTCAAACTAGAAAACCCACAAGGATATGAAAAAATAAAAAAATTGGTAAATAAAACTCGAGAAGAAAGAGAAAAACTAATTGAAGATATAAGAATTGAAATAGAAAAATTTTTGAGTGGAAAAATAAAAGTACATGTTTTTGGGCGCCCAAAAAACTTTTACTCAATTCATGAAAAATTAAAAAAAGTATCTTTCAAAGAAATGCATGACATTTATGGAATAAGAATAATTTGCAACAAAGAAAGAGAATGCTATGAAATTTTAGGAAATATACATTCAAAATATAATTTCATTCCAAGCGCATTTGATGATTATATTGCCAAAGAAGGAAAGGGGCTTGGGAAAAAAGGCTATCAAAGCATACACACTGCAATAATAAGAAATAATGACGTTATTGAAATACAAATAAGAACTTGGCAACAACACCTAAAAACAGAATCTAGTATTTACTGGGAATATAAAAGATTACGAAAAGATACTACTCTTGACAAATCACTAAGTTGGGAAAGGCAATTGGTGGAGTGGCAAAAAAGTATTGGGGAAGAAAATAAAAACAAAAAAATAATTAGTGGAAAATTATTTGTTTTCACTCCAAAAAATGAAGTCATTACTCTTCCAAATAATTCAAGCGCGCTCGATTTTGCGTTTGCTGTTCATTCAGATATTGGAAAAAGAGTAAAACAAGCAAAAATTAATGGTGAACTAGTTCCAATAGAAACTAAATTAAAAAACTTGGACAAAGTTGAAATAATTACTGATCAAAAAACAAAAATCAGGCCAGATTGGTTGAATATGGTGGTTAGTGAAAGAGCAAAAACAAAAATCAAAAGACACTTTGGATTAAAAAGTGCAATTGTAAAAAAGCAACATGCATCAGAACAAATTACAAAAAAAATAAAACTTGCTGAATGCTGTCATCCTCTGCCAGGGGAAGATGTAATTGGAATAAAAACCACTAAAAGAAAAATAATAATTCATAAACGAGATTGTAAAAACATAGCAAACATTTCTAAAAATAAAAAAATAGAAATATATTTTGAAAAGGAAAGAGGAAAAACAAAAATTAAAGTTTTGGCAATTGATAGAATTGGTTTACTGGCTGAAATTCTTGAAGAAATAAAAAGAAATAAAGCAACATTAAGTTCAACAAACTTTAATATAAAAAAATCTGGGTATGTTGAAGCAATATTTGAACTTGAAATAAAAAATATAAATGCGCTTGAGAGATTAATTAATAACTTAGAACAAATTCCATCAATACAAAGCGTTGATAGGGAGTAATCAAAAAACTTTAATAACCTATACTTGATATATCCTTAGTAGGGGGAGTAAATTATGAATTTTAAAATATCAATCACAATTACAGTTTTATTAATCTTATTATCGTTTGTTTCTGCAGCAGCACCACAAACAACACAATTTAATTATTATCCAAGCCCTGCTGTGCCTGGAGATATCATAACAATATTAATACAAGTCGAAAATTTAGAAAACTCCTCACAAAGTGATGTAAAAGTAAAAATTGATAATATATATCCATTTAGTGTAGAAGAAGAAAGTGAAAAAGAAATTGGGAATATGGGGCCATATGCAAAGGCATTGGTTCAATTTAAAATATATGTTTCTCCAAGTGCAGAAAACAACACATATACAATTCCAATAACAATAACCTCAAAACAAGAGCCAATTGGTAAAACAACAAACCAATCAATATTGATAAGTGGCAAAGAACCAATTGTAAAAGTCATAAATATATCAGATAGCCGATTAGTGCCTGGACAAGAAAAAGAAATTATTTTTGAATTACAAAATATTGGAACAAGCACCGCATATGATATAATATTTGAATTAGAGGAAGATAGAACTGTTGTGGCAACAGGGGCTGTTGTTGAAAGAGAAATAACTCCCTTAGGATCAGCATTAGGATATATTGAAAAATTAGAGCCAAAAGAAAAAAGTAGTGCGCAAGTAAAACTAAGTGTGAACAGAGAAGCTAGTCTAAAAAATTACACTTTACCAATTACAGTTTCATACAGAAATAGTTCAGGAACAAGAACTAGCGAAACATCATACATTGGTTTCAAAATTGCTGGAGAAGTAAATTTAGATTTTGCACTAAAAGAAAATGTATATTTAATTGCTGGACAAACCGAAACAATAACTTTGGAAATGTTCAACAAAGGTGCTGGAAAAGCAGAATTTACAATAGTAAATCTTGATGTCTGGTTTGGTTCAATTGATAAAGAAAAACAATTCATTGGTTCGCTAGAACCAAACGATGTAGATTCATTCAAAACTACTATTACTGTTTTTGATGACATTGAGACAACTGATACAAACATTAAAGCTTTTGTTGAATACCAAGACACCGATGCAAAAATAAAAACAATTGTGGTTGATATTCCCATAAAAGTTTATTCAGCTGCAGATGGTGCAGTGACAATGGGAATAAATCCATTCGCAGGAATAATTAACATAATAATATTAGCAATAATTGTGTTCGTTGGATGGAAAGTTTACAAAAAGTTCAAAAACAAAAATTAATAAACAAGCAAACAATATTTATAATCATGAATAGATTAAAAACGGGAATCGGCGGTTTTGATCAATTAATAGAAGGTGGCTTCCCAGAAGGAAGAAGCTTCTTGATTAGTGGAGGAACCGGAACAGGAAAAACTATTTTCTCAATGCAATACCTTATCAAGGGTGTTGAAGATGATGAACCAGGAATATATTTAACTCTTGATGAAAGACCAGACTTGATTAGAGAAGATATGTTAAGATTTGGGTGGAATTTAAGGCAATATGAAGATGCAAAAAAACTAATGATTATAGATGGAACAATTGCAAAAATTGGAATTCCAAGTGACGAAGAATTTTCATTACCAGCAACAGGATTTGATTTAGATAAATTATTATTAGAATTAATGAAGGCTATAAAAAAAATTGGTGCAAAAAGAGTTGTTATTGATTCGATTCCTGCACTTGGAATGAATTTTGAAAGTGAACACGATATAAGAAAAGCAGTGTTGAAAATGGTTTATTTACTTTCAAGAGCAGGAGTAACAACAGTACTCACAACAGAAATAGACCCAGAATCTAAAAAAGTTGGAAAATATGGTGTTGAAGAATTTGTTAGTGACGGAGTAATAGTTTTACACTACATGGGAATTGGAACACAAAGCAATAGAACTTTACACATAAGAAAAATGAGAGCAACAAAACATTCAGAAGATTTACACCCCTTAGAAATAACTGAGTTTGGAATAAAAGTTCATAATGTTGAAGATGATTATGAAGTATAAATAAAAAAAAACTTTTTCTGCAAATAGAAAAATATTTCAAAAAAAATATTTTTTAAAACAAAAAAATAATTTTCAAACAAAATTACAAAATAAAAAAGTTTAAATACAAGTAAACATTAACTATTTCAATTAAAATTTATGGAGGTAATTGAAATGGCTAAAAAGAAAGCAGTTAGAAAAGCAAAAAAGAAAACTGTAAAAAGAAAAGTTAAGAGAAAAAAAAGATTGTAAGTGAGTATTTTTTGTGAAAAAAATTTGGGGAAACTTTTTGTTTCCCTTTTCTATTTTTTAAAAAAAGTCAAGTAAAAAAAATTGAATTATTTTTAGAAAAAATTATATGGGGTTGGCGAGATTTGAACCCGCGACACCACGGTCTTCAGCCGTGTGCTCTCCCAGGCTGAGCTACAACCCCATTAAATAAAATTAACTGACAAACCTTTTTAAAGTTCTATACTGCCTTTAGCGATCCCGCAGGGATTTGAACCCTGGACACCCAGATTAAGAGTCTGGTGCTCTACCAACTGAGCTACGGGACCACGCTTTCATTGTTAAATAAAATTATTTTAAGAGAATTTATAATTGTTTGTTAAATCATCTTAACTACTTTTTCAATACAAAATAAAATCACACCTTTGCATGGACAACCTTTATTTTCAGGAATGCTTTTAGCCAATTCTAAATATTTTCCATTTTGAAAATATTTTGCCTTTCCGATTAATTCATATCCTGTATTTCCATCAAAAATTGACAAACAAACATTTGGATTCATTAAAACATTTTCTTTTGTTTTTCTCATATAATTGTCAGTAATTAAGACTTTATTTTTAGAAACAACTTTTACACATGACACAAATATTGAGTGTGGGCAGAAACTAGAATTACATGTGGATAAAGAAAGCCTATTTTTTTCAACTAATAATTTAAGTTCATTTGAAATTTCCATATTAATAAATCCTAAAACGACCCCGCAGGGATTTGAACCCTGGACACCTGGATTAAAAGTCCAGTGCTCTACCAACTGAGCTACGGGGCCATTAAATTTTTAATTTTGGCTCACCAATCAAAGAATTTGCTCTGGAAACATTTAAAAATAATTGGAAATGCTAAATAATGCCTAGTGCTTCTTTAACTCTGCGCTTCTCTAAGCTTAAAACATATGTAAAATCAATGTTTGTTGTTGGGGTTTTTTTGAAAAATCTATCTATTATTGGGCGCAAATTTCTTTCTTGCTTGTGCAAATGTGTATTCTTCCCTGAAAAACTTCTTTTAGAACTTAAAACAGAAACTTGAACATTTAACTTACCAGCTAATATTTCTTCTCTAAATTGTGCTAAAAGCTCCATCATTAAATATTCAGACGGGTGCATTCCAATTTCTTTTGCTAATTGTTTAGACATTTGTCTTTCTTTAAATCTTGACCACCACTCAGTTCCTCCTTTAGAATCATGCGGTAAATATTCATTTCTTATTCTTTGAATTGATTCAATTTTTAATATATTATAAATGGGCATTGTATAACCCATAACAAAACGAGGAACTTGCTTTGAGTCTTTCAAAACCAAATGTGGATAATATGCCGCATAGGGATGAATAAAATTACTAACCCCCAATCTTGCATCATCATAAACCCACATGTTTGATTTAAACAAATGTTTTTTACTGAATGAAAAAAGTGAATTCTTTATTGGCTTTAATTTGGCTTGCTCTCTTGTTGAAAACGGAATTACATTTAAAGAACGTTGGTGAATTGGTTTAGCACGCATTGAACCTTCTCTCCAACGTGGACTTTTTGTATGTTTAGACATAAATAAGTTGATTAAAAAATTCTTATTAAATGATTCCTTCCAAAAATAAGTATGCAAGAGATAATTATTTTTAGATATGGGCATAGGGCAGTGCGAGATTATCGTGTGTCAAGCCATTGTTCATTAGTTGCTAGAGCATTAGGCGCAAAAAAAATAATTATTTGTGGAGATAAGGATTTGTCTATGAAAGAAAGTGTGGATGATATTAACAAACGTTGGGGGGGCAAATTTGAAGTTGATTTTGTTGAAGATTGGAAAAAAGAAATAAAAAAAATAAAAAAACAAGGTTATTGCTTAATTCACTTAACGATGTATGGCGAAAGTATTGTTAAAAAAGAAAAAGAAATAAAAAAGCAAGGAAAAATTTGTATAATCATTGGTTCGCAAAAAGTAGAAAAAGAAGTTTATTATCTTTCAGACTATAATATTTCAATAACTAATCAACCACATAGCGAAATCGCAGCATTGGCAATAACCATTGATAGGTTATTGGGCGGGAAAGAACTAACAAAAAATTTTTCCAATGCAAAAAAACAAATTATTCCACAAAAGCAGGGAAAGCAAGTTATTGATTTAAAATAGTTTTCCATAGGATAATATTATATGCCTCAAAAATCTATAACTGAGCTTAGCCTTGTGCGCGACTTTTTAGAAACGCTTGGAGGCAAGGAAGTTGTAGATCTGGTAAAAATTTGTGAAAGAAAGAGAAAGGCATTCACTGATGAAGACATTTCTAAGAAAATGGATATGAAAGTTACTGAAATAAGGGCTTTATTGAATAAACTACATTTTAGGGGTATTACAAGCTATCAAAAGAGTAGAAACCAAAAAACAGGATGGTATAATTACACTTGGGACTTAAATAAAGAACGATTAGCAGAAATTATAATCAGTCAACAAAGGGACCAATTAGATAAATTAAGCGAAAAAAAGGTAATAGAAGAGGATTATAATCTTTTTGATTGTAATGGTTGTAATGAAAGGCTTCCGTTTGAAATAGCGGCAGAATATAATTTTATATGCCCCAGTTGTGGAAATACAATGGATTCTACAAATAACCCTCAAAAACAAAAGGAGATAGTTAAAAAAATCAAAGAAATAGAGAAACAAATAATGATTTTGAACGAAATGAAGATATAAAAAACACATAAAGTTGGACAAATATAAAAAATAAGAATTAAAATAATTAAAGAACAAATATAGCTTTAAATTTACTAAAAGCCAATAAAATTGGTTTTTAAAGCTTTTAAGAATATTTTTAGGTTTTTTAAGAAAAAAAAAGTCCAAAAAGAGCTTAAAAGCGAGCAAAAACATAGTGGGGTAGGGCAGCCTGGAGTGCCCGTCGGGCTCATAACCCGAAGGTCGGAGGTTCAAATCCTTTCCCCACTACTATTCTAATCAAAAAACAACCAAATAATAAGAAAAATCAAATACTCAAAAAAAGTCATTTTTGAAACTAATTATAATTTAAGCAAAAACAAGCAATTTAACAAGTATCACACTAACAAACAAACAGATAGTTTGTGCAAATCTATAAATACCCCAATAGTTCCACTAATCACTTTATACAGAAAATCACTCATTTCAAGAATTTTTAAAAAAATTAAAAATCTATTCAATAATTTACATATCACTTTTAAATAAAATTTGCTAATTAAGACAAACTAGTAATTACTACTAAAAAGATATTAAAAAAATAAGCGCACTTTAACAAAAAGTAGCTTATTTTGGTAATTACCTTTCATTACTATAATTAAGCTTCATTACCGTAAGTCTTTTAAGTAATTACGCTCAATATAATAATGATGAGCATATTAAATTTTTTAAAAAAAATATTTACCAAAAATAACATACATGCAACCGAAAGTGAAAATGCAGTAGATAAAGCAATTTACTCTGAAAAGCAATCAAATATAGCAAATGACACCCAAATACTATCCATTTGGGACATTATAAAATGCACTGAACATACTCAAGCATATCACCTAGTGAGTGTTATTCCTTATGATGAATGGATTGATATGAGTGAAATAATGCGTAGAATATGGGACTTATTTCAAATAGAATACAAAAATGATCGTAGTTTATACCCTTATTTGAAAACAATGGTTGATTTGGGGCTTATTGAAACTAGCAACATTGGTGGAAAGAGAAAATGGAGAAAAAAGGACTTATTGGTAAAGATAAGTGAAAATAAAACTGAAAAAGAAACAATTAGCTTAGATAATTTAATAAAAGCCCAGTAAAACAAGCAAGATAATAAGTAATCATGAGCTAAAAACACAGTTTCTAGGACATATTTTTGAAACAACATTAAAATTAAAAGAATTGAATTAAATGTGTTTAAATTAGAAAATAAGCTTATTTAAGAAGTTTTTACTCTTTCAATGTCTTATAATTATTATAAAATTCAGTTAATTCCTTAGATTGTGAATAAATATCTTTATTGAACCAATCTAAATCAACAATTGATTGTGCTTCGCTGATTAACTGCGCCTTATACACTGGTTCAACTTCTTTTTCAACCGCTCTTTTTAATTCAGAGCCTAATTTAACTAACCCTTCACTTCCATCAATATATTTCCTTGAAACTAGTCCTTCAACTGCTTTTACAATATCAAGCTCAGGAATATCTTTTTCATTCAAAAAGTAAGTACACTTCCAATCACCCTTAACTGCCCAAGCATGAGTTGGATTGTGCCCTGTTTTAAAAAAATCTTGCAATGATTGAAATGCTGAAGGTGGGATAATAACACAATTTTTCCCTGGCCTTAAATAAGGATAATTTGAAAGGATTCCTTTTCTATGATAATGATACATTTTGCCATTTGATTTGTAAACCGCTTGAGTATAACCATAAATGGCTCTAAAAAGCTTTTGATAAGTATATGATGAATGTTTTATGTTTTCAGGTAAGATAAAACGATATTGAACAAAATAACCCCTTACTGACACACCCAACACTTCCATTAATATATATAAATAAAAAAATTTTTTATTTTCTTATGTATATATGTTATATATAACTTATATTAATATTTAACTTTTTTTAAGAAATTTTTTCAAGAATGTCCTAGAATTTGTGCTTTTTGGAAAGATAAGAGCAAAGTATAAATTGTCCTAAATTTTGTGTTTTTTAAATAAAAATAAGTATCTTAAGAGGTAATAAAAAAATTAAAGGAGATAATTATCTCCTATATTTATATCTTGTATTTGTTGTATATCTAGTTTTTCTTTCTGGTTCAGCTTCTTCTTCATCTTCAACAACTGCTGGCCCTTTATTAGAGATTATTAAAATATCTTTTGCTGATTGAACATTTCTATAAGGGATACTTTTTTCAGAAAGAATTTTTTTAGCATCAGATTTTGTTTTAACTTTTAAAGGTTCAGTAGTAATAGTTTCTAATTTTCCTTTTTCAAGGTTAATTATAATATCATATACTTTTCCTTTGTAGCCTGCCTGTGCATCATAAATATCCATTCCGAATAATTTCGATAACTTTACACTCATATTTACTACCTCCTTTGTTATATACAAAACAACAA
Organism: uncultured archaeon; assembly: GCA_964534045.1. Taxonomy (GTDB): domain Archaea; phylum Iainarchaeota; class Iainarchaeia; order Iainarchaeales; family JAAZKV01; genus JABIDZ01. Next base: position 74,731 of record CAZHNO010000003.1, read on the forward strand.
TGGAATATTTAAAGTTATTGTTAATTCACCAAAATACCTTGCTTATACATAATCAATTTTTATTTTAAATTAAGTTAAATTAGTGAGGTGAAAAAATAACATAGTTATACATAATAATTTTTAATTTAGGGTTATAAAAAAGAAGTTAGTATTGGAACTGTGGGGCTAGGGGTTATAAATTGTCTAATGGGCTTTCAACTTTTTTTAATTGTTCACTTGCTACATTTGTGTAAATTTGTGTGGTGTTAAGGCTTGAGTGTCCAAGTAAACTTTGTATATATCTAATATTTGTTCCTGATTCTAATAAGTGAGTAGCATATGAGTGTCTTAATGAGTGTGGAGTAACATGTTTTGTAATACCTGCTTGTTTAGCCGCCTTTCTAACAATTCTTTGTATTGTGTCTGTAGATAATTGTTTTCCGTTTTTTTTAGAAAACACATAATCACTTTTAACTTTTTTTTTGTTTAAATATTTTTTCAAACCTTTTATCCATTCTTTTGAAAGAATTATTAATCTGTCTTTGTTTCCCTTTCCAGAACGTATCATTGCGGTTCTTTCTTTCAAATTTATATCATCAACTTTTAATTTAACAACTTCACTTACTCTACAACCAGAACCATACATAAATTGTAACATTAATCTATTTCTTCCAAACCTTGTGGCATGAAATAATTCACGTATTTCATCTTTGTTTAAAACTTTTGGTAATGACTTTGCTTTTTTTGGAGTTTTTATTTCATCAACAATATTTTTTTTCAAATATTCTTTAAAAAAGTATTTCATTGCGGCATGTATTAAACCTAAAGTAGCATTTGAACATCCATTTTCTTTTTTTTGAGCTAAAAATCCTATCAAATCTCGGCTTGTTATTTCATTTGGATTTTTATCAATAAATTTTAGTAGTTCTTTAATGTACATAAGGTACATTTTGAGTGTTTTACTTGAATAACCCGCAATTATTAACTCTTGTTTGAATTCTTTAATCTCTCTTGCAAATTTTTCTTCATTTGCTTTTGCAGTATAATCATTATCCATTATAGTAGTAAGTGTTTGTAATATTAAAATTTATTTGAATTTTCAAAAAGTATAAGATAGCTTTTTAAACGGAATAATCACTATTTTTTTATGCCTACAAGAAAATTAAGAAAGCCTCCGGAGGGTGCAAGATTGCCAGACTCAGCAGATATGAAAGCTTGGCGAGAAGAATTTGACGAGATGAAAACCGATGATCATTTAGCAAAATTGAAAGCACTTGGTTTAGATGAGGAAGATTTAGAAGAATTCAAAGAAATGGAAGAAAAAGGAGTTCCATTAGAGCAAGAGATATTGCAAGAAGACCCAGCGGTTGGGGAAAAGAATGAAAAAAAATCAAAGAAAAAGTAGTTGGTTTGAAATAATCAAATATTATTTTAGTTATTAAAATTAAATTTATTTTTCTAAATGAATTGTTTGAGTAGGGAATGCAAAATCTATCTTTTCTTTTTCAAATCCTTTTTTGATTGCTAAACCAACTTCATCTTTTGCTTGAACCATATCTGCCCAGGCTCCACTTTTTGTAAAGAAGACTACTAAAATATTTAATGATGAGTCACCAAATTCATCAAAAGCAATTGTTGGTTTTTCATCACACAATTCACAATCAGTTATTGCTTTTTCAATAATTTTTTTAGCAATATCAATTTTTTTCAAACTTGTACTATATGTAACCCCAATTTTCCACACAGTTTTTCTTTTTGGGGCTGAAGAAATATTTGTTGTCATTGATTCTGCAATTTCACTATTTGGAACCGTCACAAGTCTTTTGTCTAAATTTCTTAATCTTGTATGCATTAAACTAATTTCTTCAACAGTCCCAACATTTCCTTTATAATCAATTGTATCTCCTAAAACAAATGGTCTGCTTACTAGAATTGTTAAACCACCAAAAGCATTTGAAATAGTTTTTTGTGCAGCAAATGCAAATGCTAAGCCCCCAATTCCTAAACCAGCAAGTAATGTAAATACATCAAAACCAAAATTGTCTAATCCAATAATTATTGCAATTATTATTGCTGTTGCTTTTAATAATTTTCCAAGTAAATGAACTATTTGGTCGTCATATTTTGATTTTGTTTTTCCTGTTAGGGGTGCAAGTAATAATTTTAACACTAAATCAATAACTCTTATTGTTATCCAAGTTCCAGCTAGAATTCCCATTAATTTCAAAACGTTAATAAAATAAAAATCAACTATTGAATCAAAAACTAAAAATTGATAACCTAAATAAGCGCCAATTATAATCATTACAAATGCAAGTGGTTCTTCTAGCAAATCTAATAATTTGTCATCTAAGTCCCCCTTTATTTTTGAAGTGATTCTTCTTCCAAAACCTTTAGTAAAATAGATAATTGTTTTTGCCACTAATGCAAATATAATTATTGTTGCGAAGAAATAAATCCAACTTAATAATGGATTTCCAAAATAAATGTTTGCTAAAAATTCAAAAGCCATATGCTCATTAAAGTAAAAATGTTTTTAAAGGTATTAAACATACTAAATGTGATGAATGAATTTTTCAAAGATTGGAAGAAAAATTATGTTTTAATATTTTCAATTGGTTTGATAGTGTTGATTATTGCTTGGCCAATTTACTTTTTTAGCTTGTCAAATTTGGGTTTGATTTTGTCAGATTTAGAACAATTAATCTTTTTTTCAATTGTTGAAATTGGTTTGATTATTTTACTTGTTGTATTTTGGAAAATATACTCAAAATTAGTAAAAAGCTAAGTAATTCTTATGTATATTTAATGTTTTCTTGCACTTTAAGTAAGTTTTAAGTGTAAAGCAAGGTTTATATATAACCTCCAAAGCAATACTTATGGAACTGTTTTTTTAGTTTCAAATTAAGGAATAATGAGGTGAGCTTATGAGCAATGTGCTTTTGAATCTAGAAGTAGATGAGGATTTAAGGACTAAACTTTTGGCAGAAGAATTGAAATTAAGGGGTAAACAGCCAGAAGCATGGACTAAAACAAAATTCAGAAAATATGCTAATTTTGGTAGAAACAGAGTAAAAGAAGAAACTGCAACTAAACAATAAATTTTTTTAAATTGATGATTGAAAAAGAGGCTTTTATGCCTCTGTCAATAATCAATCCAATATTTCAAGTTTTCCCATTTTACCAGTACTTACTTGTAGTTGTCCCTGATATTCAGAAGTCCAGCCGTTGGTTATTTTTATTTTTGCTCCTTCTTCAACATCTTTACATTGTTCATTCCACAATGTTACAGAAACTTCTTTTCCATCAGAGTCTTTTGCAGCACAGCTACAAACCTTTCCTGAACCATTTGCATTTGCAAATTCTCTCATTTCTCCCTTGGAAATAATTTCCAGTTCAATTTCTTCTACGCCCATTCTTGGTTTCAAATCTTTTATAAGCATGTTATCTACTCCTTTTTTTGATTAATTTTAGATTGAAAACAATTATAATTAGCTCTCTTTTTTAATTACACTTTCAATGCCACGTGGAGTAAGTCCAGACTTTGTTTTCTTAGTTAAAAAAATTATTGTATTAGTTTTCTTTATGTTTGGGCATTTTCTAGATAAATTTTTGTAAAATTGGGCCAAATCATCACTATCCCTAGCCCTTATTAATAATATAATTTCATTTTCAATACTTGTAAATAAATCCTGAATTTGTTCATGGTCAATAATTTTTTCAATGATTTTGTCTTGCATTCCTGGCAAGGGTTTTACAATAATAAATGATTTTAGTCCCCTATCAATGAAGTTATATCCTTTTGGAGTAAGTTCAATAGTTTTTTTCAAAATTGCATTGTTTTCCCACATTTTGTTCCATTTGTTAGATACTGTATTTCTGTGAATTTTGTATTTTTTAGCAATCGCGGATAATTTCATTGAAGGATTTTGATCCTTTTCAGAGACAATCCAAAGTTCATCTTCATTTAAACGATATTTTTGGTCAGAATAATGTTTCACAAATTGAGTTTTGAATTCTCTATTAGCAAAGTGTACCTCAGTATCAATTATTTCTGGAAAAAATTTTTCAATAGTCAAAATTATTGAATTCAAGTTTTGTATACTGTTGCCAATTAGTTTAATTGCGTAATCATAATTTCCAGTAATTTCAGCAATTGTATGAACATTTATTATTTTCATTAACTTTGTCATGAATAATTCTTCATCAAATTTTTCCCAATTCACTGAAATAAACAACCATGCAAATTTTCCAAGATTTAGTGTATTTAAGTCTATAATGTAACGCTCTTTTACAAAATATTTTTCTGTTTTTAGCTTTTCTAAGACATAGTCAACAGTACTTTTGCTTAATTTTAATCTTTTGTCAATACTCTGCCCATTAGAATAAATTCCATTTATGTATGCAGTTTTCAAAATCTTTTTCCAAACATCCTTTGTTTCAACCATTTAAACATATTCTGTTTTTGTCATATAAATAACCCACACATAAAATTAATTATTAAAAGTGAATAGTTAGACATTAGTTAGAATGTTTTTCTAATTTGCACAATTTTTTTAGTAAATTTTGTGATTTTTAAAGTGATTATTAATTAATTTCAGCTGAACAATATTATCAGTGATTGATGTGGGAGATGATGTGGTTGGAGGAGACTGTTCTGATAAAGGGCATTGCGCTATTTTCAGCACTCATTGCTATTCAGCAATGGATTTTTCAATTAGTAAACCTTTTCGACATAATATTTATAGTGTTGATTGTCGCATTCCTAATTTCATTAGAGCATGATTACTTCAAGCATAAAAAAAAGCAAACGGGTGGGGACTTAAATAATGCCTCTCAAAGTTCTCACCTGTATTTTTCTAACCCCTTAACAGCATGATTTTATTTGTTTCCATTTCATATCTTTTATGGGTTTCTTGTTTCTTGATATTGAATCATTTGTTGATCCGAAGAATGAACGCTCTGGGCTGAATCCTCATTTTGAAAAGAGTGAAGTTTTAGTTATTGCGTATAATTATTATGCGTTTGCGAAGGCCCCGTCTTTAGCCCAAGTAAAAGAGCCAACTTTTTTGTTTGAATGGGTTGAAGGCTCAGAAAAGAAGTTGTTAAAAAAATTCTATGAGGTTTTAAAGGAAATTTACAAAGAAGACAAATTTTTGAAAATTGTTGGATTTAATCACATTGCTTATGATTTACCATATATGTTCTCACGAATGATAGAAAATAAAGTTGCCGAAAAACAAGAGCTTTTTGATATGCTTTTTACTAATGCGAGACACATTGACCTGTCCCAATTAGGGATGGCTGTTTCTGAAAAAACAAAGAAAGATGAAGATTTTAGATGTATTTCTCAAAAAGTAATTAATGCGTATTTTGATATTCCAGTAAAAGTTGCTTCAGGGAAGGATGTTTCTGAATTCTATTTAAAGAAAAGGTATGATTTGATTGAAAAATATTGCAAAGAAGAATTTACCTTTGAAATGCTTTACCAATCCCTCTTAGAGTATTTTATTTATGTAAAATAAGAACAAAAAAATTGAATTTTATTTTTTTATTAAGAAATTTATTTTTTATTTTTTTTGATTAAAAAACTTTGTCCTAGAATTTAAGTTTTTTTAAATTCGTTTTTTGTATAAGTATACATAAGAAAATGGCTTCTTCACTAATTCACTTTTCAAATTAATCAAAATTTTTGGATAAGGTTTTTATATGAGAAAATTTATATGTTGTTCAACATGGACCCAACACAGAAAATTTCTGGTGAAAAAATGGAATCACAAAGAGAAGATTTCTTGTGCAAGTTGCTTGATATTGGTGGTAAATGTTTGGAGAATGATTCTCCTGCCTTCCAAAAAAAATTCTTCTGCCTAGATTTGAATGAATGATTACCCCATTAATCTATTTTTTAACGTTTTGTTTAGCCATTAGTATATGCGACTACTTATTACTGGAACACCAGGCACAGGAAAAACAACTTTGGCAAAAGGTTTAGCTAAAAAGTTGAAAATGGTTGTAATTAATGAAAAAGACTTTGCTTTGAAGCATTCAATTGGCGCATTTAATGATGAAAATGAATTAGAAATTCCAATTAAAGAGTTTGAAAAGCAAGCAAACAAATTTTTGTCAAAAAAAGATAATGTTATTTTTGAAGGACACACAATTTGTGAAATGAAGCTTAAAGTAGATAAGGTTTTGCTTATTAGGATTGAGCCAGAAGTGTTAGAAGCTAGGTTAGAAGCTAGAAATTATTCAATGGAAAAAATAATGGATAACACTTTTTGTGAAGGTATTGATTATTGCAGAAAACATTTACTTCGTACTTATCCAGCTTCAAAAATAATTGAAATACACTCAAAAAATAGGTTAGAGGATACTTTGGATGAAGCACTTTTAAAAATCAAATAAATCCATTTTAAAAACTATTTTTAGAATAATTTAGTAATGATTATGAGAAAATTTGTGAGTTTGCTGTTGGTTTTACTTTTTTTAACCGCAGGAGCGTATGCTTTTGAGAAAGAGTTGACTAATTTTGGCTTTGAAGCAGTTTCTTTAACAAGCCCTAACGAAACACACTGTCAAACAATACAAATTTCAATACCAAGTGAAGAATTGATTAACAATTATGAGCCAATATTATCAATTTATGCAAATTTTGTTGGTGAAAAGAGCGATAACTCTTATGTGAGTGTAAAAATCAATGACATGGATACAAAAATATTATGGCCCGAAAGCTTTGTTTGTAATTCAGATTGTGTTGCCCGAGTGTTTGTTCCTGAATTAAGGAATAATAATTCGGTTTCAGGAAAGATTTGTGTTGTTTCTGGTGGAAAAAGCACAGCATCCCTTTCTACAAAATCAAAAATTGGTTTGTATACATCCCCAATTTTAGAAATAGAAAATATATCTCCTGAAAAAATGGTTTTGGGTGAAAGAGCAAAAATGATTATTAGAGTAAAAAATATTGGTTCAATTTCTTCAGATGTTTTTGTTCAATTTATTGCTCAAGATTTAAGAGCTTTTATCGAAATCACAAGTTTTGACATAGTTGAAGGAGATGCAAGTGCTAGCACAACAATAAAAAAAGGGGAAACAAAGGAATTTGTTTACTATATTAAACCAACAAAGGTTAGCTCATATAACTTACCATCAGCAGTTTTATTTTTTGAAAATATTTTTGGCGAAAGACAAAAAATATTGAGTTCTCACCCCCAATTAGAAGTTTATAAACCCGAGCAAATAAGTTTGGTTTTGATTTCATCAAAAAAAGAAAATATTGAAAAAAATAAATTCACATTTGAGGTAGCAATTAAAAATAATTATGACGAAGAATTTGCTGGAAAATTACTTGTTTACCCAACAGACATTGTAAATAATCCTGAATTAGAAATAAAAATTCCAGCATTTGCTGAGAAAAAAGTTTTTTTCTCAACTGAAGAGTTAATGCCTGGGAATTATTCAGTAATTGTCCAAGTTGATAACAATGGTATTCTTTACACATCTGAAAGTATTTCTTTTTCAGTAGTTGATAATGACTTTGTTTTTGAAATAGTGTTTTCAATTTTAGCAATACTAATTGCATGTATAATATTTTTGGTAATATATTTTGAAAAGTATTAATCTTCCCATTGTTTAATGAATTCTTGCTTTTCTTTTTGGTTTTCTTTCCTTTTTTTAGAGAATTTTATTTTTATTATTCCAAACACTATTACAATTATTCCTATTGGAATAAAGCTAATCCAAGAAATCGAATTTTCAGTTTTTAAAATTAATAATGCGCCAATATAATGATTTGAATCAATAGAACTTTTAGCCTTGCCCAAAATTTCGCTGCTTAATCCAGCATCAATTGCAAAATTATATTTTCTTATTACTTGTTTTTTTATATCATTGTGTGCTAAATCAAGTTCAAAATAAATTTCTTTTATTTTTGTTAAGTTTTCCACAGTTTTATTATTTTCAATTTTTTCTAGATTTACTTTGATTTGTTCCAGTCTTTTTATAGTTATTGGTAAAATAAAACCAATCTCTAATAACTTTTTAGTATCAATATTTAGTTCATTTTCTAATAGCTTTATTTTTGATTTGCATTCCTCTAACCAATAATTAATTTCATCTTCAACGTTTTTGTTAATTTCGCTTTCTAAATTATTCAATCTTTCTTCTTCTTCAAAATACTGCTTCTCTAGAAATAATAATTCACTAAATAGCTTTTTTGCTTCAAAGGGATCAAAGCTAATTGTTTTTTCAATTAAATTTTGTTTTTCAACCAATTCCCCAAATAAAATTAGCAATTCTTGATTTTCGCTTTTTTTATTATTTATAACTTCTCTTGATTTTTTTAAAATTTCATCATCAATACTAAAATTCATTTTTTCACTTTCCGCGAATGCTTTATCTAAGTTATTTTTGTCAATGAGTGTTTGAATGTTTTCTAATTTGGTTTTGATTTCTTCATTAAGTTCATTTAATTCGAGTTTTTCTGACTCAGATAAGTATTTTTCTAATTGTATAATTTTTTCATCTAATGTTTTTTTTAAAAGCTCAATTCGCAATTCTTCATTTATTTTTAAGTTGTGTTCTAAAATCTTTTTCTCGGCTTCTTTTAACACAGTTTCTATTTCCTTGATATTAGTTTCAGTTAGTTCAATCCCAATTAATGCATTTATTTTTTCAATTAGCTTTATTTCATTAAATTTTTCTAGTTCTTCCTTTTTTTGATTTAATGTTAATTGGTAATAACCATATATGTTACTAATTTCAATTATTAATTCATATTTTTTTATTTCATGTTCAGTCAATTCTTGATTTTTTAGTATTAATTCATTCCCAATTATTTGTTTTTGTTTATTGGTTTTTATTTCATCAAAAACATTTATTTTTTTAATTAGTTCTTGTGAGCCAATATCAATTATTAAAGTTGTATTTACCTTTTCATTAAAATTGTTTTTAACAATTAATTCATATTTAAGTTCAGTATTTTCTAATGAAGTGTTTTTTGTTGAAATTATTTTTTTTTCAATGGTTATTTTGTTTTTTAAGTAATAATTAACTTTTATTAAGGATTTATTGTTTACATTTTCAACTTTAAAGCTTATTTCTTGCTCTTCTTCTGAATAACTTGTTTCATTTCCATTAACTGTGATTATACATGCAATAAGATTTTGCGGCTTTTCAATTTTTATTATTCCATTATTTATGGTTTCTTCATTTGAAAGAAATATTTTTTTTTGTAATAAACTATCTTTATTTGTTGCATAAATTATTTCATTTTTTTCAGAAACATCTATTTTTTTTCTTATTTTAAAATCAATATTTGTTGTTCCAACATTTAATGGTGAGATAACAATTTTTCCATTTTTTCCAAATAGTATTTCCTTCAAATTGTTATTTGTTGATATAATTTCTGCATTTTCTAAGTCAGTATCAATTAAAAATTCATCAACTATTTCAAATGGATTTTTGACAATTAGTCTTAATAAATAGTTATTTTCTTTTCCAATAATAATTGTTTCTTGATTTATTAGTTCTTTTGTTATCATTAAAGTTATTGTTTTTTTTAATTTATTTTTGTAAAAATCAACTGTTTCAATTTCATATTCTTTAATAATTTCAAGAAAGTCATTTTTTATTGGTAGAATAGTTTCAATATGTAACTTGGTAGAGTAATATTTTTGCCAATCCATAATCTTTTTTGAAATATCATCATTTTTCTTGATTATTTCTTTATTAGAGTTGTATAATGTTAGTTCAATTAACTTTTCTTTGACTTTTAAAATGCTTTCAAAATATTTTTCTATTTCTTTTATGGTTGGCTCTTCAAGAATTTGTTTTTCTAATTGGCTTCTTATTTTTTCACAAGCATCTTCAAAGTAAAATATATTATCTTTAGTAACTGGCTCTTTTTTTAATCTTTCAAAAAAGTATTTTAGCTCCTCGGAGTTATAATACAAAAATATTTTTTCTACTGCTTCAAAGCAATTTTTAGTTAGTGTTATTTTTTGGGCTTTGAGTTTTTCAATATCACTTAAGCCAAGCCGGTAATCAACCTCTTTTTCCAGCATTTGATTGCAGTATTCTAATGTATAATTTTTTTCAAGGGTTTTTTTAGATAAAAACATTAGTTCGTCATAAATTTTTTTTATTTCTTCATTTTTGTTTTTTTCATTTTCTATTTCTCTAGCTTTTGCAGTGCATTTTTCTTTCATTATATTTATTTCTAAATTTTCTTTTTGAATCAGCATTTTTTTTAACTCGGTAAAGCCATTTTCAATTTGCTTTAGCTTAAATAATTCTTCACCGAGTGGAGTTTTGTTTATTTTTGTACTGTGCTTTTTTTCCACAAGTGCATTGAGCATTTTTTCAGTTTCGTTGCTTTTTATTATTTCTCCGCTCATTAGCTTTTCTTCTATCAGAGGATATTTTTTTCCATTTTTTATATTAATGCTTAATTCAACACACTCTTTTTCTAGTTGTTCTACTCGTTTCCAATATTGTTGTATTTCGTTTTCAATGATTATTTGATTTTTGCTTATTTTGTTTATTAATTCTGCATATTTTTTTAAAACTGAATTTTCTATTCCACTTATTTCAGAGTAAAGTCTCATGAATTTTTCAGTTGGTATTTTTTTTAATTCGTTTAAACTTTGGTATGTGTAAAAAATACTTTCTAACGCAGGTATGCTTTTGATTAAGTAATTACTCATTGCGGGCAGTTCTGCTTCATTTGAACTCTGTATAAAAGATTCTTTGTAAAAAGTATAAGTTCTCATTAATGCTGAATCTTTTTCTATTAACCAATTGCCTTTTCCTGCTTCAGATGCATTATATGTTTCAATTTTATTAAAATAATAACTTAAATAATTGTTATTTTTTGTATTTCCTGTTTCTAAATCTGCTAAAATTTGTCTTAGCTCAATTAAATTAGCAAATAATTCTTCTTCTTTTAATAAATCTATTTTATCTTTGGCTAAACTTTCTTCCAAAATTGCAATTGATTCTAGAGAGTTTTTTATTCCTTCTTCCATTTCTTTGAGTGATTTTTCTAAATAAAAACTAGTTTGATTTATTTGTCCAGGTAGTGCGCTTGCTTGTCCATTTTGGCAAGACTTTGAAATGTTGTTTATTTCTTTTATAGATTTGTTGTAAAAAAACCAGCTCCGCGCAAAATCATTTTTTATTTCGTATAATTTGCTCTCTTGACTTTGATTGGGGCTTTTATTGAATAATAAGTCTATTTTTTGATAACAGCTAGATTCTGTTTCACAATTAGGTATGTATGCAAAGCTTTTGCTTGTTAAATAGTAGCAAGTGTTTTTTTCCTCACGAGTCATTTCTGTGCACCCAAGTGTGAAAAACAAAACTATTGTTATTACTAGTATTACAAAAATTATTTTTTTCATATGAATGCTCTTTTTTGAGCATTTAAAAAACTAAGTAGAATTTCGTTATTTGTCTTATGCCTTAGAAACCATGTTTTTTTTCAAAATTATTTAGTTTTTTTAGTTCTTGCATAAAAATTTGCATAAATCTTACGGTTTTGACTGTGCTTCCAATTAGGTTTCCAAGTTCAATTGCTAAATCGCCACGATATTGATCTCCTTTTATTGGCTGCTTGATGTGTTCTCTCTGATCAGTTCTTACATGCATTTGCCACATTAATGTTTGGATTTTTTGACGTGTTTTTTGATCAGTAACTCCTAATCTGTCTAATGTTGCTTTAGTTAGCATTCTAACTTTTATTCGGTAGAATCTTTTATTGCTTTGTATTGATTTTCGTTCAAAAATGGCTGAGAATAACTTTTCTTCAGCAGTCTTTTTTTTTGATGAATTTCGTTTTATTTGATTTAAATAAACCCTTGAAAGCACTTCATTAGTAAGCCCTTTTCGAATTGGTCTACCCATTTTTTCACCATTAGCTACTATCATTGCATTGTGCTAAAGCAGTTTGTGGATTATCAATTAGTTCATATAAGCAAGAATTTTCTTTGTTTAATAGTTCTTTTGCCTCTAGGCAAGTTTCACATATTCCTGATTCATTAGTGAGTAGTGGTTCTATGTAATAATGTCCCAGCATTATTCCAATTAATATTCCAATTATTAGTAAGATTATGCCGAATTTTGTTTTTTTGAAAAGGTTTCCAAACTTTCCTTTTAATTTGCTTTTTTTTTTGTGTTTTGAATCAACTAAATCTTCATACTCTTCATCAGGATTTGCTAGCGACATGCTATGTTATTGTTTTTCTAATTAAAAAGTCTTTTGTTTTTAATTTAACTTTTCTCAAACTACAAAAAACCATTCTTATACATAATGATTTTTTTGTTTGATTTTAGCAGTTTTTAAATTTTATTATATATACATAATTAGTTTTTGTTTTATTTTTGTTTTTATTTTTTGGAGAAATATTTATAAAGAAGTTATACTTTCTTATTATAACAATTAAAGGTGTTTATCAATGTACAAATATACAATCGCAAGACAATTGGCATCAAAGAGAGTTATTACTAATAGAGGAGACGAAGTTGGTAAACTTTCAGATATGATTGTTTCAGAAGTTGGCGGGGATATAGAATCATTAGTAATTGAAGTTGATAGAAATTCAAAGATTCTTTCTAAATCTGGAAAGATTGGAAAGACAATAGAAATACCTTATTCAGCAGTTACTGCTGTTAGTGATGTTTTTATTGTTGATGAAAGAGAATTGATTGAAGAAGTTTCTAAAGACTAAATTTCTAGTATAACTTTGCCCTTAGTTAAGTCAATGCTTTTGACAACAATTTTGCTAGAGTTAATCTTTTTCATTATTTCTTTTGCATTCAAACCTTTTTTTTCATTTTCATTTATTTCTTTCAGAATTTCAGTTAGATCTGTGTACTTCAAATAAATATCGCTACCAATTTTTTTATATTTTTCAGATTTCATTTCAGAATTTTTTATTTCTTTTTCATAATCAATTTTATATTCTTTCTTTTTTTCTTCAACAATTTTTGGTTTTTCGCTTCTTTCTAACGTATTTAGTGCTTCATTTAAAGAATCAAATTCTTTCTCATTTCCAACATCAATTGAATAAAGTACATTATCAAGCAAGCCAACTTTTTCTTCTTTTTTTGAATATTTTTCAAATGTTGAAGTGAATATTTTTTTTATTTCTTGAATGCTTAGTTTATTGGCATTTTTTTTCTTATCAATTTTTGTTTCTTCAAAAACAACTTCAATTATTCGTGGTGCAACATTTAGTATGTCAAGTGTTGCTCCAAAAGCAGTTTTTTCATTTGTTTTCATTGCTTTTTCAAATTCCTTTTCAGTAATTTTTAATATATTTGCTCCTCTTGAACTTGGAAATTTATATTTTTCATTTTGTGCAAGAGTTCTATCTTTCCATTGTTCTTTTCGCATTGCTTTCAAGATGTTTAATTCATTATCACAAAGAATTATGTTTCCTTTTGCAAATAATTCAAGAATTAATATTTTTTCTGGAAAATAAAATAAAATGATTCTATCTAATCCTTTTTGTTCTATTTTTTTTATTAGTTGATTAAATAAATGTTTTTTTAGAAATGCGGAAAAGCCCCCGGGGTTTTGTTTTGCACCAATACTTTCTTCTGAAATATAAAATGCTTTATCGTTTACAAGTATTGTTTTGTCTCCTTTTTTTGTGTGTATTTTTAATTTTAATAAACCTTCTGGAGTCGTTTGTATTTTATTAATAAATCCATTTACAAGACATTGGTTTTCTTCAACTAAATGTTTTAGTGCAAGGTTACTTATTTGATAATTTTTCATAATAGAATTAGGGATAATGATAATAAAAATGTTAATAATCTCTCTTTAGTTTATTTATGCTGAGATTTCCAAGTCATCTTCGCCACTTTCTGTTTTTATGGAATCTTTTCCATATTTTATCATTAATTTTATTAGTCCTGGGCGAGTGATTAGTTTTTTAGTAAATAATAATGCTTTATCAGTTTTAGATAAAGTTCCATTTCCAATTTTTAATGCTTCATCCATTGTTATGCTGTCAGCTAAATAATTAAAATCGTCATCTGTTAGTTGTTCAAGAAGATGTCTTCCTTTTAATCTTCTCATTAATTCTGTTCCTCTTGTATTATACCAATCTTTTGTATATCCTTCAAGTGATTTTTCATCAAACTTATTTTCTTTCAATGCTTTGATTGCGTGTTTTGCTGCAATCCTTCCACCTTCCATTGCGATTCCAATTCCACCACCATGTATTGGATCAACCATGTGTCCAGCATCTCCAGCAACAATTAAATTATCTGCTTGCATTTTTTCTAAAAATCCACCAACCGGAATTGCTCCAGCATTTACTTCAATAATACTTCCATTTTTCATTCCTTCTTGACTTGCTATCCACTTATCTAAATAATATTTTGCTGTTTTCTTTTCGTAAGCTCCTATTCCTATACCGACATTTGCTGTTCCATCTCTTTTTGGAAATATCCAAATATATCCTCTTGGTGCAACATCTACTCCGAAAAATAAGTGTAGTAAGTTTTCATCATACCCACTTATGCCAGTCATTTCGTATTGGTAACCTGAATCAGTTTCTCTTAGTTGAAGTTTTGTATTTAATCCAAGCATTTTTGCTGTTAATGAATCAACACCATCACAAGCAATAACCAATTTACAAGTGAATTTTTTTTGTTCATCATTTTCTTCAACAATCAATTCAACTTCTTCTTTTCCTAATCTCTTTGCCCCAACAACTTGATTTCTCAATAATATTTTTGCGCCTTTTTTTACTGCTTCAATTGCTAATTCTTTTTCAAATACTTTTCTTTCTAAAACGTAACCCATTACTTTTTGCTTTTTCATTTTTACACTCTTTCCATTTGGCGCATAAAGTTCAGCACCATGTATTGGTTGAACGGCCCATTCTTTTTTTGGTTTTAACTTTAATCTATTAAACCAGCCCAGCCCTAACCCTTCAGCGCATCTTTTTGGACAACCAATTTCTTGTTTTCTATCTAAAACAAGGACACTTATTTTTGCTTTTGCTAAATCTATTGCTGTACACAATCCTGCTGGACCAGCACCCACTACAATAACATCATAATCAACCATAATTTCACTTCTTTATTTCCATTGCCCCAACTGGACAAATGCTTACGCATGCTCCACAATTAATACATTTTGCTTTATCAACAACTATTCTAGTGTCCTTTAAAACTAGGGCTTGTACTGGACAAACACCAACACATGCTCCACAATAAACACATTTGTTTGGATTATTTGTTACTGCCATAATCTCACCAACTCGCAAAGATTTAGAATGGTTTTGTTTAAAAACTTACTGAAGAAGCGCAATAAATCATGTTTAAATAATTATTCTTCTTCTAAAAATTGTTCATATTTATTGTAATTAAACCTATACAAAAATCGCTTTATTTTGAATTCTTTGAATTTATAGTCTCTAATAATACTAACTTTGTCTCCTAAATATTTACTAAAGTCATGTTTTTGAGCAGCATCAAGTAATAAAAATTTTCCATTTATTTCGGTGGTTACAAATGCGTGTGTTTTTAAATTTTCTAATTCTGCGATTATTACTTCTGCTTTTTCATCCCCCAAAGCTTTCATACATGAACAAGTAAAAGCAGCCATATCTTCATCATCCACAACTTTTATTTCCATTATTTCTTTAGGGCTTAACCAGTAATTTATTCCAAAATTGGTTTCAACAAATTCAAGCTCATCTTTAATAAACTTAAATAATTTCTCCAAAACATTTGAATAATCTTTTTCAAATTCATAATTTGCTTCAGTAAATTCTCTAATTATGCTTTGAATTGTTAAATCAGAACCATTAACAAGAGTTTTTATTTCTCCAATGGTTCTTTGCTCTCGCTCATTAATTATATCAGAATATTTTTGCAACAAAAATTTACTGAGTTTTAACTCTTTTTCTTTGGAATCCATACTCTATACATAACTTCGTTGGAAAAGTTTATAAAATCAGATTTTTTTACTATATTTAATTGAATTAGACTTTTTAACCAGTTTTTTCTATTTTAATACTATTTTTGCATTAGTTACCTTTTCAGCAAAAATAACTATTTTTTCTTTTTCTTGTTCAATTATTTTTTTAATATTTTCAATTTCTTTTTCAGTAGTTCTTTTTTCTTCATTTATTTTTTCAATATCCCTTTCTATTTCGTTTCTTTGGTGTTCTATTTCATTGATGCCTAAAGAAGCGCTATTATCCTTTAATTTTTTTTCAATTTCAGCTTGTCTTTTTTGAATTTCGTTTAATCTCCAAAATACTTTTTCAAAAAAATCAAAATTAATTAGTTCTTGTAATGCATCAACCCGCTTTTCTTTTTCCTTATCTTTTAATTCAATCTTTCCATCATTAATTGCATCTAAAATTTCTTTCAATATTTCCTTGAATTTTTTTCCATTCACATCTTTTTTCAAAGCAAATAGTGGATTTGTAATAAAAAGACTGAGTAGTTCTTCTTGTTCTTTGTTAATTTTCCATCTTCCACTTTTAACCAAACCCTCAAAACGCTGTAATGGTCTATCAATAGTTGAAATCATTGAGGAAACTTCAGTTTTTAGCTCTTGTTTTTCGTGACTTATTTTACTTAACTCCTCACCCAAATTTTTTACTTCAAGCATATCAGCACTCTCACTAATTTTATTTTTTTCATCATCACATTCTTTTATTTTTTTCTTTTTCTCAAGAATTAGTTTATCAAATTCTGTTTGCTTTTTGTTTAAATCATTAATTGACTTTTGGTTTTCAATAAGATTATTTATTTTTGTTTTTATTTTTTCAAATTCAAATAATTCTTTTTCCTTTTCTAATTCGTTTCTTATTTTGTTTAATTTATTTAATAATTCTTGAAGTGTTTCTCCAAATGCTTTCATTTCATCCTTCAAGTAAACACTAGTATAAACAAGTCCTTTTCTAAATGAATTTATTTCATTTATTAGGGAAAGGTAACTTTCGTTTGAGTAAGCTCTAATTTCTTGTAGTTCACTTCCAATATTATTAGGGTTTGTTTTATCAAGGGCTTTTTCCATTTGCAACTCAATTTGTTTTTTTGCGGTTATTGCAGCTTTGTTGAATCGCTCATTTTCTTTTTTATCCAATTCTTTTTGTTTTATATCTTTTAATAAAGTTTTACATTTTTCGTGCAAGTATTTTACTTCAGACATTTCTTTTGCCATTTCTAATTCAAGGGTTTCAATTTTCGCCTTAAAATTGTGTTGAATTAATGTCGGCAATAAATCAAGAGTGGTTTCTTGAGTGTTCTTTGTTTTTTTGCCAAAAACTTTGCTGAATAATCCAACCATAATAATATTAAGTTAGCGAGAAATTAAAATAGGTTCTTTTTTTATAAAATGTGTATTTTTCGCTTTAATAAGCATTTTATTGATTTTGCTGGTGGCATTGAACTTGCCCTTTATTTATATTATAATTTGTACAACTTTTATTTATGGAAAAAGAAAATAATGGTGAAAAACAATTTTTTTCAGATTTGTTAACATTGGCAAAAGAAATAAAAAAAAGAGAAAAAATTGTTGTCATTCATCATTATGATGCTGATGGTTTGACAAGCGGAGCAATAGCAATCAAAGCTCTTGAAAGAGAAAAGAAAAAAGTTGAACACATTTGTTTGAAACAATTATATAAAGAAAATATTGAAGAAATTAAATCTCTTGGAAAAAATTATTTGTTTGTTGACTTTGGTTCTGGACAATTAGATTATTTGCACGAACTTGGAAAAGACAATGTTTTCATTCTTGACCACCACATTCCAATAAAAGTTAATGATGAAATTCCAGAATTTAAATTTCATATAAATCCATTGCTTTATGGTATTGATGGTGGAAAAGAAATTTCTGGTTCTGGCGTGGTTTTCTTTTTTGCGCTTGCATTAAATAAAAAAAATTCTGATTTGTCTGCACTAGCAATAGTTGGTGCTGTTGGAGATATGCAAGATTTTTCAGGAGCACTAATTGGTTTGAATAGAAAGATTTTAGAAGTTGCAGAAAAAGAAAAAGTTTTGTCAGTAAAAAAAGATTTGCGCTTGTATGGAAGAATTTCTCGCCCATTAATTTCATATTTATGTTTTTCTTCCTCGCCAATTCTACCAGAACTAACAGCACAATCAGAAAATTGTAAAAACTTTTTACTACATCTGGGAATTCCATTAAAGGATTCTTTTTCAGAAGAATGGCTTTCCTATGAAGATTTATCATTTGAGCAAAAGCAAACACTTTCCACAGCACTAATAATGCATTTAACAAAACACAATGTTCCAGAATGGAAAATAAAAGAATTAATTGGAGAAGTTTATACTCTTGAAAAGGAACAACCAAAATCTCCTTTGCGAGATGCAAAAGAATTTGCCACTTTATTAAATTCCACTGCTAGGCACGGGGAAGCACAAATAGGTTTAGATGTTTGTCTTGGTGACAGAAATAGTTCAAGTTCTTATGGAAAAGCACTTGCTTTATTAGAAGAGCATAGAAGAGAGTTAAAACTGGGGATAGAATTTATTGAAAGAAATGGTATTGAGGAAAGGGAATCATTTTATTTTTTTGATGCAAAAGAAGCTATTCGTGATTCACTTGTTGGTATAATTGCAGGCATGCTTTATGGTTCAGTAATTCAAGAAAACAAACCAATTATTGCCCTTGCTCGAAATGAAGATGGAACAATAAAAGCTTCAGGAAGAGCAACAAAAGAATTATTACGAAGAGGATTAAATTTAGGTTTAGCATTCAAAGAAATTGGTTTAGAAATTTCTGGGGTTGAAGGGGGCGGGCATAAAATTGCTGCAGGATGTAAAATTCCTTCTGAAAAATTAGATGAATTTTTGGAAAAATTGAATTTGAAAATTAAGTTACAATTGAGAATTTAGTTTTGCCCTTTTTGTATTGTTTTTCTTTAAAGAAGTTACAATTATAAAGAAAGATTAAGTATTATTAGCAGGTTAGTTGGGTGTGAATTTTGCATAAGATAATTTTAGCTTTAGCTGTACTTTTAGTATTGTTTCCTTTAGTATTTTCTGGTGATTGTTCTTCTCCTTATTTCAAATCAGTTGCTTGTTTTGATTTGAATCATTATTTTGATTTTAATGGTTTTGTTTCAAATCCTTTAAACACAACTTTTATTACTGCGAGTGGGGAATTAGATTGGAATAATTTAGATGGGGGGAGTGAACTTTCTTCAAGCAACGCTCTTTTTGATTCTAATTTAGTTGGTTTGTGGCATTTTAATGGAAATGCGCTTGATAGTAGTGGGAATGGAATTGATGGAACTACAAATAATTTTGATGGTGATGAAACAACTAGGGGGTTGTTTGGAAGTAATGCTTATGATTTTGACGGAACAAACGACCACATTACTTTTGGGACTTCAACATTAACAAGCGGGGCAACAACAATTAGTTTTTGGTATAATTATGATACTGGTGATGGTTATATTGCCGATTTAAAAGTTGGTGGTGCTTCAGGAGCATTTTTTGCAGCAACAAATAGTAGTATCTGTTGGGCATTCAGAGGGGTTAGTGGAACAATTTGTGGAGCCATAAATGTTTCTGGTTGGACTCATGCATTAATTACTTATAATGGTGGAACGACAAGTGATGTTGGAAATTATGCTATTTATATAAATGGCAGAAGCATTCCTCTTACAAATTATGGTTCTCAGGGGGGTTCTACTTCAATAAATTATTTGGGTTATGTTGTTGGGGGCACTTATTTTAATGGAAAAATAGAAGAACTTGCTATTTGGAATAAAGCATTAACTTCTGATGAAGCGCAAGTGGTTTATGATTCACAAAAAAAAAATTGGTTAGATGAAAATTTAATTGCTTATTACAAATTTAATGAAGCTAGCGGAACAACTATTTATGATTCTGCAAGAGGGCATAATGGAACCCTTACAAACGGAGCAAGCGTGAATGCAAAAGGAATGTGGGATACAAATGCTTTGATTCTTGATGCGAGTAATGATTTTGTGAATGTTACTGGGGGAATAGATAATAATTTTTTTAATGGTTCAATTTCTGTTTGGTTTAAAACTACAAACAAATCAAATAATCGGTATATTTTTGAGGCTACAAACACCACTCCAAGTGAAGGAATATATGTATACATTAACATTACTACTGGAAAGTTAGGTTTTTATGGTGCAAATGATGGTTCTGCAATATTTGATATATTATCCAATAAAGATATGACAGATGGGCAGTGGCACCATGCAATTGGTGTGTGGGATAACACTCAAGCAAGCTTATACATTGATGGATTATTACAAACTGACTCCGAAAGCGGGGATAATACTTTAGATATGCAAGCGCCATTCACTAGAACTCTTATTGGAAGTTATAACGGGGGTTATAATTTTGGCGGTTCAATAGATGAATTAAAAATTTATGATAGGGCTTTGACAGAAGAAGAAATTCTTTATGATTATAACAATTTTTTAAATAACAAATTTGTTGCTGATGAAAATGCAATTATTCATGCAGTAGATAATTCTCTTCGTGATTGGAATTATTTTAAAATTAATGAAAGTTTGTATTATGATTTTGGAAAAGAAATGCAATCACACTTTGATGGAACAAGCAAAACGAATGAGCTTACTTCAGCAAGTTCTTTGTTTGATTCTAATTTAGTTGGCTTGTGGCATTTGAATGGTAATGCACTGGATAGTTCTGGAAGTGGGAATAATGGTTCTTGGGGCGGAAGCGAAGAATATACAACTGGGTTGTGGGATACAAACTGTGGAGATTTTGATGGAGTGAGTAACTATATAACAGTTTCAAATGATTCAAGTATTGATTTTGCTGATGAGGATTTTTCCGTATCGGCATGGATTAATGTAAATAGCTTTCCAAATGTTGGTCAGTTTATTGTTGGAAAAAATTATGGAAGCACTGGTGTTAAATGGTATGCTCTATCTGTCACTAATGTTGGGGAATTATATTTCTCAATTGATGATGGCACAAATATTGTAACCGCGCAGTCTAAAACAGGAACGATTGAAATTGGAAAATGGTATCATATTCTTGGACAAAGAGACACTTCAGCAAGCAAAGTTAGACTATATATTAATGGAATAGACATTAACTCCTTAAGCGAATCAGCTGTTGGTTCAATAAGTAATAATGGTCCCTTTGTAATTGGTGCAAGAGCAGATTTGTCTTCTTCAAGATTTTACGATGGAAAGATAGAAGAAGTCACAATTTGGAACAAGGCGTTGTCTACAACAGAAATTCAATCTCTTTATAATTCTCAAGCATCACAATTTCATGAACCAGATATTAATGTTCTTTATCATTTCAATGGAAATGCTTTGGATTCTAGTGGAAGTGGTTATCATGGAACTCTAGTAAACTTTGGCGGTGATGAAAATGTTTCTTGTTTATGGGACACTAATTGTTTTAGTTATGGTGGGACAAATGAATATATCCAAACTACTTTTCAACCACAATATGTAAAGAGTGATTCAACAGGATTTTCACATAGTCTTTGGTTTAGAAAACCTTACTCAGGAAATTGGGAATATATGTTGGGGGTTGCTGCGCAGGCTCCCTCGTTGTATTATCTTTTTTCTAATGTTGGAATATTACAAGTTGGTTTTAGCACTAATGAAACATCAACAGTTTGTAATATGTATACTCCATATCGTGTTGATGATAATTTGTGGCACAATATAATATTTACTCGTGGGGGCGCACAAGGGGCAACAGCACACAATTTGTATTTGGATGGGGTTTGGGTTGATTCAGAATGGTATCAAGGAAATTGTGATGAAAACATGTACTTCCAAGAGCCTTTTTATTTTGGAAATAGAAATCCTTCGGGTGGTGAACCAACAAATAATTGGTTTGTTGGAGAAATAGAAGATTTTGTTGTGTGGAATAGAAAATTAACCGAACAAGATGTGGTAGAAATTTACAGAAAAGGAATTTCAAAATTAGATTTGAATGTTTATTCTTGTAGTGATGCAAGTTGTTCAACAAAAACAGATTCAGAATATTTCTCGGATGTAAATAATAATTCTAATTTAAATTTAGCCAATTTAAATCCTTCAGCGTATCTTGGTTATGAAACTTATTTCAAACCAATATCAACTTTCCAAGATTATAATGCTGGGAGATTTTTTGTTTTGAGTTATTTGAGTGATGTTTCAGTTGATTCAACAACTGGGAATACTGTTCCAGTTGCAACAATTGATTTTATTGAGGGTTCAAGTGCGTCTGGTGCACTGCCTTACTATTCTTTTATTCAAGATGGAACAATTGATGTTAACTTTTCTGTTACAGATGATGATAACAACCCATTAACAGCAAATTTTTATTTTACAGATAGTTTGGTTGAGAACACAAGTGGAACTTTAATGACAACAATTGATTTGAACACAGATTATTGTGATTCAGCAGACCTGACTTTAGATGTAAATTGTTATTATGATATTAATTCTTTGATAGCAAGTGATGGAAATTATTATTTGAAAATAATTGTTAATGATGGTTATTCTAATGATTATGCTTTTTCTTCGGAATTTGGTTTAGATAATTCTGCACCAACAATAACAACAACAAATACCCACAATGATTGGAATAGAGAAAAAGCCAGAGTAACTTTTACTTGCTCAGATGCTGGTTCTGGTTGTGATTTAACAACTTATAGAATTAATGGTGGTTTATGGAATACTTATTCTTCAGCAATTAGTATTAGTGGAGATGGGAATTATCAAATTGATTTTAATGCAGTAGATGCAAAAGGAAACGTTTCTGATTTAAATTCTTTAAATGTTTTAGTTGGTTTTAATGGTTTGTTAAAAACTTTTAATGATGAAAATAAGCCAAGAAGCTTTTTTGGTGCAGGAGAAAGAGTTGAATTAATTTTTGATGTTAATTTGAATGTTGCACCAACAATTTCTATTATTGATTCTAACAATGCTGAGGTAATTTCTGGAACAATGACAAACATTTCACAAGACACTAATTTAGGCAGAAATGATTTGAACACTTATTATTATGAATTTGATGTTAATGGTGCACAAGGTTGGTACGACGCCCAAGTACAAAATCAATTATTCGAAGACGCATTTTACCAATCAAATATTTGGGTGGATGCTTACACTTCAAATGATGGAAATGTATTTCCGTTCAGTTTAGATTTGAATGTTTATGAACCAAATATCCAACAAAGATGGTTCTATCCAATTGATACAAATATCCCGTTTACTTTTGGAACAAAACTAAAATCAATAAGGGTTTTAGATTTTAATGGCACACATTACAAAGAAATCCCGGCAGAAATTTATTCACCAGTTTATTCTGGACAAAATATTTCTCAAGCAAATATTGTTTTCTTATCTTCTCTCGATCAAAATGAAATAAGAAATTATTTTGTTAGTTATTCAATTGTTGATATTAATAAAGAATATTTAACCGATTTAAATGCAAATTGGAACTCTTATGAATTGGACATTAATTCAAGCAATTATTTTGTTCAATTTGATGTGAACAAGGGGGCAGCAATTGAACTCTTAAGAAGTAGAAAAGGAACAAATAGTGGTTTGAATTTTGGAAATGAGTTTGACAGAGCGCCAATGATTGATTCTGATTTATCATCAAATACTTATATTACAAGCATCACTGCGCCTTCTTACACAATTACTGCAGGAAATTTAATTTACAAATTAAATACTTCTTCATTAATTAGTTTTGCTGATTATAATTTGAATTATACAATATATGCAAAAAGCCCTTATTTTTTACAAGATATAAATATTGTTTCGCGTGGAGCAGTTTATTGGGATGATTACATTGACACAAACCCAAGAATTATTCCAAATAAATTTGAAAAATATTCTTACTTACAAAACAATTCTCTTTTAACACAAGATATTAATGCATTAGGGAATGCAAAATCACTTTCTGACATAAATTATTTAGTAGTTTACAACAAGCAATTAGATTCATTTGGGCAAATTTTCTTAGAAACAGATTCATCAAAAGCAGAGTCACAAAATATTGCATTTAGGGATTTGTCAAATTCGTTATATTGGGAAAATACGCTATTAACTGTCCAAAATATGGCTACTGGAGATTATGTTCACACAAAGAAAGCAATTGTTTTATCAAATCCATTAAATGGGGCAGAAGATATTAACAAAATTTTTACAAGCTTAGCAAACCCTTTAACAATTATTGTTGGAAACACAACAACAAATGATTCTGGTTCTCCCCCAACAAATATTTCAATTGCTTATTCTCCAACAGATATTAATTCAAACACGGATGTAAATTGTTATTCAAGTTGGCAGGATGACACAATAATTAACACAATTATATTGAATGTTTCTGGCCCAAACACTGATGTTAATTATTCTTTCTCTGTGCTTGATGCGAATGCGTTTGTTTCACAATTAATTAGTTCAACTTATATTAATGCAGGGGATTATAATTGTAATTTTATTGCTACTGATGCTGCCGGAAATACAGATTCGAATTATGTTTCATTTTCTGCAATGGATATTTCTGCACCTGATATTTATTCAGTGATTAATACTCCTGATGGAAACGCTGACATTGATATTGATTCAAATATTGTTGTTGATGCTAATATTGCAGAATACACTGGATTAAATTCAGTAACCTTATATTATAGGGATTTAAATGCTGACGCAGTTTCTGGCTGGAATGAATGGCAAACTACTGCAATGAATAATGATGAAAATTATTCTGACACAAATTATGGTTATTCAGCAAATTTTATTGCTACTGAAAATATTTGGCAGTATTTTATTAATGCAATCGATTCTAATGAATTAGATTCTAATTCTAATGTTGTTACATTATATGCTTATGATGATTATACTTGGGAATTTACTCCAAGCTCTTTCGGAACAAAATCAGGGCCATTATTACAAAATATTACTGTTGGAAATCTCACAATTAATAATAGTGGAGATTATGCATTATCATTTAAACTTTCAAGCAATTGGGATGACAAGTATGCTATTTGGTATGATGATATTGAGGAAACAACTTCAGGGTATGCTTTTTCAATTGCTTCTGGAGCATCAGAAATTATTGCAGTAAAAGTTAAAGCAAAGCCAACAGGAAAAACTGATGCTTTAACAATTAATGTTGATGCCACAACTGCTTTAGCAAGCCCGTCAATTGATTATTCAACAGCAACAATTGTTTCTTTATCAGAAGAACCAGCATTATATTTAGAATTAGTGTCAACAAATAATTCAGCAACGCAAGGAGACACAAATGTTTACTATTCTGCAAGGATAACTAATGTTGGACAGCAAAATGCAACAAATGTTTTCTTTGATTGGAACTATCCAAGTGACTGGGTAATTAATTCAGGGGTTGAATCATTAAGTGGTTTTAGTTTGTCTTCATCGTCATCTTATTTAAGTACAATTTCGTTTAATGTTTCTTCCTCAGCAACAACTGGAAATCAAACAATTACTTTTGGTGCAGGTTGTTGTTCTGATTTAAATAAAAATCAATCAACTTCAACAACAACTTCGGTGGTAGCATATAGCTCAGGCACTGGTGACACAGGTGATATTGGAAATACTGGGGGTACAAGTGGTGGCCCTGATGGTTCAGGAGCTTCAGGTTCAAGCGGGGGAAGTATTTTTGTTGGGACTCAAGCAGATTTGTTTTTCCAAACAAACGAATTTTTTGAACTTGTGCGAGGTGAAGATAATTCTTTCCCAATAAAATTTACTAACCCTTTAAAGAATAAATTAATTGATATTGAATTAAGTGTTGAGGGAATAATTTCGAAATATTTAAGGTTGAAAAATTCTTCAATAAATTCACTTGATTCAAATGAAGAGTTTTCTACAAGCATTGAAATTATTTCTCCAAAATATTTTACTCCAGGGATTTATTCTTTGAATTTTATTATTAAGGGTATTTTATTAGATGATTATAATAGAGAAACTAATTTTATTGAAGAAAGAGAAATTTCTTTATTGATTCATGACACTAACAAAGAAACTGCTGAACTATATATAGTTGAAATGGAAAAATTTTTACTTGATTTAAATGAATTTAATTTGAGCTTGAATGATTTACCAAAGTTAATTGAAAAATCAAAGAATTCTTTGGAAAATAATCAGTTTGATGAAGTTGCAAAAATATTTGATGAAGTAAAAAAGACGTATGATTCTGCTATTGAAGCCAGAGTGAAGAGTGGACAAATTACTGGTTTGGTTGGTTTTGCGAATTCAAAAGGAATTGAGACGCCTAATACGGATAGGTTGTTGATGCTTGCACAATTAGCATTACAGCGAGGTGATTACGCTCTTGCTCTTTCTAGATTAAAAGAAGCAGAACTAATGTATTCTTTAGAAACAAAGGGAGAATTTAATTTTGTAATTTGGGCTCTGGCAAATTTTGATAAGTTATTACTTATGGCTGGCTTGTTTTTAGTTGCGATGTATATGTTTGCTTTGGGAATAAAAATTATTATTATAAAAAGAAAGTTAAAGTTGTTAGCGTCTGAAAATAACTTATTGTTGTCTTTGATAAAAAATTTGCAAAATCAATGTTTTGTTGAAAACAAGATTAGTATTGGAGAATATTACGATGCATTGACTCAATATGAAGAAAGAATGGCAATTGTTTCAGAAGATATGATTGAATATACGTCAAGAAAAAATAATTTGTTGAAATTTTCAGCGTCTGCTAAAAGATTAGAGCAAGAAAGATTAAGCTTGTTGGATTTGATTAAGGAAACACAAAAGCAATACTTTGAAATGGGTTTAATTGAAACAAGGATTTATACCACAAAATTGAATAGCTTGACAAGAAGATTGTCAGAAGTTCAAGAAAAAATTGTTTCTCTTGAGTTAAGAAAGACTCAACGTTTGAACGAAGGAATTAAAAAGTACTTTTGGATTATAGTTTACAGGATTATGAAGTGATTAAATGTATAAAAAAATATTTTTTGGACTAATTTTAATTTTTTTAATTAGTGTTACTTTTGCACAGCAAATTTATTTTGAAGATCAAAATTTTGTAAAATCCACCAATTTGTTGCTTGCAGAAAAGGAAATTGATTTGCTAAGAGCGAGAATTAGTTTAGCAAATGAAAGTGGTTTGAAAGTAACTCGTTTCAATGATGAATTTTATATAATACGTCAAATTTATCAAAATAATTTGGCAAGTGAAAAAAATAATATTTATGCTAATTATAATACTTTGTTTGAAAAAGCTGATTCATTAAATGAACTAATTGATTTGGCATATAATATACAAGATGAATTAATTGTGTTGAAACAATTCTTGGATGATGCCAGTTTAGAAATTGACATAACTGAGGCAATGAAAATATATTCTTTAGCTGAACAAGAGTTTAATGATGAACGATATGAACTTGTTACACCAAAAATTGATCAAACTTATGAAAAAGTAAATGAATTACAAAGTTTGTCTGCAAAAACATCTGCAATTTATGACGCAACAAGGAAAAATATAGTTGGTTTTTTAGAAGAAAATTGGCAAGTACTTTTAGTGATAATTTTCGTGCCTTTAGTTTTGTTTTTGTTGTTTAGAAAAAAAATGAAATGTTATGTTGTTTGTGCTAAAATAAAAGCAAACGAATATGAAGTTGATGTTTTGAAAAATGAAATAAAAAATACTCAGGAAAAATATTTTATACAAGGAAGCTTACCTGAAGGAGAATATGCAATTAAAATTAAGTTATATAGTGAAAAAATAAGGTTGATTAAAAAAAATAATGCACTATTAGTTAAAGAATTAAGAGAATTGAATTGTAAAAAATGTAAAGGTTTAAAAACTCCAAATTAATATTGATTGTTATGGTTACAAAAAGCAATGGTGGAAAATATGCAGTTCGCGCTAAAGAATATTTTTTGCCAAAAATGCCTGGCTTAGACAAACTTTTTTCTAATGGAATACCAATTGGTTCAGCAACAATTGTTGAAGGTGGGCCTGGTTCAGGAAAAACACTTTTTTGTTTACAAGGGTGTGTTGATGCTTGTGAACAAGGAAAAAAAGTTTTATTCATGAGTTTTGAAGAACCTGAAAAAAATCTTCGTGGGCACTTAAAAATGTTTAATTTTGATGCAGAAAAGTATGAAAAAAAAGGTTTGTTAAAAATAAAAAGATTTAATGCATTAGATATTGCAAGAAGTGTTGAAGCTTTATTAAGTGAAGCAAAAAAGGAATTATTAATTGATGTTCAACCGGTTTTAATTCCCCAAGATTTCCAGCCAGACATAGTTTTTATTGATTCATTAACAAGTATTTCTTCTGCTTTTAGTGGGGAAAATAATCGTTTTAGAATTTATATGGAACAATTGTTTCGTTACTTAGAATCACATACAATAACTTCATTTTTAATAATGGAAACACCACACCCAACACACATGGGCAATGTAATTCCTGGAATTGATCAAGCAGTGTCTTTCTTATCAGATGGGATAATTGTAATATATAGTGTGGTTTATTCAGATGGAAAAAGAGGAAGAGCACTTGAAGTATTAAAAATGCGTGGTGAGGATATTGATAGGCGTATAGTTGAAATGGAAATAAAAGACAAAAAAGGAATTATTGTTTATCCAAATAAACCATTAAAGGGCAAATTCACTCTTACATAAAGCCAGATTATTCTCCATAATAAATTAATTCATTTTTACGTCTTTTGTTGTGTTTTTTCTTTTGTTGGATAAATTTATAAGGGATTAATGCCAAAGTTCATTATGGTTTCAGAAAAGGAAACAAATCTTGATATAAAAAAATTTTTGAAAAATTATATTTCAATTGTTGACAAAGAACTAGAAAAGTTTATTCCTCGCAAAGCAACAAAAGAATGGGTTGAATCAGGTTTAGGAAAAACAGTTTTTGAATTAGATTTGAAAGCTTATTCAGCTGGTGCAAACATTCCAATTTGGGATTTGTTTGACAGGGGTGGAAAAAGATTTCGCCCAATTTTAACTTGTATTTGTGCAGAAGCAGTTGGTGGAAAATGGGAAGAAGGAATGAAAGTAGCACCAATAGTTGAGTTTATCCATAACGGTTGTGTTGAAAAAAATTCTATTGTGTGGATGGCTGATGGTACTCTCAAAAAAATTCAAGATGTTGAAATTGGAGATTATGTTCTTTCAGTTGATAAGTTTGGAAGAATAAAAGAAAGAAGAGTTCTGGCAACGCATGATAATGGAAAAAAGAAAGTATTTAGAATAAAAACTAGCAACAGAACAATTGCAACAACAGAAGAGCACCCATTTTTAGTTGTTGAAAAATATCAGCCAATTAGGTTTAAAGTTCCAAAGAAAACTAAAGAAAAAATAAAAGTTCTTTTGTTGAAAAAAAATCAAACAATTTCCTCAATGATTGAAGAAATAACTAAAATTAGAGATTTTGGTTTTACAAAAAAACATTTGAAGAATGCAGTTTATGGGTATTCAAATACTTTGGTTCCTGAAGAATTTGCAATTTTTTTATGTAATGGGTTTGGGTTTGATTTAGAAAAAGATTTTGAAAAAACTCAATGTAAATTTGAGCAGGCAGGAATAGAATTGAAATGGAAGAAAGCAAAAGATATTGTTGAAGGAGATATTTTGACAATTGGAAAAGATGTATATTCTGGTGGAGAACTACCAAAAATTCCCGAGATTCAAAAAAGTTTTAAGGATAGATTTACTATTCCAAGTAATATTTCAAAAGAATTTGTGCAGTTTTGTGGAATGATTATTGGAGATGGGTGTATTGGGCGAGGCAAAGTAGAAATTTGCTTACCAAAAACTGATAAGGCTAGAATGGCATATGAAAAAATAGCAAAAAACTTATTTGGTGCAGAACCATCAAGTTATGAAAATTCATTTGTTTGTTGTTCAAAAGCGTTAGAAGAGCTATTTAATCATTTTGAATTAGCAGAAAATCACAATACAATAAAAATCCCTAATTGGGTGTTTAAGTTACCTAGAGAATACAAACTGGCTTTTGTTAAAGGTTATATTGATTCAGATGGGCACGTTAATAAAAGGGGGCAAGTGTGTTTTGATTGTTCAAACAAAGGATTAATTGCGCAACTAAAAATGATTATTGATAGTTGTGGTTTTGTAACAAGCAATTTGGATGAAAGAATTATTTCAAACAAGCATTTTTCTAATTCAGTAAAAAAAGAATCCACGCTTTATGGGTTTGAGTTATATTCAAAAAACAAAATTTTAGAAGAAATTGGAACAGAAAATTTAGTTTATAAGCAAAGACTAATGCAATCGTCATTAAGAAATGTTCAATTTAGATTTGAGGAAGCAGTTCCTTCTATTCCACAAACAATTAATTTTGAGCAAATTGGTTTCAGCAAAGTAAATGAAATAACGATTGAAGAAGATGTACAAACTTATGATATTGAAGTTGATGAAACGCATAGCTATATTTGTAATGGAATTGTTGTGCATAACACTTTGATGCAGGATGATGTAGAAGATGATTCACAAAGTAGAAGAGGAAAACCATGCACTCACAAATTGTTTGGTGTTGACACAGCAGTTAACACAGGAACAATAATGTATTTCTGGCCAATGGTAAAAATAATGAATGATGATTTTAAGTTAGGAAAAGAAAAAAAATTAAAAATTTATGATTTATATTTGAGAGAAATGTTGAGAGTTTGTTCTGGGCAAGTATGGGATATTGCCTGGCACAATGGTGGCTTTACTCCAAATGAATCACAATACCTTAATATGTGCTTGAGTAAAACTGGAGTTTTAACAAAATTTGCTTGCCAGTTGGGTGCAATTATTGGAAATGCAAACGAAAAGCAATATGAAGCATTAGGAAAATTTGGGCAAATTGTTGGTGTTGGCTTCCAAATACAAGATGACATTCTTGAATTAACAGAATGTGACTTTCAAAAAAACAAAGGTTCTTTATGTGGAGACATCCATGAGGGGAAAAGAACTCTGATGATAATTAGAACATTAGAAGTTGCTTCAAAAAAAGATAAAGAAAGGTTAATAGAAATTCTTGATTCTCACACAGAGAAAGATGAAGAAATAAAAGAAGCTCTTGAAATTGTTAATAGGTATGATGGAATTGAATATTCAAGAAAAAAAGCTGAAGAATTAGTTGAATCAGCATGGAAAGAAGTTGATTCTGTTTTAAAAGAAAGTAATTCTAAAATTATTTTGAAAAAGTTTGCTGAATATCTTGTGCATAGAAAGATTTAGATTTGGAAAAAGCATGCAATTATTGCTTAAAATAAAATAATTACTTTGAAAAATTTAATGCTTTTTTAAAAGAATTTTTTTTCTTTTTGAAAAGTTTAATTCCTCAATTGTTGCGTTATTTTTGCTTGAAAGTTAGGGTTATAAAGAATAATACTTTATTATTATAGGTTTGATTGGGTGTGATTTTGCGTAAGTTAATTATTATATTATTTGTGTTGTTGTTTCTACAATTTTCTTTTTCCACCAATTATTTTTACAGCGTTTCAGATAATTCAATCAATGCTAATTTCAATACAAGTTCAGCGATTTATAAGAGCCCCAATGACGGTAATTGGACGATGACTCCATCAATTGATTGGAACAAAAATTCTGATTGGGGCGGAATAAATTCTTTTGTAAGATATTTGCCAAGAAGAGATGCAATGTCAGATACAAATTCTGATAATGGAAAATTATTTTTGGGAAACTCAGGAACCGGGGATAGTATTGAAGCGAAAGCATTTTCTGTTATAAAAGATGGGGGTATTTACAAAATGTGGTATACTGGGGGTGATGGAACAAATTATAGAATTTATTTGGCGACATCTATTGATGGTTTAATTTGGACTAAATATGATAACTCCATTCCTGCTGACTCTAACACCACTGGAACTAATGGTAGAATTCCGCTTGGCTTGGATGGTTCAGGAGATGATTATTTTGCATTTTCTCCTTATGTTATAAAAGATGAGGGAATTTACAAAATGTGGTATTCAGGTTATGATGGAGCAAGATACAGAATTTTTTATGCGACTTCTCCTGATGGTTTGACTTGGACTAAATACAATAACTCTATTCCCGATGATTCTGATACTACTGGTACTGATGGAAGAATTCCACGAGGAACTACGGGTAAAGGAGATTTTGGAAACGTTTACAACCCAGTTGTGATTAAAAATGACTCAAATTATTTAATGTACTATGCTGGGAGTGATGGAACAAATTATAGAATTTATTTTGCGACTTCTCCTGATGGTTTGACTTGGACTAAATATGACAATTCTACTCCGGCCGCATCAAGCACTACTAGTACTAATGGTAGAATTCCATTAGGATTAAATGGTTCGGGGGATGATGTTCATCTTTTAACAATGAGTATAATTAAAGACGGGAATATTTTTAGATTATGGTACCAAGCACATTATGGTTCAGCATGGGCTGGTGCTTATCAAGCGACTTCTCCTGATGGTTTGACTTGGACAAAAGTTAATAATGTATTAGCTACAAGAACAGATACAACCAGCACGGATGGTAAAATTGCATATGGTGGAACTACAGATGGAGTTGGAGATTATGGTGGAATTTATGGTGGAGCAATAATTCAAGAAGATGATAATTCTTTCAAAGCATGGTATGCTGCATTTGATGGAAGTATACACTATAGAACATTTTATGCAACTTCTCCTGATGGTTTGACTTGGACTAAATATGATAATTCTTTTCCAGGGATAAGAAGTGACACAACATCATTTAATGGAAAACTTGTTGAAGGAACTGTTGGAACTGGTGATGATGATTACATTCATTCAAAATCAGTAATCAAAGATGGTAATGAATACAAAATGTGGTATACTGGTTCTGATGGAACAAATTATACGATTTTTTACGCTACCTCGCCAGATGGAAAAGTTTGGACTAAGTATGATAATTCAATTGAAGCCCCATCAAATACTACTGGAACTAATGGTAGAATTCCACTTGGTTTGGCTGGTTCAGGGGATGATGACTATGTAATGAATCCTTCAGTAATTTTAGATAATGGAACATACAAGATGTGGTATTCAGGTTATGATGGTGGTGCAGGAGGATATAGAATATACTATGCGACTTCTCCTGATGGTTTGACTTGGACAAAATATAACAACTCTATTCCTGATAATTCAGATACTACAAGTACTGATGGAAGAATTCCAAAAGGAACATCTGGAATGGGTGATGATTATTTTGCATATGCTCCTTCAGTGATTAAAGATGGTAGCACTTACAAAATGTGGTATACTGGTTACAATCAATCAGCAGCAAGGTATGCTGTTTATTATGCGACTTCTCCTGATGGTTTGACTTGGACTAAATATGATAACACTTACTTATCAGAAAACAATACAACTGGGACTAATGGTAGATTGCCAGTGGGAACAAATAACAAAGCGGATGACGTGGGGGCATATAACCCAGCAGTAATTAAAGATGGTGATGTTTACAAGATGTGGTATCAAGCATATGATGGAAGTAATAATCGTATTGCATATGCTTATTCTTCTGATGGTTTGACTTGGACAAAACAAAATAATGATGTTCCAACAACAAATAATTTTAAAGGAAATGATGGTAGGGTTCCACTAACAATTGAACAACAATATGGTGGTTCTAGTCA
Organism: uncultured archaeon; assembly: GCA_964534045.1. Classification (GTDB taxonomy): domain Archaea; phylum Iainarchaeota; class Iainarchaeia; order Iainarchaeales; family JAAZKV01; genus JABIDZ01. The sequence continues at coordinate 108,349 of CAZHNO010000003.1, forward strand.
TATGTTTTTGCCAGCAGTAATTAAAGATGGTGATGTTTACAAGATGTGGCTTTCTAGTTATGAAGCTAGAGGGGCTGTTTATGTTGATTATCTTGAAGCAAGTGATGGTTTATGGGATGAAAATTTAATAGCTTATTTTAATTTTGATAACAATGTAACAACTGAAGCAGGAACTGCAGGTAAAATATTAGTCGTTCCTGATTTAGCAAGAGGGAACGACGCAATTGTTGCTGGGGCAAATCCATACTTACGTGAAGGTTTATTTGATTCTAATTCTTTTTACAGCGCAATATCAGGCTATTTAAAATTTGAAGATTGGGTTTCTAACCAACCAACTAGTGAATTAACAATTTCTTTTTGGATGAAGCCATATTGTTATTATGCAAACACCTCTAGAAAAATAATTTCAAAATGGGACGGAACAGTTGCGGGAACAGATAACGGAGCAATAATGCTGGAAACTGATAATGGGGTTGGGGGAACATGTGGAATAAAGTTTTCAATTTATAATTCTGCAGACACAAAAGTTTCAACACCAGCAACAGGAAAAATTTTCTCAGAACGTAATTGGTACCACATAAATGCCGTTTTTAAAGATGGGAATATGATAGTGTATGTAGATGGAAATGTTATAGCTTCACAAGATTTTGGAGAAGCAACAATTCCCGATAGTAGCTTTTATTGGGGGATTGGGGAAGATGGCTCTGGTACCGGAGATTTGGCAGAATATTTTTATGGTTATTTGGATGAAATAAAAATTTACAAAAGAGCATTGTCCCAGCAAGAAATAATTAATGATTACCAAAGTTTTTCAAATTCAAAACTTTCAGTTAATTTAACTGCGGGCGGTTCAACAATAAAAAATTGGAATACAATAAAAGTAAATAAAGATGTAAATTATTCATTTGGAACAGAAATTTGTGGACAACAAGATTCTAATTGTTCAGAAAAATGGCAAAATGGCTTAATTGGATTGTGGCACTTTAATAATTCAACAGACACAAATGATAGCGCATCAACAAACCATTTTACACAAGTTGGTTTTGATGGTAATGAAGCAGTAACTGGTTTGTGGGATACTAATGCATATTATTTTGATGGAAATGATGCTTTGACTTTTAATGGAGAAATAATTGATTTAAGTTCAGACCCAACTGCAACAGTAAGTATGTGGGTAAAATTTAATTCTTTAACAAGCACTGATACATTATTTGCAATGTCAGATAATTTATCAAGTTCATATTTTCAAGCATTTAGAGAAGGGCAAACTTTAGCATGGTACGAAAGATATAATAGTGGGACAATTTACCAAGGAAGAATTAATTATTTATATTCTGGTGCCTATGCCTACAATCCATTAGATATGAATGATTTTTGGTATCATATTGTGTTAGTTAGAAATGGTACGGCACACCCAACAGTATATGTTAATTCGGTGAGATGGGGATCAGTTACAGCAATAACAAGTTTCAATAATTCTGTGCAAAGTAATAGTCAACAAGTTAATATTGGCAGGGCAAATGCAACAAATCCATATCCTGCAAATATGGTGATGGAAGAATTTGCAATTTGGGATAGGCAACTAACTCAAGAAGAAATAACTGAATTATATAGAAAAGGAGTTTCAAGATTAGATATAAATGCATTTTCTTGTTCTGATCAAAATTGTAATGTGAGAACATCAACAAAAAATTTAACAAAGGTAAAAAATAATTATGAAGAATCTCTTTCAGGTTTAGCGCCATCAGAGTACTTTGGTTTTGATGTTTTATTTAGGCAAGCTGATGGATTTGGGGGGAAACAAATTGCAACAGATTATGGTGCATTTTTTAGTGATGTAAATATTTCTGATACATTATCGGCAATTGGTAGAATAAAAACATTGAAAGATAATAATGCAGAGTCATATTTCAGTGAAGGAGAAACAATAACTATACAATATGATGCAAACCTTGCATCAAATCCATTAATAACAATCACAGATAGTTTGGGCACAACACTTGTGTCAGATGAGTCAATGACTCTTTCGGCATCTCCCGATTACAATTCATTTACTTATGATTTTAATATTGCTGGAGAAATTGGTTGGTGTGATGTTTCAATAAATGGACAACCATTTGCAAATGCATTTTACAATGCAAGCTTGTGGGGTGATGTTTCAACAGATGCAGATGCAAGGATTTACCCTTTTACATTTGACTTAAATATAACTGAGCCAAATATGCTTGATAGATATTTTTATCCAATGGATACAAACCTGAATTTTACTTACAATGCAAAACCAAATTCAATAAGATTACTAGATTACAATGGAACACACTATAGAGAAATTCCATTCCAATTATATTCACAAGTTTTCTCTGGAAATTATATTGCATCAACAAGAATAGTTTTTCCAATGACAATAGAAAGGGGCGCAACAAAAAATTACGCAATTAGCTATTCAACAGCAGATTACAACGCACCAATTTATGATTCAGCATTACAACAATCTTATTCTAATGGAATATATACTTTTGACAATGATTATTATCAAACATCAATTGACATTAATGAAAATGGGTTAATAAAATCAATTGCAAGCAAATATGGGACTTCAGGAAGTTTGCAAACAGGAATTTTGCATCAAAGAGTTCCAGAAATAAAAACTTCAACAACAACATACAATGTTAGAGATATTTCTTCAATTGATTATAATTTGGATATTGATGGGAACATTTTCAAAAAACTGAGAATAACTGGAAGCAATGATATTTACAATTACATTTTAACTTACAAATTTTATGAAAAAGCACCATATTATATAATTGACACAAATATTACTCCTTTATCAAATGTTTATTGGGATTATTACTATTCAATGGATGCTTATTACAATCCATCAATGTTAACAAAAGGAATTTATTTACAATCCGGTTTACCAAACACATTTGACGTTACAGAGGGTACAGTTGTAACGGGCCCAGTTCAAGACATTAATTATATTGCATTTTATAAAGAGTCATCTTTTGATGGAATTGGAGATGCCTTCCTTAATACATCATTTTCAAAAACACCATACCTTGGATTAACAGTTTATGATTTGTCAGGAGAAACAAGTGCAAGAATGAACGCTTTCAAACAAAATAATGTAACAACAACTGATTATTTTAATTCATCAAGAGCAAAAATAGTTTTTGAAACTCTAAGAAATTATGAAGATATGAACTCGACATTTTATTCAATAAAAAATCCTTTAACTTTGGTGGCGGGCTCAACAAGAACAACAGATCCAACTCCACCAGTAAATATTAGTGTCACATCAACACCCGCAGATGCAAATGACCAACAAGATATTAATTGTTCAAGCACTTGGTCGGACAACACATTAATTGACACAATAAGGATTATTGTTACTGGCCCAAATATTTCTTTAACAGACACTGACACAATTCTTGATGCAAATGGTTCAATGACTTATATAATAGATGCAAACAAAACTAATGCTGGAACAATAACTTGTTTATTCACCGCAACAGATATAGCGGGCAATGATACAAACGCAAGCACGTCTTTTTTAGTAAGTGATTTCACAGCTCCGTTTGTTTATTTACAATCAACAAACCCTGATACTAATGCAGGTATAGATCCCGATATGATTATTAGCATTGATGCAAACATAAATGAATATACTTCACTTTCGTCAGTAACACTATTTACTAGAAATTCAAATGATGGCTTAACATGGAGTGACTGGTCATCTTCAGCAATGAGTTATGATTCAAATTCAAGTGATTACAATTTGAATTATACTGCAAGTTTAGCAATGGGGTCTGATGAAAAAATTTGGCAATACTTTGTAAATGCAATTGATATAAATGGTTATGATTCAAATTCAGAAACACAAACATTCCACGCTTATTGGGATTGGACATGGACTTCATCCCCTGCAGATTTTGGTTTAAACTCAAGCACCGGTTTAGGGGCAACAGTTGACTTAGGAAATATAACAATTGTAAACACTGGCGATAAATCATTAGATTTCAAATTAACAAGTAACTGGACTCCAAAAACAGAGATTGATTTTAATTCAACTGATGAAACACTAGCTGGATTTTTATTTACACTTGCAGTTGACTCTAATACAATAATTCCAGTAACATTAACTTCAAAAACTACTGAAAGAAGTGATTCTCTAACAATAACAATTAATGCAACTGATGCAAATGCCTCGCCTGACTATAATACTATAACAGCAACTATTGTCTCTGCTTCAGATGGGCCATTTTTATACACTGAGATAATTGACTATAATGCGGCAGTAACACAAGGCGCAACAGACATAATATTTACTGGTAGAGTTACAAATGCGGGAAATGACAATGCAACAGATGTTACATTTGATTGGAATATCCCTAGTGATTGGCTTGTTACTTCGGGAGAAGAATCTGGCTCATATTCTGGAACTTTAAGTGTTGGAAATAATTTTGAAAAAACAATATATGTAACAATTGATGCCGTGGCAGAATTAGGTGAAAAAACAATTACTTTTAGTTCAAGTTGTTGTTCTGATTCAAACAAAACTAGAACTGCATCGCAAACAGTCACAGTTGTTTCTTCATCAACCACAATTATTGATGAAGGGGATGAACAAACGGGGGGTGGTGCTACTGGGGGCGCAAGTGGTTCAGGAGAGGCTTCTGGTGGGGGAAGTATTTTTGTTGGTGAGCAATCAGATTTGTTTTTCCAAACAAATGATTTTTTTGAATTGGTGAGAGGTGAAGACAATTCATTTGCAATTAAATTTGAAAATCCTTTGTCAAACAAATTAATTGATATTGAATTAAGTGTTGAAGGGATTATATCAAAATATTTGCGTTTGAAAAACACTTCAATCAAACAATTGGACTCTAACCAAACATTTGACACTTCAATAGAAATTATTTCTCCTAAATATTTTACGCCTGGAACTTACTCTTTGAAATTTATAATTGAAGGAACATTAATTGGGGATTATAATAGGGAAACAAAATTCAAAGAAGAAAGAGAAATAAAATTAGTAATACACGACACGAACCAACAAGTTGCAGAATCTTATTTGGAAGACATGAATAGTTATATATTTGATTTAAATAATTTGAATTTAAATTTAAAAGGAATTCCAAGTTTGTTAAAACAAGCACAAGCAGCTTTAGATAATAGGGAATTTGATGAAGTTGCAAAAATATTTGATGAAGCAAAAAAATTGTATGAAGAAGCAACAGAAGCAACCTTGAAAACTAAGCAGATTACTGGTTTGGTTGGTTTGGCGAATTCAAAAGGAATTTCCACTCCAAACACTGATAGGTTATTGATGCTTGCACAATTAGCATTACAAAGGGGCGATTATGCTCTTGCTCTTTCTAGATTAAAAGAAGCAGAATTAATGTACTCGATTGAAACGAAAGGGGAATTTAATTTATTTATTTGGGCAATTGCAAATATTGATAAAGTATTGTTGATGATTGGGTTAACATTTATTGCAGCTTATATGTTTATTTTGGGAATAAAAATCGTGATTATAAAAAGAAAGTTAAAGTTGTTAGCGTCTGAAAATAACTTATTGTTGTCTTTGATAAAAAATTTGCAAAATCAATGTTTTGTTGAAAACAAGATTAGTATTGGAGAATATTACGATGCATTGACTCAATATGAAGAAAGAATGGCAATTGTTTCAGAAGATATGATTGAATATACGTCAAGAAAAAATAATTTATTGAAATTTGCTTCATCAGTAAAAAGACTTTCACAAGAAAGAGATAGTTTGTTAGATTTGATTAAAGAAACACAAAAACAATATTTTGATTTGGGCTTAATAGAAACAAGGATTTATACCACAAAATTAAATAGTTTAACAAAAAGAATGTCTGAAGTTCAAGAAGCAATAGTTTCGCACGAATTAAGAAAAACACAAAGATTAAATGAAGGATTAAAAAAGCATATTTGGAAAATAATTTACAAAATAATGAAATAGTTTAAATATTAATAATTCAAAAATGAGATATTTTTTTCTAAATAAACCTTTATATAAACTACTTTTCAAAAATTATTAATTGATTATTATGGTTGAATTAGTTACATTAGTTGATAAAGAAGATAATGTTGTTGGAAAGGAAGAAAAGCTTTCGGCACACAAAGAGCCAAAATTACACAGGGCAATATCAATTTTGATTTTTAACTCTAAAGGGGAAATGCTTATTCACAAAAGGGCCGATGAAAAATATCACGCACCTGGTTTGTGGACAAATGCTTGCTGTTCACATCCTCGCCCAAGTGAAAGTTATGAACAAGCCGCTTTGCGAAGATTACCAGAAGAAATGGGTTTTAATTGTGAATTAGAAAAAACATTCAAGTTTACATATTATGCAGAATTTACTAATGGTTTAGCAGAATATGAAATGGATCAAGTTTTTTTTGGCAATTATAATGGAAAAATAAAGCCAAACCCAAAAGAAGTTAGTGATTACAAATGGATTAATGTTGATGAGTTATTGAAAGATATTTTTTATGAGCCGAAAAAATATACTGCGTGGTTTAAAATAATTTTAACTCACCCAAAATATAAAAAAGCGCAAGAAAACTTTTTCAAAAGAATTAAAAAATAGTTTTATCCATGTTTATTTATGCCTTTAATGAGAAAGAGAACACGTTGTCAATATAAAGCATCACCAACTTTACAAAGAATAGAAAGTTATGTTTTGAAAAGGTTTGATGCAAGATATTTAGCTAATTTTAAAAGAGCATTTAAACAAAATCCTGAGAAAGCATTTGAGTTATTAAGGAAATGGGAAGACTTTTAATACGTCAATAGACGAAATGCATTTCGTTTTTTGGAAAGGTTTTTATACATTGTTAGAGTCATTTTAGTTTGCATGGATGTGCCTAAAATTCCAATTGAAGAAAGAAAAAATACTTTTAAAGAAGTTGAAATGAGTTTTACACAAGAAGAAGCATTAGCGGAAGCAAACAGGTGTCTTCAATGTGAAAATCCCTTGTGTGTGAAAGGTTGTCCAGCAAACGTAATGATTCCAAAATTTATAAAGGAATTTAGGGAAGGAAATATTGACAAAGCAGCAGAAATTATTAGAGAAAAAAACTTCTTTCCAAGTATTTGTGGAAGAATTTGTCAGCATGAAAAACAATGTGAAGGAAATTGCATTTTAGCAAAAGCAGGAAAACCAATTCTTATTGGCGCATTAGAAAGATATATTGGGGATAATGCAAAACACCCTGAAAAAAATAATTTAAATGGAAAAAAAGTAGCAATAATTGGCTCAGGCCCAAGTGGTTTAACTGCAGCAGCACACTTAGCAATAAATGGAATCAATGTAAAAGTTTTTGAAAGAACACATGCGCTTGGGGGAGTAATAAAATATGGTGTTCCAGAATTTCGTTTACCAAAAGAGGTTGTATCAAAAGAATTGAAAGCATTACACGCATTAGGGATTGATTTTGAACCAGATGCAAAAATATCTGAAGACACTGTAAAAGAATTGTCTCAACAATTTGATGCAGTTTTTGTTGGAACAGGAGTTGGTTCTGCTCGCGAATTAGATGTAGAAGGAAAAGAATTGAAAGGAATTACACAATCAATGAAATTTTTAGTAAATTTAAATCAAAGTGACATGCCAATGATTAATAAAGAAGATAATGTGGTTGTAGTTGGTGCAGGGTATGTTGGAATAGATGCGTCAAGAAGTGCAATAAGGCTTGGGGCAAAAAAAGTTACTTGTGTAACAATATCAACAAGAGAAGAAGCAGAAAAAGGAGTATCTCCAAAAGATTACAAAGAAGCAGAAGAAGAGGGAGTTGAATTCAAATTTGGTTTAACAGTTGATAAATTTTCTGGAAATGAAGAAGGAAATGTTGCAAGAGTGCATTTCAAAAACGGAGAAGAAGGCTTTATTGAAGCAAACAAAGTAATAATTGCAATAGGACAAACCCACAACAAAGACAAACTAAGAAAACCACTAAGGGATGAAGAAAAAGGTTGTGTGCTTGTTAATGAAAAACATCAAACAAAAATAGAAAATGTTTTTGCAGCAGGAGATTGCGTTCACGGCCCAAAAACAGTAATAGAAGCAATTGACAAAGGGAGAAGGGCAGCAGAAGAAATGCTTGCTTATTTAAAAACAAAATAATTTGATTTTGAAAAGTATTAAATTAATTGAAATAGTTAGTATTTTTGATAATTGGTGTTGAAATGGATACAAAAAAATTTGAAGGATTTTATAAAAAATCAATTGAAGAAAGAAGAAAAATAATCGCAGAAGAATTCTTTCTAGTAGATGCTGAAGTAGAATTGCTTGAAAAAGAAAGTTCTTTAGCAATTGAAGTAGCAGATAGAATGATAGAAAATGTTATAGGAACATTTTCACTTCCTTATGGCTTTGCAACAAATTTTGTAATTGATAAAAAAGAATATATTATTCCGTTTGTTTTAGAAGAACCAAGTGTTGTTGCAGCAGCAAGCAATTCAGCAAAACTATCAAATGGTTTTGAAACTTCTGTAGATGAGCCAATAATGATTGGACAAATACAAGTAGTGAAAATGAAAGATGCAGAAAAAGCAAAAAAAGAAATTGAAGCACATAAAAAAGAGTTATTAGAATTTACAAAAACAATTGATCCAATATTAATTAAATTTGGTGGTGGGCCAACTGATATAAAAGTAAATATTTTAGAAACTTCAAGAGGAAAAATGTTAGAAATACACTTGTTAGTTAACGTGCAAGATGCAATGGGTGCAAATGCAGTAAATACAATGGTGGAAAAACTAGTTCCTAGAGTTGAGGAGTTAACACAAGGGAAAGTTGTTTTAAAAATAATTTCAAATTTAGCAATTTATAGAAAAGCAAGAGCAAAAACAATTTGGACAAAAGAAGTACTAGAAAAAAGCACTAAAGGATTAATGAAAGGTGAAGAAGTAGTTGAAAGAATTTTAGATGCTTATGAATTTGCTTGTGCAACACCTTTCCGAGCAGCAACACACAACAAAGGAGTGATGAATGGAATTGATTCAGTTGTAATTGCAACGGGAAATGATTTTCGAGCAATAGAAGCTGGTGCGCACTCATATGCTTCATATTCAGGAAAATATTTACCATTAACAAAATATTATAAAAATAAAAATGGAGACTTGGTTGGAGAAATAGAATTACCATTAGCATTAGGTTTAGTTGGTGGAGCAGTTAAAGTTCATCCTCTTGCACAACTTAATTTGAAAATTTTAGGAATAAAAAAAGCTTCTGATTTAGCTAGAATAATTGCTTCAGTTGGTTTAGCAGAAAACTTTGCTTCAATGCGGGCAATAGCAACAACAGGAATACAAGAAGGGCACATGAAATTACATGCAAAAAACATTGCAGTGCAAGCAGGAGCAAAAAATGAAGAAATTGATATTATTGCACAAAAAATGATAGAAACAAAAGAAGTAAACCAAGCAAAAGCCGAGGAAATTTTGAAAGAAATCAAGGGGTAAGTAGCACTTAAAAAAGTAATTATAGTTAATTTAATGGTGAAGAAGACATGGCAGGAATAATAGGTTACGGAGCATACATACCAAAGTATAGGATTAAAGCGGAGGAAATTGCTTTAGTTCAAAATGCAGACGCAAACGCGATAAAAGCAGGCTTAGGTTTAACAGAAAAATCTGTTCCTGGAAAAGATGAAGATACTATTACAATTGCTTGTCATGCAGCAAGAAATGCTTTAGCAAGAGCAAACATTAATCCAAAAGATATTGGAGCAATATACATTGGTTCTGAAAGTCATCCTTATGCAGTAAAACCATCCTCTTCAATAGTTGCAGAAGCACTTGATATTGGAAATGATTACATGGCAGTTGATACAGAATTTGCATGCAAAGCAGGAAGTGCAACAATACAAATCAACATGGGTTTAGTAGATTCAAAAATGATAAAATATGGTTTGAGTATTGGGGCAGATACTTCACAAGCAGAACCAGGGAATGCTTTAGAATATTCAGCAGCAGCTGGTGGAGCAGCATTTATTATTGGAAATAATAAAGATGCAATAGCAACAATTGATTATACATGTTCATTTACTTCAGACACACCAGATTTTTGGAGAAGAGCATTACAACCATATCCAGCACATGCTGGAAGATTCACTGGAGAACCAGCTTATTTCAAACATGTTTTAGGCTCAACAAAAATGATTTTAGAAAAAAGCAAAATGAAAATAACTGATTTTGATTATGTTGTTTTTCACATGCCTAATGGAAAATTTCCAGAAAGAGCAGGAAAAATTTTAGGAGTAACAAAAGAACAATTAGCACCAAGTTTAGTTGTAAAAAAAATTGGTAACACTTATTCAGGTTCATCACTTTTAGGTTTAGCAGCTGTGCTTGATATTGCAAAACCAAATGACAAAATTCTTTGCACGAGTTATGGTTCAGGTTCAGGAAGCGATTCATTTATTTTAACTTGCACAAGCAAAATAAAAGAAGTTCAAAACAAAGCAAAAAAAACAGAAGATTATATTGCAAGAAAAGAATACTTAACATATGGACAATATTTGAAACACATGGAGACAATACATTAAGTGATTATTATGGATTTGAATTTTTTAAAACCTAATAAAAAAAATGTTATTTTTACGATACTTGTTTATGTTGTGATTTTCTTTGGGATGGAAATATTTAGTGCAAAGCTTGCAGTTATCCCACAGAAGTGTTCGGAAGGGATGGTTCATGGGTTTAGTTGGGTGAGTAGTAATTGTTTTGTGGTTTGGGAGGCTTATTTATTTCAAATAATTTTACCACTAATAATAATTTATATTTTAGTTTCGTTGGTGATTAGAAAATGAAAGTTGGAGTATTAGGAATTGGAATTACCAAGTTTGGAGAGCTCTGGAATATGGGCTTGAAAGAGTTAATGTTGGATGCACAATTGAAAGCATTAACAGATGCGAAGATAGCCCCTGAACAAATTGATTCAATGTACACTGGAAATATGTTGTGCGGTCCTTTATTAGGACAGTTACATTTGGGTGCAATGGCTGTAGAAAATTTAAACTTAGATAAGCCAAGTGTGAGAGTAGAAGGAGCATGTGCTTCTGGTTCTTTAGCATTAAGACAAGGAGTTCAAGCAATTGAATCAGGACAAGCAGATATTGTGATGGTTAATGGTGTAGAAAAAATGACTGATGTGGATACAGGGCAAGTAACAACAGGATTAATGGGAGCAGGGGATGAAGAATTAGAAGGATTCAATGGTTTAACATTCCCAGGATTATATGCACTATTAGCAAACGCTTACATGAGTAAATATCCAAAATTAACAAGAGATTTATTAGCAGAAGTTGCAGTGAAAAATCATTTCCACGGAGCAAGAAACTCTTATTGTCAATTCAAAAATGAAATAACAATTGATACAGTAAAAAATGCAACAATGGTTGCAGATCCATTAACATTATTTGATTGTTCACCAATCACTGATGGGGCAGCAACAATAATAATTGCAAATGAAAAAATTTCAAAACAAATGAAAACAGATGTTTTTATTACTGGTTCAGGTTTAGCAAATGATACTTTAAGTTTAGCAAGAAGAAATACATTAACAGCAATTCCAGCAGGAAAAAAAGCTGCAGAGCAAGCATACAAACAAGCAGGAATACAAGCGGAGCATGTTGACTTTGCAGAAGTGCACGATTGTTTTACAATAGCAGAAATAATGGCAGTTGAAGCTTTAGGGTTTGCAAAAGAAGGAGAAGCATACAAGCTTTACCAAAACAAAGATACTTACTTTGATGGAAAACATCCAATTAACACTTCAGGTGGACTAAAAGCTTGTGGACACCCAGTTGGAGCAACAGGAATAAAACAAGCAATAGAAGCAACAATGCAATTACGCGGAGAAGCAAAAGGAAGACAAGTAAAAAATGCAGAAGTTGGAGTAACACACAACGTTGGCGGAAGCGGAGCAACTGCTTGTGTCCATGTTTTTAGGAAGGTGAAATAATGTTTAGAGAAAGTTCAATATTAAGATGGAGAAATTATTCTGACAGATACAAACTAACAGGAAACAAATGTGTTTCTTGTGGAAAAACATATTTTGAAAAGAAAGGAATGTGCACTTGCGGAGAGTTAGAGTTTACAGAATTTAATTCAAAAGGAAAAGGAAAAATAGTTGCTTTCACAAAAATACATTCTGGGCCAACAGCATTTGATGAACAAACACCTTACTGTGTAGGAATAATTGATTTAGAAGAAGGTGCTCGCATTACTGCCCAAATAGTTGATTGTAAAATAGAAGATTTGAAAATTGGAATGGAAGTAGAAGCAGTATTTAGAAAATTTTATAAGAGTGGAGAAAAAGGCGCAATCCACTATGGAACAAAATTTGTTCCAAAGTTTTAGAAATTTTAATCTGAATTCAACTCTCAACTAATTTGTGATATTATGGACAAAGCAATAGGAATAGGTTATGGAAAACTAATCCTCTTCGGAGAACACTTTGTTGTTTATGGTTTACCAGGAATAGCTTCAGGCATAGACAAAAAATTTGAGCTAACTATTGAAAAAATAAATGAAAAAGATACTGTTGTTGAAGATAATGTTTTTTACTATGAAAAGGTAAAACTTTCTGAAAATCCGGGACACGTAAAATTTAAAGTGATAGAACCAATTTTAAAAAAATTTAATATAAGTGGAATAAAATTAACTTTCAATGGAGATATTGCGTCAAAAGGAATGGGTTTGTCAGCAGCATATGCAGTTGCAACAGCAAGGGCAATTAGTGAATTGAACGACCTTAACTTAACTGATGATGAAATAAATGAACTAGCTTATGAATGTGAAAAAGTTTCGCATGGCACTCCAAGCGGAATTGATAATACTTGTGCAACTTTTGGAAAAGCAATTTGGTTTGAAAAACAAGAACCACAAAATAAAATTGAATTATTGAAAGTTGCCACTCCGTTATACATAGTAATTGGCGATACTGGAATAAGAGGAACAACAAAAGAAATTGTTGCTGGAGTAAGAGAAAGAAAAGAAGAAAATGAAGAAGAATTTGAAGAAATATTTCAAGATGAAGTAATTTTAGTTAATGAAGCGAAGCAAGCACTTGAAGAAGGTGACATAAAAATGCTTGGAGAATTAATGAATAATAATCAAGTGCTTTTAAGAGATATTGGAGTTAGTTGTGATGAATTAGAAGAACTAATTGAAGTCGCGTTAGAGAATGGTGCATTGGGTGCAAAGCTTAGTGGGGCAGGAAAAGGCGGAATAATTATTGCTCTTGCAGAAAATGAAGAAGTGCAAGAAAAAATAGTAAAAGCAATTCAAGAAAAAGGTTTCAAAGCAATAGGGACAATTATTGGGTGAAAAAAGTGAAATTGATTATTGCATTAAGTGGAGCAAGTGGGACAAATTATTGTTACAACTTATTAAAACGCCTTAAAGAAAAAAAAGTTGAAACGTATTTGATAATAAGTGAGTGGGGGGAAAAAGTTTTTGAAGAAGAAAATGAAAAAAAGATTTCTGAATTAAAAAAATTAGCAACAGAAACATTTTCAAACAAAGATATGGCTGCAAAAATAGCCAGTTCAAGTTTTCTTGTTGATGGAATGATAATAATTCCAGCAAGTGTAAAAACTTGTTCAGAAATAGCAACAGCACACACAAGCACACTAATTACTAGGTGTGCGGACATAATGCTTCGATACAAGAAAACATTAGTTATTGCACTTAGAGAAACTCCCTTGTCAGGGCCTTGTCTAGAAAATTTGGTAAAAATAACGCAATATGGGGGAATAATCCTTCCATTATCGCCAGCATTTTATGGAAAACCCAAAAATATTTCAGATTTAGAAGATTTTATTTCAGGAAAAGTAATGGATATAATAGGGTTGCAAAATAATTCTTATAAGAGATGGAAATAATTGGGTGGAAAAAATGAGTTTTAGAGAATTTGTAGAAAAAGAAACGGATATAAAAATAACAAAACCCGTTTCAAAAAAACTTGAAATTTCTGGAATAATACATTCAACAGACGATAAGATGCTTCTATTTGAAAAAGTAAAAGAATCAAAAAATAAAGTTGTAGCAAATATTTTTGCTTCAAAAGCAAAGGTTGCAAAATACTTGGGCTGTGAAATAAAAGAATTAGTTCCAAAAATGATTAATGCTCTTGAAAATCCATCTCAACCAGGATTAGTGGAAAAAACAGAGCACAAAGAGATAGAATTAGACTTGGAAAAATTACCAATATTAATACACACTGAAAATGATGGCGGGGCATACATTTCATCAGGATTAATAATAGTGAAAGATAAAGAAATAGGACAAAATGTTTGCTTCCACAGAGGAATGATTATTGGAAAAAATAAAATCGCTTTAAGAATATTAGAAAGAAATACAATGGAAATTTTGAAAAAGAACGGCGGAGAAGCGCCAGCAGCGTATTGTATTGGTTGCGGAGCAGAAACACTTGTCGCTGCAGCAATGGCTCCAAAAATAGGACAAAACGAATTAGAAATAGCAAATACTTTGAAACCAATTCAAGTTGTAAAAGCAAAAACATTTGATGCTTTGCTGCCAGCAACAGCCGAAATAATAATGGAAGGAAAAATAAGTTTGAATGAAAGGCATGCTGAGGGTCCATTTGTTGATTTAACAGAAACACCAGATATTGTAAGGCAAGAACCAGTTTTTACTATTGAAAAAATTTATGTAAAGCCAAATTATATTTACCACGCACTATTGCCTGGTGGATTTGAACACAAAATATTGATGGGTATGCCAAGAGAGCCAACTGTTTTTCAAGAAGTAAAAAAAGCAGGTATTGATATAATTGATGTTTCAGTAAATCCTGGTGGCTGTTCATGGTTACATGTTTTAATAAAAATAAATAAAAAAAATCAAGAAGATGGAAAAAAAGCTATTGAAGCAGGAATGAAAGGACACACCTCAGCAAAACATTTTTTTGTTGTAGATAAAGACATTGACATTTATAATCCACTAGAAGTTGAATGGGCGATTGCAACAAGATTTCAAGCTGACAAAAATTTGTATATTTTTGAAAAACAAAAAGGTTCTTCTCTTGACCCGAGTGCAGATCCAGTAACAAGGGAAACATGTAAAGCAGGATTTGATTTAACAATACCAATTGGAAAAGAAAAAGATATGACAAAACAAGAGTTTCCAAAGTTTGATTTGAAAAATTATTTGTAATTAAAAGATAAATTAGTTTTGGTGAAAAAATGCAATTAACAAAAGAAGAAAGAGAAATGCTTGAAGGAAAACAAGGCGTTGCTGTGCAAAAATCAATGGAAATACTTGTTGCTCTTGGAGAGATTTATGGTGCAGAAAAACTAGTTGAAGTTTCCTCAGTTCAAATTGCGGGAGTGAGTTATGATAATTTAGGGGATGCTGGTTTAGATTATTTAGCAGAAATGGCTAAAGATGGAAAAGTAAAAGTGTTAACAACATTAAATCCAGCTGGAATGGATTTAGAAAATTGGGAAGCTCTTGGAATGGCAAAAGAATTTGCAGAAAAGCAAGAAAAAGTAATACAAGCTTTTGCACAAATGGGTGTAAAAACAACCTGTACTTGTACACCTTATTTTATTGGAAATAAACCAAATAATGGAGAACACATTGCTTGGAGTGAATCAAGTGCAGTAGCTTTTGCGAACTCTGTTCTTGGGGCAAGAACAAATCGTGAAGGTGGGCCAAGTGCATTAGCAAGTGCGCTAACAGGAAAAACTGCTTTGTATGGATTACATTTAGAAGAAAATAGAAATGCAAAAATAAAAGTTATTGTTGAAACAGAAATAAAAGGAACAGAATATTTTGGGGCACTTGGAAAAGTAATTGGGGAAAAAGCAAAAAGCACACCAGTTTATATCACAGGATTAAAAAAAGCTTCAGTTGAAGAGCTAAAAAGTTTTGGGGCAAGTATTGCAACATATGGTGGTGCAGGAATTTTTCACATTGAAGGAATTACACCAAACGAAACTTTAATTCCTGAGGAAAGTTTTGTTGTTACAAAAGAAGACATTGAAAAAGCTTTAAGTGAGTTAAATGATGATTGTGAAGTTGACTTTGTAAGTGTTGGTTGCCCACATTGTAGCTTAAAAGAATTAGAAAAATTAGCTAGATTGTTGGAAGGGAAGAAAGTTGTGAAAGAGTTTTGGATAACTACTGCAAGGCCAGTAAAAAAAGAAGCTGAAGAAAAAGATTTTGTTAAAATAATTGAAGATTCTGGAGCAAAGTTTGCTTGTGATACTTGTTGTGTAGTAGCACCAATTAAAGGAAGATTCAAATGTTTGGCAACAGATTCAGCAAAAGGATGTTATTATGGCGCAGCAAAAAATAAGTTTAAAGTAAAAATAATGTCAATTGAAAATTTGGTAAAAGAAGCTTGTGGTGAAAACAAATGATTTTGAATGGAAGAAAGATTTCAAAAGGTTTTGCGGAAGGAGAAATACTTTTTTCTGAAGAAGGAATTTCTTTTTTTGGGGGGGTAGACACTGAAACAGGGAAAGTTGCAGAAGTTGGACACTCATTAGAAGGACAATCAATTACAGGAAAAATATTAGTTTTTCCACAAGGAAAAGGTTCAACTGTTGGAAGTTATGCTTTATACAGAATGAAAAAACAAGGCACTGCCCCCATTGCCCTAGTAAACAAAGAATGTGAAACAATAGTTGCTGTGGGTGCAATAATTTCTGAAATGCCCTGTATTGATAAAATTGATATTGAAAAACTAAAGAATGTAAAAAAAGCAAAAGTGAATGCTGATGAAGGAACAATTGAATTTGAATAATAAATTAATTTAAGTGATTTTATGAATGAATTAATTGTGTTGAAATTAGGTGGAAGTGCAATAACTTATAAAAAAGAGAATAAATTTGAAATGAATTATTCTATTTTAGGGCGAGCTGCTCAAGAAATCAAAAAAGTCTTGGGTGTAAAAAAAAATTTAGAATTGATTGTAGTTTGTGGTGTTGGTCCATTTGGTCATTCAAATGTTGTAAAATATGATTTGAATAAAAAAATAGAAACTGAGAAACAAGAAATGGGGATTGGTATAACAAATGCTGATTGTGATTTTGTCGGCTCAGAAGTGGTAAACGTTTTAAAAAAAGTTGGCTTGAAATCAAAATTGGTTTCAGGTTATGAAGTGTGTGAACAAAAAAACAAAAATGTTGAAAAATTTAATTTAACCCAGTATAAAAAAAATATTAAAAGTGGAATAATATCTGTGACTACTGGGATAATGGTTCCAGACAAAGAATTAGTTTGGAGTGTTATGAGTGGTGATCAAGTAATTGCACAAGTTGCGCGATATTTGAATGCTAGGAAAGTTTTAATTGGTACAGATGTTGGTGGGATTTTCACAGAAGACCCTAAAGAAAATCCAAAAGCAGAGTTGATTGAATTAATTACAAAAGAAAATCTGAACAAAGTTTTACAAAAGTGCTCCGGCTCAAAATCAATTGATGTTACTGGTGGGATGAAAGGAAAATTGGAAAAACTATCTAAAACTCTGGATGGAGTTCCAGCGGAAATTTTTAGTCTATTTATAAAAGGAAATCTAGAAAAAGCGCTTTTGGGAAAAGAAATAAAAAGTACAAAAATAAAGTTATAATTTTATGTTGTGTCTGGAAGGGGCATGAAAACAAATTGGCTTTTTTTATAGTCAATCAAAACAAAGTTTCTATAAGTGTTTTTTGTGCCTCTTGCTCGTCTATGAAGTTCTTGAACTGCAGAAACAAAATCAACATCTTTGAATCCATTTCTTTTTTGTAAAGTTTTGTAAAATTTTTTTGACTTTCGGGTTTGAAATTTAAGAGTGTTCAAAGAAACATTACTTGAGCTAGAAAAAAATTCAGAAAGAGTTGGTAAGTTTGTTCTTTGCATAATTATGTGACTTCTGCCAAGTTGATAAAAATTTGGAATGATTAGTGAATACATTTTGGCTGGATTGTTTAAGTGTTCATCAATAAAATCTTGTATTTTTCGAGTTATCTTTGGAATTGTTTCGCGGGCATGGATTCTTTTTACAACAACCTTTCCAACTCCGGGAAAACTTCTAGAAACATCTAATTCTCTTACTCTAAAACCCCAATCGTCAATGTGGGTATTTTCTTTTCTTGATTGTCTTTTTCTCCGCCAATCAATTATTTTCAACCTGTCAAATAATCTTTCTAAGTTGGTTTGTCTCAAATAAATATTTTTTGGGGGCATTTTGTGAGCTGGAGCATGACCTTTTCTTTGGTTGGCATCTCTTAGTTTTTGAACAAGTTTATTTGGTAATGGTTGTGTAGGCATACTAATATTCTATTCTTTCAACTAATAATATAACCTATTCGTCAATAAACGAAACTCTATACGTCTCAGAGCTAAGTTTTTAAAGTTTCCCAACGTTAGCTTTATAGTTACAAAAGCAAATCATATTCATGAGTGAGCAATTATGAAACAAATAATTTTCTTAGGAAGGGGTGGGCAAGGAGCAGTAACAAGCTCCCGTGTTTTAGCAATTGCAGCTTTTGAAGATGGAAAATTTTCACAAGCATTCCCTAATTTTGGAGTAGAAAGAATGGGTGCTCCAGTAAGGAGTTACGCAAGAATTGATGAGAAATTTATTAATTTAAGAGAGCAGGTTTATGATGCAGATTATGCAATTATTTTGGATGCAACTTTGCTTTCAGGATTAAATGAAAATGTGTCTAACACAATTATTATTAATTCAAATAAAAAAGCAAGTGAAATAAAAATAAATACAAAAGCAAAAATAAAATGTGTAGATATTACACAAATTGCATTAGATACAATTGGAAAACCATTTGTAAACATTGCAGCTCTTGGGGCATTCGCAGCAATAACAAAAGAAGTATCTTTAGAGGGGTTAGAAAAAGCAATTCGTCAACAAATGGGGAATAAAGGTTCAATAGTAGAAAAGAATATTTCGTCAATAAGAAAAGTTTATGAAGAGGCACAAAAGCAAAAGTGATTATTATGGTAGAATTAAAATTTAATAAAGGGGCAATAATCCACGAACCAGGTTCAACAAAAAAATATAAAACTGGGGAATGGCGAACTTTCAAACCAAGCATTGATACAAAAAAATGTATTAAGTGTGGAATTTGTTGGGCGAATTGTCCAGATGCAGCAATTAAAAAAAATGATGACGGAACATTTTCAATAAATTATGATTATTGCAAGGGATGTTTAATTTGTGAAAAGTTATGTCCAGTAAAATGCATAAGCCACGTGGTTGAGGAAAAATAGGTGTTATAATGGTAAAAGTTGTGATGAGTGGATCAGAAGCGATTGCAGAAGCTGTAAAACTTTGTAAACCAAAAGTTTTGCCAATGTATCCAATTACACCAAGCACTCTTGTGCCTGAAAGATTAAGTGATTTTGTTTTTGATGGAGATTTGAAAGCAGAAATGATTCATGTTGAATCAGAGCATAGTGCAGCATCAGCTTTGTATGGGGCATATGCAATCGGAGTAAGAGCATTCACAGCAAGTGCATCAAATGGAATAGCATTAATGCATGAAATGCTACCAATAATTTCAGCAGCGAGATTTCCAGCAGTAATGTCAGTAGCAAACAGAACAATTTCTGGTCCAATAAATATTTGGAATGATCATAGTGATGCAATGAGTGAAAGAGATCAGGGCTGGATACAAATGTATTGTGAATCAAGTCAAGAAGCATTTGATACTATAATTATGGCTTACAAAATAGCAGAAAAAGAAAATATTTCTTTACCAGTAATGGTTTGCATTGATGGCTTTGCTTTATCACACGTTTATGAACCTTTACAAATAGAAGAACAAAAAAAAGTAGATTCATTTTTACCAGAATACAAACCAAAAGTATTCCTTGACACAAACAACCCAAAATCATTTGGCCCAATAGCATTCCCAAACTCATTCTTTGAATTTCACGAACAAGAAGAAATTGCAATGCAAGAAGCACTAAAAGAAATTCCTTTAGTGCACAAAGAATTTGAAAAAGAATTTGGAAGAAAATATGGTAATGGTTTAATTGAATTAATAGAAATGAAAGATGCAAAATATGCACTAATTGCAAATGGAACAAGTGTTGGAACAACAAGAGTTGTTGTAGAAAAATTAAGAAAAAAAGGAAAGAAAGTTGGTTTAATAAAATTAAAAACATTTAGGCCATTTCCAAAAGAAGAAATAATTAAAGCTTGCAAAAATTTGAAAGCCCTTGGAGTAATTGATAGGCATGCTTCACTTGGGAGTGAAGGGGCAATGACTCTTGATATTAAATCAGCATTAAAAGATGAGAAAGTAAAAGTTGAAGGATTTATTTCTGGTTTGGGTGGAAGAGATATTAATGTTGAAAGATTAGAGAAAGCATTTGAAATATTAGAAAAAGGCGGAAAAGGAGTTTGGTTAAAATGAAGCGAAAAAGATTTTTATTTGGCAAACAACAACCATCTACAATTATAAATCAGGATCGCTTGGCTCTTGGAAACAAAACCGTGAAGGTAAAGTTGTTGGGTAATCCCTCAAAAATGGATGTTGATAGAAGAAGGGGTGAAGCAGTTCTTCAAGATAATTATCCAGACGAAGCTGTTGCAAGAAGAATGGATTCACGAGAAAGGAAAGCAAAATTACTGCTTTTTAAAAGAGAAGTGAAAAGAGTTTTTGGCTGGAGATGATAAAATGGCAATAATGGGTTTTAATGAAGATGAGTATTTTTCAAGTGGGCATAGGGCTTGTGCGGGTTGTGGAGAAGCACTTGCTTTGAGACACATATTGAAAGCAGCTGGTAAAAAAACAATTGTTGCACAAGCAACTGGTTGCATGGAAGTTGTTTCAAGCCCTTATCCAGAAACAGCATGGAATATTCCATGGGTGCATAGTGCATTTGAAAATGTTTCAGCAGTAGCAAGTGGAATAAGAGCAGCACTAAACATGAAAGGTGACAAAGAAACAAATGTTATTGCTATCGGAGGAGACGGGGCAAGTTTTGATATTGGTTTTGGTTCTTTAAGCGGAGCTCTAGAGAGGGGGCATAAATTTTTGTATGTAGCAACTGATAATGAAGCTTACATGAATACAGGAATTCAACGAAGTGGGGCAACATTTCCTTATGCAAACACAACTACAAGCCCAGCAGGAAAAGTAATTCATGGAAAACAACAACCAAAAAAACCATTACCATTTATTGTTGCAGCACATGGAATAGAATATGTTGCAACAACAAACGTAGCAAACTTAGTTGACTTAAAAAATAAAGTAGAAAAAGCATTGAAAGTAAATGGTCCAAGCTTCTTACATGTTTTATGTCCATGCACACCTGGATGGAAGATTGATACAAGTGCAACAATTGATGTTGCAAAAGCATCTCTTGAAACTGGCGTGTCAGTATTATATGAAATTGAAAAAGGAGTTTTAAAAATAAACAATAAAATTAAAGAAAGAAAACCTGTTGAAAATTATTTAATGTTGCAAGGGAGATTTAAACATGTTACTCCTGACATTGTTCAAAAAATACAAAAATACGTTGATGATAGATATAAATTCTTAGAAGAAAATGATGGTAAAAAAATATTTGACTTGCTTTATTAATTACTTGTTTTATCGTTTACTTTTGAATCTAAGTGAAAGCAAAATAAAAATTGGAATTAATGTTAGTAAGAGCAAAGAATTATCTGGAATTGAAATTGAATTATCTCCATTATTAGCAAGAAATGAATTAATTGGTTTAAATATTTTTTTACTGGGGCAACCATCTATTTCAGCAATTATTTCGTAAACACCTTCTTCAAGCAATGGGCCGACAACAATAAAGTTGGGTGTTTCATTACAATTTTCAATGCTTAAGTCGCCTTCAATTAAAATATCGTTTTTTAGTATTTCAAAATTTAATTCAGTTGTGCTTTGGGTGCAAGAGTATTCTAAGTCAAAGTATAAACCATCTGTTTTTTCAATTATATTTTTTATATTAAGCAAAACATCTGGGCAATTATTTGTTTCTTCAATTGTGTGGCAGGAACAATCTGACAAGTTACAGTATTCTTCTTCGCCACAATCTTCATTAGATGCACAATTTGCGCCACATTCTCCGATTACACAAGAGTAAGAAAAAGAGTCCTCAATACAAGAACAAGAGTTATTACAATTTCCAAGTGAATCTCTGACTCCAGTTCGTCCATTGTTGCAAAAATTAATTGATTGTGGGCAATCAAATGAATTTTTTTCATTTTGCACACAAGCAAACAATTCATCAATTTCTCCATCATTGTCATCATCTAAACCATTACAAATTTCTTGCCCAATATTTTCGACACAAGAACAATTTGTGCAAACTTCATTGGAATCACAATCTTCATTAATCTCGCATTCCTCTGGAAAAACAATTATTCCATCCCCACAAATTTCTCCTTGCTCAACACACTCATTTTGATCATTTACTTGATAGTCTAAACTTGGACAACAAGCAGTGTTTCCAAAGGTACTGATTAAATATTCTCCATTATCATCTCCACAACAATATGGTTTTGTTCCAGAACCCCAACCTAAATTTTTATATTGTTCATTAAAGGAATGTTTTCCAGAATAGCATTGACTGCAAGCATTTACACTGGTCAAATTATTTGCATCAGGGTTAACACAATCATCTGAACTATTAGTTTCTCCAAAACAAGTAGTATTTACTAGTAATTGATTACATGGTTCTTCCTTACAATAGCAGATGCATTTTGGGCAAAGACATAAACAATCTGAACTACATGTCCAGTCATCAACTTCACACCAGCTATTCCAAGTGCACCCGCTGCCATTCAACTCACATTGTTCATTAGTTGTGGGGCTAGTATATTTTGTTCCAGGGGGATCGCACTCTTCATCTAGCCAAATTTCTAAAATATTATTCCCGCACCAAATTGAAGCAAAATTTACGTTAGAAAAAAAAAGCTCTTTTACTTCGTTTTCACTAAAAAACTTTTTTTCATTTAAGTGTTGGTATTTTGTTGAACTATTAACATAAAAGAAATTGTTTATTTCATTTATTGTTAAAATTCCAAGAAAAAAGATTAAACAAAAACAAAGAACAATTTTTTTATTTTGCATGATTAATAAAATGCCCATTCCAGTTAAATAATCTTTGGCTTAAATGTAAATATGGATTTTAAGTTGAATATTGGTAAAAGCAAAAAACAAATGATATTTTTGGCAGCATTTATTTTATTTTTAGTGATATTTTTTGCAAGACCACAAGTAACGATTGGAGATTATTCATTATTGCAAACTTGGGACTCATGGAATCATTATGTTTTTGCAAAAGCAATTTTTGATAATGGTGGTTTAGTTCCAGAGTGGTATTACTTTGAATTGTTTCCAATTGGGCGTCCTTTTTTGTATCCCCCCTAGTTCCAATACTTTTTGCTTGGACATCAATTTTAACAGGGGTTGAATTGTTTTTTGTAGTTAGGGGCATAATTCAATTTGCTTATTTGTTATTTTTCTTGGTTTTTTTTAAATTTGTATTATTATACAAAGAAAAAAAAACAATTTTAATTTCACTTATCTTTTTGCTCTCAATTACACAATTGTTTGTAATTTCAATAAACAACTTTGCTCAAATATTAGAAATGTTATTTTTTATTGGGATAATTTTTTTAATTTACAAAAAAAACTTTTTTCCAGCAACAATTTTGTTTGGGTTAACTTTTTACACGCATTTTATAACGCCATTTTTGTTTGGCATATTTTTGATTTTTGGGGCTTTTTTTGATAAAAGTGAAAAAAAATTATATTTAAAAATATTTTTTGGGGGTTTGTTAATCGGAGTATTTTGGATTTTTAGATATTTAGTGTTTTTTGATTGGATACAACCAAATCTTACAATGGATGAACATATTACTTTTTTATCTTGGTTTTGGAGGTTTGGGGTTGAAGGATTTTCTTTTTTTATTTTAACCTTATTTTTAATTTTCTTTTTTATATTAAATAAATCTTTAATTAAAAGCTTTTTTTCAAAAAGATTAAACAAGATATTGCTTTTATATGTTATTGCTTTTTTACCTGGTTTTTTTTATCCAGAACGAGCAATAGCATATATTTGTTTTCCAATAATTGTTTTTTGTGCACAGATTTTTGTAAAACATTTTAAAGAAAGCTTATTACCGGCAATGTTATCTGTTTTTGTTGCCGTGTTGTCACTTTATTTGTTTATCCAAAATCCAACAGGGTTGGTTTTTTATTATGTTTCGGGTGCATCAATTTTCATTTTTTTGTTTGCATTATTTTTAGCAGTATTTTTTATTTTAATTACACTGAATTTTTATCAGAAAATTTGTTCCAAAGTATTTTTTGTTTTATTTGTTGTTTTTTTGTTTTTTAATCCAGCAGTTTATGGAGTTGTTTTGCCGTTTCAGTCGGTTTTACAACCATTGGATGTGACTCTTCAAATTCCAGAAGAAGCAAATAATGCTTGTTTGTGGGTAGCTAAAAATTATCCTGGGGCAATAATAGCTTCAAATGATAACCGCATATCTGTTTTGTGTATTAGGCATGGACTAAAGACAACAAATTATGTTGTTATGGAATTTGCAAAAAAGGCAAATAATTATTCACATGAAGATTATATAACTCATTTTATTGGTTATGAGGATTTAAATAAATGCGAACGATTAGTGTGGAAAGAAGGGCTAATTTTTATTTATGATTACAATTATAATTTTAAAGATTAACCATCTAACAAGTGATTAATTCTTTCAAGTGCGGCAAAGTTTCCTTGTTTTTCAAACAACTTTTTTCTTCTTAGAATTTCTTTTCTTCCAGCTTCTCTGCATTTTTCATTATTAATAATTGCTTTTGCAACGGCATTCAAGCCCATGTTGGTTGGAGAAAAGTAGTTGTGCATGAAATTATTTTTTGAAGTTGTTTTCGAAATAATCTTTTTTAGAATGGGGAAAGCTCTAATATCTCTATTATAATTTACTACTTTTGTTTTGTATTTTTTTAAGTGAAATGGATCAATCATCACTCTGTCGCCAATATCTGCAGTTGCTGCTTCATAAGCTAAGTTAACTTCATGTTCTAAAGGCAAATTCCAAATGGGAAATGTTTCTATTTTTGCATATCCTGCGTTAATACTTTTTTTATTGGAATGGTAAATTTGATTTAAACAGAAAAACATTTTTCCATTGTTTGCTCCGGCACCCGTAACTGCAACAATTTTTTTTTTGGTGTTTACAAATGGTTGGTCTACAAAACCATTTTTAGAAAAAGCACTTGCTATTTTTGGATAACCTTTAATTTTTGTGGTAACAATGATTTCAATTTTAAGCTTTTTTATTCTTTCAATAAATTCTAAAGCTTTTTCTTGCCCATCAAACAAATTTATTGAAATTGCAATAATTTTCAAATCTTTTTTTAATTTCTTTATTTCACTAATGGCTAAATCAGCCAATTTAATTTTTGTGTTTCCCCAAAACCTATTTTTTTCTAATTCTTGGGCATCAATACAATAAACAACACCAATTTTTTCCCCAAATGACTTAATTAAATTCAATTTATTTTTTGGGTTGTATCCTGGTAATACTCGCTTAGCATGAGCATCATAAAGTAAATGTCCGCCAATTTCAAGGTAAAGTTGTTCAAATTTGTTAGCTCTTTCCAAAATGAGCTTTTTTTCTTCTCTCAAATACTTTTTGTTGTCAAAAGCTTTTTTTGTCATTAAAAAATAATAATTTTGAATTAATTAAGCTTATTGCTTTACTAAAAATATTGATTATTACTTTAACAATCTTTGAACTCTTTCATAAACTAAACCAGAACTTTTACATAATTCAATAATTCTTTCTTTTTCTTGTTTCAAGCCCTTCCAATCAAGAATTATTTGTTCAGCCTTGCTTTTCTTAATCATTTGTCCCAACAATTCTTCAGTCAGGTCTTTCAAAGCATATTGCGGGCAAATATGTCCAAATGAATAATTTTGGCGGAGAGTCAATTTAGTGAAATCGGGAGCATAGTGCCCACCTCCAACCCCAATAACTATTTTGTCGTTATTTTCTTCAAATGTTTTTTCAATAATTGTTTCTGCAACAAATTTGCCATAATCTTCATTTTTCCATTCTTTTTCCGAACTTCCAATTTCTACAAAAACAACTTCTTTCTCAGTAAAAGGGCCGTGGTGTGTTACTTCGAAACAAACATCAAAATCTTCCAATAAATTATCTTTTTTTATTTTTGAAAACGCTCTTACATAATTTGTTTGAATTTTTGATAGTGCTGGAACGAGCATTTTTTCTTCACCACCTAATTCAGCTTTTCCAAAGTTTCCTAATGAGTGTGCTGTCAAAGATTTTTTTCCAGCTTTGCTTGCATGCAAAGAAAGAACAATTACTTTTTTTTCATCAACTTTTTCCAAAGGTAAATAAACAGTATCAACATCAAATTCATAAAAATTAGTCCATTTTGGTAAACCAATTTCTTTTATTTGTGAAGCGATATTAACACTAGCCAAATCTTTCAAAGCACATACAATTGCTATCTTTTCCATGGAATATTCAATGGCAAAAGAGTTTAAGTAACTTTTTAAAGTTTCTGAATTTAGTTTATTTCAAGAGGTGGTTTAATGCCAGTAGAATACGGAGAATTTAAAGGAAACAAAATGATAAAATTAAAGAGAACTGATGATGATCAATTCCCTTTTCAATTTGGAAAAGGAAAAGCAAAGTTAATCGTTGACAACTTTGATGCGATTAAAGCTTTTGTTGAAGAAGAATAAACTTTTTTGATAAACTAATATTTCAAATAAGGGGACTTACTTTTTGTATTCCCTTGCTTTTACTTTTTGTGAGAAGCTTGCTCTTTTCTTATTGTTTCAAGTTTCTTCATTACATTCAATCTTATAGTTATTGCCCGTTCTCTTTCCTGTCGCATTTTGGTGTATTCCTGAGTGCCCCTAAATTCAGGTTTACTATCATTAAGTGTTTGATCAAGTAGCATTTCTTCATCCAAAAGCTTTTTTATTTTTTGAACAAGGGATTTTGCATTAGATTCTTTTCGCATTGCGATAGCACGAGCAAGCACTTGTTTTGGAGAAATTTTTCCCCTTTCAGCAATCTTTTTGATACGTACATTTTTTGTAAAAGGCTTTGCAACTTTGCTTACTGATTTTCTTAAAGTTTTCATAAAAACACTTTGTTTTGAGTGACTTGTTCTGTCAAACAAGCAAATTGTTGTTTAGAAGTGTTTAATAATCATTATTGGTTGAGTTGTTAAACAGATAAGAATGGCAAAATTAAATTTTTAAGGAAATAGTTCAAAAGGTTTTTATTCTAGAAATGAATAATCTTCTAATGTTAGATGGCTTGTTTTATCCTAAAGCAATTGCAGTAATTGGTGCAAGTAATACGCCTGGAAAAGTTGGTTATGCAATAGTAAAAAATTTTATTGATGCTGATTATTCAGGAGAAATTTATCCAGTTAACTTAAAAGAAAAAAAAGTTCTTGGTTTAGATTCTTATACAAGTGTGTTAATGATAAAAAAGCAAATTGATTTAGCAGTAGTTGTTGTGCCAGCTCAATTTGTTCCAAGTATAATGCAAGAGTGTGCAAAAAAAGGAATCAAAAATGCAGTAATAATCACTGCTGGCTTTTCTGAAACTGGAGAAGAAGGAAAAAAGTTAGAGGCTGAATTAAAAAAAATTGTTGAAGAAAACAAAATGAATGTTGTTGGGCCAAACACATTGGGAATAATTAATACTGAAAATGGTTTGAATGCCAGTTTTTCAGCAAATTTTCCAAGACAAGGTGACATTGCGCTTGTAAGTCAGAGTGGAGCATTATGCACTGCAATATTAGATTGGGCAAGACAAGAAAAAATTGGTTTTAGCAAATTTATTTCAACAGGGAATAAATCTTTTTTGAGTGAGTGTGCATATTTTTCTTATTTAGAAAAAGACCCAAGAACAAAAGCAGTTTTTGTTTATATGGAATCAGTTAAGCAAAACAATGAGTTTTTAAAAGCGGCTTATTCTTTGGCAAAAAAGAAACCAGTAATATTAGTTAAATCGGGAAGAAGTGCAGAAGGGCAAAAAGCAGCAAGTTCTCACACGGGTGCGTTAAGTGTTGATGATAATATTTTTACAATCGCTTGTAATAAGGCAAATGTTTTGCGAATAAATTCAATAGAAGGTTTCTTTGATATGGCAAAACTACTTGCAAGAATAAAAAAATTAAATGGATTTAGGTTGGCAGTAGTAACAAATGCTGGCGGACCTGGAGTAATTGCTGCAGACTCAGCATCAAATCATAATTTCCCATTACCAATGTTTAGTAAAAAAACTCTTGATACAGTACATGAAATAAATCCACATGCATCAAATCCTTTAGATTTAATTGGGGATGCAAAACCAATTGATTATAGGACTGCATTGACAGTTTTACAAGATGATAAGAATGTTGATTTGGTTTACACTCTTTTAACTCCACAAAGCATGACTGACCCAGATAGGGTGGCAGACATAATAGTTGATTTGAACAAAAGACTTCCAATACTTTGTTCTTTTTTGGGTGGAACTGGAGTAAGCCATGCAAGAAGATATTTGAGAGAGCATGGAATAGTTGAATTTTCTACCCCTGAAAGAGGAATCAAAGCACTAGCTAGATTAAAAGATTATATGGAAAACACTAAAACAAACAAAATATTTGAGCAAAAAACAAATCCAAAAAAAGAAACCCAAAAATTAGTTTCAAAGCAAACTCTTACAATACAAAATACATTTACAATATTAAAAGAATTTGGAATTCCAACAGTAAAAACAGAATTTGTTTCAAGTGTTGTTGAATTTAGCGAAGCAATTAAGAAATTTAACTTTCCAATCGCAATGAAAGCAGCTTCAGGAATTCCGCACAAAACTGATTTGGGTTTGGTTAAATGGAATATTAAAAGTGAAGATGAAGCAGCGAAAATATTTACAAAGATGCAAAGCATTCTTTCTGAAATGAAGAAACCAAAGTTGATTGCTGTGCAAGAAATGGTTGAAGGACAAGAAGTTTTAGTTTCTTCAATCACAAATGAATTTGGGAAAATAATTACTTATGGTTTGGGTGGAATATTTGTTGAAGTGATGAAAGATGTTTCACAAAAAATTGCTCCAATAAATGATAGTGATATTGATGAAATGCTTGCTGAAGTAAAGGGAACGGCTGTGCTGAAAGGGGCTAGAACAAAAAAGAAATATAATATTGATGCTTTACGAAAGGTATTACTTGCAGTTTCTAAAATGGCTTTAACTTATCCAGAATTAAAAGAAATAGAAATGAATCCAATTATTGTAAATGAAACTGGTGCTTATGCTGTTGATGCGATAATGATGAAGTAAGTGGGAATAATTTTAAACTATAAAAGTTAATGGTTTCGAATGTCAAAAAAACACTTTTTCTAGGACACTTTTTCTCATTAAAAATGTTTTTGATAGAATTTGTTTATGCAAGCTAAAAATATAAAAATTGAGAAGAGTGCGCGTTGTAAACCTTTTTCCATGCACACTTTGCCAATGGGTGCAATGCTCGCACCAATGGCGGATTATACAAATATTGCTTTTAGGACTTTGTGCAAAGAATATGGCTCTTCACTTTCATTTACTGAACTAATTTCTTGTAAATCAATTATTTACAAAAATAGCAAAACTAGAAAAATGCTTGCGGTAAGTGAAAAAGAAAAACCTGTGTTTCTACAGCTCTTTGGGAATGATCCAAAAGATTTTGAAAAAGCAATTTCTATTATTGAAGAAAAATTTCCCAAAAATTTTGCAGGTTATGATTTGAATGCTGGTTGCTCCGTGCCAAAAGCATTGAAAGGAAAATATGGAGTTTACTTAATGAATTATCCAAAATTGATTGGAGAAATAGTTTCTTCAATGAAAAAAGCAACTTCAAAAACAATTACAATAAAAATGCGAATTGGTTTAGAAAAAGAAACATTTTTACAAGTGGCAAAAGAAGCTGAAAAAGCTGGTGTGAATGCAATTTGCTTGCATGCTAGATTGGGGAAACAAGGTTATGGTGGAAAAGCTGATTGGATTAAAATAAAAGAGTTAAAGAAAAAAGTAAAAGTTCCAATTATTGGTAATGGGGATGTTAATTCAGTTGAAGATTACGTGCGAATGAAAAAAGAGACAAAATGTGATTTTGTAATGGTCGGGCGCGGAGCGATAGGAAATGTATTTTTGTTTAAGCAAATAAAAGAATTTGAAGAAAACAGAAAATTAATTTCTCGTGAAAGAAAAGATATTTTTGAAGAAGGAAAAAGATATTTTGAATTAGCAAAAGAATTTTTTCTTAAAGTGAACGATGTTAGGGGTTATTTCATTGGTTTGGCAAATGGTTTTGAAGGCGCGAAACAATTAAGAAACAAATTTGCTTTATCAAAAACGATTGATGAATTGGAGAAAAGTTTTGAAGAATTTTTTAATGAGAAATAATCTTTGAAGTTTATTATTTTTATTTCATCCTAATTACTTTATCAGTTTCTTCATCTAGTTCTTTTGCAACTCTTTTCATTCTTGAAAAAATGTGTATAATATCATCTTCAATTTCAGTTATTGTTCCCAATGCAGAATTGCTTCTTGCAAAATAATACTTGCCCCCCTTTTCAATCAAACCAGCATTTAGTAAATTATTTAAATGATTAATTGTGCTTCCTCGACTCATACCAACTCGTTGTGCCAATGTGGTGCTTGTTAAAACTTGCCCTAAAGAACTAGCCAACAATATTTCTTTGAATATTGCCGCTGCATTTTTGTTTTTATCAATGTTTTCAAAAAAACCAAGTGAGGAACAAATCCAAGCAACCTTTTCATTAAAACCAATTTTTTGAGGTAGATCAACCTTCCTAATTGTTAGTTTGAATTTACTTCTTTTAGGTCCTTTATTTGTCATTGATCCTTTCAAAATTGGTAACCCTTCAGTCTTCCCTTTTTTAATAATTAAATCATTACTCATCAAATCACTATTTATTATATGCTCAAAAATATTTATAAGTTTGTCTAAACTATATCAGCTTTGTTTAAATTGTTTGGACAAAATGAAGTAAAGTTTAAATAAATATGGCTTGTTTTTCTTTTTATGCATAAGAAAGAGCAGAATCAAGAAAAGCAAGAAGTTGAAAATAAAGCGGAAAAACAAGAAGGAAAAGACACAAATAAGCATGAAAAAGAAGCTAAAATTGAAGAATTAACAAATGATTTGAAGCGTTTACAAGCAGAATTTGAGAATTATAGGAAAAGAAGTGAAAAAGAAAACTCGGAGTATAGGGAATATAGCAGTGCGAGTATCATAGAACAAGTGCTTCCAGTACTTGATTCTTTGGAACAAGGAATAAAGCACAATCCAGACTTCACACAAGTGTATGAGCAATTATACTCAATATTAAAGAA
Organism: uncultured archaeon; assembly: GCA_964534045.1. Taxonomy (GTDB): domain Archaea; phylum Iainarchaeota; class Iainarchaeia; order Iainarchaeales; family JAAZKV01; genus JABIDZ01. The sequence goes on from CAZHNO010000003.1 coordinate 139,779, forward strand.
AAATGGTTTGGAAAAAATTGGAGTAAATGTTGGTGACGATTTTAATCATGATGTGATGGATTGTTTGATGCAAGAATGTGATGAAAAATTGGAAGAAGGGAAAATTACAAAAGTTTTGTCAACAGGTTACAAATTAAAAGGAAAAATTTTGCGGACGACAAAAATTAGTATTAATAATTTAAGCCAAAAGGAAGGAATTAAAAAAAGTGAAGAAATAAAAAATAATGAAAAAGTAGATTGTAATCAAAAAGCAAAAAATGAAAGTGAAAAAGGGAGAATTGATTAATTTATTTTTAATTTTCAGAAAAGAAAATTATTTTAATGAGGTGTTAAAGTATGAGTAAGATAATTGGAATTGATTTAGGGACAAGTAATAGTGCAGCAGCAGTATTGGAAGGGGGAAAGCCAAGAATAGTGCCGAGTGCAGAAGGAAACACAGTTTATGGAAAAGCATTTCCAAGCGCTGTAGCATTTACAAAAGATGGAAAAATGTTGGTGGGTGAACCCGCAAGAAGACAAGCAATATCAAATCCTGATAGTACAATTACAAAAGCCAAAAGAAAAATGGGAAAAGATTTTAAATTCAAAGCAAATGGAAAAGAATACACACCTCAACAAATAAGCGCATTTATTTTACAAAAAATAAAAAAAGATGCAGAAGCGTTTCTTGGAGAAAAAGTAGAAAAAGCAGTAATTACTGTTCCGGCATACTTTGATGACAATCAAAGACAAGCAACAAAAGATGCAGGTTCAATTGCAGGATTAGAAGTTGTAAGAATTGTTAATGAACCAACTGCAGCATCGTTAGCATATGGTTTGGATAAAAAAAACAAAGAACAAAAAATTCTTGTGTTTGACTTAGGTGGAGGAACACTTGATGTTACAATAATGGAATTAAGTGATGGAGTCTTTGAAGTAAAATCAACAAGTGGAGACACCGAACTTGGTGGAACTGATATGGATCAAATTTTAATTGATTACATTGTAAAAGATTTCAAAGAAAAAGAAGGTGTTGATTTAAAGAAAGATTCAATGGCAATGCAAAGATTAAATGAGGCTGCAGAAAAAGCAAAAATAGAATTATCAACAACAATAGAAACAGACATTAATTTACCATATATTACAGCAGATACAACAGGTCCAAAACATTTGACAATGAAATTGAATAGGGCAAAATTAAATGATCTAGTAAAACCAATAATCCAAAGATGTGAGAAACCAATAACACAAGCACTAGCAGATGCAAAGTTACAAATGTCTGATATTGCAAAGGTGATTTTGGTTGGTGGACCAACAAGAATGCCAATTGTTCAAGAATTTGTAAAAAAAGTAACTGGTGCAGAACCAGAACATGGCATTGATCCAATGGAATGTGTAGCAATGGGTGCAGCAATACAAGCTGGTGTGTTGAGCGGAGAAGTAAAAGATGTTTTGCTACTTGATGTAACTCCGTTGAGTTTGGGAATAGAAACACTTGGTGGGGTCTTCACAAAATTAATTGAAAGAAACACTACAATACCAACAAAAAAATCACAAGTATTTTCAACAGCTGCTGACAACCAAACAACAGTTGACATTCACATATTGCAAGGTGAAAGACCACTAGCAAAAGACAACAAAACTTTGGGCAGATTCCAATTAACTGGAATTCTTCCAGCGCCAAGAGGAATGCCACAAATAGAAGTGTCTTTTGATATTGATGCAAATGGAATAGTAAATGTTCATGCAAAAGATAATGGCACAGGAAAAGAACAAAGCATCAAAATCGTTGCAACACAAAAACTTAATGATGAAGAAATAGAAAGAATGAAAAAAGAAGCAGAAGAACATGCAAAAGAAGATGAAAAAGCAAAAGAAGAAATAGAAACAATAAACAATGCCGATTCAACAATTTATAGCACAGAAAAAATGCTAGAAGAATTGAAAGATAAGTTGGCAGAAGACAAAAAGAAAGTGGTACAAGAAAAAGTTGATGCATTGAAAGCAGAAATGAAAAAAAATCCAAAAGATGTTTCACAAGTAAAAGCAAAACTAGAAGAACTCAATAAAAAAGTACAAGAAATTGGGCAAGAAGTATACCAACAAGCACAACAACAGAGCCAGCAAGCACAACAAAACTCAAATAAAGAAAAAGAAGAAAAAGATGGTGGTGAGAAAGTTGTTGACGCTGAATTCGAAGAAAAAGATGATAGTAAAGATAAAAAATAAAGAAGAATCAAATGCAGAAAAGAATATTGGTTCAAATGCAAAAAATAAAGAAAAGGATGTTAATCAGTCCAACCAAACTAGCAACTCTTTTTGGGTTGCTAGTTAATTTTTATACTTTGTATTAATAATTACATTTAGGTATAAAATTATTTAGAAAAAAATTATTAAAAGAAATAAGATGGTTGGGTAAAAGAATGGTTGAAATTATTTGGTTGATTTTAAATGACTGATTATTATAATGTGTTGGGTTTACAAAAAGGTGCCTCAGTTGATGATGTGAAAAAGGCTTACAAAAAGTTAGCAAAACAATATCACCCTGACGTTTCTTCACATCCTGAAGCAGAGAAAAAATTCAAAGAAATAGTTGAAGCATATCAAGTTCTTTCTGATCCAGAAAAGAAACAAAATTATGACAACTATGGAGATGCTTACAAAAACTTCCAAGGTTATTCACAAGGATTTGGTCAAGGGCAAGGCTTTGGAATGGACTTCGATTTTGAAGATATTTTTAATCAATTTGGTTTTTCTGGATTTGGAGACATTTTTGGTGGGGGTAAAACAAATAGGAATAGAAAAGATTATGGGCAAAATATTAAAGTGAATATGACAATTAGCTTTGAAGAAGCAGCTTTTGGTATAGAAAAAGAATTAAGTTATGAAAAAATAGATAAATGTGGGTCTTGTAATGGCACAGGTGCAGAAGATGGAAAGCAAAAAACTTGTGATGCTTGTAATGGTTCTGGAAGAGAAATAAGACAACAAAGAACACCCTTTGGGATATTTCAATCACAATCGACATGTAGAAAATGTGGTGGAGTTGGAAAAATATCAGAAAAGGAATGTAGAAAATGTGGTGGAAATGGCTTTGAAACAAAGAATCATAAAATAAAAATAAAAATTCCAGCAGGAATAAATACAGGTAATCATTTAAGAATGCAAAATAAAGGACATGCTGGGAAAGATGGAACTGGCGACTTATATGTTGTGGTATTTGTTGAAACACATGAAATTTTTAAAAGAGATGAAGAAGACATTTATGCAGAAATACCAATATCATTTGCAGAGGCAGCACTTGGAACAACAGCAGAAGTACCAACATTAAAAGGAAAAGCAGATTTGAAAATTCCAGCTGGAACTCAAACAGGCACAATATTTAGATTAAAAGGAAAGGGAATAAAGAGTTTGAATTCAACAAATTATGGTGATGAATATATAAAAGTAATTGTGGAAACTCCAAAAAAAGTTTCAAAAAAGCAAAAGGAACTTTTAGAAAAATTAGAAAAAGAAGAAAAAATGTCTAAAAAAAGAAAATCCTTTTTTGAAAAAATATTGGGCAAATTTTAGCACATCAAAAACTTTTAATACTTTAATAATCATTAATTAATTGATTTCGATGCGATTAATTATTATTGGATTGTTAATTTTATTATTAACACTTTTTGGGTGCACAACCATACAAAACCCAGCCACATCAAACGAATTAATTGATTTAAGAGAACAATATTCAGTTCAAAATGTGTATTCCACTGATTTGGATATAATGAATTCATATATTACTGAGCTTTCTTTGTTGAGGGCAAGAAGCACGATGCCATTTGCAAATGTAGTTGATGCAGAGCTTTTTACTGCACAATCATTTTATTATTTTTCAAAAGCTCTTGAAGAATCATCACAAATAAATTATTCTTCAAACTATTGTACTTCAAAAGTTTACAAAAGCTCTTTAATGTACCTTGAAATTTCACAAAATTATTCAAATAAAGCAATTTCTGCACTTTCAATTGTTTTGCCAACTGATAATCATTTGCTTAGAGAAAATAACTTGGAATTAGTAAGTAGCTTTAATTCAAATGCCAAAGAACTAATATCTTCACTAAAAGAATTATGTTAAAAGTGATTGTGTAAAAAGCAAGGTAGAATTGCTTTTAAAATAAACTAACATTATTTCTATTATGGCAAAGTTAGAAAAGATAGGTGCTGAAGCGCAAGTTAAAGAAATAATTTTTCAAGGAAAAAAAGCAATCTCAAAAAGTAGAATTCCAAAAGGGTATAGAAGCAAAATGCTTGATTCTTTAATTATAAAAAAAAGAACAAAGCAGGAAGCGAAAATTTTGAAAACGCTTTTAGAAACAATTAATGTTCCAAAAATTTATTCAATAAATGATTCAGAAATAATAATGGAGTTTATTGAAGGGAAAGTTTTGAAAGAAATAATTGAAAAGCAAAAAGAATTGTGTGTTGATGCGGGAAAAGAAATTAAAAAAATTCATTCGGCAGGAATAATACATGGTGATTTAACAACTTCTAATATTATTTATTCAGAAAAAAAATTGTTTTTTATTGATTTTGGGTTGGGTTATTTTTCTAAAAAAATAGAAGATCAAGCTACTGATTTGGTCGTTTTTAAGAAAACTTTCAATGCGACTCATTCTTTTCTTAAAAATGGTTGGGAGTTAGTGATGCAAGGATATAAACCAAATAAAGAAATTATTGAGAGAATGGAAAAAATTGAGAAAAGAGCAAGATATCACTAAAAAAGTTAATTTTTTCAATTAAACAGGGCTGCTGAAAGCGCCCAAAGTGCTGCCTGATTTTCCAGGCGTGCGAATTAGATTTATAAAGGTTCTTTTTCAGTATTACATTGGTTTTAAGGTTCTTTTTTGCACCGAAATGGGCAAAAAGGTTAAAGTGATTATTATGGTAAAAGGTGAGCATAAAGGTATTTCTGCAAAAGATGCTGAAGAGATGGTTGTATCTTTAGCGAATGCTGGGCACTCTCCAAGTAAAATTGGTTTAATTTTAAGAGATGAACATAAAGTAAAAAATTTTAGAGAACTTACTGGAAAACCACTTTTAGAAGTCCTTGAAAAAAATGAATTATTGGGTGAAATTCCTGAAGATTTAATGAATCTTATTAGAAAAAGTGTTTATTTATTTGAACACATGGATAAAAACAAAAAAGATTATTCCGCAAAAAGAGGATATGAATTAACTGTGTCAAAAATAAGAAAGTTGAGTAGATATTATATTAAAAAGAAAAAACTTCCAGCTAGTTGGAAATACACTCCAGAGACAGCAGCATTGTTGGTGAAGTAATGGATATAAATGTAAAAATGATTGATAACAAGAAGGTTGTTTTTAGTAGTAAAGGAATTGAAGGATTAAAAGAATTGGATGGAATGTTGAAGTGATTTTTATGGCAGAAAGTAATGCAAGAAGAAAAACAGTTGACAAGTGGAAAAAAAAGAAATGGTTTACTATAAAAGCTTCAAAAACTTTTGATGGAAAAGTTTTAGGAGAAACTCCTGCTGAAAGACCAATTAATTTGATAAACAGAACAATAAAAGTTTCAATGGATAGATTAACTGGGCAAAGAGCTAAAAGAGATATAATAATTTATTTTAAAACAAAAGATGTTCAAGGACAAACAATTAATACATCAATTTCAAAATTTGAAATTGCAAAGTCTTCACTTGGAAGACTTGTTAGAAGGAGAAATAGTAAAGTTGCATTAGTTTCAAGAGTTCCTTGTCAAGGGGGAGATGCAATTATTACTTTAATTGCAGTTACTGCTAGAAAAGCAACTCAATCACAAAAAACAGGGATAAGAGAAGTGATGGATACTCATATAAAAAAATTAGCTGATAAAGATTTTGAATTTATTGTTAAAGAATTGTTAAATGGAAAATTTGTTGGGGATGCACATAAAGATGCCGCAAAAGTTTTCATGGTTAAAAAATTGATTGCTGCAAAGGCCTTTTTTAAAGAAACAAAATAATTAATAAGACACTAATCTTAATATTAAAATGGACATTATTGAATTAGTAATTGTTTTAATTTTCTTAATTTTATTTTCTATAATTTCTTATAAAAAAAAGCTACTTGATTTTGAAGGAATACTTATTGCTAATGCTGTTGGTTTGGCAGCAATAACTTATGGTCCAAATCCGCTTCTTGACTTTTCAGCAGTTGTAGTGTTTTTTTTAGTTGGAGAATTGGCTAGTAATTATCCAAAAAAGAAACATGAAAAAAGGGGAATTTGGAATGTTGTTGGAAACTCTTTGCCCGCATTAATAGCATTGTCAATGATTTTGGTTTATCCCGAGTATGCTTTTATTTTTGAGTTAGCATTTTTTGGTGCGATTTCAGCAGCACTTGCTGATACACTCTCATCAGAGATTGGTTATTATTCAAAGTCAAAACCTCGCCTTATTACATCCCTTAAACAAGTTCCAGCAGGAACAGATGGTGGCATAACATTAGTTGGTGAATTAGCTGGATTGTTGGGTGGATTAATTATTGCCGGAATATACTTTTATTTTTTCCAAAATATTTTAGTTTTATTTACTTTTGAATATAATTTAATAATCGCATTAATTATAGTTCTTGCTGGTTTGGTTGGAACAAATGTTGATTCTTTGTTTGGGGCACTATTTGAAACAAAAAAATTGTTGGATAATACCCAAGTTAATTTAATTGGAAGTTCAGCTGGTGCAATATTTGCATTTATAATTGGACTAATTTTGGTGCTTTAAATGAATTTTGATTATTTTATTTTATTATTTTTTGCATATTTGATTCCAATGTACTTGGCTAATTGTGCCCCCATAATAATACATGGAAAAAAACCACTTGACTTTGGAAAAAAATTGAATGGAAAAAGAATTTTAGGTAAGGGCAAATCTATTTTAGGTACTCTTGCTGGTATTGTTGTTGGTTCTTTTGCAGGATTTTTACTTGCACTATTTTTTCCACAAATTTTTCTTATAATCCCAAATTACATTTTACTGATTGTTTTATTAGCAACCGGGGCTATGTTGGGGGATATAATTGAAAGCTTTTTTAAAAGGCAAATTGGGATTGAAAGTGGTTCTTTTTTGCCCATATTTGATGAAATAGATTTTATATTGGGTGGATTTTTGTTGAGTTTGTTTATTAGATTTCCTGAAATTGAAATATTCTTTTTACTAGTTTTTATAACAATTTTTATTCATTTATTCACTAATTTTGTTGCATATAAAGCTGGATTGAAAAAAGTGCCATGGTGATTATTTTGAAGAAAAGTAATAAGTTTAGTTTGGTTAATTTGAAAAAATTTAAATTGAAAAAAGAATATTTATTTTTAGCAAAGTTTTTTGTAGTTTATTTTTTTTTGTCCACAATAATAAATATTATTGATTTGTCTTTTTTTACAAATTTTCTGGCTTTTTTATCAGGTAGTTATTCTGGTTTAAGTTTTTTCCAAAATAAGATATTTTTAGATAATTTTGTTTTTGTAATAACTAACTCTTGTACTGGTTTAGTTAGTGCTTCAATTTTAGCTAGCATTGTGTTTGCTCTGAAAAAACCAGCATTATTTGAAAAAATAAAGTTGTTTGTGTTTGGATTTCTATTATTATTAGTAATAAACTTTTTTAGAATTCTGGGAATTATTTTTTTAGCAAAGCTTGGGATTGATCCAAATTTAACACATGTTGTTTCTTGGTTTGTAATGAGCTTTTTTATATTGTTGATTTGGTACTATACAACAAAAGCAGTAGTGAAATTAAAGAGCTTTAATGAGTTGTTATAATTTTTTATTCTTTTCTTTCTTCCTTGCTAACAATATATTCAACTATTTTTGTGAACGGTGGTCTTGTAATAAAAACTCCAATTAATGCTCCAACTATTGCAACATATGCGAATCCATACAATTTGTCGATTCCAGGATATGCTCTTGAAAAAAGAATTATTGGTAGCATTACAGCAATCATTGTGAATGCTGAAGTCATTATAATAAATAATGCTGCTTTTGCTCTTTGAATTAATGATTCTTTTATTTTTTTAGACTTTGACAATATTTCATCAGTAATAACTATTTCTGAATCTACTCCAGTTCCTATTGCTGCTATTAAACCAGCAAATGATGCTAGATCAAGTGGTCTTTGGGCTAGAACAATAAATCCAAGGTTGATTATTACTTCACTCAATCCAATAATGAGAATTGGTATTGCTAATTTGTAATTTTTATATCTTATTGCAATGATTAATGCAACAACAATGAAAGCAATTACTGCCATAAAAATAACTAGTGATTTAAACGCATCTCCAAGTGATGCAGAAATAGTTTCTTTTGAAATACTTTTTACGGGTGTTGGTAATGAACCCGACTCAAGTAATATTGCCAAGTCATCCAGTTCTGAAAATGCAAGTTGTGCAGTTTCTCTTCGTCCACTTATTCTTAAATTAGAAAATCTTTTTGCTTGACTGATATCTGCAACATCTTCATTTGTTATTCCTTCCGTCAAGCTTATTATTTGTTGGGCATTTAAAGTTGTCCAAACCCATGGTTCTTCAGTAACTTCTATTTTTGTAACATTAAATCCTTTTTCTTCTAATTCAATAACAACTTCGTTTCCTAAATCTCCTGAAATTATTGCGTTTTTTGTTTTTGCCAAAGCACTTGTTAGAATAGCATTGTCAAAATTTCCGTCATAAACAATAACATCTAATAAAGAGTCTTCAATTACTTCTTCAATTTCTGTTTGTTGTGGGATATTTAGTAAAGCATCTCCTTGGAATAAGTAAGTTTCATCAAAGTCGTATTGGTCTTCACTAATTACTATTAGTGCATCTGGTTTATCCAAAAAGAAAATTGTTTTTTCACATTCATAAATTGGCTTTCCGCTTGTATCAAAAGAAACTGTTGAGCATTGGTGGAATGTTTTTTCAGTGAATCTTTCAGTTGCTTGTTCATTTAGTACAAATGGTAAACTCCATTCAAAACTTGTAGTTCCTGCTTTAAAAACACCAAAACTTGTGTCTCCGCGTAAAACTTTTCTTATTTCATCTCCTGTAAAAACTATTTCTCCATTTAAGTTAGCTTCAAATTTTCCTTGTTGTCTTATTCTTGATTCAATTTTTTCCAATTCAACTGGATTAGTTTCTGATAATTGTATTACAATAAATTGTTCTCCAACAGGAGTAACAACAAAATCCTTTAATCCAGTTGGATCAATTCTTTGTGAAATAATATTTCCAATTCTAGCTATTTCTGTTGGAGAAACTTTTTCTTGTAACTCAATTTGTAATAAAGTTCCACCTTCAAAATCTAAACCTAATTTTATATTAGTGTTTCCAAGATAACCTTTTTCTTCGTGTCCAAAATTAACAAAAATTATTCCAAAAGCAAATAACAAAGCAACTATAAGTATAATCATTCGCCAATTCTTTAAAAGTTTCATTTCTTTTTCGCCTCAACAAACCATAATAATATTGGTGCATTCATAAACCAAGTTGCAATTAAATCTCCAACTAAACCAAATAACAAAATTGCAGAAATTGAATAAATTACTTCAATTTGATAAAAATAAGAAATAACTAACATTGCTAATAATGCAGCCAGTGTTGTTCCAGTCATTGTCAAACCAGTTTTCATTGAAATAGTTGCCCGTTCTCCAGCTGTTCCACCCTTTTCTTTCAACACCTTTGTTGTAAGCATTATATCAGTGTCAACAGAATAACCAATTAATAAAAGCAAAGCTGGAATTGTAGTTAATGATAATGGGATATTTAAAAGAGCCATTCCTGCTAAACCAGCAAGAATATCAAAAATCATTGCTTGAATTATTGCAGCGCTTGGAATAAATTGTCTAAATGCAATAAAAATAACAATTATAATTAAAATAAAACCAATTATGCTTATTTGTAATATTCCTTGAAAAGAAGCACTCCCAATTGTTGGAGAAATTTCTTTCTTTTGAAACTCAACATCATCCCCTAATTCTAATTTTTCAACTAAAACATCTTGCAATTTTTCAGAAAAGTTTTCTTTGTATTGTGATAAAGCATCTTGGGCGTCTAGTAATGCTAATTTTGAATTAGAAAATTCTTTTGCTTCACCACCCAGTAAAACTATTGCTTCATTAGAAAATGAAATTGATGTGTTATCATTATCCAAACTAGCTTCTGCTTTCGCTAGTAATTCTTCAGCTTGAGCAACTGTTGGCTCCTTACTATACTCAATCCATGCTCCATAACCAGTTGGTGAAGCAATTGTAGAAACTTTTAGCTCAGATAAATTAAATTCTTCTTCAAGAACCTGTCTCACTTGTGCCTCGCCCAATTCTTGTGAAGAGCGAACGATTATTACATTTCCTCCAGTAAGATCAGTTCCTGGGCTAATCCCTGGATAAATAAAAATCAAAAATAGCATTGGAATTAGCAAAATTATGGGTGGTACCATATATTTCTTATATTTGTTTCCAAAAAAATCATCCATCAAAATCACGCACTAGTACTAATTAAAAAACTGCTTAACCTTAAATATGTTATGCAAAACCATATTTTGCATCAAAAAAAGGTTTAAAGGTTTCATTATGCAATTAAGAACATTAGAGCTTCCTGACAAATTACTTGACATTGCTTTTTCAAGAGCAAGAAAACAAGCAGCCTTATATCCAAAGCAAAAAACAGCATTCTATACTCTTAAAGGAAAAGAAATAGCAAAAATTGATGTTTCTGCAACATATTTAATTGAAACGCTTACCCAAACTGTGATTGAATTTCCAAGTGTGGATAAATTGCCAGCATTTTATAAAGAAATTATGGGTTTCGTAATTGACATTAATAAAACAAAAATTGCTCTTTCAAAAATGTCTTCTACAAGTAGAATAATAAAAGATTTGAGAAGGAATAGTATTGTTGGATTAAAAGAATTAAGATTTGAACAGGGCTCAAATGTTATTGTGAAGCAAATTTCAAAATCTTATTTTGGAAGAGTTTCTTCAATGGTAAAATCCTTGAAAAAAGAAATTGAATTTTATAATGGTGTGGTGTCAAAATTAAGAGAAATGCCTTCAATAAAAACAGATGAAGAATTATATTTGTTGGCTGGTTTGCCAAATGTTGGTAAATCAACATTGCTAAAAAAAGTTACTCCTGCAAAACCAGAAATTGCAGCATATCCTTTTACAACAAAAGGGTTGAATGTTGGAAAATTTTTTAGAAAACACATGCCTGTGCAAGTGATAGATACACCAGGTTTGCTTGATAGACCATTGAGTGAAAGAAATCAAATTGAACTAAAAGCAATTTCAGCATTCCAACATTTAAAAGGCACAATAATTTTTGTTGTTGATCCAACTCAAGAAATTAAGGATCAAAAAAATTTATTTATTGAATTAAAAAAACTTTTTTCTGATAAGGGTTTTATTGTTGTAATAAATAAAACAGATATTGCAAGTGAAGAACAAACAAAGGAAACTGAAAAAGCATTTAAGGAACAATTTGTAATTTTAGAAGGAAATAATTTGGATAATTTGAAAAAAGAACTAAATGGTAATGCTTAAGAAATTTAGTTATATTAAATTATTCAAAAAACGAGTGGATTTTGTTTAAAAACTTTTAGCTCCCTAATCATTTTGGTTGAGTGGATTTTAATTTAATTGTCTACATAAACCGGTGATTTATATGAATGAAGCTATTGAAATAATGGAAGAAATTATTGATGATAGGGCAGTTCCAAGAAATGTTCGTTCAAAAGTTGAAGAAGCTATTTCTAAAGTAAAACAAAATAATCCAACTACTTTAAGCGAAGCAATTTATTTGTTGGACGATATAAGTAATGATGTAAATATGCCTGATCACACAAGAACAGATATATGGCATGTGATTTCACTGGTTGAGGACATGAAAGAAAAAATGAAATAAACCAGTGGTTGAATGAAAGAAATAGTAAATTTTGCTGAAGAAAAAGGACTCATAATTTCTAGAGAAGCAATAAATTTGCTTGCAAAAAATGAAAACTGGAAAAAAATTTTAGAAGAATTATCTGAAGAAGGGCACATGATTGTTGAACCACTAATTTTAGAAAAAAAATTAGCGCGTACAAAGATTTCGCAAACAAGAGTTGAAGTAGAAATAAGAAAAACTAGTTTTAATGCCCAAGCAAAAGACAGGGCACCAAATTTTAGAGTAATGACAGAATATGATGTTACTGGACAAAGTAACTCCGAAGGAAAAGTTGAAGATTTTTTAAGATTATTTAGAAGCAAATTCAAAATCATTTCGGGCATGCTAAAAGAAAGGCATAACCTTAGCCCGATTGAAATTAAAATGTTAAAAACAATTCCAAAAAATCAAAATGTGGATATTATTGGAATGGTTAATAAAAAATGGAAAACCAAAAATAATCATTTGGCATTTGAGATAGAAGATTTAGAATCCAAGTGTGTTGTTTTAATAATGGAAAAGGAAAAAGAGTTAAGCTTGAAAGGAGAAAGAATTTTAGAAGATAATGTTGTTGGGGTAAAAGGAGTAAAGATTGGTGATGATTTTATTATAATTAAAGAAATTTATTGGCCTGATGTTCCAATAACAAAACCAATTCTTTTGAATGAGGAAGTTTATTCAGGGGGCACTTCAGATTTTCACATTGGGAGCAAGCTTTTTCAGGATAAGGCTGTTGAAAAATGGCTAAAATTTTTGAATGGACAAAATTTAACAAAAAAGCAATTGGATAAAGTTAGTAAATTACAATATTTATTTGTTGTTGGAGATAATGTTGCGGGGGTTGGTGTTTATCCTGGACAATATGATGATTTGGTAATTAAAGATTTATATGGGCAGTATGAAGCTTTTGAAGATATAATGCTTCAAATTCCAGAATATATTCAAGTGTTTATTTGCCCCGGGCAACATGATGCTGTGCGAAGGGCAGAACCTCAACCAGCAATAAGTAAAGAATTTTGTCCAAGACTACATGCTTTGCGGAATTTTCATTTTATTTCTTCTCCATCATGGGTAGAAACCGAAGGCTTAAAAAATTTGATTTATCATGGTGCAAGTATTCATGATTTGATAAGTAGTGTTTCATTTTTAGATATGGATAAACCCCAAGAAGGGATGGCTGAATTATTAAGGAAAAGAGATTTGATGCCAATGTATGGTGGAAGAAATCCGTATGTTCCAGAAAAAAAAGATTACATGGTAATCAAAGAAGTCCCTGATCTAATTTGGATTGGAGACATGCACCACAATGGCTATCACACTTACAGAAGCACAACAATAATTAATGGTGGTTGTTGGGAAGGACAAACTGATTTTCAAAAAAAAATTGGACATCATCCAACCCCTGGAATTTTTCCAATGATAAACCTAAAGACGAGACAATTAAGTGAAACATATTTTATGAGAGACAATTTAGAAAAAGAATTAAGTGTTAGTGAGGCATTGCCATGATTGAAATTGAAATTATTGCAAAGCCACATGTAAAAAAATATTTAGATAGAATACAAAAAAGTGCGTATGAACAATATGAATTAGCAAAAAAAGCAAAAGCAAATAGCGCAGACACAAGCAATGAAGTTGAAATGATTCCCGCTGTAGATCTTGCAGATAGATCAGAAGCATTAATTGGATTAAAAGGTTTAGCAAAAAGATATCGTGAATTAAGTGAAACAAATCCTGATAGGATGTCAGTTTATTTTCAATTATTCAAAGAAATTTTAGAACAAAAATGGTGTAAAATTCCCGATGAACAAAAAAGATTGGAAATTGGAATAAAAGCATGTTTGCTAATTCAAACTGAGGGGGTTGTTGTTGCGCCTCTTGATGGTTTGCCAAAAATAGAAATAAACAAAAATCCAGATGGTTCAAAGTATATTGACATTTATTTTGCGGGACCAATTCGTGCTGCTGGTGGAAGTTCAACAGTAATTCCACTTATTTTGGGGGATTATGGTAGAAAAATTTTGGGTTTGGATAAGTACAAACCAACAAAAGATGAAGTGGAAAGATATGTTGAAGAGATTGACATTTATCAAACAGAAATTGTTTCCCGACAATATAAAATGTCGGATAAAGAAATAAGATTGATTGTTGAAAATTGTCCCGTGTGTATTAATGGGACACCAACTGAAGAAGTAGAAGTGTCAACGCATAGAGACTTACCAAGAATTCCAAGCAATAGAATTAGGGGTGGTGTTGGTTTAGTTGTTTCTGAAGGTTTAGCACTTAAAGCAATGTGGGTGATGCAAAAAGCAAAAAAATATGCTGATTTGGATTGGAGTTTTTTGGAAGCAATAGTTAAAGTTGAAAAAAAACAAGACAAAATAGAAATAAAACCAATAATGAAATTATTAGAAGGTTTGGCGGCAGGAAGACCAACACTAGCATACCCAAGCACTTGGGGCGGTTTTAGGT
>CAZHNO010000004.1:0-66806 GCA_964534045.1 uncultured archaeon
GAGCTTTTTGGCTTCAAGCCATTTGTAAAATACTTTTAGGGTTATGCGATAATCGGCTTTTGTTTCGCTTGAATAAATTGTTTCGTTATATTGTTTCGGATTTGTTTTTGGTATTGGTCGTTTATATTTGGCTGTTTCTAACCAGGAAATAAATTTTTCAAGGTCTTTTTTGTTGACTTTGTCCAGGTCTTTGTTTATTTGTTGGCTTATGGCCCTTAATTGTTGGGTGTATTTTTCTATTCGGTGCATTGATACTTTGCGGCCTATTGAGTTATAGCCATGGATTTTGCCATGCTCGGCAAAAGCGAGAATTAGTTTTTTGTTGTGTTGGCTTATTGGGCTTTCTGTTAAGCGTTGTGTTATGCTTGTCCAATTTCCGCGTTCCGGGTATATGTTTAGTTCCATATTAACAACCGTCCTTTGCGAATATTTAAGCGTAAAGGACAGAGTTGGACACTTGGCATTAAGCAAGGGGAGGGAGTCGAACCCCCTTTACTCCCTCTGCAGGGGAGTGCATAACCGTTCTGCCACCCCTGCGAACGGCGTTCCGTTCGATCGAACCGGACACTTGCAGTGTCTTCTTCGCTGATGCTCTGAAATAAACATCAGGGTGCTATCTTCCGACCGAAAAATCGGTCGACGCTTTGGGCACTTTCAGTAGCCCTGCTTGATCTCACATTTACAAAATCTAAAGACATTTTATTTAAAAAATAACCTATCACAAACTAATTCATTGCAATCACCCAAAATAAGCTTTATAAAGCTTTCACAATGCAAATTAATTATAATTAGCGCGGTGAGTAAAAGCGAGCCAATTTTGATTAAACTTTTTAAAAGTTTGTGGTGAGCAGATTAAAGCTAATTAATTATTTAAGTGATTTAAAATGGGATTGAGACCTGGAAGATGTTATAGCCAACCTAAAAAAGGGTTTAAAGGCGAAGGTGCAAGAGGTTTTCGAAAAACAAGAAAACAAAAAAGAGCATACACTAGACTAGCTATTAAAGTTCCAGATAAAAATTATATTGGTGCAGCACCAGCACTAAGAATTAGACAATTCAATATGGGAAACCCATTGAGAAAATACAATACTATTGCTAATTTAAGAGTTAAAGCCGGCGTTGACATTAGAGATAATGCAATTGAAAGTTCAAGAATGGCTATTAATAGACAACTTGTAAAGGCACTTGGAAAAGATGGATTTTTCATGAAAGTTAGAGTTTACCCAAGTAATATTATTAGAGAAAATAAAACTGCACAAGGAGCTGGAGCAGATCGTGTTTCACAAGGGATGTCTTTGAGTTTTGGAGCACCAATTGGAAGAAGTGCAAGAGTAAGAAAAGGACAAATTATTTACAGTGTATTGTGTATGAAAACACAAGCAAAAATTGTAAAATTATCTTTACTAAGAGCAAAAGCAAGATTTTCATGTGATGTTGAAGTTCAATTTAGTGATGATGTAAAAAGTATTGGAAAACTTCCAACAAAAGCAATTGAAGAAAAAATTGTTGAAAAAGTTGTTGAAAAGAAAGACGAAGTTACAGCAACAGCTGAAGGACAAGCTGCAACTGATGAAAAAGAAGGTGCAGCAAAAGCTACTGGAAAAACTGATGATAAAAAAACTACTGGAAAAGTTGAAGCTAAAAAAGAAGAAAAGAAAAAATAATTTCTTAAAAATTCTTTTTTTTGAGAAAAAGTGTCCTAGAAAACGTGGTTTTTTTAATTTTAAAAATCTTTTATTTTTGTTGATTAAAAATTGTGTTTTTTTAAATAATATAAAAGACTTTTTAAAGAGAATAAGTCTTCTTTTATCATGCCTAATATTTTATGGTTCAACCAAATAACAATGCAAAATGTTGATTTGGCAGGAGGAAAAGGAGCATCTTTAGGTGAGATGGTTCAAAATAATTTCCCAGTTCCAAATGGTTTTGTAGTTACAAGTGAAGCTTATTTTAAGTTTGTAAAAGAAAAAGGAATTCAAGCTGAAATAATAAAAAAAATTGATGCAATTGATGTTGAAAATACTAAGCAACTTGAACAAGTAAGTGAAGAAATAAGATGGTTAATTACTAAAACAGAAATGTCTTTAGAAATAAAAAAAGAAATTTTAAATTCATATGATGAATTAAACAAAAAAGAAAATAATGGTGCATCAACCTATGTTGCTGTGAGAAGTTCAGCAACAGCAGAAGATTTGCCAGAAGCAAGTTTTGCTGGGCAGCAAGAAACTTTCCTTAATGTTTTAGGAAAAGAAGCTCTCATCAAAGCAGTTAGAGATTGTTGGGCATCACTATTTACCGCAAGGGCAGTTTATTATAGAAAAAAACAAGGCTTCTCAACAGAACAAGTTGGTTTATGTGCCGTTGTTCAAAAAATGGTTGATTCTGAAGTGAGTGGAATAATGTTCACTGCCGATCCATTAGGTGATGAAACGAAAATAATTATTGAATCAGGTTTTGGTTTAGGTGAAACAATTGTATCCGGTTCAGTAACTCCAGACAATTATGTTGTTAACAAAAGTGATTTAACAATTGTAAATAAAAAAATTAATCATCAAGATTTCATGCTTGTAAAAGAACAAGGAAAAAATACAAAAATAAATCTTGGTGAAAGCAAAGCAAAATTGCAAAAAATGACTGATGGAAAAATTATTGAATTAGCAGAAATTGGTAAAAGAATTGAAGAACATTACAAAAAGCCAATGGATATAGAATGGGCGATGGAAAAAAATATTTTGTATATTGTACAAGCAAGACCAATAACAACACTTAATTTAGAAGAAAAAGGAAAAAGCGCTGAACAAGAAAAAGAGAAAGAAGACCTTGCAAAAGAAATTGATACTGGAAAAGAATTTTTGATAGAAGGGTTACCTGCTTCACCAGGAATTATTTCAGGAAAAGTAAAAATTGTTCCAGAAATAGATGACATTGTAAAAGTAAACAAAGGAGATATTTTAGTTACAAAAATGACTTCACCATCATGGGTACCCGTAATGAAAAAAGCATCAGGAATAATAACTAATGAAGGCGGAAGAACTTGCCATGCAGCAATTGTTTCTCGTGAACTAGGAATCCCTTGTGTTGTTGGAACACAAAAAGCTACTGAAATTTTAAAAGACAATCAAATAGTTACAATTGATGGATACAATGGAAAAGTTTATTCTGGAGAAATAAAAGTTGAACATGTTGAACAAAAAATTGCTGTTTTAAAAGATGAAGAAATTGATATGCTAGAAAAAGGATTAACAAAAAAAATGAATGAAAATGTTTCTCAAGAAATTAAAGAAAAAATAAAAATAATTGAAGAAGCTTATTCAAAAAAAGACTTTTCTAAAATGAGTGATGATGAAAAAGAAAGAGAAGAAAAAGAAATTCTTGATTTATTAAAAGATTTAAGCGTAAAAGTAAAAGTAAATGTTGCTTTGCCAGACGTTGCTGAACAAGCAGCACAAACAAATGCAGATGGAGTTGGCTTACTAAGAGCTGAACACATGATTACTTCTTCAGGAATGCACCCTGCAGAATTTATTAGACAAGGAAAAGAAGTTGAATTAAAGAATGTTGTAAAAGAAGGAATTAGAATAGTTGCAGAAAAGTTTTCTGGCCCAGTTTGGTTCAGAACATTTGATGCACGAAGCGATGAATTCAGAGAACTAATTGGTGGAGAAAAAGAAATGAATGAAGATAATCCAATGCTGGGTTGGCATGGAATAAGAAGAGATTTAGATAGTCCTGAAATGTTCAAAGCACAATTATTAGCAATAAAAGAATTAAGACAAGGCGGATTAAAAAATGTTGGAATAATGCTTCCATTTGTTCAATCAATTGAAGAAGTAACACAAGCAAAAGAAATTGCAAAAGAAGTTGGTTTACAAGATGGAGTTGATTTTGGAGTAATGATTGAGACACCCGCATCTGTGTGGATAATTGATGAAATAATTTCACAAGTAAAATTCATTTCATTTGGAACAAATGATTTAACACAGCTAACTCTTGGAATGGATAGAAATAATGAAAAGGTTCAAAAGAATTTTACAGAAATGCACCCAGCAATTTTAAGAGAATTAGAATATGTAATTAAAAAATGTAAAAAAGCAGGCGTAATAACAAGCATTTGTGGACAAGCAGCAAGCAATCCAGAAATGGTTAAGAAATTAATTGGCTTTGGAATAGATTCTGTTTCAGCAAATATTGATGCTGTTGAAAATATTAGAAATATAGTAATGCAAGAAGAAAAAAATAAGTTAATTGAAGCTCTTGAAAAAGAAAGCAAATCATTCTTAGCAAAAATATTTAGGAAGTAAAGCCTCACATCCCCCAGACGATGACTGCGAAAAACACTAATTCTAGGACATTTTTTTCTAATCAAAAGTAATAAAATAGTTGTTAAGAGGGTTTATTTCATGCTTAAAATAGAACTAAATAATGCAATTAATGAATTGAAGAAAGTTAAGGCAAAAAAAATATTTCTTCAAATTCCTGAAGGTTTAAAGATTAAAGTTGAGGAAATTGTTTCTGATTTAGAGAAAAAGGGTTTTGAAGTAGTTACTGGAATGGACCCTTGTTTTGGGGCATGCGATATTAAAGTTAGCGAAGCAAAAAAAATGAATTGCGACGCAATATTACATTTAGGGCACAATCAATTTTCAAAAATAAAAGAAATTCCAATAATTTATGCTCCACTAAATTATGAATTAGAAGATTTTGACTCTTTGATTGACAAATTAATTAAATATTTAAAAGAAAAGAATATTACAGAAGTTGGTTTAGTAACAACCGCACAATTTCTAAATTATATTCCAAAAATAAAATCTATATTAGAAAAAAATTTTATTAAAGTAGAAACCACAAAAGGAAATAGGGTTGTTGAAGGGCAAGTTCTTGGATGTAATTATTCAGCTGTCCCGAGTACAAAAAATATTGTTTATTTTGGAGATGGTTTGTTTCATGCATTAGGAATTCATTTCTCAACACAAAAAGAAGTTATTATTTGTAATCCTTTCAAAGAAGAGATTTCTGAATTGAAAGATGAGAAAAATAAATTTTTAAGAGAAAGAATTTTGCTTATTGAAAAAGCAAAAGAAGCCAATTCTTTTGCAATTCTTGTTTCAACAAAAACTGGACAGGAAAGAATGAAATTGGCAGAAAAAATAAGAACAAAATTAATTGAGAAAGGAAAAAGCGCAAATATTTATGCGATGGATTTTATTAGTGAAGATAAATTGCTAGGCATCAATGCTGGAGCATACATAAGCACTGCTTGTCCTCGTTTGTCAATAGATGATTATAAGAATTACAAAAAACCAATAATTAATGCAAACGAAGTAAAGTATTTTGACAAAGGATACGATAATTATAAATTAGAATTATATTATTAAAAAAATTAGTTAATAATAATTTATCTAAAATCAATATCTCTAGGATCAATTTCTTTTTCTTTAACAATTTTTCTAGAAACCTTTTTCCTTTTCTTAATTAATTTCTTTGGTTTTATTTCTTCAATTTCTTCTTCGAATACTTCTCTGAATTCTTCTTTCTCAATTACATCTTCAACATCATCAACGATTGTTCCTCTAAAAGAATTTCCTCTCAAATAATTTTCAAAATTCTCCAAATGATTTCCATTCAAAAAAGCACTTCTAATTTTGCTTCTCATCAAAATTTCTGCAGCATGCTTATCTAAAAAAGTGTGTTGTCCAGGTATAGTTTCACTATCTCTTAACAAAAGAGCAACATCATTAAAAGAAAGTTCTTCAAACAAATGTGCGTCAGAATTTTCATCAGGATCTTTATCATAAATTCCATCAACATCACTCAAATTAATAAATTTTGCATTTAATTTTTCTGCAATTAGTGCAGCAACCGCATCACTTGTTTGTCCTTCAGTTGTTCCACCAACAACAAGCGTATAATTATTTATCAAAACATCAATTTCATTCAAATCTTCAATTACTTTTTTATAAACATTATCAATTTTATTCAAAAAAAGCATTCCATTTAATCTAGTTACAATTATACCAACCCTATCCATTCCAAAATTATTTGCACCAAGTTCTTTTGCCGCAGAAATATATTTTCTAGCAGTCTTTCCACCACCCAAAACAATTACAAATCTAAAACCTTCGCCATTCATTCCATTAATTAATTCACAAAATCTTTCAATTTTTCCAACATCAATCTCATCTTTTATAAAAACACTTCCTCCCGCACTAATCACATAAATCTTTTCTTTACTAATTGGCGCAACGCTTGAAGAATAACTACTTGAGCTAGAAGTAGAACTTGAGGATTCATAAGCCGAACTCAATTGTGAGGCATTATCCTCGTCAAACATATTAAACATGCAATACACCTAGTTTTATTAACTTAATCAAACCGAAATTAATAATACTTCCAAGTTTAAATATTTGTGGTTTTTATGTCAAAATTAAGCAATTATGATGCAGAATTAGCGGTTTTCAAAAAGAAATTGAAACAACTTAGTGAATACAGGGGCAAACACACTGAATTAATTTCTTTATACATTCCAAATGGCACAGATAGAAGCACAGTAATGAATCAACTGAATGAAGAAATAAACCAAAGTTCTAACATTAAAAGTCCATCAAATAGAAAAAACGTTCAAGGCGCATTAAGAAAAATAATTGTATTTTTAAAAAAAATAGATTTTAAATTACCAGAAAATGGTTTAGTAATCTTTTCAGGAAATGTTTCAGAAGTTGAAGGAAGAAGTGACATAAAATTATTTACTGTCCACCCATTAAAAGATTTGAATACAAAATTATATTGGTGTGATTCAACTTTCCACCTTGACCCATTACAAGAAATGGCGGTGCCTGATGAATTTTATGCATTAATGGTAATTGACAAAAACGAATCAACAATTGCAATTTTGAGTGGAAAAAAATATGACATTTTAGGACACTTCACTTCAATGGTTCCAGGAAAAACAAGAGCTGGTGGACAATCAAGTCAAAGATTTGAACGTTTAAGAGAAGAGGCAATGCAAGATTTTTTCAAAAGATGCGCTGAAAAATTCAACACTTATTTTGTTGAAAAAAGTTCTAAATTAAAAGGAATAATTATTGGTGGACCAGGAATGACAAAACAATATTTCATTGATAAAGGTGTAATTCATCACGAGCTAGCAAAAAAAGTAATTGGGGTTGTTGATACTTCATACACTGATGAAGGAGGAATAAGAGAAGTTGTTCAAAAAAGTGAAACTCTTTTGAAGGATACTGAAATGATGAGAGAACAAGCAACTCTAGAAAACTTTTTAGCAACCATTGCAAGAGGCGGAGCAGCAACTTATGGAAGAAAAGAAGTTGAAGAAGCACTAGAACAAGGAAGAATATCAAAACTAATTATTAGCGAAGATATTCCTTGGCTTGTTGTAAAAAAGAAATGCGATAATTGTGGACAAGAAGAAATTGAAGTTTTCCCAGAACCAGATAAATATGTTGAATCAAAATTAGTTTGTAGCAAATGTAACTCAAAAGTTGAAGTACTAGAAGAAATTGATTATTTAGAATACATGATAGAAAAAGCAAATGGAACAGGTGCAGAAGTTCAAGTAATAAGCACTGAAAGCAGTCAAGGAAAAAATTTTCTAGAAGGCTTTGGTGGAGTTGGGGCCTTGTTAAGGTATTAGGTGAGAAAATGAAAATATATATTGGACATTCAACAAGTTATGACTTCAAAAATGAATTATATAAACCACTAATGGAAAGTTCATTAAATAAAATTCATGAAATTATTTTACCACACGAAAATTCAAATGAATTATTTAATTCAAAAGACTTTTTAGCAAACGAAGCAGATTTAATGATTGCTGAAGTTTCATACCCTTCCTTTGGTTTGGGAATTGAATTAGGCTGGGCAAATTTAAACAATGTAAAAATAATTTGTGTATACAAAAACGGAGCAAAAGTTTCTGGAGCCCTAAAAGCAGTAACTAACAATTTTATTGAATATTCTAATCCTAAAGAACTTATTGAAAAATTAGAAGAAAAATTAAAGGAAGAATAAAATGCAATTCATAACAACAACAAAATCTTTGAAAGCACGAGTTAAGCAAAGGTATTCTGATTTTATTGTAGAAGAAATTTATGAAGAAAATGGCATTGAAAGAGTTTGTGAAGTAAAAAGATTCACAATACCTTGGGAACAAAGAGAAAAACCAAAACCAATGGAAGTGCCAGAAAATATAGAAAATAAAGAACATTTGATTATTGAATTGGAAAAAATTAATACTGATACAAACAAAGCAATTGCTCTAATTTCAAGAGGCACAGGAGTAAGCAAACAAAGAATTGGATATGCTGGCTTGAAAGATAAAAGAGGAATTACTTGTCAAAGAATGAGCATGTACTCACCAAATGTAGAAAAAGTAAAAAAATTTGGAGTAAAAGGATTAGAAATAAGAAATCCAGTTTGGGGCGAAAGATTAGAGCTAGGAATGCTAACAGGAAATAGATTCAAAATAATTTTAAGAGATATTAGTGTTGATGAAAAAGAAATAGAAAAAATTGTTGAAGAATTCTCAAAACAAATTGAAAAAGGAATACCAAACTTTTTTGGAACACAAAGATTTGGTGGAAAAAGATTAATCACACACAAAGTTGGAAAGTTATTAATTTTTGAAAACTATAAGGAAGCAATAATGCTTTATTTGACAGAAACATTTGAAGAAGAAAAAGAAGATATTAAAACAGCAAGAATAAATTTAGCAAAAACAAGTGATTTTAAACAAGCACTTAGAGAATTTCCAAGAGAATGCAGAACCGAAATTGCTATTCTTAATAAATTAGCTCAAGAGCCAAATAATTTCACAGGCGCTTTTGCTGCACTACCAAAAAAGACACGCTATTTGTTTGTTCATGCATACCAAAGTTGGTTGTTTAATAAAATAATTGAAAAAAGAATTGAATTATTTGGAGAAAAAGCATTACAAAAAATTGATGGAGATTTTATTGAAGGAGAAAATGTACTGGCTCTTTTACCTGGTTTTGAAAGTGAATTTGCTAAAGGAAAAGCCGGAGAAATAGAAAAAGAAATTTTAAAAGAAGATGGAGTTACATTTGAAGATTTCAAAGTAAAAGGAATGAGTGAATTAAGTAGTAAAGGAAGTAGGAAAGAAATTGCACTTTATGTAAAAGATTTTAAATTAGAAAGAATTTTTGACGATGAATTTAATGAAGGAAAAAAAGCTTGCGAGCTTTCATTTTTCATTAGCAAAGGAAATTATGCAACAACAGTTTTGAAAGAACTAATAAAAGAAGAAATATTTTAATCAAAAAATGTCACATTTTTTTATTTAATTAAAAAAAAATCAAAAAGGTTATTTCTTATTTTTAAAATAAAATTAAAAAAATGCTAGTCCAGATTATAGAATTTATTAAAACAATTAACCAAATTATTAAAACTATTTGCCCTTCTTTTAATGGACCAAAAATCTTCATTATTAATTTTGCAAAATCATATTTTGTTTTTCCCTTATATTCAGGAATTGTTAACCTTCCATCTTTCAATAACTTATATGGCCTAATTTTTTGTTGTGAAGCATCATCTTTATTTGTAATCATTTTCAAAATAAAAAAATCAATCATGTGTGGGATAAATAACAAAAAAATAAATAAAATAAAGTAAAAATTTTGCGAAAATAATGCCAATCCAGCAATACTGGAACCAATAAATAATGTACCAGAATCCCCTGGAAATGCTTTTGCTGGATATTTATTAAAAATTAACAAACCAAGAATTATCCCTGCTAAACCAATATGGAGAAAACTCAAAATTATGCTAAATTGATAAGCCATTATTGATGCAAAAATTATTATCAAAAAACTTGAACCAATTGTCCAACCATTTAATCCTTCAAAAGTATTACTAAAACTTGCAACACCTGCAAAAAACAAGGCAAATAAAATAACAAAAATTATGCCAAACAAATCAATTGGAAAAAATAAAAATATTGAAAGAATAATTGAAGTTAATGCAATTGGTAATGCTCGCACTTGCCACCCCATTGCTTTGGATAAAAATTTATGTTTATTATCATCAATAAAACCAATAATTAAAAATATTGTGACAGCCAAGCCAACTGCAAACAAATTCGTATTAAAAGAATAATTTAAAAAAATAAAAATTAAAAGAATCCAAAATGGAATTATTAATGCAACACCACAACTTTCAGCAACCAAATGTTGCGATAATTTGTTGATATCAGTTCCAACAATTTTCTTTGAAAAATTTCTTTTTATTACAAAAAAAACACTAATTAATGAAATTAAAAACAAAGCAATAATAATCAAATAATTTTCAACAATCATAATTAGATTATGCTAGAAGTATTTTTAATCTCTGCTGGTTCATTTTACCGGTTTTAGTTTTATAAAAGAAACTATTAAACTAATTAAAGTTGGAATTAGTAATCTTACTACATCAAACAATATTAATATTGCCCCAATTTGTGCAACTGACAAAGAAAGTGAAGTAAATTCTGGAATTGATAATAAAATAAATCCCGCCGCTTCAACTAAACCAATTCCTCGTGGAAGAATTGGTGTTCTTTCAAGTATTGAAATTATTACAAATAAAAATAAAAAAGGAAACAAAGCAATTTCTAAATTTAGTGCTGAAAAACAAAACCATAAAGCAAAAAATTCTGCGAAAAAAGATAAACCTGCAAGAATCAAAACTAATACAAAAGTTTTTGTTGGAACCTCTTTCAAATAAATTGAATATTTTTTAAAATATTTTTCTAATACTTTAAAAAATTTTATTCTTTTTCCAATGAGTCCAAAAAAGCTTGATATTTTAAAACCAATTTTTTTGTTTAATGGAAGTAAAAACAATAATGATGCTAAAAAGATTACTAAAAAACCAGAAATTAAACCAAATAAAAAAACTGCATCTAGCTCAACTTCAACCAAAATCCAAGCAAGAACTATTGATGAGAGAACTCCTAAAAAAAAGAATTTAATTCCTTTGACAACCATTGCTGCAGAAATACTCTCCGAATAAGATACTCCAAAAAACTCTTTTGCTTTGATTGAACGTAATGCCTCTGCCCCTATTTGAATTGGCGTTAAAGCACCATAAACACAGGAAAAACCCATTATTAGCAAAGAACTAACACTAAATTTTCTACCGGTTTTTATCAAGAAAGCCCATGGAATTATCCATAAAATAATAGAAATGATGAAAAAAAGGCTTGCTAGAGCCACAAAAAGCCAATTTGCTTCTTTTATTACAGATATGGAGTCAGTAAATATAGCCAATGCAGATAATGCAGCAAAAATTAAGATGAATGAAGTAATGCTATATTTTAGATACTTATTCATTCTTTAAAACCCTTTAATTTATGCCATATATTTTTTCATTAACAATATCTAATGCTTCTTGCGCATTAGGAAAAATATCTTTTATTACAGCAAAATTAACATTACTTATAATTGCACTTGATGAATAAATTGTTATTGAATTTGCTTCAAGAATTACTTTCTCATTTCCAGTCTCAATTTTTACAACAAAATTATTGTTCATTACATTATTACATTCATCAATTGATAATTGAATATTTTGTGTTGGATCACCATTATTAGTACTACAATAAAGTAATTTTCCTTGACTATCAACTGCTCGCACTAATTGCACAGCATCAACTCCATTCATTATCAACACAACTTGCCACAAATTCATTGCATTAACAATTGAAGGATTAACATTAGTCTCAACTAATGCTGGAGACACATAAACCACATCCAAATTTTTTACAAAATTTGAAAACTCTGTCGGAGTATAATAGTTAGAATAATAAGGAAGCCCACCAACATTAAAAGAATATTTGTATTGTGGAACAAATGCAAAATAAAGTGCAATTAAAATTACTACAATTACTAAAGCAATTAATGCATAAGCTTTTTTGTTAGAAATTTCTTTCTTTTTAAAAATCTTTTTTTCAGAATTCACATTAATTTTATTTTCAATATTAATAATATTTTTTCCACTAACAACATTAACCTTTTCCATGTCTTTAATTTTACTTTTTCTTTTTACATTAGCATTTTTTTTCTTTGTTTTATTTTCAGGCATAGAAAAATAATTTAACATTAACATTAAAAAGCAAACTTTTTTCCTAGATAGAAAAATTTTTGATTAAAAAAAGAAAAAAAGAAAGGTTCTTTCGAACCTTTCTTTATTTTAGTATTTAAATTAGGTCTTCTAAAGCGTTGATCAATTGAGATGCAGCAGCTCCTGTATCAGCAGCACTGTATCCTGCAACAACTATATCTCCACTGTTTAATACAGCAGCAACATAGTCACCTTGAGCAGTGATCAAGTCTTCTAGAGTGTTTCCTTGAGAAACTTCTAGCATTTCTGCAGCAGCGTTAACTAACCAACCACCAACAACAATTGATTTGCCGTAAGTACTTTGGTCAATTTTTACCAAATTTGGTACTGCTACTACATTAACTCCGCCAACAGATCCGCTTACAGCGTCAACTGTTACTTTTGTTCCGTTTGGAGTAGAGTCATATCCACCAACAGCTATTCCTGTAAGTTGTTGTCCCCCAATTGTTACTGTTGAAGTATCAGTTCCACCAAGATACATTTCAGCTGGTCTATTTTGATCAGGCACTATTAATGTGAATCTTGCTCCGTCTGATTCAACCATTGTTCCGTCTTCAGTGTATGCAGCATACAATGGAGTTGATACATCAGTACCAATTGACCAGTCAACACTATTTGCATCCAATGATGGACCTAAATTATTGTTGTCTGTTCCTTTAATACTTTTGTATTCCCAAACTTTTGCTGTATCGTCTGTTTCTAGGAATAATGTTACTGCATCATTTGCATTATCAACATAGTTGAAGTCAGCTGAGAAGTTCTTTGTACTTGCCCAAGCTCCTTGAGAACTATTCAAGATAGTGTTCATGAAGTCTTCTGTGTTTGGAACATAAGCTGCAACGTGAGCTGCTGTTGCTCCATAAGTTGTACCTAAAAACTTTAATTTTGGTACTGATAGGTTACCATTGTTTTCTAAGTTGAAGTCTTGGTTTCCTCTTAGTACCAATCCAACTGTTCTCCCAGTACCAGAATTACTATCTTGTACCCAGATATAGTCAGTTAGGATTGTTGTTCCAGTTGCTGTTTCAGCACCTAGTTCAAGTCCAATTACTCCAGTTCCATTAGTTGCAATAGTATTACTATTTACATCTGCATATTTAACCCATGTTGCTGGACTAACTGCATCAGAATATTTTCCTTTTATATAAGAAATATTTGAGTCAGGTCCATTAGTTGTTGTTGGGTGCATCCAGAATGTGTAGTCTATTCCAGCGATTGATATTTCTTTAGGTATGTTAAAGTCCATATCAAACTGAACATAGAATGGAATGTCAATTGTGTTTCCTCTTAAGTCAACATATCTTATTCCACCACTACTTATTCCACTAACATCACCAACTTGTAGTTCTGTTGTAGGTTTACTTTGTAATCCAACATATTTAAATGTTGCAAAGTCATTTGGCAATACTACTTCTTCACCAACCAATTTTACAAACTTAGTGTTTGAATTATCTGATTCAGTACCTGAAGTCTTTGTATATGCCCATTGATTTTGAATTGTTATCTTTGTTACAGGGTTCCCTGTCAAAGTTACTTTCCATGGAGAATAGTTATCAACGTCAGAGTCATCCATATATGGGAAGCCTTTTCCGTTTTTTAATTCAAGTCTTTCATCTCCAGTTCTAACTGTTGCTGTATATGTTCCCGCAGCCAAATTTAATCCAGCAGCTGTTACATATATACTATCAGTAAACTGAGTTTTACCAAATTGTGTTCTCAAATCATATGAAGTTGTTGCTGCTTGTTGTACATATTTTGTAGCAACTCCATCAACTAATAGAGCCCATTTTGGTTCATAAGTTGTGTTACCTGATCCAATTTGAATTAGGTCAACTAATTGTATTTCTACTGTTTTTCCTACATTTGCTGTTCCAGCAGTTACAGGGATTTTATCTCCAACTTGTAAATCTGTTGGTGTAGTGTCAGCATATAGTATTAAACTATCAGCTGTTGTTTCATCAAGAACATATATTTTTCCTAACAAAGGAAGTTGAACGTCATAATCTGCATTTCCGTCCAAGTTCTTGTATGCATTTGCAGCCAATGGAATTCCTGGATTACCCAATTCAACAGAGTAGTTTAAGTCACCTGCAGCGATTGAAGCATATAATTCTCCAGATGCATAAGCTGATGAGCTTGTACTATTTTGGAATTTTGCATCAGCAGTTGCTTTTAAAACTTCTTTAACTGTTGTTGTATACTCCGTTCCAGCCCAAGTTAACTTAGCTGAAGTCTCGTTAACTAACCCTTCCATTTTTGAGTCAGTAACTTGTATTCCGTTAAATGTAGCTTCTTGTGCACTGAAGTCCATTACTGATTCAACAGTTTGTCCATTTCCAGCAGTACTTTGTGTTCCTCCAACTGTTACGTCAACAGTTACAGCTCCGCCTGCTCCTGTCGATGTTGTTGCTAATTGAGCAACTTTTGCAGCGATGTTTCCTGCCCATACTACGTCTGATACTGCAGCTCCAGATCCAACTACTACGTCTACTACTGGTGCTCCTGTACTATCCACAATATGGTCTCTTGCCAGACCGCTTAGTCCGTTAGGAACCATGTTTGCAGCTGAAACAACTGGTGCTAATGCAGAGCCAACTAATGCAGCTCCTAGACCAATTGCAGCTATTTTCTTTATATTTAGTCCTTTCATTTGTATTTCACCTCATTTTATACAAAAAATATTTCCCACTAACGCCAAGAAAAACTTATCTAGGCAATAGCAAGACTCTCATAATTGATGAAATTTCCCTTTAAAAAGGTTACTTTTCATCAAGGTAAGATTCCAGGATTGTACCAAAAACAAGGCGTTTTTTAATGCAGAAAGTGAAGTTTCTTACGTCAATTGTCACTTAGGTTTTTTTGAAAAAGCAAAGCAAAATTCACAAAATTTTGCCTAGAAAAATTTCTAAACTTAAATAAACCATTTGTTTTAAATCAGCTTTAAAATACAAAATAATGCATTTAATTAACTAATAATAAGCTTTATAAAGTAGAATGCACTACAGATGAACTTTGCATAAAATAAATTAAAATTTGAGCAATAATTTCTAATGAATTTTTGGAGATTGACGTAAAAATTTGCCCAAATTATTTAGCTTCTTCAAATTAAGATTAGCTTAAAATAGAACTTGATAGCAAGCCACAAACAAAGCTTATTTGTATGCTTGTTTGTAGAATTTGTCTAATTCTTCTCTTGTTAGGTGTTTTGTAAAGAAATCAGCATATTTTTGGAATATTTCTGATAAACCCACTAAACCTTCTTGGAATTCATAACTACTTATCTCTATTTTGTTTGGTTTTAGCACTTCTATGCTTGTTGGCCCATAATAAAAAACAAAGTTTATTAGGCTTGGGAAATCCCTAACTGACAAATTAATTTCTAAAAAAGATGAGTACATTTCATCTTCTTCAACTGCTTCTGCTTCTTCAACACTATAGATAGTAAATGCTTTTTCTTTTTCCAAAGCTTCTTTTATCTTTTTCACATGTTTTTTTAATAAATTTTCTTCAATTGCTTTGAATTCAATTATTGCCCTTAGTCTTATTTTAAAAGAATCAGATTCAGCTATTTTTTTTCTTTCCTTTATTTTTTCAACAAGCTCCTGCTTCAACCTATATTTTGTTGGGTACCCTTCTTTAACGATAAGATTAAGTTTTAGCATAGCTTTTAGCTCTTGAGTTAGCTTATCATAAGGAATATTTAATTGTTTATTCAAATCTTCCTCTGTTTTGGGTTCATTTAATAGCAAAACTGCTATTTTTTTTTGTTCATCTGAAAAAGAAACCATTTTTTGAACTCACCATTAAGAAAATATAAGGCATATTTGTTTTAAAATGCTTCACATAAGCAAATTCAATACCAAATAACAAAAAAACATGCACAATTATTTAAAAAAATTCAAATTTTGATGGTGTTTTAATTTCTCTAAAAAATAAAAAGAATTATATATTGTTTTTAATGAATTAATATATGAACTTTAATTTTTTACCATTTCTTTTGGAAGGTTTTGCTGACGCAACAAGTTTAGGTGTTGATTCAATTGGGATTGATACTAACACAATTGGTTCAATACTTCCAATGAATGTTCCATTGTTTATTATAGTTGGAATTGTTTTAATTATTGCAACAGTATTTATTTTATTTTTTTTAAAAAAAATGATTATTAATTCTATTTTAGGAGGGGTAATATGGGCAATAGCCGTTTTTGTTTTTCAAGTACAACTGCCTTTCATCCCTTCATTAGTAATTTCAATTATTATTGGCCCCGCGGGAATTGGAACAATGCTTTTACTTAAAGCATTTGGCTTATTTTAGATAGTGAATTTAAATGGAATTATTAGAAAGCAAAAAGCTAGCTGATTTTAAAAAAGAATACTTTTTACACGCAGAAAAAAGTCCTCTTTACAAAAATATTTTGAAAACAAAAGGAAAAATTGTTTTTGGACGCGGAAGTGATAATCCAAAAATTGTTTTTATTGGAGAAGCACCTGGTTTTTCAGAAAATGCAATTGGAAAATCATTTGTTGGAAGAAGTGGAAAATTACTTGACAAATGGATTGATTTTCTTGGTTTAGGTGCAAATGATTTTTGTGTAATAAATGTTGTCCCAATAATTCCACTAAATAAAGAACAAGGGATTCGCCCACCAACAGAAAAAGAAATTGAATATTTTTTACCAATGACAGAAAAATATTTAGAAATTCTTAATCCACAAATAATAATTTTGTTAGGAAGAAGTGCTGCAAGTATTTTTGACAAAACACTTTCAGCAGGACAAATAAAACAATGGAAACACTTTCAATTATTTTTTATTTATCACCCATCTTATTATTTGAGAAATGGTGGAAAAGGATTTGAATTAACATTAGAAAAATTAAACGAATTTTTGAGCAATAAAACAAAGCAAGAAAAATTAACTAATTTTTAAAAAAACAAATCAAATTTTTGAAATCAAAAAGGTTTAAAAAAAATTGAAAAACAAATGTTCTTAACTACCTAACATATGGTAATTTATCCATTGGCTTATCTTCTTCCACAGCTTCTAATTGCATTGTTAAATCTTTGAAAGCTTTTTCTATTTCATTCGCTTCCTTGTCAATCTTTTTCATATTCAATTTAAACTTAAATCTTTTACTCAAAATTTCTAATACTCTTTTTGCACTTCCCTGATCACCATAAACAAGTTGAGCATTTGTTTCACCCATGATACAAGCACCACTCATATTATGTAATTTTCCTAAGCCAACTAACAAACCAGCTGCACCCGAAATAAGTCCTTCTTTAACATCTGATTTTGCACCAAAACTAATCCATTTTTTTATTATATCATCATCTGTTCCAGCAACTATTACTCCTGGTTTTTTATTTAATCTTTTATCACCAATATTTACTCCAGCAAGAGTAATTATTTCTTTTATGCCAACTGATTTGAAAAAATTTACTAGTGTTTCAGAAAATTCATAATGTTCATGAGAAGAACCAACTTTAAAATCAAGTGTTGGTTGAACAGGACCAGCAAGAATCAAAAATTCTTGTTTTTTATAATTCAAATAATAAATTTCATTTTTAATCAAATGAATTTTTGAATTTTTAGTATGAATACTTGGTGGAAAAGAATCCGAATAAATTTCAGCAATTTTCAAAGGTTTTAATTCTTTTAACAAGTAATCTACAGAAATTTTTCCAACCAAACCAATGCCTGGCAAACCAACTAATAAAACACCGTTATTCAATGAAACTTTTTTTGATAACAATATTTTAGTAGCCATTACTTATCTCAACCTCAAATCTAATTTAAACCTTGTGTTAATAAAATAAACAAATTTCAAGTGACTTACTTTTCTTCATCTTCCTTGAAAGAAAACTGAACATTCATTTTTTTAGCTTCATTTTCAGCTTCTTCAATAACCTTATTCATTAATTTTTCAGCACCCTTAAAAGTTAATGCAGTAAAGGAAATCAAGTATGTTCCAGCACCACCATAAATTACTTCACACCCTTTTGTGCCATTTATTTTTTCAAATAAATTTTTTATTGCTTCTAAGCCATTATCAGATAAAGATTTTGCAACAGCTTTTCCTTTAAGAGTTTTTTTAGAAACAACAATGTTTTTGTCAACCATTTCTTTTAATGGTTCAACCCATTTTTTATCAACAAACTTTGAGATATCTTCTCCAAGCGAAATTTTTTCTAAAGCTTTGTAAAGCGAACCAAATTCTTCAATTAATGGGTTAGCAACTTCACCCCAAACAACATCAAAATTTTTACTTTCTTGTTTTGCCAATAAAGCAATTAATTTTTCTTCTCTGTTTACTTGTTTGAATTCCACCATTTTTTGTTTTTCCATTTGTGGTGAAATTCCAGCAAAAGATAAATCAATTTGTTTTTTTTGTAAATCAACATTCAATACTTTTGCAACCCTTACTTGATTTATTTTAACAAGATTTCTAATATTTTTTACCCAAGAACTTGAAACATTACTAATGTGAACAAAGCCTTTTGCATTGTTATATTCAAGTAATTCAGCGAATACCCCATAATTCAAAATTTGTGTTACTTTAACTACAACAAATTCATCTCTTTCAGGAAAATTCATAATCTCACAAAAAGATTGTTAATGGCAACAATTAAAAAGGCATTATTTTTGCTTAGCTATTTTTCTCGCAACAAATAATTTGGCTACTTTTTCAGGAACATCCACTATTTCTCCTTCTTTGAAAGGCCCATATTCTTTCATATCTGTTCCCACAAAAGTTGGAACATCTTTCATTATTTCAACCTCAACAAGAGTTTTTTTCTTTTCTTTTTCTCCAAACAAAACTGTACAACCAGCAGAATAATCCTCTAACAATTTCAACATTTTTTTATAAAATTCTTTTTCTTGCGAAGCCATACTTTCCAAATTAGAATCTTTTGTATGTGCAGCAATCAATGCCTTATTAAGAATTTTTTTTTCACGCATTAAAAATATTTCTTCAACAATTCTTTTTAGATTAGTAAATGCCCTTGCTTCACTTGATGAAAAATTTTTTAATGACTCTAAATATTTCTTTTTTTCTTCCTCAATAAAACCTTCAAGTGAATCTATAAAATCTTCACCAACATCAACCAATTTAGAAGTGTTTTTTTCCAATCTATGAATTCTTCTTAGTTCATCAAAGTCTATTTTCACTGTCAACACCCATTAAATCAATCAAATTCTTTTTTTATTCCTATTCTTTGAGTTTTGCACCCTTTCCAACCAAATAAATTGCACAATAAAGTGGCACATCCACTATCTCTTCCTTATAAGGACCAAATTCCCTATTCTTCAAATTAAACTTTGGTGCTTCTTTAACAAAAACTTTCACATTTCTATCACCAAATGCAATTGTATCAACAAACGGATTAAACATTTCCAGTTCATTCAATTTAATTTCTTTTGCTATGAAACCAGTTTCACCATGCAAAGTATTTGGCACACGAATTATTTTGTGCAAATCAACACTTGTTTGTCTATCAATTGGAGCAGAATATGTTTCAACTACAAAATCTAAAACTTTTTTCCAAAAATCTTTATTTGTTCTTGCACCAACATCATACAATAATCCAGAATTAATACTCTCAATTATTTTTTCTTTATTATTGATTAATTGTTTTACTTTTGCTTTTGTTAAACCAGTTATTTTTGCAATTTCAACAACATCTTTTTCAAAAAATTCTTTCACGCCTTTGTTAATTCTTTTTACCCATCCCCCTAGCTTTGGACAAGTCAACGCTTTTTCAAAGTCATAACCTAAATTATCATAATAAATTCCATGCCCTGTTAAATAATCAACTAATTCAATCCTTGCTTTTTTGTTGAGCAGTTGAATTTCTTTATTTCTTAAATGAACATGATAACCTGCCTTTCCAGAAAAATTTACACTAACCCAATTTCTATCAAAACCAAAATCACTTTCCAAAAATTCTACCAATCTAAAAACTTGTTTTTTTGCTTCATTTAAACTTTTTTCTAAAAACCATTGTTTTTTTTCATCACCAATTTCTTTAACTTGTGATTCTTCTCCAAACGCTTTTGTGCATTTCCATTCATTTAAAATTTTTTCACAAGTAGTTTTTATTTCATCTGCATCAAATTCATAAACCATGTCTCCTTTTAACCAATGTTTATTTTGCATTGGTGTCACATTTGGATTCATATAATAAGAATTTGAATATGAGAAAAATAAAGGTGTGCGTTCTCTTAAAAACAAATTCATTTCATCTTCATTTTGAAAAGAAAAATTTCTATTAGCTATTTTTCTTCCATAAACACCATAACCAAACTCTCTTCTTTCTACTTCACTCACAGAATTTATTTTATTTTTCAAGTAAAACTCTTTGAAATTCTTTTTCAAAAACTCTTCTTCCTTACTTACTTCATACATTTTTATTCGCCCCAAAATTTTTCTTCCTGTTTTTTTCTCTCAATTGAACTAAATAATATTTCACAGGATGAACAAACTTTTTTTCTTCTCTTGAAACAATTATTCCAAACTCATCCATTTTTTTATAACTCGGAGCAGACAAACCTTTTTCATAAATTCTATTAATGTGATATTCTGCAATGTGCTTTTTAAAATCAGGGCTCTTTGAAAAGAAATTCAACATTTCTTGTTTTTGCATCCCTATTTGTTGCAAAAATCCACCAATTGCTAATCTTTCATAATATGTTAATTTTTCCCCAGATAATTGTTTTTCATACAAATTTTTCATGCTTGGGGAAAATAAATTTGGATCTATTTTTCCTGAAATTTTTTCTTCAAAGTCTTTTTGTTGCAATGAGTATACTTGTGAAGAAATGTTTTTTGCTAATTGAACAAATTTTTTTGGAATATTCTCCCCTTGAATTGGTAAAGATTCCACAACCTTAGCATATGCTTTTTCTGAAAGAAATCTTGCAAAATCATTAATATTCAAATAAACTTTTCCATTTGAAACAATTTTGTTAACTATTTTTGTTTCTTCATCAATGAAATAATTTTCTAAATAATCCAACAAATTTATTGAAACAAAAAAGCTTTCTTCTAATTCATATTTTAGTTTAAAATCATCTGCTAAATCAAGACAAATATCTTTTGAATTTGTATCATTAACTATCTCACTAAAAGTTTTTTTTCTTATTAAATCTGCAAATTTTTCTTTTATGTTTTTGGTGGACATTGCAGAAATTATTAACTTAGAAATTGGATACGCAATTATTTCTCTTTTATAAATTTCATCCCCCGCATTAATTGCATCTAGAACATAGTTTTTTCCTGAAAAAGCCCTTGAAATTATTAGAGCAGCTCTTTTTATTTCTGATTCAGAAACGTCCTCAATTGATAATTTTGACTCTTTAAGATAATTTTTTGCTCTTTCTGAAAAAGGAAATTTTTGTGCAAAAACCAGCGCTTCCATACTAAATAATGCTTAGAAAATGTTTTTTATAGGGCATGGCTCAAAGCCAAGTAATTAAAGTATAATTTTTTAATTTAGCAGGCAGAAAACGATTATAGTATCATGTGTGCTAGATAGAAAGTTATTTTGCTTTGCCCAATTTCATAAGACACTTTCATTGGAGAATCATTTTTTAGGTAAATATCTATTTTTGAACTAATATCGGCTTCTTTCACTATATTTTGAAAAAAATTTAGCGAAAACTTAGCATTGACTTCTTTTTTTGAATCTATTTTTGAAACACTTGTTGCTTCTGAACTCATCGTTCCTTGTGAACCCCTAGCTTCTACAAAAAACTTTCCACCATTAACTTTCAAAATAATACTACTGCCAAATAATGCTGCATCTCTCAAAACTTCTTTTAATGAAACTGACCCAATAACTACTTTTGTATCATATACAACATTTGGGGTTTTTGCTTCTTCTTCACTCACATCAATCAAAGGCAGTCTAAAACTTCTCTTCATTTCTGATTCCAACTTTATTTTTAATTCAGCATCACTCAAATCAATCAATAATTTATCTTTCGGCATAGCTCTTTGTAATATTTTATTCATCTCAACTAAGTCAACTCCAACAAAACTAGGTTCTATATCATATTTATCAAATAATTTTTTATCAATGAAATAATCAACTAATAAAACTTGACTGGGATCTATTGCTTTAAAATAAATTCCCTCTTCAGAAAAACGAAAATTTCCCTCTGGGATAAATACAGAAATTGCTTCCAAAGCATTTCTCAAAAAACCAACATTTTTCAATTCAATCATAATAATAAAAATGGTAATATAGTATTTAAGAGTTATTGCTGTGAACAAAACCCTAATTAAAAACAATTAAGCATTTTCAATTCTTGGAGCTAAAAAGTAAGTGATTGTTGCGTCACCAATCGGGTATGAGATTTTTACTGGCGCGTTTGATTTTAAGAAGAGAGAGATTTCTCCACTTGCACTTTTTAACATATCTTGGAAATAATCTAATGGAAACATTGATTTGCATTCTTTTTTTACCTTTAATTCAGGCAAAGTTTCTTTGTCTTCTTTTGCTTCTTCATTTAAATTTCCTTTAGAAGAATTTGCTTTTACAAAAAACTTTGATTCATCACAACCAATTGTAATGTGTGAAGAAATTAATGCAACATCTTTCAATGCGTTTGTTAAAAATGAAGAATTAATTGTTAGTTCAGCGTCAAAATCTATTTTTGGACTTGGAATTTCTGCTGAAGAAATATCTATTAATGGAACTTGGAATGACCGTTCTGCTTTTCCTTTAAATGTAACTTCTAAAAATGCTTTTTTCTCATCCAATGAAAGAGTCAATTCATCATTTGATTGTGCTCTTGATAATACTTGATTTAAATAATCTAAATCTAATCCCAATCTTGTTTCTTCACTTTCAAATTTTGTAAAAGCTTTTTTTGGCATTACAAAATCAACCATTGATATTTGTGAAGGATCAGTTGCTTTTAATTCCAAACCTGATTCTTTAACAACAAGTTCAGCTTCATCAATTAACACTGAAATAGCTTCAATGCTTTTTTTGAAAATAGTTGCGTCTTTCATTATTAGTTCCATTATCTCACTTATAGAAAGAGAGCTAATTAAGTTTAAAAAGCCATTTTATTTATTGTCGAGATTTTTATAATCAATGATTTTTCCAGTAGAATCAAGCACTAATTCTAGGTTATGTCCTTGAACAGACACTTGCGCTATAAAATTTTCTCCACGAGCATTAAAATCATTAATAACTACTTTTGCATGTATTTGATTTTCTATAACCGGCAAGAATTTTTTCATTAACATTTGTTTTAGTGAAGTTTCAGATTTTCCAATGTGTAATTTTTCTTCTTTAACTTCATTTTTGCTTTCTTTCTTAAAATCGTTTTTTTCATTTTTAACATACTTGCCTTCTCGCATTAATCCAACTTGTTTAATTATTTTCAACGCCATTTTTTCTTCTTTACTTCTTCTATTAAAAATAGCCACAACTATAAACGAAATTAAAATTAATACAATTGCCACAAACATTAACCAAACTGACAATTCTACAAATTGCTCAGCATTCAATGAACCACTAATAATTGAATCCAATAATTCCATGATATAATTAATTTCTTTCTTAATAAAAAGGTTTAGTTCAGCTAGCAAATTCCTCTAAAATCATTTGGTAATTTTCCTGTGCTGATTAGAGAAAATAAATCATCAAACAACCATAACTTTACACAACCAACTAAAGGAATTTTTCCAAATGCAACCCCTTGAACATTTTCAATTGGAATTGCATAGAAAGTAATACAAGGTTTGGTTGAAAGATTTCTCAAAGTATCAATTTTTCCACAATCCTGATCAAATGTTGGATTAGTTAAATCATTGTCACCTTTTGTTAAAAAGAAAACTCCATCATTCGCATTTATTTTTGCAATTGCTCTGTGAATTATTGGAATACCTGCTGGAAATGCAGGGTAAACAATTATTGAAGCATCTTTTTCTGGAATTATTTCTTCTCCATTTTCAAAAATAATTTTTTCTAGATTTACTTTTGTAATTGGAACAAGCATTTCTTCACCATCTAAAAATTTTATAACATATTTTGAATCACTAATCCCAATTAGCTCAATTGCTTCACCACCATAAGTATATTTCGCTGTTAAAAAGTTTTCAACTGGAACATTTTTTACGTTTTGATTTAATGTAATTTCTTTTCCAAAATTCATTGTTTGGTTTGTTGCAGTTAGGGCCATTACATCTCCCCTAAAAAATTCTGGTTCCATGCTTGCTGAATAAACAATTACTAATGGTGAGCCAGTCCCAAATAATAAACCAAGCAAAACATAAACTATTATTGCAAACAAACCCGCAAAAAATATATTTACTAAATGCTCAACTGGTTTTGATTGAGTTTTTGCTTTCACTTTTGGCATAACATACAAATCAACATATGTAAAAGGATCAAGCCATTTTAATTTAGAAAAAACTTTTTGGCTTTTAGAATTCGTTTCTGCTTTTTTATTTTTTTGCTTTTTATTTTTTGAAATAAATTTTGGCATAATAAAACTAAGAAGCAATTAATTAAAAAGAGGGATTATCTAACTTTTTTGCCATATAAAAAAACAATTATTATTAATGCCAGAACATAAACAAACCCCAACACATAATATAAATCTCCAAAACCCAATATTCCAATTGCTTCAACTATTGAACCATAAAGTATTGAGAAGAATGCTAAGAAAGTTAAGAAAGCAACATCCTTTATTATTGTTGAAAATTCGTGCTTCAAGAATTGCCCTCTTGAAACCATTGCTGAGAGTATTGCACCCGCTAGTGCTCCAAAAATATAACCTAATAATTCTGGTGGCCCGTGTCCAATTAACATTCCTTGTAAAAAACCAAACCATCTTACGTGTTGTGATGCTAAAAACATTTCTCCAAAAAATATTCCTAGTATTGAAGCATTCCAAGCAATAATAAAAATTGCTCCCGCCCCATAAAGGAAAGATAATAAAATTATAAATATTAAAACGCCAGCATTGTTTTCAAAAATAAATAGAGAACATAAAGGAAAGCTACTTGTTGCTGGATTTTGACAAGCTTCAAAAGCACCAAACATTCCACTTGCAGAAATTGAATAAGGTATTCCTGCCGTACAACTTTCTTGTCCAGCAATATAACAAAAAGAACTTATTTGTTCTTTGAATAATACTTGTTTCATTTCTGGTGGAGAAAATGTATAAGCCATTGAAAATGCCAAAATTATTCCAACAAAAATCCAAACATAAATCAATATTACATTAAAGTGTCTTGCAAAGAATGTTGTTGAGGATTTTCTTTCAAGTGCTTCTTCATACTCTTCTTTTGAAAGAATATTATGAATAATTGGAACTAAACCAATTGTAATAAATGCTATTGACAAAACACTCGTGTATGCTGGAAATAATTGGTAAGCAAAAAATATACTTCCAATGGAAATTAGGAAAGTTAGTATAACTATCAAAATCGGTTGCTTCCTAATATTTTTTTCTCCAATTAGTGATTCTAGAACCATTATACCACAGCTTTATATACCTTTCATAAAACAAATTATTTTAGTATATATAAGCGTTTAGGTGAGCTATTTGTCAAAATCAAAAATTTTCATGCCAGGAGAAGTAATTACCACTGAAGAAGAGTATTCTGCTGGAAAAAATACGTTTTTAGAATTTGGAAAAGTTAAAGCATCTAGTTTTGGTGAAGCTAAATTTGATGATAATTCAAGAGAGGTTTCAATTGAAGGCAAAGAAATTAAACCATTAGAAAATGGAGATATTGTATTTGGAAGAATTTTAATGATGAAAGATTCTGTTGCCGTTGTTGACATTATTAAGTCTGAAAATAAACGAGTTATGACTATCACTCGCGGACAAATTCCAGCAAAATTCGCTGCAAAAAAATTTGTTACAAACATTAAGGATCTTTTCAAAATTGGTGATTATATAAAAGCAAGAGTTGTTTCAGCAAATGATTTAGCTGTTGACTTAGCAACTAACGAAACTGGTTTAGGAGTAATAACTGCTTATTGTTCAAATTGTAAAAAGGAGTTAAAAAGTTCAAATGACAAAATGATTTGCTTTGCCTGTGGACATTCAGAAGGAAGAAAATGGTTTGAACAAGAAGATAAATTTGAACCAAGAGAAGGCGGATTCCGAAATCACAGGCGTGGAAATGATAGACGAGGAAACTTCCATGGAAATGATAGACGAGGAAATTTTAATCGAAGCGACAGAAGAGATGATAGAAGAGGAAGTTTCAATAGAAACGATAGAGGAAATGATAATAGAGAAAGAAGTAATTACGGAGCTGGAAGAAATAATTTTAATCAAAGACAAAATTTTAGGGGGCAATAAAAATGAAATTAGAGATAATAGTTAATGAAAAAGATACGTTGGAGTTTTTTATTGAAGGAGAGAGACACACTCTTCCAAATTTATTAAAAGAAACTCTTTCAAAACAAGCTGGTGTTGAATTTGTTGCTTACAGATTAGATCACCCAATTGATAAAAAAGCAAGATTTATTTTGAAAGGAAAAAATCCTAAAAAATTATTGGAAGATGCAATAAAAGAAATACAAACACAAATTTCTGATTTTCAAAAAGCATTTGAAAAAGCAAAATAAGTTTTTTGCTTTTTCAATTTAATTTATTTTTCATTTATTCAAATTATTCTTGCGTAACTTTCAAATTATTTTTTCTTTTTTTTAACTTTCTTCTTTGAAGTTTTGTTGCTTTTTGGTTTTTCATTTTTTGCTTTTGAAACAGCAGAGTCAACATAATCTGCAAGAATTTTTTTAACTTCTTTTGTTTCCTTTCCATCAGAAGCTTTCAATATTTGTGAAGATGAGAATGCTTGTGCAAGTTTAGAAAATTCTGCAGGGAAGAAAACTTTGCTTCCTTTACTGTGTGACATTGTTTCAATTGCTTTGATGTAATAATAAGCAAGTGCTTTATCATCCAGACTTGCTGCTGCTTCTTTTACTGCTTCAATTTCTGCCTTATGTGCAAGAGCTTTTTCCATTCTAGCAAGTTTCTGTTGAACGGCTGCTTTTTCCTCATGCATCGCATCCAAAACAATTTTTGGTATTTGAACATCTTTTATCTCAACTGATTCAACTGCAATACCCCAATTAGTAGAAATACTTTCTAAATTTTCTTTTATTTGTGCATTTATTATTTCTATGTGCGAAATAACTTCACTCAAAAGCATTGCACCTATAACATCACGAATAGAAGATATTACAAACAATTTTGCAGCCATTGTATAATCCTCCACCTCAATGACTGAATTAACAACACTCTGTCTATCTTTTTTTACTTTTAAATAAATTACTGCGTCAACACTCAATTCAATACCATCTTTTGTTACAACATCTTGTTTTTCTACATCAATTGTTTTTGTTCTCAAATCAACTTTTGCATATGTTTCAATTATTGGCCAAATAAATGCCCACCCTGGCCCGCCAACCCTATTTACTTTTCCAAAGCGATAAACAACAGCTCTTTCATAATCTAATAATTGTAATATAAAATCAAATTTCCAAATAACATACAAAAATACTCCAAGAATTATTAACCAATAAATATTTGATAATAAAAAATCAGAATAAGTAAATATGAAACCAACAATTACCAATATCAAAACAATAATTGCTAGAAAAATAACATACTTGAAAGTTGCGCCAACCATCTTATCCCTTCACTTATAATAATATAACTTATGTTTTATATATAAGGTTATTACTTAGAGTATATAATTTTAGTGGTAATATGCAGAGAAAAGTATTTGTTGTTTGTGTTGATAGGGACAATGACATTGGTAGAAAAGTAAAAATAACTGGACCAATCATTGGTAGGGAAAGAAACCTTGAAGCTGGACAAAAACTTATTTTAGAAGACCCTACTGAAAGTGATGCGAACACTATTTTTGCGGCAATTAAAAAAATGGATGAAGCAAAAAAAGAATTCAAAAATGTTGAAATTGTTACACTTACGGGAAAAGGAAAAACAGGCTTGCAATCAGATAAAGAAATTAATAAACAATTAGATATTTTACAAAAAAATCACATTATTGATGGTTGGATTTTAGTTACTGATGGTGCTGAAGATGCGCAAGTTACTCCATTGTTACAGTCAAGAGCAAAAATAATTTCTACAGAACAGGTAATTATAAAACAAGCCCAAGCAGTTGAGTCAACTTTTTACACAATAAAAGAAGCATTAAAAGATCCAGGCATTGCAAGGCTTTTTCTTGGTGTGCCAGGAATATTATTATTAGTATTTTTTGCTTTAGGCGAATACTCCGTTCAAGCAATAGCATTAATTTTAGGAGCATATTTGTTGCTTAAAGGATTTGGAATAGAAGATAGAATAATTAATTTGTTTACAATGATAACAACAAGCATTTCAGAACAAAGAGTTAGTGTTGTAATGTATGTTGCAGCTATTTTGTCACCAATATTTGGTTTGTGGTTAGCTTATTTACAATTAATTTCATCAGATTTTATTGACATAAGCATAGATTTGATTTCTGCACTAAGAATAATTTATCCATTTTTGGCATTAATGGGAATTTTATTACTGCTTGGCAGAGCAATTGACTCATTATATACAAAAAAAGCTTACAAGC
The DNA here is from genome assembly GCA_964534045.1 of uncultured archaeon. GTDB lineage: Archaea > Iainarchaeota > Iainarchaeia > Iainarchaeales > JAAZKV01 > JABIDZ01. The sequence goes on from CAZHNO010000004.1 coordinate 28,750, forward strand.
TTGGAAAATATTTATTGCAAGGAGTATCAATTGTTGCCGTTTGGGCAATTCTTGACGCTGGAACATTAGTTTTCTTAAGACAAGCAGATTTAGCTTGGTTCCCTGCAAACATAATGACAGCATTTATTGCACTAATAATAACAATGAGAATAGCAAAAGTATTTGATGTAAGAGATAGAGTTTCAACAACATTAATTGGATTAAATGTTAGTGATGAAGAAGGAAATATTTTAGGAAAAGTAATTGAAGTAAACAAAAGAAAAAAAATAATAATTTACCAAGAAGGAAACAAACAAATAGAAAAAAAGAAAACACATTTCCATTTAAAAAATGGAAAAGTTGTTTTAATTGCTTAAAAAATATTGATTAAATAAACTATTAGAAAGGCTAAGCACTTGTTTTTGCAACAATTTTTTTCAAAATTGAATCTTTTTTATTAGTTTGAATTATTTTTTTCAATTGTCCAATTAATTTTCTTTTATTTGAGTTATTTTCAAGCGCAATTTGTAAAACATCAATCAAATTTGAAACTGGTGTAATTTTTATTTTTGTTAATTCTTCTTTTGTCAAAACAATATCTTGCAAATTACTTATTGGAACAACCACTTCTTTGAAACCAGCTTTTATTGCAGCACTAATTTTACTTGAAGCACCACCAATTGGTAAAACTTCTCCACGAACAGAAAGAGAACCAGTCATTGCCAAATCTTGTCTTATTGGAATTTGTTCAATTGCAGAAATTACTGCAGTCGCAATTGATACTGATGCAGAGTCACCTTCAACACCTTCATAAGTTTGTAAAAATTGTATGTGAATATCTCGTGCAAGTTTTTTATTAGAAATCTTTTTGAAAATTGCAGAAACATTTTCAACGGCTTCCTTTGCAATTTCTCCCAACTTTCCAGTAGCAATTACTCGGCTTTGATTTTTACTACTTGGGGGAGAAACAGCTGCTTCAATAGGAATTATTGAGCCGGCAGAACCATCACCAAAAACAGCCAAACCATTTACTCTTCCAATTGCTTTTCCTTCATTCAAATAAACATCATAATCTTTTTTTGTCTCTATTGCCTTATCAACCATCTGTGCTTCTAACGTTCTAGCACTCATTTTTGCTTCTAAGACATCTTGTCTATCAACTAATACTTTTCCTTTTTCTTTTGCAATATCTCCTGCTGCTCTTACTAATCCACCAAGATCACGCAATTTTAAAGTTAATTTTCCTTTTCGTTCAGCCCTTCTTTTTGCTTCATAAATAACTTCTTCAACTGCATCTTTTTCAAAGTGAGGAATCTTCCCATCCTTCTTTACTTCTTGCGCAACAAATTGTGCTAATTTTAATCTATTTTCTTCATTATCATCCATATCAGTGTTCATATAAATTTCATAACCATACCCACGAATTCTACTTCTCAATGCAGGATGAACTTTTTCTAAATCACTATAATTTCCAGCCGCAACTAAAACAAAATCACAAGGAACTGGATCTGTTCTTGTCATTGCTCCGCTTGAATTTTCACTCTGTCCAGTAATAGAATATTTCTTTTCCTGCATTGCAGTAAGTAATTCTTGTTGTGACTTGTGAGAAAGTGTTGCAATTTCATCCATAAATAAAACCCCCCCACTCGCTCGGTGAATCATCCCTGGTTCAACTCTCAAATGCGCTGGTGTTCCTAAACCACCACTTTGTAATGGATCATGTCTTACATCTCCAAGCAAAGCACCAGCTCTTGCACCTGTTGCTTCAAAAAAAGGAGCAACTTTTTTTCCTAAATTATTTACTAATAATTTTGGAGTGCTTGCCCCACCTTTGGTTTTCATTTGTCCACCAATTGATAAACCAATTAAAAGAACTGCTCCAATCAATAATAATGCTGCAAAAATAATATCTGAATACCAACCAATCTGCCAAAAAACACTTGCAAGAATCATCCAACCAATTGGTAAAATAAAAGAAATCATTCGCATTGAATCTTCTGATTTTCTTTCTTCTAAACGAGACTGGTCAACCAATTTTTTTCCTTCACCAGCTTTCAAAACTCTTACCTTTGGATTATTTGGATCCTCATGATTTGGATAAATTAAAACATCTAATAATTTTTGAATCGGCAAAATTTCTGACATTGCTTGTGCAAGTAAACTCTTTCCAGTTCCTGGCAAACCAACCAATAAAACATTTCTTTTTTGCGCAGCTGCTTTCCTAATTAATTTAACACTCGCATCCTGCCCAATAACTTGTCCAATTAAATTTTTTGGAACATCTATTTGAGAAGTATCCTTAAAAGAATCAAATGTTTTGTTAGAAATTGCCTTGGCTTTGTTTATTTTCTTTGCCATAATTATTTTCCATCAGTAAAGGATTAAAAATGCTTTGAAAATCTTAGTTTTCTTATTAAAAAAACATTAATTTAGAAATCTTAATAAAGCTCAAAAACACTTGATTTTTAATTAATTGCATTTAATTTATTTAAGTGAGCTAAATGGAAAAGATAAAAATTCAATTCTTAGGAACCTCTGGTTCAGTACCACAGAAAGATAGAAATTTTGCAAGCGTAGCAATTTCATTCAGTGGAAACAATTTATTATTTGACGCTCCTGAAGGGGTGCAAAGACAATTGATGATATCAAACATTTCTCTAATGAAAATTAACACAGTTTTTATTTCACATTTACATGCAGATCATTTTCTTGGTTTGTTTGGATGGATAGCAACAATGACACTTAACCAAAGACAAGAAAAATTAACTATTTTTTCTCCAAAAGGTGGAAAACAAAAAATAGAAAAAATAATGCGAGAAACAATAAAACCAAGTTTTCCAATTGAATTCAAAGAAATAAAAAATGGCTTGCTAATGAAAAGTGATTTTTTTGAAATAAATGCATTTCCATTAAAGCACGAAATAAGTTGTTTTGGTTTTGCATTTAAAGAAAAAGATAAAGATGGAGAGTTTGATAGAAAGAAAGCTGAAAAACTTGGAATTCCTGCCGGCCCAATGTATGCTAAATTAGTTAGTGGAAAAACAATTACAATTGAAGGGAAAAAATTTAATAAAAAAGATGTAATGGACTTTAGTAAAAAAAGAATTGGAAGAAAGATAGTAATTGTTTCTGACACAAGGCCTGTGCAAAACACAATTAAAATTGCAAACAATGCTGATGTTTTAATTCATGAATCTTCTTTTTTAGAAGAACATAACGAAAAAGCAATTGAAACATTACACAGCACTGCACAAGAGGCTGCTGAAATTGCAAAAAAAGCAAAAGTAAAAAAATTATTTTTATTTCATTTTAGTGCAAGAATTAATGACGTCAAAGAATTTGAAAAGGATGGTAAAAAAGTTTTTCAAAATACAACCGCGGTAAAAGATTTTGACGAATTTGAAATTTAAATATTTATTTTTCTAAAAAAATTCTGAAAAAATAAAAAATTTAAATGTTCGAGCTTTTTACAAAAATAATTATTTCATTTTCTTTTTCAATCATTTCATCTTCTTTCTGACTAATTAATCTTTTAAAAACATTTTCAGTGATTTCGTTCTTTAATAATTTCTTTTCTATAAACTTAATCTCTTTTCTTAAAACTTCTGATTCCATTAACAAATGTCTTAGCTTTGCTTTTCTATGTTTTGTCGGATGAATCAATTTTTCAAATAATTTTTCTGCTTTTTCTTCAATTTCAAGAGCATGCATTTTTTTGATTCTAAAAATATCTAGTTGAGTGAGAATCATTTTGTAATTCAAATCATCTTTTAATTGTTCAAAAACTTCACTTTTTATTTTGCCCTGCATATATTTTTTTTCCGCAATTTTTAATTTATTTTGTCCAGTTATAATTTCTTGTTCTTTTTCAAAAGCAATTTTCTCAGCCAAAGTGTAATTATATTTTAATGCTACTACCAACCCTATTACAATGAGCAAAACCATTACCACTACTTCAATCATAAAAACAGACTACGCTTTAGGAAAATTTAAACTTAATCTTTTTTCCCAAAATGAATTTCTTTAACAAATAGTTCTTTTTCTCTTTGTTTTAAAGCAACTTTATACATTGCCCCAATCAAAATAAGTATAATTAAAACCAATATGATAACATAAATCATATTCTACACCATTATTTTTTTCCCAGGAGATAACAAAATAGTTTCAGTATCCAAAACACTTTCTTGAATCCTTCTAACTAAATCTTTTGAATCAAACTTACCAAAATCAAAAGTGTCGTATTGCATTGGAATTAACTTTTTAGGTTTTATTACTTTTGCGGCACGAACAACATCAACAACATCCATGCTTCTCAAATTCATTGGCAAAATTGCAACATCAGCCCTTATTCCTGAAAAGGATTCTAACAAATGAGTTGTTCCAGCATGATAAACTTTTGTGCCATTTGATTCAATAAGAAAACCAGTTGGACAAAAAGATTGTGGGAAGTGTGCTGTTTTTGCACAAATTTTAAATCCTTTCAAAAAAATTTCAGAACCTTGTGAAATTGAAGCTTTCAACGTTCGAGGAAGGTTTAATTGAGTTAATAATGAATCGTGTGCAACAACTACTGCATTATTTCTTTTTGAGATTTCTTCAACTGCATCCTTGTCAAAATGTTCTTCCATTTCACTCGTCAATAAAATAAGAGAAATTTTATTTAATTCATTTCTATCAATAGGAATTCTTCTTAATTTTTTTGTAGAAAATTTTGAAGAATCAAATATAGGGTCAATTACTATAACACCATTCTTATCTTTTAACTTAAAAAAGGAATGGCCAAAATATTGAAGCTCAACCATGTTACCAATATAATATGGGCTGACTATAATTTAAACCTTGTTAGAAAAGATTTCACAAAAAAGATGAATAAAAAGCTTAATTAATGAGTTAATTTGTAATAATTAGTATGAAATTTAAATTATTGAGTGTAATCATAGTTTTAATATTTTTTACAAGTTTTGTAAGTGCACAAAATTATGGTATTTGGTTGCACACAATAAATGTTAATATTGCAAGCAATGGTAATGCAGAAATAAGTGAAAAATTTCATTTATTTTTTCCAACAGATAATGACAAAATTGAATTTAGAGAAACTAGTAAAAGTCTGGGCTCTGACTTAAAAAAATGGGAGACTTTTGATAACAAATTCGTTCCAACAATTGGCTTAAACAATATAATTAATGGAACAATTTCATACAGCGAAGGCGAAGATAATTTTCTTGAAATAAAATATAATTTGGCAGATGCCCTTATGGCAAAAGGAAAAGATACTGCATTAGTTGAAGAATATAGTATTAAAGCAAATTATTTGAACAAATTATATCAAGCAGGATTGTGGGTTATTCCAGATAGTACAACCATTACTATCGAATTTCCCCCAGGTGCTGAAATAAAAGATGGAATTTTACCAGAAGCAATTATTGGTGTTAATGGAACAAGAAAAACAATAACCTGGGTGGGCTACAAAAGCGCAAATCAATTAAATGTAAAATATGTGCTATGGAAAAAAATAAATCCAATAATTAATTTGAACGAAGTTAGTGATTATTTATTTAGAACAAATGAAGGATTAATGATTATTTTTGTTACACTAATAATTGTTGGCGGGATTGTTTGGAAAAGAAATTACTTTGCATCAAAAATAGAAAAGTTTGTTGAAAACAACACCCGTTTTGAAGAAGACTAAATTAAGAAAATATTAATCTAATAATTACAATTAAGAAAATATTAATCTAATAATTACAATTAAGAAAATATTAAAATTAATCCAATAATTATAATTTAGAATAATGCTGTTTGTTTTCCTTTGCTTTTTAAAATTATTTTTTCTTTTTCAATCAAATTTGATTTTTCTAAAAGACTTTGAACCTTTTTTGTATCTGGTTTTGTTTCAAGCAAAAATGCAATTTCTTTTTCATCAAATTCAAAAAAATTTATTAAATTTGGGGCGTTTTCTTTGTTTTCCAAAAGAATTTGCAAAAAGCCAATTTCTTGCATCGCATCTTTTATCGAACAATGAGTTTTTGAAGCAATTTTAGCCGAAAGCGATTTTCTTAATTTTCTTTTTGAGGTTGATGCTGACAAAGATGTTAAAAGATTTGGGAATTGAAAAGGCTGCCATCCTGAATAATCTTTTGTGCGAGAAAAACTAACTCCAATTGTTGATAAAAAATAAACATATTTTAAAAACGAATAATGTTGTCTTCGATAAATTCTACCTTGAAATATATCTCCTCTACTTAACATTGAAAATGCTTTGGCAGCATCATCAACATCATATTGTCTAGGAATATTTTCTTCAACCCACCTCATTAACAATTCAGAAGAAACTTCCGAATTATCAACAACTTCTCTAATTTCATCTAATTTATGCCCCTTAAATATTTTTGTCATTACTGAAAATATTTTTTCCTTTCTCATCCTTGAATATAATCCTTCAACATTCACTATGGAAACATTTTCACCAATACTTTGCAAATCTAACAATGCCCCTCTAAAATCCCCACCTGAATTTTTTGCTAATAACTTTATTGCTTCTGGATCAAATTGAATTTTTTCAATTTCACAAATTTCCCTTAATCTTTTTGCAATACTTAAATAATTTATTTTTTTAAACTCATTTAATTGTGTTAATGTTCTCAATGGAACAATTTTTTGATCACCATAAATATTATTTGCAGTTAAAATTATTGGATTTTTAGTATTTTTTATAACATCTATTATTGCTGCCGCTCCCCCCCTATCTGCTGTTTGCAAGGAATCAATTTCATCAATCAAAATCAATCTTTTATTTCCAAAAAGAGAGGCATTCCCAGATGCTGCGCCAGCAACTTTTTCTATTATTTCTTTATTTCTTAAATCACTAGAGTTCATTTCAAATAATTGCCAATTCATTTTTCTAGCAATTAAATACACCAAACAAGTTTTTCCAATACCCGGTGGTCCAAAAAATAATAATGGCTTTTGTTCTTTTCCTTCTTCCCAATGATTAGCCCATTTTATTGCATTTTCAACAATTTCAATATTTCCAATAAACTCTTCAAAATCCTTTGGAAAGTACTTTTCAACATATGATTGAGACATAACTAATGCTTATAACAAAAAGGTTAAAATACAAATCAAAGCTTTTGTCTTAGAACCCGCAAAGCATATTCGTGTTTGTTAGTGGAAACCACTCTATCAATACTCATGCCTAAATTTAATTTGTTTGTAACTATTGTTTCACCATCATTATATGCAGTTAAAGCTAATTTATGATTTTTAAATTTTTTAAATAAATCAGAATAATATTTTGTTGCAACTTCAATATTTCTTACGGGGTCAAAAGGATTACAATTAAATTCTTTGTGAGTTTTACTATTCCAAATTATTGGAGTCAATTGTCCCAAGCCAATATCTTTACTTTTGCCGATTGCAAATGGATCCCATCCTGACTCATTTTGAAATAATTTTAACATTACTTCATCACTAACATTGTATTTTTTTGCAAAATGCCTAACAACAGGTTCTAACAGTTCTCTATTTGCTTTTGCTTGAGCACTCGTAAGTGGTTTATAATTTTTTGACAACCAATTAACATTTCTTTCTAAATAAGATTTCACTTCAGAAATATTTTTTCCTCTTAAAGCTGTTAAAAAAGAATAATTTGAATTTAATTTTTTAATATCTATAAACGGCTCTTTGCCCCTAGCTCTTGACTTTTCTATTTGAATCAATTCTTTTTGCCTATCTTTAATTTTTTGTCTTCTTTCAATTTCTTGCTTTTTTTCTTCTAAACTTTTATTTTTCCATTCAATTTTTTGTCGTTCAATTTCTTTCATTTTATTTTTATAATTAGGAATTGCATGCTTAAAAACAGCAAATCCCATTATTGCTGCTGATGCCCAAACCATCGCTGCTTTTACTTTAAGGCTTGACTTTCTTTTTTGCATATTAATTATAAGAGTTGCTATAATTAAATTTGTTGTGATACCATGCAAATAGGAATAGTAGGAAAACCAAGTTCTGGAAAAAGCACGTTTTTTGCTTCATCAACACTAATTGATGTAGCAATGGCATCATATCCTTTCACAACAATTGAACCAAATAAAGGAATTGGCTTTGTGAGAGTAGAAGATGCAGGAAAGTTTTTCAACGTAACAAGTAATCCAAAACATGGTTTTTTAGTTGAAACAAAGGAAGGTCCAGTAAGGTATGTTCCAATTGAATTAATTGATGTAGCCGGTTTAGTGCCTGGAGCAAACGAAGGAAAAGGTTTAGGAAACAAATTTTTGAATGATTTATCACAAGCTGATGCACTAATACATGTCGTTGATGCTAGTGGGACAACAGATGCTGAAGGAAAAATATGTGAAGAACATAATCCTTGCGAAGATGTTATTTTTTTAGAAAAAGAGATTGAATTGTGGTTTTTAAAAATAATTGAAAACAATTGGAGTAAGATTGCAAAAAACCCTGAAAAAGAATTTAGAAAAAAAGTTTTAATGCTAACTCAAAATTTATCAGGAGTAAAGATTCTAGAAGAACATATAGAAAAAGCAATGAAAAAATTAAAATTAGATGAAAAGATGTTTGATGCTTGGACACAAGAAGAAAAATTTGAATTTGCAAAAATGTGCAGACAATTAAGCAAGCCAATAATCATTGCGGCAAACAAGTGTGATTTACCAAAAGCTGAAGAAAATATTAAAAAAATGAAAGAAAAATTTCCCGACATGACAATTGTTGCTTGTTCAGCTGCAAGTGAGTTAGCATTAAGAAAAGCTAATCAAAAAAATATAATAAAATATTTTCCTGGCTGGAAAGAATTTGAAATTCTTGGAGAAATAAACGAAAAACAAAAAGATGGTTTAGAATTAATTAAAAAAAATGTTTTAGAAAAATTTGAAGGAACAGGAGTTCAAAAGTGTCTTGACACAGTAGTGCTTGGTGTGCTGCATTATATCCCCATTTTTCCCGCAGGCACTAAAAGTTTGATTGATTCATCAGGTCGGACATTAGCAGATTGTTTTTTAATGAAACAAGGAAGCACCGCTTTGGACTTTGCCTATACACTTCATACAGATATGGGGGAAGGATTTATACGTGCCATTGATGTCAAAACCAAACAAATTATTGGCAAAGATCACGTCTTGAAATACGGCGATGCAATTGAACTAATTTTCAAAAAACCATAATTTATGTGCACTAGACTATACGAATACTATACAAATTATTTTTGATAAAAGATTAAAATAAAAACTCATACTTTGAAAATAATACTATGGTTAGAAAAGGATCAATTGTTTCAAAAAAATTTGAAAAAATACCTGGATTAAATATTGTGATTCCAACTGGCTCGAAAGCAAGAAAAAAGGCAATTGCATTGGGTAAGAAAAATTTGAACGAACAACGGCAATTACAAGTAAGAGACATTTCAAAAATAAAAAACGAATTATTAAAACTTTTAGAGGGGGGACAAAGTTTAGAAATAAAAGGCGCTTATGGCAGAAATAGAATTTTAATAAAGAACGATAATGGAAAATTAAAAATATTTAAAGGAAATAAAAAAAGCTTACGGGAAGTTAGCTCACTTAAAGAATATTCAGAAGCTATTTGGCGAGCAGGAAAAGAATCCAAAATTATTTAGTTTTTTTTCTAAGTAATCTAATGTTAGTTCTTATTCCAACAGATAATCTTCTTTTAAAGCCAATTGGAAAACCTTTTCTTTCATTAATCGCAATATTAATTACCTTGCTTGAAAATCCCATTTCTTTTTGAAATTCACTCGCTTGAAGTTTGTCTCTTTTTTTTGAACTCTTTTTCTTTCTGAAAGTTGTAAGTTCAATTCTTCTCGATAGTTTGATTTCCTAGCACTTTTAGCTTTCATAAAAAAAAGTAGTAAAGGAAATATTTATTCCTTTACTTTTTTCACTATTTTTTAAACAAAATTATTATTTTTCTTCCAAAATATCTGTTATTGTTTTTCCTTTAACATTATTTGTTTTTGCTTCAGTTATTGTTTCAGTTGTTTTTGTAGTAATTGTTGCGGGTTGAGATTTTTGTTCTTCGCTAACTATTTTTTGAACAATTTTTCTCATTTCTTCATCTTTTTTTCCTAATCTTTTCAAAGCATAGAAATAAGAATTTATGATTTGATCTAAATCTAATTGTCTCTTGAAACCCAATCTTGCAATTTCTTCAAAATAAAGTCTCACTATCCTAAACGCTACTTCTTCATCATTCATAAAACCACCTACTTTTTCATCCCCGATTTTCTTACTCTTTCTGAAACTTCCAATTCTTTGTGCTCATTTCGTTTCACACGAGCAAGAGCATACAAATAACCATCAATTATTTCATCAAGAGTTAATTGTTTTTTGAATCCAAATCTTGCAATTTCTTTGAAATAAGTTTGAACTATCTTAAACGCAATTTCTTCATCATCTGCTTCAATTACTGAAGAAATATCTTGTTTTGAAATAGTTTCTACTTTTTTCATTGAAGTTGATAAAGCTCCAGAAAATACTTCACTCAACTTATTATAATCAATTGAACTTATCACTTTTGTTTTAACTGGTTTTTCAACAGAAACTTTTCTTGTTCTGTATTTTATTTTTTCAACAACCTTTGGTTTTCTATTTCTATATTTTATTTTTTCCACAACTGTTGGCTTTGATTTCACTCTTCTAACAACTACTTTTGGTTTTGACTTTATTGTTCTTGTTTTATATTTTATTTTTTCAACAGTTTTTGTTGTTCCTTTTCTTCCAAGCTTTCCTGCCTTGGCTAATTTCCAAAGAGCAACTGCTTGTGTAAAAGTTTTTCCAAGTCGCATTTGAGAACCAATAAATTGGTTGTACGCACTTGGTCTTCTTTTTTGCTTATTTTCAAGAGCTTTATACTTATTCCATTCCTTAACAGCCCTTTCAAAAGTCAAACCTGATTTGATTTGTTTTCTAATAAACAAATTATACTCTGAAACCCGTTTAGTGTTTTTTTTATCTTTATTTTTCTTTTTAAAATTAGCAAGTGCAATTTTTAATTTTTCAATTTCTTTATCTTGAATTTTATTATGTGATAATGCCTTTGTTGTAGCTTTTTTATTTGAAGCCAATTGCTTTTTCACTGTTTTTGAAACAACTGCTTTTTTTGTTACCTTTTTCTTAGAAGGCTTTTTAGCAGATTTTGAAACTTTTTTCTTAACCATATTATACTACCTCACTAGCACAATTTAATAAAAAAACACTATAAAAAGATATCTGTTAACTAGAACTAGTTACAAAAAACTATTTTTTGCTTATTAAACGAGTAAAACCCTTTCCTTTTTGTATTTTCTCTATTTTTATTACTTTTTTGCTTTCTAAATCAGAAATCGCTTTTCTAAGTGTCCTTTCAGCAAATAATTTGCTAAATTTTGAATAAATTTCTCCCGAAGTTATTTCTTTGTCCCCCAAAAAATCCAATATTACTTTTTCTTGCTCAGTAAGATTTTGAATTATTTCAATTTTTGTTGGATTCTCTTGTTGGAATGCTTTTCTAACATGCTTAACTTCAACTTTTGAAGAATTTTCTTTTTCTGCAATGCGCGCTGCTTTTAACAAAACATCTATCGCAAGACGAGCATCACCTTTCTTTGAAGCATGTGCTGCACATAAAGGAATTGCATTTTCATCAAGCACATTTTGAAAAAAAGCAAATTTTGCTCGTTCTTTTAAAATTTCTTTTAATTGTATTGAAGAATATTTTTCAAAATTTAATACTGAAGCATTTAGCGAACTTCTAACCCTTTCATCAATAAATGTTAAAAACATAGAATCATTTGAAATGAAAACTAATCCTAAAAAAACATTATATTGTTCATTCATCCTAACTAAATCATACAACATTTTTTTGGTATCTTCTTGTTTGATTAATTGTTCTGCTTCATCAAAAATAAAAACCGGAACAATATTTTTGTTTTTTATTACTGCAACAAATCTTTCAAATATTTCGTCAGCACTTAACCCGCGCCCAGGAACTGGATAACCTAAAAAGTTCGTTGCTTTTGTTAAAATTGCATGCCGAGAATTTGTTTCAAAACAATTAATGTAAAGCGCTTTTGCCCTATCCGAATACTCTTGTAATTCCCCAAGGACAAATTTTGCCGCCGCTGTTTTTCCCGTGCCTGGCACCCCTGAAATAAATAAATTTGTTGGCTTTCGTCCAAGTGCAGCTGGTTTTAAACAAAAAACCATTTCACTAACTTCTTCATCTCTAAAGGGAAGAATTTCTGGCAAATAATCAGGATAAAGAAAACGTTCATCTCGCAGAATATGTTTTTCGCTTGCCGAAGAAAAAATGTTTGCCATAATAATGAGTTGTTTGGAAAGGAATAAAAGCTTAACAAAAAAAAGAAATATAAAGCACAGAGTTATAATAATAACATGAAAAATAGCATAGACTCACTAATTGACAAAATTAATGAACAATCAATTATTGAAATAAAAGATTTATTGTTTGAATTATACAAACAAGAATTATTTGCACAACAACTTTATTTAGGACAAATAAGAAAATTAGAAGGTTCAATTATAATAACTTTAAAAGAACTTAGTGCCCAAGAAGAATTACACGCATACACCTTGAAAACTCTATTAAATAAAATTGACATTGAAACAAAAGACTTTTATGAAAATATACCTGCTTCAAAAATAAATTTACCTTTAACTGATGCAATTAGATTTGATGTTGGAAAAGAACTGGATGCAACAATAAGTTATCAAAAAGCAATTCAAAAATCAAACAACGATAATATGAAAGAACTATTAGGAATTATTTTGAATCAGGAAATTTCACATGTTGAAAGATTAAAAAGATTTTTGAATTAAAGTGGCAAATGCATTCTCAAAAGCAAAAAGATTGCTCGAAATTAGTTTAAATAATTATATTTCTATTTCAAAAAGCACTACTGGCTTTTTTAAGTTAAAATTTGATTCTACTTCTTTACTTAGTTCTCCAATAAAACCTTTTTTTCCATTAACAATTATTTCTGCCGAATTTTCCCCAAGGAAAGGAAATGCTTTTTTTGTTATGGAATATTTCCACCCACAATATTGTGCAAGTGTATCAAACACTGATTTTATTTCAGTAAAGTCAACATTCGAATGTGTTAAAACAACACACAAATTTGTTTTTTGCTTTGCCCCATTTTCTTCTTTAGAATCTATTTCAAGTGCAGTTCCAATTTCAAATATTTTTTGAGGAAATTCCTGATTCTTATTTTTTGAAATAAATGCAAGTAATTGTGGAGTCAATCTTTTTCTTAATATTTGATAATTTAATGAAACATAATTTGCGATTTCTACAAAATCATCTTTTTCATTCAATAAATTCATTTTTTCCGCTTGAATTTCTTTTGAAGTTAAATTATATGTTTGAACTTCTTGCAATGTTAATCCAACACAAGCATTTCTAACAAATTCAGCATAAATTGATTCTTTTCTTTGCGAACCAACAATGCTCATTTCAACACTCTTTGGTTCAATATTGTTAAAACCATAAGAAATCAATAAATCTTCAATAATATCCACTGCATGCATTATATCTGCCCTATATTCAGGATACTCTACAATTACATTTTTTCCTTTTATTGTGACGTTATATCTAGCATTTTCCAATAAACTTTTTACTTGTTTATCATTTAAATCCAAACCAGTTTTTTTCTTAATAAGAGATTTTTCAAAAACCAATTTCTTTTTATTAAATGTTGGAGAATAAATTGCTTTTTTAGGATATGTATTTCCTTTTGGAAAATTTATTTTTACTGAATAAATTTTTCCACCCCTGTCAGCAAGAGCCATACACATTACTTCTAATGCAGTGTTAATTGTTTTCCAATCAAAACCAGTTACTTCAACAAATAAGTTTTTTGTTTTTTCAGTTACTTTTCCAGTTATTTGTGAATTAATAATTGGTGGCATTGATGCAACCACATTATTTGAATCAATTACAATTGGGTAAATTTCAACACCCTCTAACAAATGTTTGTATTGTTTTCCTTTTTCATGCTGTGCAAGAATCTCACTTGGGCGCATTTTTACCTTCCATTCAAGCGGAACAAATTCTATTTCATTATCTTTAAAACCCTTATAATAAATTGGTGCTTTCATTATATCTAAATCATACAAACCAATCCCAGTTTCTCTTCTTTTTCTCCCAAATGTGTCCCCAACTTTTTCTTGTAATTGAACCATTTGAATAATAAAATCATTATCAATTTTCACACCTTTCACTACAGCACAAGCAATTAGTGGCCTTACTTTTTCTATATTTTTATCAATAAAAACTTGAACATTACTTTTTTCAACTTTATATTTTTTTATTCCTTTTTCTTTTCCAATCCTCGCTTTAATTTCTCTTGCCAGCCCTTCTGTTGACCATAAATCTGGGCGATTAGTTTCTTTACAATCTACTTTCAAAACATCTCCTTCTTGAGAATCTAATTCGCCTTTAACAAATTCTAAAGCAACATCTAATTCACTATTCGAAAACTTTTTTCCAACAAGTTTTTCAAAATCTTTTTTTGATACTTCTAGTGTAGGCATTTAAACCAAAACTCCCCTTGCATTTCTCAAGTAAGCTAAATCTTCAGCAAACAAATATCTAATATCATTTATTCCTAATTTGAACATTGCTAATCTGTCAACACCCATTCCCCAAGCAATTGCTTCTCCTTTTATGCCAAGATTTTCTAGCATTTCTGGACGGAACATTCCTGCACCAGCAAATTCTACCCACCCAAGCTCAGGATGTTTTGCTGATAGTTGAACACTTGGTTCTGTGAATGGATAATAATCTGGAAAAAACTTTACTTTTTCAGCGCCCGCAATTTCAATAGCAAAATCTTTTAACATTCCCAATAAATGAGTAAAGTTAATATCTTCTCCAACAACAAAACCTTCCATTTGGTTAAATTCAATTAAATGAGTCGCATCAATTACATCTGGACGAAAACAACGTCCAACTGCAAAATATTTTCCTGGCACTTTTACTCCTTCAACTAACTTTCTTGCGCTGTGTGCAGTAGTGTGCATTGTTGGAACCATTCTTTGAGCAATTTCTTCTTTCCAATTATACTGCCAACCAGTACTTTTTGCTTTTCCACCATTCTCATGAGCAGCTTTAATAGCATCAACAATTTTTTTATCAGGTAATTTTCCTTTACTTGGTTTTTTTAATTGGTAAGAATCAGTCCAAGTTCTCGCAGGATGATTTTGTGGTTGATATAAAACATCAAAGTTATAAAATTCAGGAACTATTAAAGGAGTATACATTTCTTCAAAACCCAAATTAACTAATTTTTGTCGCATTTGCCCAAGAAACTGAAGGTATGGTGATTTTTTCCCCATAAAAATTTTTGGCACTGGTGCTTCAACATTATAAACACGAGAAATTTTATTCTTCGAAAGAATTTTTTTTGCTTCAAACCCCTTTTCATTCAAAATTATTTCTCTATTAACAAAATCTTTTCTTTCTATTAAACCTCGTTCAATTAAATCTTTAATAACAATAGCATTAACTTTTTCATCTTCAGAAATTTTTCTTAATATTTCTTGCAAATTTTCTTTTTTATTTTCTTTTGCAACCCCAGTTTCTGAAATTTCTCCTTGAGAAATTATTATGAAAGCATTTCTTTTATTAATTCCAAGAGCAATAGTAAATTCTTTTTGATCTAATCCACAACTCTCTTGCAATTTTTTAAAAGAAGCTTTTCCACCAAATTCTTCTAACTTTTTTAATAAAACTTCTTCAGGCATACCTTTTTCCAAAGCTTTTTTTCCAGCAATGGTTAAAAAATATTTTTGTGATTTTTGTTCAATTATTTTTGCATAAGCTTTTTCTGATAACCATGCAGCTGCCCTTCTAACAGAATCAATATTTATGCCTGCAGACTTAGATATTTGCTCAAAACTCTTTGGAGAACCATTCAAATCAATAATTAATTGCCTTTCAATATCACTTAGCTGTTTTACTTCTTCAAGCATATAGCAAAAGGAAGCAAATTGTTATTTTAAAGCTTTTGTGAAATCTTGTAAAAAAAGGAAATTATTTAAGGCATTGCTTGTTAAAATATTGATATAATGGGTGCAGAAAAATCAGGAAAAGTTGATTCATGGTTTGTAAAAATACAAAACTATGTTACTGGAGTAATTGGTGCTTTTGTAGCTTTTTTATTTCTAGTATTCGCATTGGGCGCGGGTTTTGCATTAATTGTTGCTAAACAATGGCCAGATAAAGCTTTTTTTATTGTGCTAATTCCGGCTGCTTCTGGTTTGCTCGCATATTACAATAGAACTTATGCCACATTAGTTTTTCTTGGATTAGTTGCATTAGTTGTTTTACTTTAAATTAAAGACAATCAACGAAAAGAAAGTAAATTTTATAACTACAAAAAAAGCGCTTCTTTTATGAAAGGGTTTTTTTCATTCTTAATAATTATTGCAATAACAATTGTTTTGATTAATTTTTGTTTAATTTTACAAAATAATTCAAAGGATTTTAAAGAAATTAAAAATGAATTAATTGCGATTGAAAAAGCAAGTAAAGAAAGAACCTTGTTAGAAAATAATGTAGATAAAATAATATCTAAACAAATTGAAGATATTCTTTTTTTAGAAGAAACAAATGTTATTCACGCACAAAACAAAATAAATTCAAAATTGTTAGATTATTTAAATGAAAAAGCATTCGCAACAGATTTTTTTCTAGAAAATGAAAATTTACTAACCCTTAATTATTTGAACGAAAATTCAATATTAATAATATTCAAAACTAATGAAACAAGTTACATTGAATATTTATATACATCAAACATCACAAAGACAAAAAATGTTTCGGCACAACTTGGAGAAAAAATAAAATTATTTTTTGTGATTCCTATTGGCTATTCCCAAAAGGTGATTAATTGAATTCCTTAGAAGCAATAATTGCTCTGTTAGCACTAATGACTTTCTTTTGCATATGCCTTTCAACAATTTCATATTACAATCAAAAAACAAATGAAAGTGAAAATAAAATTCTTGCTTTATCACAAAGTAAAAAATGCATGGCAATTATTGATTCTTTTTTCTCAAACTCGGCAGATAACTATTTAGAAAAAATTGATTGTTTTGTAGAAAATAATAAAGTTATTAGTGTTATTGAGTCTGAAAAGAAAAGTTTTGAAGTTTTAACTGAAATAAAAAAAGAGATTAATTTGGAAGTGAAAACAAATGAACACTATTTCAAATAAAGGCTTTATTTTTACAACTGATTTGATAATTACTGTAACAATTTTACTTTTTTGTTTACTTGGATTTGCGATTGGAATTAACTCGCAAATTAACCTTTTTGAAGAAAAGGAAAAAATGCTTTTTCTTGAAGAAAAAGTAATTTTTATTACAGATAATTTTGTAAAAAACTTTGATGAGAATAATAGTTTATTTGGTTCTTGTAAAATTGATTTAGAAAAAAAAAGAGTGCTTAGTAATGAAATAAATAGTAATAATTTTTCAAATATAAAACAAATCAATTCTGAAAAGATTTTCATAAAAAGTATAATTATTGGAAAGCAAATAATATTTTCTGATTTAAGAGAATCAAAAAATTGTTTTGCTGTCAAAAGATTTGCTTTAGTTGACAATGAAAAAAGTATTATTTCAATTATGGGGTGTTTGTTTGAATAAGGGTTTTATATTCTCTTTTGAAGCTACATTATCAATCTTAATATTTTCTTTAATATTAATCAGTTTACCTTATTCAAAAACGGATAATTATTCAGAACTTATTATAATTCAACAAGAAAATGATTTGCTGAAGGTTTGGAGTAAAAATTATTCTGAAACAGAAATGATAAAAGATATTAAACAGCTTTTTGAAAGTGCGAGTTTGTTTGTTAATGATATTAAAATTTTAGAAGGAAATAAAACAAATGCTGCAATTTCTAGCGAAGGTATTTTGTTAGATGAATTTTTAAACGAAAAAAGAGTCAGGGTTGTAGTTTACTTAAAATGAATGTTGTTTGGTTGTTTTCTCTTTTTATTTGTATTATAAATTTTGAAGAAAACTCTTGCTCTGCAAAAAGTTGTACAGAGTTTAAATTAATAGAAAATTTCTTTTGTTTTGAAGAAATTTCAAAATTGTTATTTTCAATTTTTATTTTTAAGTAATTTGATGGAACAAATTCATATTGTTTTGATGAACCATCTGCCAACAAAGAAAACATATTATCTTCTTGTTGGATTAATTCTGAAATTTGTTTTGCTAAAATAGTATCGTTTGCAATCAACAATTGTTGAGAAGCACTACTCATTGATGGAATTATTATTAGCAAAGATGAGAAGAAAATAGCAATTACAAGTAAATATTCAAGCGATACTTGCGCATTTTTTTCTTTCATATTTCATCAATCTTGCTAAATACTTCGCCAGCAGTTTCTTCTAATTTTTTTGAACCTTGTTCAGATGTTGATTGTAATTGCGAAACCAACACTAAAACTACTGCCACTACTGCCGCTAAAACAATGATTAATTCTACAGAAATTTGTGCTTTTTCTTCTCTTAAAAAACTTTTATCCATAAATCACTCTTCTTTCATTCATTTAAAAATTTAATCAAAAGTTCGTTGAAGAACGAACAAAAATGTATATTAACTTAATTAACAAGGTATAAATTATGGCTAAACAAAGCTTCTGGTATTTTAGTAAAAAAGAAAAAATTGACTTACTAATTAGTTGGATTACACTAAGTATTGCTTTTGCATTAGTGCTAATGAATTTTGATTTAATTAGTGCTTTTTCAGGAACTTTTGGTTATTTACCACCAATAATTGCATTCCCAATTGCTTTACTTGCAGTTGGAACAGGATTTATATTTCATGAATTAGCACATAGACAAGCAGCAAGACATTTTGGTTTTGTTTCTGAATACAGGGCCTGGTATCAAATGTTGGGATTGGCAGTAGTGTTCGCTATTTTTACTGGTTGGATTCTAGCCGCACCAGGTGCAACTTATTTTTTTGGAAAAGATGTTACTAGAAAACAAAATGGAATTATTTCTGTAGCTGGCCCAATAATTAATGTTATTCTCGGGATTTTACTAATGCTTGTTTCTTTACTTTTCACAAATAATTTAATTATTGTAATTTTAATTGCTTCTGCAAGAATTAATTTTTTCTTTGCATTATTTAATTTATTACCAATTTGGGTTCTTGATGGAAAAAAAGTTCTTGCATGGAATCCATTAGTATGGGCAATAGTAATAATTATTCCAGCCATTGCCACTTTATTTCCTGAACTAATCTTTGGTTTTTTTGTTTAAGATAAAATAGCAAAAAAATTACTTAAATAAAAAAAATTAAACTTAAAAAAAGATTATTGAAAATAAAAAATATTTGATTATCCAACATAACTTGGTCTGAAATCTAACGCATTTTCTTTGAATTCTTCATAAGCTTTTTCTGATTCTTTGTCAATTGTTGGTTTTAATTTATTTAAAATTGTTTCAAAATGTCTCATTTCTATTGGAGCTGCTTTTAATTTATTTTCTTTCAAAACAATAAGCGCAGCTTCTCTCACCAATCCTTCTAAATCTGCACCAGAAAAACCATTTGTTTTCTTTGCTAAATCTTTTAGAGAAACATCTTTTCCCAATTGAACTCTTTTTGTATGAACTTCCAGTATTTTTTCTCTCGCTTTTTCATCAGGAGCTGGAACCATAATTAATTTGTCCATCCTTCCCGGTCGCAATAGTGCACTGTCAATTAAATCAGGCCTATTTGTTGCCGCAATAAAAATTACATCATGCAATGTTTCTACCCCATCCAACTCAGTTAATATTTGATTAACCATTCTTTCTGTAACATTGCTTCCCACATCTCTCCCCCTTCTTGAAGCAATAGCATCAATTTCATCAAAGAAAATTATGCATGGAGCAACTTGTTTTGCTCTCCTAAAAATTTTTCTAATTCCTTTTTCACTTTCACCAGCCCACATACTTAACAATTCTGGCCCTTTTACTGAAATAAAATTTGCTTCACTTTCAGTAGCAATTGCTTTTGCTAATAAAGTTTTCCCAGTGCCAGGTGGACCATATAATAAAACACCTTTTGGTGGTTCAATACCCATGTCTTTGAATGCTTGTGGATTTTTTAATGGCCACTCAATCGCATGTTTTAATTCTTCTTTTACATTTTCAAGAGCCCCAATTTGTTCCCATTTAATATTTGGAATTTCTATTGCAACTTCTCTCAAAGCAGATGGTTGAACATCTTTTAATCCATCAATAAAATCTCTGTGTGTAATTTTTAATGATTCCAAAATTTCTACTGGAATAGCTTGATCATCTTCTAACTTTTCTATCTCTGGAAGGTAACGTCTTAATGCTTTCATTGCAGCTTCTTTTGTTAAGGCTTGTAAATCAGCACCAACAAAACCATGTGTTAAGTCAGCAAAGTATTCTAATTCAAACTCTTTCCTATTCAAAACTTTTTTATCTGCTAGATCACGCAAAGTTTCAATTATAACTGAATTGGACTTTTTTTCTTTTGAATTCTTATTTAATTCTTCATATATTTTTACAATATCACTTGGCCCATTTTCTTTTATTATATCAACAATTTCTTTTTCTAAAACATTTAATTCAATTTTATTTTTTGTTAGTGAATATGTTTTTGCCAAAGGCATTCCTCTTGTATGAATACTAAGTATTTGCTTTCTCGCTTTTTTATCCGGAATTCCAAACTCAATTTCTCTATCAAATCTTCCAGGTCTTCTCAAAGCTTCATCTATGGAATTAACTCTGTTTGTTGCAGCCATTACTATTACTTCCCCTCTTGCACTCAAACCATCCATTAGTGAAAGTAATTGGGCAACAACTCTCCTCTCAACTTCTCCAACCACTTCATCTCTCTTTGCAGCAATTGAATCAATTTCATCAATAAAAATTATGCTCGGAGCATTATCTTCTGCATCCTTAAAAATTTTTCTAACCCTTTCTTCTGCTTCTCCAACAAATTTTCCCATTACTTCAGGAGCAGAAACAGAAATAAAATGAACTTGTGCTTCATTAGCAACTGCTTTTGCAAGCAAAGTTTTTCCTGTGCCAGGTGGGCCGTGCATCAAAATTCCTTTAGGTGGAATTACTCCAAGTTTTTGAAATAATTCTGGGTGCTTCATTGGAAGCTCAACCAT
Source organism: uncultured archaeon (assembly GCA_964534045.1). GTDB lineage: Archaea > Iainarchaeota > Iainarchaeia > Iainarchaeales > JAAZKV01 > JABIDZ01. The sequence goes on from CAZHNO010000004.1 coordinate 49,919, forward strand.
TTCTCTAACTTTTTTTACTTGCTCATCTAAACCACCAATATCTTCATAAGCAACTCTTGGCACACCCTCAAGTGCATCTTGAACAGGCTTTTCTTTTAATGCAAATTGAGTTGCATCAGTCACCTTTACAATTGCCCGTGGTTGAGTATCAACAACCCTATAAATAAAACCAGAACCAAAAACACTAACCCAAACATTATCCCCAATAGTTAGTGGTCTTCCTAAAAAACTTTTTTTGAGTATTCTCTCATAACCTGATGCAATAATTCTTACTTCTTCTATTGGCGCAAGCACAACTCTTTTCGCTTCTTTTGGATTTCCTTTTCTAACTTTTACCCTTTCACCCAAACCAACACCAACATTGTGCCGTATAAAAGAATCCATTCTAATTATTTGCTTACCATCATCTTCTGCTCTTGCAGGCCAAACTATTGCAGCAGTGCTTTTTGTACCTTCAATTTCAACTATATCTCCCGAAGTAATGTTTAACTTCATTTTAGTTTCCTTATCAATAGTAACAATATTTCGCCCAACATGTGTTGGATCAGGATCTTGAACTTGAAGAATAATTTCATCAACCATTATCTCAACTCTCTAATTAAAGAGCACTAAAAAAGGATTATAAATGTAATTAATACACTTAAACAAAAAGCAAAATCAAACTAAAAATCAAATAAAATCAAATTTTCCATTAGGAAGAAGTGAAAGTATTTCATCAATAGAAAAATCAAAACCTTTCTCTTCAAATTTTTGAACCAACAATTTTGCCGTCTGATTTTTTTCCATATTCCCTTGTATTAATTTAATTACATTAACACAATTTTTCTTTATTCCAGAAAATGGGCCAGCCATAACCGTTTTTTCTTTTGGATAATAACCAATTGCAAATGAAACTGGAGTTTTTCTAAATAAATTCCTTTCACCATAAATCATAAATGCACCAGTGCCCATACTCTGTCCACTTGGAGCTCTTTTTGAAACTTGTTCTGGTTTTACTGAATATGCGTCAGCACTTGCTTGTCCAGATTCAAATGCTTTAGAAAAAGTTACCGCAAATTGCGCAGCTTCTTTCATTGTTGTTTCTGGAACTTCTCGCACTTTATTTGTTTTTTCATCTTTTGTTTTTATTATGCAATGTGGAGCACCAAAAACTTCTGCGTGAAAATAAATATCTTCTTTTTTCATTTGACTTTTTACAATTTCTTCATTTTGATGCGCATTTTTTCCACCAACAATTAGAAATCCATCACTTGAAAAAAACCAACGATATTTTTCAAACCATTTCTTTTTTCTTTCAACTTTTTCTTTTTTTTCTTTAATATTTTCATTTTTTTGTTTCTGTGCAAGAATTGCTTTTTTTAAACCTTCAATTCTTCTTTTTTCTAGTTTTGATTTTTCAAAATAGTCCGCAGCATTCTCTTCAATGGTTTTTTTTAAATTTAATTCAATTTCCATATTACCACTAATCAAGTGCAACTTCTTCTCTCATAATTTTTATTACGGAATCAGTTCTTGAACCTCTTTTGAAAATTGGTTCTGTTAAGTAAAATACTTGTCTATCTTTTATTACATCATAATAATTTGGAATTTTTTTAACATATCTTTCTTGTAAATTGTTATGGTATGATTCAACATCTTTGTAAAATTGTTGACTTAAAACATTAAAATTTCCAGAGCCCATTATTGAGCCAAAATAGTAAACGTGCGGATCTTCATTCACCACTTTTAAATATTTATCAACGGCATCCTGCTTTGAAAAATCAACCTGTAATAATTCAATAGCCTCTAATTTGTAGCCAAGTTTCCAAAAAGAAATTTTTGGGCCATAACCAGTAAGCACTTTTTCATTTTGCAAAAAGTCAATTGAACTTTTGATTGTGGCTAGGTGATACTTTGTTTTTGCCTTAATACGCCTCAAATTAGGTTGCGCACAACCCTTTTCTAATAAAGCCTTTAAAATATTCAATCTTACTTCATCATTAATTTTCATCTTCTGTGCCAAAATAATACCCCCATTATAATCAAAATGCCCTATGCTAACATAAAATCACACCATAACTAATTTAAATGTAGCTTTTATTACAGGAACGTACTACTAATCCTTATTAATAAAAAATTACATAATAAGTGCATATTACAATTAGGAGGGGATAGTTGAGAGAGTGAAGATATAAAAGTTTTTGAGGAGGAAGGATTTGGTTGTGAAAAGCTCACCAGGCTAAAAAATCTAATTTTTATTTCACAACCTTTTTCTTCTGAGTATCTATTTTTTTATTTTTATCAGAATTTTTTTCTTTACCATTGTCTTTGCTTTTATCAGCAACTTTACCAACATCTTTATTTTTGTCACCAAATTTTTTCCAAGATTCCTTTGTTTTACAAGTCATATTCAAACACATTTTGTAATTATATCTTCCATTAGCAACTTTTATTACTGGCGCACCACACTCAACACACACTTCATCAGTTGTTGTTATTGTTCCTTTTTGTGGAAGAGGATATGAATTATTACATTTGGGATATGAACCACAACCAACAAACCTTTTTCCAGATTTTCCTTTCCTTATTACCAAATTTCCTTCTTTACACTTATCACACAAACCAACAACATTATTTGCATGAATTGATTTTCTTATTCCCAAACGAATATTTTCTTTTTCTTTTTGCAATGTTTGTAAAATCATACCTAATTTGTTTGATGAATCTTGCACAACTTCTAATTGCGTTTTTTTACCAGCAGCAATCTCATCCATCTCTTTTTCTAATTGAGAAGTCATTTCTGGTTTTGTAACAATAATGCATGAATTTTCCAAAGATTCAATAACTGCAATAGAAACTTCACTAGCCTCAATACTTTTATTTCCATAAATATAATTTCTTGAATACAATTTTTCTAATATATTTGGGCGAGTAGATTTTGTTCCCAAATTATATTTTTCCATTAATTTAATTAAAGATGCTTGACTATACCTATTTGGCGGTTGAGTTTCTTTTCCAACCATATTCATTTTCAAAACTTTTACCTCATCACCAACTCCAAGTTTAGGCAAAATAACTTCATTCAATTTTGAATAATGATAAATTGACTTCCAACCAGCATCAATTATTACTTGCCCACGAGAAATAAATTCTTCTTCTTTTCCCCCCATAACAATTGTTACATTTTCAGTTTCAGCATCTTTGTAAAGTGTTGCCAAAAATCTTCTACAAATTAATTCATAAATTTTCCATTCATCAGGACTCAATGCACTTTTCTTTACTGCTGCAACAGGATAAATCGGAGGATGATCTTTTGTTTCTTTTCCTTTACTGGGAATAATTTTTTCTTGAGCCAAAACTTTCTGAACATCATCAACAAGCTCTGGCACGGAAGCTAACTTATTAACAATTTCTTTTAGATTAATTGTTTTTGGATATGCTTTGTTATCTGTTCTTGGATAAGAAGTAAATCCTTTTTGGTATAAGCTTTCTGCCAAATTCATTGCTTTTGATGCTGAAACTCCAATATTAGCTGCTGAACGCAAAAATTCAGTTGTATTAAAAGGAACTGGCTTTTTCAAAATGGTTTTTCTTGTATCCACTTTTTTAACATCTAACTCAGTAATATTTTTTGCAATAACTGCTTCAGCTTTTTCTTTCTCCCAAAACTTTTCTTCTTTGTGCATTGCTAAAAAATTTTCATCTTTTTTGCATTCTGCAGTAATTTCCCAAAATGGTTTTGAAACAAATGCCCTTCTTTCTTTTTCTCTATCAACAACTAATGCAAGGGTTGGAGTTTGCACTCTACCCACACTCAAAAAGTTTTTTCCCAACTGTCCTGAAGTAATTGAAATAAATCTTGTAAGCACTGCTCCCCAAATCAAATCAATCTCCCTTCTCGCGTTTGCTGAATAAGCAAAATTGTAATCAAATTTTTCCAGATTTTCAAAAGATTTTGTAATATCTTCTTTTGTTATTGCTGAAAAGTAAGCTCTTTCAATTTTAATATCTTTATTTCCTGCCAAAGCATAAGTTATTGCTTCTAAGCCAATAGCTTCTCCTTCTCTATCAGCATCAGTTGCAATTATTATTTCATCGGCTTCTGTTGCAGAGCTCTTCAAACAATCAATTATTCTAAATTCTTTTTTTGTATATTTTATTGGAGCAGTTAGCAAATCTTCAAATGGAACTGAAGTCCAATTAGAATATTCTTTTGGAAACTCAACATCACTTATATGCCCCCTCAAAGGAATTACTCTTATTTCTTTTCCTTTCCAATTAAATTCAAAAACCCTAGCCCCCAAAATATTTTTTTGCTGAACATCCCCATCTGCTAACAAGGATGCAATTCTTTCTCCAGCAATGGCTTTCTCTGAAATAATGAGCTGCATGACAAAACTAGGAAATAAAAAATATTATAAATCCAAGAGACGACAACTAATTATGCTTAAATTTTTTAGACATATAAAAAAAGAGCCTTCTCATGAAAAAACTTTGGAAAAACAACACAAAAAAAGATACCGAGCATTTGTAAAAGACACCAGTACACACGCTGATTTGGGAAGAAGACTTCATGACTATTACCGAATTGACTATTTTATAAAAAAATCATTTCCAAATGGAATTCAAGGAAAAAAAATTGTTCATTTAGGTTCAGGAAACACTATTTATTGTGATTATTTGGCAAGCCAGGGGGCAAGAGCATTTGCTGTTGATAAAGACAAATCCTATCTAAAAAATGCTAAGCTTTTAGGCTCTAAAGCATTAAGAGTAAATAATTGTGCAAACAAAATTAAATTGCGTCCAAACTCGGTTGACATTTTTATTAGTGATCACTTTTTGTTTTCAAGTTATGGGATAAATGATTATGATATAATTGAACATATTGTTCCTGCCATAAAAAAAGGGGGTTTCATAATATTTGAAAGGGCAGAAATTGCAAATGGATGCATAAATTGGTTAAGAGATATTGGTTTACATTTGATTGAAAATGATAGCAATAAAGAAAAAAATGCGTCTTTTGTTGGAAAAGAATTTTTTGTTTTCAAAAAAACTATTTAAATTTTGTTTTGAAGTGTTTTTGACGGCAAAGACACTGCTTTTTTTAATTCACTTAATACAACCATTGTTTTCAAATCAATAACACCATCAATTAAACCCAATTGTGAAATAAATTTTTCAGCAGTTTCTAAATTTGGAACTATTAATTTAGCAATTAAATTATATTCCCCAAGAACTTGATACAATTCTAAAACAAAATCCATATTCCCCAACTTTTTTATAATATCTTTATTTTTTGAAACCTCAGAACGAATTTGAACAAAAATTGGGTTTTCATAACCAAGTGCTTTATAATTTAAATTAACACTAATTCCTGAAATTATGCTTCTTCTTTTTAAAGATTCAACTCTTTTTTTTATTGCTACATCAGTTAGTTTTGTTTCCCTTGCAATCGCAGAAAAACTAGCTCGCCCATCCTGCAAAAGTGCTTCTAAAATAATATGATCAATTTTGTCCAGTTTTGCTTCCAAATAAAAAACCCCTTAAAAATTCAAAAAACTAATCCTATGCTTAGAATACTAAACAAAAACAAGTATATAAATTTAATTTTCGAAGTTTTTAAACAAAGTGGTTAAGATTTAATCATTTCTGAAGCAAAATAGTTTATGGAACTAATCGAAGAAAGGATACAACTCATTGCTAAAGATATACAGGAAGCAAATGCATCTCCTTGGACAATTACTAAAATAATAAAAGAATTAGAAAAACTACAAACAAAGAGTGAAAAAAAACTAATACTAAAAGTTCAAGAAATGCTAAATGAATTAGATCCCGCAGCAGCACAAATCTACGCAGCATTTAATCGAATGAAAGTATACACTTCAAAAGAAACAATTCAGAATTTTAACAGAGGCAACATAATCCAATCACTACTAAAAGAAACTGCAATATCCAGAAGTGTTGCAGAAAAAATAACTATTGAAGTTGAAAACCAATTAAAAGATTCAAAAATAGATTTTCTAACACCATCATTAATTCGCGAACTAGTTAATGCAAAACTTTTAAGTTATGGTTTTGAAAATATACGAAACAAATACACTAGGCTAGGAGAACCAGTTTTTGATGTTAAACAAAGTATTTTGAATGAAACTCGCGCAGATATCGCAACCAAAGAACTTGCTTTTCTACAATTAATTCCAAAAAATATTCGAGAAAAACATTTTAATGGAACAATATTTATTGAAGATGTAGAAGGCTTTGCAACCCGCCCATATGCTTATACTTTCATTTGTGAAAAAGAAAACACTCTTGAAAAAACAATAATAAAAAACATAAATAAAATAATTCAAAATAAAAAATATTTTTATCTAACTCCAAATTTATTCGGGTTAAGTTTTGTTTGCGCACCATTCATAAAAAATAATTCTCAAACAAAAAAAGCAGCAACCCTCATTAATGAAATTCTAAAACTAATTGACGGTGAACCAATTATTTCGCTAGAATTATACACTCCACAAAAGCTTGAAAACTTTTCAGAGCATAAACTAACTGCTGCAAAATTAAGCAATGAATTACTCAACAAAAACAGCGCAGTATTAATTGATTCAAAATATTGTTTAAAGTTGATTGAAAAAAAAGAATTAAACTTTTTGATTTTAAATAATTCTGAAGAAGAGTATTTTCCATTAAATAACAAAATGTTTTCAACAAGCCAAGGCATTGAAATGTTTGTAAATATTAATTTGGAAAAGCTATGTGACGGAAACGAAGAAAACTTTTTTGAAAATCTTCAAAAAACTGCTGAAGAAATTAAGCAATTGTCAAAAATAAAAAAAGAATTGCTTTTAGAAAAAGCTTATCTTACAAAATTTAGTTTAGATGAAATGAAAACAGCAATTGGAATAACTAACTTATTTGAACTCTACAAAAATTTTGAAAACCAAAAACCAAAAGAGTTTGCAAACAAAGTATTTAAGGCAATCTCAAAAGAATTCGAAAACTCCTTAATATTTGGTTTAGGAAGCAATAATGCAAAAGAAAGATTTGAAAAAGCAACTGGAAAAACAATTCATTCGCATGAAATTCTTGAATTTGAAGAATGCTTAGATTCAAAAAAATGTTGCTTTACTGGGCAAATAAAAAATTTAAAAGAAGCATACGAACTAATAGATAAAAAAGTTAAACAAATACAATTTATCGGAAAAAATTAAATTTTTCCACCTTTATTTTTTTCTCTTAATCTAACAGCGTCAATTTTTATTTTTGGCTTTGGTTTTAAAGACGCACTCAAAACTTCCGGTTGTTTAATCAAATCAAACTTCAAAACAAAAGCATAAGATTTCATTTGCTCAATGAAAGGAACCAAAAAAACTAATACTAAAATAAATGATAAAAATATCCCAGGAAGTAATACTAATTCCAATAAAAATTCAAGCAGAACAATAACAAACATTAATGCTGAACCAATCAAAATAATCAAAACACTTAATAAAAAATTGTTTTTCCAAAAAGAAACACTCTCTTCTATTGCTTGTTTTAAATCAGCACCATCAAGGATTACACTTTGAGGAACATACATCACCAAAGCAACAATTACAAATGAAACTATTGCAGTTAATAATGAAATTGAAAAATATAATCCAATTATTGATAAAACATAAACAATAATTGAAGTAAAAAAATACATCAAAAATATTTTTACTGCTGACTTTTTCATTAATTCATTCCAATACCCATCAAAGTTCATGTGCTGAACATCTCGCTTAATAGAATAAATTGTTAGAGAAATAAAAAAAGACAAAAAGTATAAAAAAACCAAACCTAAAATAAGTCCCAAGATTGAAAGAATTGATTCATTAAAAATTAAAAATACTGTGCCAGATGATAAAAAAAATTGCTGAAAAAAAAGAAATAATATTACAAAAATAAACAACATACCAAAACTAAGCATAACCTTCAAATTGTTTCTATATTCCACTAACGATCTTGCCAAAACAATCTTAATCATACAATTATTTGATTAAAAAAAGTTTAAAAATAGATTAATCAAGGAGTTTAACCACAATACCTTTAAAAAAATTAGGTTTTGCTGAAGTTATTTTAACTTCCACAAAATGCCCAAACCCAGAATTTATAAAAACTGGGGAATAGTTATCTAAACGAGCATTAAAACCATTTTTGTCTGCCTTTTCTGAAACTAATGCTTTGAAATATTTTCCTATTAATTTTTCATTTTCACCCAAGAACAACTCTTTTATAAACAAAGATAATTCTACACTTCGTTTTTTCTTTTCTAATTCAGTTAATTGATTTGACATTTTTTCAGCAATAGTTCCCTTTCTTTTTCCAAATCTAGAAATGTTTATTATATTAGGTTTTGTTTTTTTCAATAAATTAATTGACTCAACAAAATCTTTTTCACTTTCACCAGGAAATCCAACAATAATGTCTGTTGAAATTCTAATATTTGGAACAAACTTTCTAATATAATTAACTGCTTCAATAAAATCTTTTTTTGAAGAACGATTCATTGCTTTCAAAATTTTTTCAGAACCACTTTGCACAGGCAAATGTAAAAACTTATAGAGTCTTTCATCTTTAAACAATGGAATTAAATCTTTTCTTATTTTTTTAAAATGTTTTGGATTCATCATCCCCAACCTTATTCTAAAATCACCTTTATTTTTTAATAAAGTCTTAATTAATTCTGGGAGATAATGCCCTGTATCAAAACCATAACAACCCAAATCCTGTGAAGTTATCCAAATTTCTTTTGAAGTTTTTAATGCTCTTTTAAAAGATTCATTAATTTCATTTATAGAATAAGACTTTAAATTTCCTCGCGCAATTCTTGTTGCACAATAGGTACAATTACCAACACAACCAACACTAATTGGAATTATTGAAATTTTTTGATGCGATTTTTCTTCAATTATTTTTGGAGAAAACTTTGTATTTTTTAGTCCGAGCACTTTTGTTAAGGATTCTAGTTTTGTGTCTAGAACAATTAGTTCTTTTGAAATGTTTTGAATTTGATTTTTATTAGTTTTTGCCAAACAACCAGTAATAATTAATTTAGATTCTTTCTTTTTATTTTTCAAAATAAATTCTATGCGTGAAAGCATTCTTTGTTCAGTAACCATTTTTACCGAACAAGTGTTAATTATAATAAAATCCGCTTTTTTGAAATCACTTACTTTTTGGAATTTGTTTGCTTTTAAGAAACCAGCAATTTGTTCAGTTTCGCCAATGTTAAGCGAACAGCCATACCCTTCTAAAAAAAATGATTTCATAAAAGCTATTTCTTAGTTTGAGTCAGATAAATATAAATGAAAACTATTATCAAGCCGCCGCCAGGGATGACTAAAACCCCTAAAAGAGCCGCTAACAAAATATCTGCAATAATCAAAATAGCGATAATTAATTGGTTTTTCAAATTTTTCTTTTCTTCACTTTTGTCAAAAAATCTAAATCCAAATAGTGCAACCCATGCTGCAATCGCACCAAAAATAAATGTTAAAAAAATACTTTCTCTTAATTCAGCCCAATAATTTACTAAAATAAGTTGAGTTACTTTTGTAGCATTAGTTCTTTGAGCTTGCGCAATATATTCGTTGTTCAATTTGTTTACTGTTTCATTGCAAATGCTTGAATCATTATCAAAACAAAAATATAAACCAACTTGAACATTTTGATTTGAATTCAAAGCAGCTGCTTCACCATAATACCAACTTAAATTAATATAGAAACCAGCTAGCAAAACAAAAATTAATACTATTGGCAAAATTATGCTTGAAGCTTCTTTTGTTTCAAAATAACTATTCCACCATTTTATTCCAAAAAAAGCAAATACAAAACCAGCTATTGGCGCAAACCAATAAAACAAAGAAACCCACTCATTATAAGGAATAAATAAACCAATTATTGGAACATTTCTCAAACCAGAAAGCCCTTGTTGTGCTATACACATTGAACTAGTTTCTGCAGGCGTTACAAATAATGCTGTACAAGCGCCACCAAAAAACCACATTAAGAAATAAGAAATCAAAAACCAAGCTACAATAATCATTACAAATTGCTTTCTATCAATATCTTTCATACAATTATTCAAAGAATAATAAGCTTTTAATTGTTTTGAAAAAGCAAAGAAATAGCTTTTAACCTTTACTTGTTTCCAATATATTATGTCACAAGAATTGCCATGGGTTGAAAAATATAGACCGAAGAGTTTAGCTGATGTTGTTGGACACGATGAAATTACAAAAAGATTACAAAGTTATGTTAAAATGCAAAACGTGCCAAACTTATTATTTTCTGGCCCAGCAGGAACAGGGAAAACTTCGTCTTCTATTGCATTAGCAAAAGAATTATTTAGTGAAAATTTTGAACAGAATTTTTTAGAACTAAATGCAAGTGATGATAGAGGAATAGATGTTGTAAGAAACACCATTAAAGATTTTGCAAGAACCCTTGCTTTTGATTCTAATTTTAAAATAATTTTTTTAGATGAATGTGATGCTTTAACACAAGATGCACAACAAGCACTGAGAAGAACAATGGAAAAATATACAAAAACTTGTAGATTTATTTTGAGTTGTAATTATTCTTCAAAAATAATTGAACCATTACAATCACGATGTGTAATTTATAGATTCAAACCATTAAATGGGGAAGATATTGAAAAACAAATGGACTATGTTGCTAAAACTGAAAAATTAGTGATGGATAATAGTGCAAAAAAAGCAATTAACTATGTTGCACAAGGAGATCTTAGAAAAGCAATTAATGTTTTACAAGCATGTTCAAGTATTGACAAAAAAATTAATGAAGAAACTGTATATAGTGTTTCAAGTAGAGCGAGACCTGAACAAGTGCAAGAAATGATTTTGCTTGCATTAGGCGGAAAGTTTTTAGATGCTAGAAAAAAACTTGATCAACTAATGTATGAATATGGAATGAGCGGAGAAGACATAATAAAACAATTATACAGAGAAACAATGGCTCTTGATGAAAAACAATTAAGTGATAATAAAAAAATTGAATTAGTGGATATCATAGGTGAATATGATTTTAGAATTGTTGAAGGCGCAAATGAAAGAATACAAATTGAAGCTTTGCTTGCACAATTTATGAAAAAGTGATACTAATATGAAATTAGTTTGTTTGGATTTAGAAGGAGTTTTATTGCCAGAATTTTGGGAAGAATTTTCAAAAGAAACAAACATTCCAGAGTTAATGAAAACTACGAGAGACGAACCAAATTATGATAAATTAATGCAAATGAGAATGCAAGTTCTTGAGAAAAATAATTTCGGAATAAAAGAAATTAATAAAGTTGTAGAAAAAATGCTTCCTTTAGAGGGGGCACCAGAATTTTTGAATTGGTTAAGAGAAAGAGCACAAGTAGTAATTCTTACTGGAACGTATTATGATTACATAATGCCTTTAATGAAAAAATTAGGATATCCATGCATGTTTGCTAATACTTTGAAAATTGAAAATGGAAAAGTTGTTGGATATAATTTACGAGAAAAAGATGGAAAAATAGAAATGATAAAAAGATTTCATGATGCAGGAATGGAAACAATTGCAATTGGAGATAGCTTTAATGATTTATCAATGTTAAAAGGCGCAGGAAAAGGAATTATTTTTAGAGGATGTGTTGCATTAAAAAAACAGGAACCACAACTAGAATGCGCCGAAAATTATGGAGAACTTAAAAAGATTCTTGAAAAGAATTTGTGATTATAAAAATTTAGAGCCATTGACTTAATCTTGTTTGAGTTTTGAAATGTTTTATTAAAGCAGATTTTTGTTTGTATTTTTCAAAAGGAACTTTTAATTTTTTTGATAAAAATTCTATTGCCAAATCCATTGTTGAAAACTCAAAAGGTTTTTCTTGCAAAGCATGTCTGACATTTTCTCTAATTTGCCATACTCCAAGAGGCACTGCATAATCTTGTCCAATTTCTCTAAATACAATTGCTGCAGAATTTATTTTTCTATCAGCTAAATATTCAACTACTGCTAAACGAGAAGCAAAATATGCTCCTTCAGTTTCGGTAGGATAACCTTTGAAGCCTGTATTAAGCTCATGATCAGAAAGAATTTGATAATCTTTTGCACCAGCCGTCCAAATTCCTCCAGGCAACCAAACTTCTAACTGCTCAAAAGACCACGCATAAGGCATTAATAAAATCCAAAAGTCATTATCTAAATATTTTGAGTGAAATAATTTGAAATTATCAATAACTTTATTTTGTGATAGTTTTTCATTAATTAAATGTTTTGATAAATTAGAATCAACTGCAGTAATACTCCATCTTGTTGGAACAAGTTTTCTATTTTTTTTAACCCCCAATGCCCCGCTTGACAAAATTTTTGCTAAATAAGAAACAGAAAAACCAGATTCATATAATTCAATTAATGCAGTGTTGCTTTTTGCATCAGTGTCAGAAAAATAATAATCAACTTTTTTTGGAATTTTTGTATTTTCTGTTAATGATAATTGTGCTAACTCTGCACTCGGACCCATTGGAGCAGAAAAAGAATCAAAACTTGTTTCTTCTTTTGGAGTTTTTTTTAATTTAATATTTAATTCTAATAAGTCAGAAGACATTGCAACTTCTTGAAAATCCAATAATTCATAATCTGGATTTGCTGCTTGAGCAACAGGAATTGCTTTGTAAGAGCGGAGCAATGATTCTCTAAAAGAAATTATTTTTTCTTGAGGTAAACCATACCACTCTTCTGGTTTATCAGAAATTGGTGAAAGTTCTTCAGGCAAAGCTGACAAAGGAGCAACTGCTACTTTTGGATAATTTTGCCAAGAAACAAAAAAGCCTGGCGGAGTAGCACCTGAAAAAGAGTTATCCTTTATTTTTGAAACAATTTTTGAACGAGAAGAACTTTTTTCTAAAATTGGACAGCTTTTTAAACCACAAAGTAATTTTCCTTTACACTTAACACAAAGTTCTGGACTTATCATTAAAAACCACTCTAAATGAATAATTAATGCACAAACAAATACTTAAATAAAACTTAATTTTCTCAAAAAATGCGCTTTCAAATAGCTTTTTATTTGTTTAATATGATGAATAAATAATGGCACTAAAAGGATTTGTTGATGAAGCAAGAAAAACTAACCAATTAATGGAAAGAATGAAGCTACAACAACCTGCTTCTGAAAAAGGAATAATTGATGTTAGCCAAGGACAAGCAGTTCCACAAGAAAAACTTGCTGAACTAAGAAATGGTTTTGAAAATAAAGTTTCATTCAACGGAAATAGAACAATCCCTTCAGTTAAAGCAAAAACTGACTTTGAAAAACAATATTTTGCAAACAAAAGAGAAAGTGAGATTCATATTCCAAATGGAAATATAAAACAAAAAATTGATGAAAGACACGGGAATATTATTGCAAATGTAATTAGAAATAGTGGAACGGATTCAAGGGGAAATGTGTCATGGGAACAATGCAAATTCAAAAAAGAATCTGATGGAAATGTTTATTGCAAAGAATTTCACTCTCTTTGTGGAAAAGAAAGATGCAAGCGAGCAACAAGATAATTTTTTTATAATCTAAAAAACTTAAACTAGCTATACAAATTGTTACATCAAAAAATAACTTATTTATATATAGCAAATTAACTGAACTATGTAATGGATGTAGTAAAAAGTTTGACTAATTCTAATCTTACTACGACCACGGCTTAAAAGCTCACTAATTAAAAGGTTTATTGAGCTAGGATTTTTTATGGAGAGATATATATGGTAATGGATAAACAAGAAATGGAAAAATTGTGGCACACAGCCGCACACGTTTTTGCAGAAGCACTAACAGAAGTTTATCCAACAACGCTAATTGCTATCGGGCCACCAATAGAACAAGGATTTCACTATGACTTTGATTTAAATCAAAAATTCAATGAAGAAGATTTAGTTAAAATAGAAAAAAAAATGAAAGAAATAATAAAAAGAAATGATAAGTTAATTAGAACAGAAATTAGTATTGCAAATGCAAAAGAAATGTTCAAAAAAAATAAATACAAAATAGAAATGATAAATGATCTTGCAGAAAAAGGAGAAAAAAAAGTTTCAATATATTCAAATGGAACCTTTACTGATTTATGCAAAGGCCCACACCTTGAAAGTACAGGAAAAGTTGGTGCATTTAAATTACTAAAAATTTCTTCAGCATATTGGAAAGGAAACGAAAAAAATAAACAATTACATAGAGTTTATGGAATTGCTTTCAAAACACAAAAAGAATTGGATGATTATTTAGTATTACGCGAAAAAGCAGAGGCAAACGACCATAACAAAATAGGGCGAGAATTAGAAATTTTTATGACACACGAGTTAGTTGGACAAGGTTTACCTTTACTAATGCCACGAGGTGCTAAAATATTTCAAATTTTAACACGATTTATTGAAGATGAAGAAGAAAAAAGAGGATATACTTATACTAGAACCCCATACATGGCAAAATCCGATCTTTACAAAGTTTCAGGACATTGGGACCACTATAAAGATGGAATGTTTATTTTGGGTGATGAAAAAAAAGATAAAGAAATTTTGGCATTAAGGCCAATGACTTGTCCATATCAATTTTTAATTTACAAAAATGGATTAAAATCATACAAAGATTTACCAATAAGATATGGTGAAACTTCAGTGCTTTTTAGAAATGAATCTTCTGGAGAAATGCACGGAATGACAAGAGTAAGACAATTCACTCTATCAGAAGGACATGTAATTGTTACACCAGAACAATTAGAAGAAGAATTCAAAAAAGTTCTTGATTTGATTGACTATGTAATGAAAACTATTGGAATTAAGGAAGATATTACATTTAGGTTTTCTAAATGGGATCCGGAAAACAAAAAAGGAAAATATATTAACAATCCAGAAGCATGGGATCATTCACAAAAAGAAATGAAAAAAATACTTGATCACTTGAAACTAAAATACGTGGAAGCTGATGGAGAGGCTGCATTCTACGGCCCAAAATTAGATTTGCAAGCAACAAATGTTTATGGAAAAGAAGACACAATAATAACAGTGCAAATTGATTTCGCTTTGCCAGAAAGATTTGATATGACATATGTTGATAAAGATGGAAATAAAAAAAGACCATACATTATACACAGATCTTCAATTGGATGCTATGAAAGAACAATGGCAATGCTTATAGAAAAGTTTGGGGGAGCATTCCCAACTTGGTTATCTCCAGAACAAACAATAATAATTCCAGTTTCAGAAAAGTTTTTAGACTATGGAAAAAAGATTCATAACGAATTTATTGAAGAAGGAATAAGAAGTAAATTAGATGATAGAAATGAATCTCTAGGTTATAGAATTAGAGAAGCACAAAAAATGAAAGTGCCATACATTCTTGTTGTTGGAGCAAAAGAAGAAGCTGACAAATCAGTTGCTGTAAGAACACGTGATGGAAAACAAGAAGTAATGAAAGCTGATAAATTCTTAGAAAAAATTAAAAAAGAAATTAAAGAAAAAAATTAATTCTCTACTGTGCTATTGCTAAATAGCACAAAGCGTATTCCAGCGCCGCCCGATGGAGCGGGCGCAAGGATTAAATAAACAAAATGCTTACTTTTAACATGCCAACTGATTATTTAGAAGACTTGATGAAACAAGCAAAGGAAAGTGCTAAAAAAAGTGATGAACCTAACAAAATTTCTGAAGAAAAAGCTGTTAAAAATAACCCTGAAATGAAAGAAGAAGCGTTAGCACAAAGCGTAAAAAAGGAAGATATGCAAAACTTTCAAGAACAAATGGTTGAAGACGAATTAGAAATTGAACCACAAACAAAGGGTGAAAAAACACAAGTTGAGATGGAATTAGAATCAAAAAAGAAAATTGAATTAAAAAAATATGGAAAAACAACAATTTATGAAATACCAAATGAACAAATGAAATATTATTTTGTTCCAACTACTCGCCCAACTTCTGCAGAAAGAAGAATAATCAATACAATAAAGGAAGCCACAACAAGACTTGTTAGTATTGCCCCATTCAAAATAAGAAATGCTGATGAAAGAAGAGTTATTTACAAACAAAAAATTCTTGACATAATAAAAAATAATCCAACATTACAAATCCCCCCCTCAAGAGTAATTTTCTATGCTGAAGCTGTTGTAAGAGAAATGGTTGGATATGGATTAATTGATGATTTAATAAAGGATGATTTTTTAGAAGAAATAATGATTGTTGGTCCAAAAAAACCAGTTTATGTTTTTCACAGAGAATATGAAATGATGCAAACTAATATTGAATTTTTTTCTAATCAAGAAATTGAAGATTTAATAAATAAAATAGCAAGAGAAGTTGGAAGAAGAGTTGATGTATCCTCTCCTTTATTAGATGCTAGACTTGTTGATGGAAGTAGAGTTAATGCAACAATTCCTCCAGCAAGTATTTCTGGCGGCACTTTAACAATAAGAAAATTTAGAGAAGATCCTTATTCAATAATTGATTTGATACGAATGAACACATTGTCTAGTGAAGCTGCTGCTTTCCTCTGGGTGTGTGTTGATGGACTAAGCACAAAACCTGCAAACATTTTGATAAGTGGTGGAACTGGTTCTGGAAAAACAACTTTACTAAATGTTTTAGCTTCATTCGTTCCAGAAAGAGAAAGAATAATTTCAATAGAAGACACTGCTGAACTAAACTTACCTTTAAAACATTGGGTTAGAATGGAAGCTAGACCACCTGGCTTAGAAGGAACTGGTGAATTAAAATTAGATATATTAACAAAAAATAGTTTAAGAATGCGTCCAGACAGAATTATTGTTGGAGAAGTAAGACACGAAGAAGCATTCACCCTATTCACAGCAATTAATACTGGACATGATGGTTGTATGGGAACAGTGCACGCAAATTC
>CAZHNO010000005.1:0-35610 GCA_964534045.1 uncultured archaeon
TACAGCTTATTATACAGCAGAATTTCGTTGATTGCAACGGTAAATAAAGCGCGTCATGGAATGAGTGCAACAATCTATAATAAAGATGGAGTGCCTGTTTGTTCTAAACACACTAGAGAAAAAATATCTTCTCCAAAATGTCCTGAGTGTGGTTCTCCAATGGCAATTAGAGAAAGTAAATATGGAAAATTTTGGGGTTGCTCAGCATATCCAATGTGTGATGGGATACAGAAGTTTTAGCTTTCTGCCATTAAAAAAATTTTAAAGTAATTTTCCAGTTTTCTTTTCTTTCTTATAATCAGCATAAGTATAATGTCCAGGTTCAATAAATTTGAATAATTTTAATTTTATTCCTTCTTTTATATAATTTCTTCTTGGATTTGTAACTTCTTCAATTCTATTTCTAAAAAAAGGATCAGCTTCATACAATTTTCCATTTAACCTAAATATTACTGTTGAATGGACTTGTTTAAAAAGTTATAACAAAACTTGAATTCTTTGTTTATTTAGGACTTCTGTGGAAATAGTCTTTTCCACGTTTAGAAGATAGTAAGCTTTGATTAAACAGTAAATATTGTGACAGATACATTTTCCGAGTATTTCGTTTGTGTTTGCTTGCCAGTTTTTAGTCATTAGTTGACCACTAAATTTTTGTTTTATCATTGCAAAGGTAGTTTCAACATTTGAACGTTTGTGATAGTGTTCATAAAATTCTTGTGGTTTTTGTTTGAAATAATAGTGCATGTTTTTCCATGCACTCGAACCAAGACCTTTAGATTTAGTATTGCTCTTAAAAGGAATAAAAGGAATTCCGTCTAATTCTGAAACTATTTCTAAGTTTTCTCTTGATGAGTAAGCCATGTCTGCACTAATTTCTTTTATTGTGAAATTAATAGCAGTTTTCTTTACTAACTCTTTGAATTGTGAAGTGTCTCCTGTATAACGACCTTCTTGTTTTGTTACAATCGCATGAGTAATAATGTTACTTCTTACTCCAATCATCGCGTGAAGTTTTCTATAAACTCTTTTTTCAGTTTCTTCGCCCCATTTATGATTAAACCAACGACCAAATTGTGATGAACTAAAACCTGTTGCGTCAGAAGCAAAATCTGATTCAACTTCTTTGAAAGGTAAAGCAGATAATTCGATTATTTTTTCTAAAATTTGTTGAAAGTCTTTGTTGTTAAAGTAATTCATTAGTGTTGAAAAGCAAGGCACTTCGTTTATGTAACCAAGTTTCTTTAATAATTCTAAATCACTAATAGTTCTTCTTGAACTATTCTTATTATAGATTTTTACAAGCATTGAGAATAGAATATCTTTTGTGTTTTTTACTGGTCTACCGTTTGTTTTTACTTGTTTAAACTCAAACATATTAAGCAAATCGTTGCTAATTTCTAAGAAAAGTAATTTTTCATTTAGTTGTACCTCATTATATTTACTCCAGTCTATTGGGGTTATTCCTTTTGGTTTATACTCAAACGGTTCTGCTTCATAATCGATTAAGTTTTCTTTTCTTTCGTTAAATTTGTGTTTACAATTTAAGCATTGCCATCTTTGTTTCCAAGTAGTTTTCTTTGTATTAAATTGTTTTCCTCGTCTAACAATTTTTTCTGAACCGCAACGGAAACATTTGTTTATCTTTGTTTTCATGTTAATTTACTCACTTAGGTACCTAATATAAATTAGGAAATGTTTATAAACATTCGGTACCTAATGATAATGGTTTGAATGAAGCTCCAAAAACAACTATCAAGAAAAATTGGTTCTAAAGAATACTCAAAATATGTAATAACACTACCTCCTGCAGAAATAAAGAAATTGGGTTGGAAAACTGGGGAAGACTTAGAATTAGAATTGACAAAAGATGGCATCAAAATAGTGTCAAAGAAAACCAAATAAATAATTTATAAGACTTTCCAAAAACAAATAATTATAAGCAAGAAAAGATATTAGTGATATTATGCCAGTCACAAAAGAACAATTTTTACAAGTCTACGCGAATTTACCATTAGGCGTAAGAAAGGAAATAATTTTAGTAATTGATAGCCAACCCATAACATGGAATGTTGCAAACTTGGAAGTTTCTGAAGACACAAAACTTGGAAAACAAATATTAATAAAGTTAGAAAAACTTGGAATAATAGAAGGGGATTAAAAATGTGTAAAGTAGATGAAGATATAATAAAACTTGTAGTAGCAAGATTATCAACAATGCCTCCAACAGTTAAACTATCAATAGGAAATACTGGAACATTTACAAAAGACCAATTAATCAAACACGTGCAAGATGGGGATAATATAGGAAAATTAATTATAAACATGCACATGAACTATTTAACATCCTTAGCAAAGCAGTAGTGATAAAAAAATGAAATTACTTACAACAAGACCAGACCATGACACAATAACTTATTGTATATCAGAGTGGTTCAACAAAATAATCAAATATTGCGATAACAAAGGAATAAAATACTTTGATTTAAACCAGGCAAAAGCAAACAAAAAACAAGTCGGAAAAGTATTAGAAAAACAGAAACCAAACTTAGTAATATTTAATGGACACGGAACCCCAGAGTCTATAATGGGATTTAAAAATGAAATTTTAATTAAAGATAAGAAAAGTATAAACTGGTTAAAAGAAAAAGTAGTTTATGCAATCGCTTGCGATTCATCACAAAAACTTGGCGAAGAGTGTATAAAAAATGGAACAATCGCTTATATTGGATATAAATTACCCTTCATGATTTTGTCAAATCCAAACAAAAGCTTTAAGCCCTTAAATGATGAACTTGTAAAACCAGTAATGGAAGCATCAAACGAAGTAGTAATAACTTTGTTAAAAAGTAATTCAGTACAAGAAGCTTATTCACGTTCACAAATAAAATTTGACCAAGAAATCAAAAGACACCAAAGAGCAGATGCGCCACCCGAAGCACAAAATCTAATTCCAGTACTATTATGGAACAAAATGGCACAAACCTATCACGGCGACGCCGAATACATTTTAGTTTAAAAAAATAAAGGGTGGTGGTAAAAAACCACCAATTCAATTTAATTAATTGGGCAATGTTGGTGGACCAGATTCTTGAACTTTTCCAAACACACAATTATCTTTTACTTTGATAATATAACCTTTGCCAATGGTTTCATTTGTAAACTCTATTGAATCAGAATATTCTTCAATCCACTCCCCGGCTTTTCCTGCCCAGCTTGCATCGAAATAACTATACATTTTTTCTATTTTGCAATTTGTAAGGTCAGTAACTTTTTTTCCAATAAAGCTTGGGCTTGTTCCAATAAAATTCCAACCTTTTTTCAAATCTTTTTCTTCAATACTATGATTATAACTTCTTGGGGAAAACAAATTAATGTCTACTTCACATACTTCTTTGGAATAAACCCAAACTCCAGAATTTAACCCCAAATTTGGATTAATACTTTGTCCACCAGAAAGCATGCTTCCTAATTTTCTTCCTTCTGAATTTTTATTGAGATTAATTATTTGATATTCTTTAGACTCTTGTAAATAATTATAAACTGTTAAATCTCCACAAGTATCTGTTGTGATTTGGTTGTCAATTATGTGAAATTCGTTTAAAATTCCGCCATTTACTAAATTCCAACCTTGGTAAAATTTGATTTGCATGGAATAATTGGTTTGTGAAAAGTTTGATTCAAAAGCAAAAGCTGTTGAAGCCAGCATTAGTATTACTAATCCAAATAGTATTTTTTTCATTTTTTATTCCTCCTATTCTGGCAGTGCTGGTGGCATTGGTATTTCATCCCCAGTTCCTGCTCCGTTATTTGTATTATTTGTGTTGTCTGGTTGTGTTACAACATTTCCTGAACCACCATTATTTGTGTTGTCAGTGTTTGTTGTTTCTGTACAACCAAATATTAAGCCAACTGCAACAAAACAGATTAGCAAAACAATAATTATTTTCTTCATTTTTAAAGCCTCCAATTTAGATAATTTTAACGCTAAAATACAATAAAAACATTTGCTTTTAAAAAGTTGACTTTTTGCACAGAAATCCTTTTCTAATACTTTTTAAACAAGTCCCTGTTGAATGAGGAACTCCCCCTAACATTTGTCGAGTTAGCCTCGAACTAATTCCAATTTCTTTTAAAGCAGAGTATAATATTGAACTTTGCTGATAACAACCAAAAGCTGATTTACCATTGTAATAAAGAACAGGTATCTTTCCTTTTTTTATTAATTCTTCAGGAGACGCACCATAAGCTTTTCTAACTTCATCTAATGTTTTTCCTTCAACAATCATTTTATCAATTTTTAACATTAATTTTTTAACACCGATTAAAGTTGGCCTTCGCCCTTCAACAAATTTTTTAATATGAATATTTGGTTTTTTTGAAACCTTTCTTTTTTGGGGCATAAATAGTTTCTGTTATTGAAGTTAAAAAATCTAATCTTTTGTTTTTTATATTAAATATTTTTTTTATGATTGGCTTTTTTTAATAATTTTGAGTATTTTTGATTTTTGCAAAAAAATTGGTATCTTATAGTAATTGGCCAATTATTCATATTCATCTCTAAGCCCCCCAACTAATTGAATTAGAAGCTGAAAATAAACAATAAGGCAAATGAAAAACAAGCCAAGTATTGCTCTTTTTATGCATTTTTTAAGCTAAATTTTAAAAAATAAGCCTAATTGTCGGATATTTTACTGATTTGGTTTATTAATTATTCCAGCTTCAACTAAGCATTTTGTTTTAAAGCCTTTTTCCACTATGCCTGAGTATTCCAATTCTTCCAACCAGGCATTGACTATATGAACTGCATTTTCTAGATTATGAACCCTATCCTTAGATAATTTTTCTTTAGGGCCTTTTTTGGTACTCATCATAAATTTCTTTTCAAATTCTAATGCATCCCTAAAACTTTTTTCCATTGCAATTATTGCACCTTTCAATTGTAGTTTTTCTCTACTAGATATTGCTTTTTTTTTAGAGCCATGGTTAACTTCAATTATTTGCATTATTTTTCCAATGGTTCTTGCTTGCCTAACCACTTTCTCAACATTTTTTTTATAAGGTTCCATTTCACGTAATAATCTCTTGCTATAAAGTCTAATTCTTCCATTATGGGAATAAACTAATTCCCTATTAAACAATTTTGGACTCTCTTTACCAGTTCCTTTATTTGAAAAATGTTTAAAGTGTGAAACAAATTGTAGAGGCATATAAAACTCTTGTTCAAAATACTATAAAACAATTTGCTTTTAAAAAAAAGAAAGATTTCCTGGCAAAAAGCCAGGAATCTATTTAATCTTACTTAAATTTTTTGAAGTAGAATATTCCACCAGCTAAACCGATGATTACTAACAATCCTACTGCTCCAAGTATTGCTGGTTCAGCTTCACCCAAACCAAAGAAACCTGTTACTGGACTTATGTTATCATTTGTTTCAACAGCTAAATCATCATTTGTTGGAGTATTATCCACTACTGGAGTATTATCTACAACTGGTGTATCATCCACGATTGGTGTTTCATCAACTGGGGTAACTGCTCTTGGTGTACTAACTACTGAACTACTTGTTGTGCCTGTGCTAGCTGGAGCTGGTGCCATTAAAGAAAATTCTGTAAAGTGATCAACATAAAATGTTATTGTATTGTTTGTTGTGTCTCTTGAAGAAATTGGTATTTCTGTCCATGCTCCTGCAATAGTGTCATAATAATAAACTCTTAAATCATTTTCATTAATTGTTGTTCCATCCACTATTCCATCATTAGTTGCGTCTGGATAAGAAAAGGTTAATTGTGCGTTAAAATCTCCATTTGTTAAATTTGATTCAATAGAATAAAATATTCCAGCAATACTAAAACCACTAGTGCTTAATGAAGTGCTTGTTGTTGAATTAACATCAACATGATAACTTCCAGTTGGCAAAGTTACAAACATTGCATTAAGATCAAATCCAGTTACGCCAGTATCAACAGCGATAACAGTATCTTCTTCAAGTATTTCATTAACATCCAGGATTGTTGTTGGAGAACCAACTTGAAGACCATTAATTAGTAAAACTCCAGTGTAATTACCATTTGCATTTACTGGGCCAACATTAAAATCACAAACCATTGGTCCTGTTAAACTATATCCATAACCGTAGCCATAACCATAGCCGTAACCATAGTTATCATTAACATAGGACGAATCACAATTTCCCTCAAATGTTCCAACTATAGCATTTCCATCTTTTAGTACTTGCATTTGAACAGAATTAATTACTTCATTAGAATTTTTATTTACTTCAAGAGTAACGTTAACATATTCACTATCAAAAATATCATCTTGCAAAGGATTTTCCCAAGTTTGTATCGAAAAAGCAGCAACTGGGCCAGCTAAAAATATCATTAAAACTAAGGCTATTGCAATGCTTAGAGAAAGTCCCTTATTTAATTTTCCTCCGCCAACACTAAAACCATTACCAGTAACAGCATTTTTAGCTTTATTAAATTCACAAAAAATAGTTTCAGAAAAAGAATCCTTTAATGATTCTGGCGACAACAAAGCGTCAGCTACTTCATTCCACTTAGACATCTAATATTTTATTCTATCTGACTATTTATAAACCTTATTATAAGCCCTAATTCCTCATCAAAACAAGCATATTGACTAAAATAAAAGATAAATTAACTCAAATTAGGGAAAAAGTTACTTAACCTTCTTTATTTTGAGGAAAACTACTTTGTTTACTCTAACATACCAAATTGCTATGGAAGTTATGATGATTCCAACAATGATTGTTGTGGCAGTCAAAATATTTATCGGAGCACTTAATAAAAAATTTGTATAAAAAACTAGCAATGGTGTAATAGCAATACTTAATGCAAAACTTAATGCAATCCTTTCAAGCCAATCAATTTCATTCTTTTTAGGAAATAATGCAAAAGTACAAGCAAGCCCTGGTATAAATAAGACAAAAATTGCAGATAAAATCATTATAATTATTTCTAACATATTTTCACCAAAAATTAATCTTTATCTTCTTCCTCATCGTCTGACAAAACTAAATATGAAAGGATTATTATTAGTAACCCTGCTATGATTGAAATAAAGACTCCCAACCACCCTAAAGAAATTGTTTTTACATATACCAAAATAGTTCCAATCATTCCTGCACCAACAATTAAAGCAATATCTCTTTTTGATATTTCTTCTTTAATTTTTTGGATTTTGTCATCCTTTGAAACAACAATTGATATTATTCCAAAGAACAATGTTATAATTAGTAAATAATTTACATTAATTGTCATGTCAATTGGATAAAATTCTTTTATTAATAAAACAAGCAAAAAAATTACTAAAACATATTGAAATATTTGATTTAACAAATGTGATACATTAACTTGCTTTTTTTCTGTGTTAGCAGTTTTAAATAAATAATATACAAAAGCAAAAAGAATCAGAAAGATAATTGAAATTTGGCTAAATGTCGGTTCAACATATTGTTGTAAAAATATTAATTGGAAATAAAAATAAGCTGTGGATAATATACTTATTATCAATCCAATTAGCAATAAATAATTCTTTTCAAATAAATCCATTTTAATCACAAATATACTTGTATAATAGGTCAGTTGAGTTTAATAACTTTTTTTCAAAGCAATTATTCTCAAATTTTTCATTATTTCCAAAAGACTTACTACTAATGAACACATAAATTGGCTTTTTATAATCTGAAAGCATATTTCTAATTTCATTTTCGTCAGAAGTCATCCAAAAGTATTCCCATTCTTTTCGATTCCATTTATCTTCATCAAACAAACCAGGGGCAATGACTATTCTAGTTGTGTATCCTTTTACCCAAGGAGAATATTGACTATTAGTAACGAGAATTAAAGCATTAGTTTCAGTAATAGTGTCAATCATCTTTATTGAGCTTAATTCACTTTCACTAATTAGTGGTTTTGCATCAATTGATTCTTTTGTAATTAAAAAGATTCCACTAACTAAAAGCAAGCCAATAATTACAAATTTTACTATTTGTTTATTTTCTGATTCAATAAATAATTTTACTCCATAGGCCGCTAAAATTAATACGAATACTTCTAAAAAAATTAAAAATCGATTATAAAATATTAATTGAAATGTGACAATAAAAAGAGATATCAACGCACCAATCAACAAAATTACTTTTTCTTTATGTTTGAATAATTCTATTCCTCCAATTATTGCGAATGGTAAATAAACTAAAATTGAAAATTGGTATTGAAAAAAATCCATAAAAGTTCCAGCCCCCGGTGATTCAATTGATGGAACTAACGTGCTAAACAATAATTGATCAAATTTGCCCCAATAAAAACCCAAACAGATTAATGTAATTAGAAGTCCAGTTTGTAGATTTTTTTTAACATTTTTAAAATCAATTAAAAAGTTTAATCCAAAAATAATTGTAAATAATAAAAAAGTTGGTCGGTGTAATCCTGCCAAAAATCCAGCAACCAGTGCTGAAGCAAAATATTTCTTTTTTGAATACAAATAAAATGAAGTTAATAATAAAATTAATCCAATTACATTTTTTAAATAAAAATACCAAAATACTTTGAATTCGATTACTGATATTGAATAAAGAAAAATTGCTAAAACTGCTTCTTTTTTTCCAAAAAAATGTTTAGTTATTGAATAAATCATTAAACCCAGTACAAATTGAACAAAAATAAAAAAAGGAATCATTATTTGGTCAATTGTAAAACCATAAATATTAAGTAAATCTGTTAAAACAAAGAATCCTTGCGGCTCCCATTGTTGAAGCCAAACATCTAGTTCATTAAATGGAAGATTGGGCAAATTTGAAGAATAAGCTTCAAATGCATACTTATAGATGCCTGGGTCATAACCTAAAGGGATGGTATTTGTGGTATAAGGGATTATTCTAGTAACTAAAATTAGAATTATTGCTAAAACAAAAATAATTTGAATTATTGTTGATATGGATTCTTTTTGAAGTATTTTTTTTCTAACAAATATTCTTTCTGGTTTCTTATTTAGTATTGCAATTGCGCCAATAATACCAACAATAACTCCAAATAACTCAAAATGCAAAACATATTGCCCAATCAAATCAAATGAAGCGAGTAAAACTAAAAAGAAATAAATTGTTGCCAGAACTAAAAAGATTTCATTAAAATTTATTTTCATATCTTTTTCTCCTTTTTATTAAACTTCAATATTTGAATTAATTCTTTGATTGTCATTTCTTTCAGCAAAATTAATACTCCAAAATAAATAATCGTTAAAACTATAGCTTCCAAAATAAATAACACCCCGTTTAGTTTAATGAAATAGGCAAGTAGTAATATTATTACTCCTGCAATTGTTGTATTTTGAATTGATTTTTTTGGTAACGAAACTTCTATTCTTTTTTTTGAATAAAAATAACAAATTAATATTCCAAATGCTGATGAAATAGTTATTCCAATTGCTGGACCACTTAAACCAAATATTGGAATAAACAAAAAGTTCAGTGCAACTGAAAGAAAAATAACAAAAACGCTTATTATCATTATTTGTTTTGGTTTATTTGAAGCCAATAAAATAGTCGCGAATAAAGTATAAAACGAATAAACAAATAGAGCAATCCCTAAAAGTGAAAGTGCTTCAGCCCCTAAAAGATATTTATTTCCAAAGAAAAGAGTAATTATTTGTTCAGACAAAGTGAACAATACAATTGCACCAGGAACTAGGAAAATTAAAAGATATTTTGTTGTTTTTTGAATATGCTTTTTTGTTTCCTCTTTTAATAAATTGTGAGTTGAGTGAGAAATAACTGGAAATAGAGCTCCAGTTAAAGCCCCAGTAAAGAAAACTAACACCTTTGCGATTTGATATGCAGCATTATAATATCCAGCATAGTCACTAG
Organism: uncultured archaeon; assembly: GCA_964534045.1. GTDB lineage: Archaea > Iainarchaeota > Iainarchaeia > Iainarchaeales > JAAZKV01 > JABIDZ01. Next base: position 9,890 of record CAZHNO010000005.1, read on the forward strand.
ACATAAGTGCTTTTATGGCTAGTAATCCAGATTCAATAGTAAAACTCAAAGCAATTGCAAAAACAATTGCGGGAATTCCAAATTTTAGTAATTCTCTAGTCTTAAAACTTTTACTTGTTTTGTGTAATCCAGCTAATAACAAACCGCTAATCAAACCCACAACGGGGGCTAGTGCAAAACCAAATATTGCTCCGCCAACAGAAAAACCAACTACGGCAAAACCCACAATAAAAACAAATTTTGCTATATTATATAATATTCCAATAAATGATTGCTTATTGTATTCCCTTGTTCCATTAAAATAACCATTGAATACTGAAAATAAAGCATAAGTTGGAATCATTAGAGAACTTATTTGAACTAAAGGTGTTAGCGAAATATCATTTAATAATAAAGCAATATTTTCTGCTAGCAAAAAATAAACTAACCCTATTCCTAAACCAAGGGATAACTGTAACAATAATGCTTTGTGTTTAACCGCTTCAGCCCTTTCTTTATTTTCTGAAACAAACTTACTAATGGATTGTTGTAAACCACTAGTAAAAATTAGGTTTAGTAAAGTTACAACAGCAACAACAACACCATAATTACCATATAATTCTGGACCCAATATTCTCCCTAAAACTATTTGTACAGCATAACCTGAAGCTACAAAAAACACTTGGGTTAGTAAAAGATATAATGATCCTTTTAATAGAGAGGATTTATCCATAATTAAATAATACTTGAATTTTATTTATAATGTTGTCTTTTTTCAAAAATAACCCAAAAAAAGCCTGAGAGTTAAGTATATATTAGTTTTTTTGAGTTAAATCTAGTATGGCAAAAAAACAAGTGGCTTCAAAAACAAAGTCATCAAAAAACAAGAAAAAAATAGAGTCAAAGGTTACTCCCGAATTAGAAACTAAATCAATTTCTAGTAAGCCTTCAAATAAATTATCTAAATTAAAAACAATTTTTATTCCAGCAATTATTTTGATTATTCTTATTGCTTTATTACTTTTTTTTGGCGGAGAAGATAAGAGAACAGCTTGCGAACAACTGCAAGATTGGGTTGATGAACATGTTGCGCCTGGAGAAAAAATAGCTATTGATGAAGAAGTATATGCCATGTGCCCGATAGAACATTATATTACTGATTTGCCTGGTTATGTTCCTTCAACAGAGCCTATTGATTTGAATGTTGCTTTGAGAGGTTCTCACACAATGTATGTTTGGGTTGGTGAAGGAGAAGATCTAAATATGACAATAACAAAACAAGATAAAGATTGGTATGAGGGAACAGATGAATTACAAATAATTGTTTTTGGGCCAGATAGAAAACAAATATTTGAAACAATAGTTCCAGATAATGGAATAGACACAAATGAAAATTATGGGAAATCAATTCTTGGAAATCCACAGAAAGAAAAAATATTTTTAGAAAAACCCAGGAAGGGAGTTTATAAAATTCAGTTACTCCAAAGTGAATCAAAGAAAGACTTTTTAATAGCAAATATGATTTTGACTAACAAACAATTTGTATTACAAACCCCTATTTTTTGTGAGAGCCCAACAAAATATTTTTCTAATATTGATTCTAATTCATTAATCAGTTTTGTTATTTGGCACAAAGAATCTGCACAAGTAATCAAAGTTTATTTTAAAGGGGAAACTCAAACTATTGATTTGAACTATGTAAATGTTCAAACTAAACTACAACTTTTTAAAGTTGGATTAGTTCAAATCGAATCAAGAAAAGGAGATTTATTATTAGATTCTGATCAAAAAGAATATTTTTCATTACTTGAAAATTCATTTTTTAGTCATTTACTAATTAGTAACTTTGCGAATGGTGATAGCAATTTTGTAATTACTGCAAACTCTGAGTTTAATCAATCCTTATTTAAAAAAGTTGGATCTTTTGTTAATGGAAAAACAAAGTTTATTGCATTAGAATCAATTAAATCTTGAAAGCCTAAACATTACCAAATCTTCAATTGAAATTGCATCAGCGAATATAAAATTTTTTTGTTTTAGAATTTTGTTTAATTTATCTATATCAACCGAGCTATTCTGAATTAAGTAGATTGGGTGAGTTGAACTATATAACAGGATTATATTTTCAGCTAATAAATTCTCATCGACAGGGATGTACCAAATTAGTTCATTCCCTTCGACATCCAGTTTGTTTGATGCTAAAAAAGCAGTTGTTGTAGTGAACCTGTCTGGAAAAATAACTTTATCATAATACTGCGATATGATAATTGCATTTGATTCAGTGTTGTCTAAAACTTTGGACCTTAAATTTTCATTAGAGATTATATTTGTATTAGTCTCAATTAATCCCATCGGTCCGAAGAGTGTAATGAAAACACTTAATATAACAAATGTAAACACACATAATGTTGATGTTAATTTTGAATACTTTTTAACCACTATAATAATTGGTTCTACAAAAATTGGAATGCTTAAAGTAAAAAATAGTAGCATATATCTTGCAAATGACGCATTTATATAAAATTTGTCAAATCCCCAATTTGCACGAGAACCATATATTAACAGAGTCATTAACAAAATAAATAAAATATACAATGCATACCAACTTTTATTAGACGGTGCGCTCGTTGTTGTTGTTTTAACTAAGATTATAAAAAATCCAACTATCAAAAGCAAAAAGAATAAGGGGCTTATTTCAATAAAATATCTTGTTGAATTATTTAATATTTGCTCAAAATTTATCTGAAGAAAACTAGTGTTTACCCCCGTGTATTGTTCTTGAATCGCGTAGCTTAAATCATACCCCGTTTTTATTGGACTTCCATAGAGTTGAGTATTTAAAATTAGAGTTGGCGACAGAACAATAATTCCAAATAAAATAATTATTATCAAGGGCAGGAGTACAATTTTAAGATTTTTTAAATTTTTAATTCCCCAAAGTATATAGATTGGTGCGATTAGTAAGGCGTATGTTGGGCGCAATACCATTGAAATACAAAAAAAGAAAGTGCCCAAAAACAACTTTGTTTTGTTATTAAATTTGCTTTGTATTAAAAACAACAGCCCTGCAATAAAAAATGAGATAGTCAATATATCTAAATAAAGTAGTCTAGAAGACCAATACCAAAAGTATGGAAAGATTGAAATGAAGAGTATCGAAATTAAAGCAATATTCTTGTCAAATATTTCTTTAAAAAGAAGAAATGCAAAGCATAAAGTCATTAATGAGAACAAAGGCAATAAAATAGTTATAAATAAATTATTAGGTTCATTATATATTGTTAAAATTGAAATGACATAATACTGCCAAATAAAATTTTGTGGCACTATGTTAGTTTGATTTATTGATGCATCTCGGGGCATAAAACTAACTTGGATTTCTTCAGGAAAATTGTTTAATAATTCTGATCGATCATAAATAAATGATCCTGTTGTATGAAATTGTTCTGAAAAATTCCACAACATTGCCTCATCAGGCATATTGAATACTGGATCTATTTGTAAAAATAGTGGTTTTGAATAAAAATAAATAATAAAGATACAACTCAATAAAACGATAATTACTAATAGCTTTTTATTCATGGGGACCACTTTCATTTTTAATAAATTCCAAAATATATCCTATTTGCTGCAAAACAAACCCACCAAACAAAAATGTTAATATTAAAAATATTTTTGGTGATTTCCAATAAGTTTTAATAACATTTTTTATATACCATATTTTAGTTTTAACAAGAGAATTAACATTTTTTAATTTTTTTTTAATATAATAATTCCCACGCCCCCTAACTATTTGCCATTTAATAAAGGAAATAATACTTTTTCGAGGTTTATGCAAAACACTTATTTCAGGGCAATATTTTATATGTAGTTTTTGGTTTATTGCTCGAATAGAAAGTTCAGTATCTTCGCCTCCAGCAACTCTAAAATCTTCATCAAATGTTCCAATTCGTTTGAAAACTTCGTTTTTTGCTGCAAAATTACAAGATGAAATATGTTCAGTAAATCCTTCTTTTGATACTTTCCAAACTTTCTCAAATCCTAAGTTTGCCCCAGCTGGAAACCCTAATGCAGAAATAGAATCCCCAATTAATGTTGATTTTGGGATAGTTACTTTACCCATTACCAATTCAGAAGAATCATTTTTAAAAAAATGTCTAATATTTCTTACCCAATTTTCATTAATTATACAATCTGAATCAGTAAAAGCAATTATTTTCCCAGTAGATTTTAAAATTCCAAAATTTCTAGTTTTTGCTGGCCCCAAATTAATTTTATTTTGTAATACTCTTACTGATTTTCCAATTTTTAGCTTTTCTTTAGTTAATAATTTTAGAGAGTTGTCTTTGGATTTATCATCCACAAATAGTACTTCAAAATTTGAATCTGTTTGTTTTTTTAATGATTCGATTAATGTTGGCAAGTCCATTTCTGCATTAAATATTGGAATAATTATCGAAATAAGATTATTATTTTTCATTGAAATAATCACTTTCTTTCAATTTCTTGTTTTTTTAGTTTGTAAAGGATTTGTTCTTGTACCATTCTGCTTGCTTTCATAGTGTCTGCAATTAGTCCTAGTAAACAAACTTGGAATCCTATTAAGATTAAGAATCCAGACAAAATTGCGCTTGGTAGGTAGGGTGAAACCATCCCAGTTGTCAAAAAATGCATAATTACATTAGCCCCAGTTATCAAACCAGCTAATCCAAATACCCCACCAATTCCCAAAAACACTTTTAATGGATAATAATGGGTGTATGAGGTTATGATTGTTGTTCCTGCTCTTTTAGCATAATTGAAAATGTTAGAAATTAGTCTTGATTTTCCTTGTCTTTTTCTAAACTCACAAGGCACTTGAACAATTTTCATTTTTTTAAATTGTGCTTGAATAATTGTTTCCTGAACATAAGTGTAGTCAGATAGCACATTTAATTTCAAAGCTGCTTCTTTTGAGAATGCTCTGTAACCTGATTGTGCATCATGAACTGGGTAACCGGAAACTCTTCTTGTAATCCAAGAAGAAGTACTATTTCCCCATTTTTTTCCAAAAGGCATGTGATCAAGTTTCTGAACATGTCTGTCAGTTAAAACAACATCAGCTTTTTTGTCCATTATTGGTTTAATTATTTTTGGAATTTCTGTTTGATTATATTGAAAATCAGCATCAGTATTAACTATAATATCTGCACCCATTCTAAGAGCTTCTTCAAGACCATCTCTAAAAGATGGAGCAAGACCCATGTTTCTTGTGTGATGAATTATTTTATCTGCGCCTGCTTTTTTTGCATTTTCTACAGTTTTATCAGTACAACCATCATCTATTACTAAAACCTCTATTTTATCTATTCCACTAATTTTTCTAGGAATTTCTTTTATTACTAAAGGAAGAGTTTTTTCTTCATTATACGAAGGAATCATTACAACTAATTTCACCATACCACCTATACCACTTTAGTAAAATAACCTATATAAACTTAATTTATTAACTATTCAGACAAAGAAATTACATCATTCTAAAAAGTTAAAAGTTATTGAAGAATTCTATCATTAAGTTGGTAAACATAACGTTTTAGTGATTCCTGCTTTTTTCTATCTAAACCATATGCTCTAGCTGGTTCTCTTAACTTTCGTCCTAATCCAGCCAACTGAATTGCATATCTTCTGTCAGTTCTTCTAATATCAGTTGTTTGAGACAATTGAATAAAACTATCAACTGATAAATCCAATATTTTTACAACACCCTGTCTATTTGTAATTCCTAAAGCTTTCCAGTTTTTTTGTTTTGAAGCCACTTCAAAAGCTGCAAAATAATCTTGGCTTGCCCCCAAATGGTTTCCTATTTCACCAGCACTAATTGCACTAGCTAAATTATCACCATAAATTCGTTTTATACTTCTTCTAGCAACCTGTTCTGTCTTAGCTTTTTTAGCAATTTGTGCTCTCTTAGGATTTCCCATGTGTGCAGCAACAGTTATTCCAGTAGCAACAATTGCCCCTGCAACAACCTTTCTTGTAGTTGGATGTTTAATAACTCTCTTTAATCTTGACATAATAAGAAACACTCATTTGAATATTATAAATCTAACTAACTACTCGAGAATTAAAAATCTAATTACGGAATTACAAATTTGATTAGAATTAAAAACAAATAATACTATCAATATCTATGAATTTTAAAGAAGAAATTTCAAAAGCACTAATTGGTTATGTAGAGGTTGAAGTGGCTTTTAAATTATTAGAAGTTCCACCAAAAGATTTAGGTGATTTTGCATTCCCTTGTTTTACATTAGCAAAACAATTGAAAAAAAGTCCAATTGAAATTGCAAAAAAAATTACTGAAGAACTTGGAAGAAATAAGCCTGAATTTTTAGAAAAGATTGAAGCAAAAGGTCCTTATGTAAATTTTTTTATTTCAAAATCTGATTTATCTTCACAAGTTTTAAAAAATATTTTTTCTGAAAAGAATTTTGATTTTAAAAAATTAAATAAAAAAGTAATGGTTGAATATTCTAGTCCAAACACTAACAAACCATTACACTTAGGGCACTTAAGAAATAATTCTTTGGGTTTGGCAATTGCAAATTTGTTAGAAATAACAGGACACAAAGTAATGAAAGCAAATTTAATTAATGATAGAGGAGTACATATAGGAAAGTCAATGCTTGCTTATCAAAAATTTGCAAAAGAAATGACTCCTGAAAAAAAGAAAATTAAAAGCGATCATTTTGTTGGAGAAATGTATGTTAAATATTCTCAAGAAGCAAAAAAGAATCCAAAGTTAGAAGAAGAGGCACAAGAGCTTTTGAAAAAATGGGAAGAAGGAGATAAGGAAACTATTGCTCTGTGGAAAAAAATGAATAAATGGGCATTAGATGGAATGAAAGAAACCTACAAAGATTTTGGAACAAAATTTGATAAATGGTTTTTTGAAAGTGAAATGTTTGAAAAAGAAAAGAAAAACAAAAATAAAATTATTGAAGAAGGATTAAAGAAAGGAATTTTTGAAAAGGAAGATAATGGAGCAATAGTTGCAAAATTAGAACCTGAGCTACCAAATAAAATTTTGTTGAGAGGAGACGGCACATCATTGTATGCAACAAATGAAATTATTTTAACAGAAGCAAAATTTCGTGACTTTAATTTAGATGAGGCAATTTGGGTTGTTGCAAATGAACAGGATTTATACTTTCAGCAATTATTCAAGATTTTTGAAAAACTTGGAAGAAAATGGGCTAAACAATGTTATCATTTGAGTTATGGCTATGTTTCCCTTACAAGTGGAAGAATGAAATCTAGAGAAGGCACTGTTGTTGATGCTGATGATTTGATTAAGGAAGTAAAAGAAATTGCTTTGAAAGAAATAAATCAAAGATACCCAAAATTAAGCAAAAAGGAAAGTACAGAAAGAGCTAGAATAATTGCTCTTGGAGCAATCAAATTTTTCTTATTAAAAAATGATTCAAAGAAGGATATGATTTTTGATCCACAACAAAGCATTTCTTTTGAAGGAGAAACAGCACCTTATTTACAATACACTTATGCTAGGGCAAAAAGCATTTTGAGAAAAGCAAAATCTGAAAAAATTAAATTTGAAAAAAAGAATTTTGATTTATTACAAGAAGAAAAGGAAAAAGCATTGCTTGTTGAGTTAGGAAGAATAAGAGAAAGTATTGAGAAGAGTTGGGAGCAATTATCTTTGCATCCATTAGCACACAACTTGCTAGGGGTTGCAGAAAAATTTAATTCTTTTTATCATGATGTTCAAATCCTTAATGAAGAAAATAAAGAAAACAAAAAATTATTAAACGCTAGGTTGAGCTTGGTTGAAGCTACAGCAATTACTTTGAAAAAAGGTTTAGAAATTCTTGATGTTGAAGTAATGGAAGAGATGTAAAAAATAAAAATTGTAAATAATTTTATTTGAATTAATTAGCTTTTAAAAAAACTATTCCAAAACAGCTTTTACTCTTTTCACGCCAGCAGCAACACTTTCTTGTTTTTTAATTTTAAATTTGCCCATTCCTTTTAATGATTCAACGTGTGGCCCACCACAAATTTCTTTTGAATAAATTGTACCATCTTTTCCTTGCATAGTGTAAACCTTTACCTTTTCCCCATACCTTGATTCAAATGTTCCATGAGCACCTTTCTTTTTTGCTTCTTCTAGAGAAAGAACTTCCATTGTAACTTTTGCTTCGCTAGCAATTGCTTTATTCACCCAATCTTCAATTTTTTTTATTTGCTCTTCAGTTAATCTCTCATCTGAATTAAAATCAAATCTTAATCTTTCAGCGTTAATGTTTGAACCCTTTTGTTCAATTTTTTTATCAACAATTTCTTTCATTCCTGCAAGCATTAAATGTGCTGCTGTGTGCAATTTAGTTGTCTCTTCTTTTGAATCAGCCAAACCACCTTTAAACTTTTGTTCAGCTCCTTTTCTTGAAAGTTCTTGATGCTCTTGCAATAATTTTTCAAATGATTTTTCATCAACACTAAAACCTTTTTCTTTACAAATTTCAATAGTCATTTCTAATGGGAAACCAAAGCTTTGATACAAATCAAATACTCCTTTTCCATTCAATTCTTTCTTTCCAGCTTTTTCTAAAAAGAATAATTTGTTTTCAAGAATTTTTATTCCTTTTTCAAGTGCAACAGAAAATTTTTCTTCTTCTTTTTCTAATTCACTAAAAATAAATTTCTCATTTTTCTTTAATTCACTATAAACCTTGCCAAGAACTTTCACAACTTCTTTTGCAATTGAAGTGCAAAAATTTCCTTCTATTCCTAGAAGTCGAGCATGTCGAACAGCTCTTCTAATCAATCTTCTTAAAACATATCCTTGATCAACATTACTTGGCACAACTGCTTTATTATCCCCTAAAATCATTACTGATGTTCTAACATGATCCGAAATAATTCTCAAACTTCTAATTTCTTCTTCGCTAAATTTTTTCTTTTTTGTTAATGTTTTTACTTTTTCAAAAATTGGTTTCATTGTGTCTACTTCATAAACATTAACACAACCATTCAATGCAGCAAATGTTCTTTCAACACCCATTCCTGTGTCAACATTTTTTTGTTTACTTTCAACAAATTTTCCATCAGCAGTTTTTGTGTATTGCATGAAAACATCATTCCAAATTTCATTAATTACTCCTTTTTTCTTTAAAGCCAAAAATTCTTTTTCATTTTTTTCTTTTTCTTCAGTTACATGATAAAACATTTCTGTGTCTGGACCACAAGGCCCTGTTTGTCCTGCTGGGCCCCACCAATTTTCTTCTTTATTTAAAAAATTAATTCTCTCTTTTGGAATTCCTAAACTTTTCCAAATTTTTGCAGCTTCTTCATCTTTTGGAGCATCTTTATCTCCTTCAAAACAAGTTACGCTTAATTTGTTAACAGGAATTTTCAATTCTTTTGTAAGAAATTCAAATGACATTTCAATTGCTTCTTTTTTGAAGTAATCTCCAAGTGACCAATTCCCAAGCATTTCAAAAAAAGTTAGATGCCAAGCATCTCCAACTTCATCTATGTCTCCTGTTCTAATACATTTTTGGCAATTAGTTAGTCTTTTTCCAAGGGGATGTTTTTCTCCAAGCAAATATGGAACAAGTGGATGCATTCCAGCAGTTGTAAATAATACACTAGGATCATTTTCTGGAATTAATGATGCGGAAGCTATTCTTTTATGCCCTTTTTTTTCAAAGAACTTTTGGTATTTTTCTCTTATTTCTTTGCTTTTTATTCCCATAAAAACAACTTTTAATAATTAATAATTTGATAGTGGAAATCAATTTAAATACGCTGTTAAATGCAAACAGAGCAGCTATTTTTTTCTTTGTTTCTTATTTTTTTCTATATTAGTTTTGAAAACTCTTGAAGTAAAGCCTTGCATTAGTAAGCCTTTGGATTCCATTGAAAAAACATACCTTATTATATCTTCAAAATAATTTCCTAAACTATTTGCTCTTTTATTTGAATCTAATTTTTTTTCACCACTTAAGTTAAAACTAAATATGACATTTCTATTGACTTCTGAATTTACTTTTAAAAAAAGTCTTCTTATTTTTCTATAAAGTTTTAATTGTTCTAAATTATTTAATTTTGTTCTTGAATTAAATAATATTGAAAGTTCTTCAGCAATTTTTTTTGTCTCAACTTTTAGCTTTCCAATGTTTTTTTTCCTTCTATCTTCTATTCTTGATAAAAGATATGCTTTTTGTTCAGGGGTTCTTTTTCTTTTATTGAACACTTTTTTTGTTGGCATTAATAAATTAAGCTTTTGAAATTTAAAAACTAAATAGTTTTCTGGCTATTGAAAATAGCCAAATTCTTTTGATGAAAATTTGAATGGGCTGCTGAAAGCGCCCAAAGCGTGAACCGATTTTTCGGTTCTAGCAGTGGAAGGTAGGCAGTCTTTTGTTATCCGTTTGAGACGGGAAAGCCCGTCACGGTTGACATTAATCTAAGCCTCTTGCGAGTTGCACCTCTCCCGCCGTTTCATCCAACTAAATGGTTTCGTTTCTGTTCAGGAGCCCACTCTTTCGAGTTTGCCTATTACTGGCTGGGTCACCATTGCTGGTGGGTGGACTGACCTTCCTCACTCCTTGCGGAGCGTTAGTCAAACAACCACTACTAAAATAATTGTATTATAAGTGTTTTTAAATAAAACTTTAACAAAAAAAGTGACTAATTTTCCTAATATTAAATTATTCCTTTTTGTTCTAATATTTGTCTGCCTTCTTGATCTTGTGCGATTAAATCAAATGAAGCTTGTTTTAGTATTTCAAAATCTTGTGCTTTTCCTTGCCCAAATTTTATTCTATTAATTGCTTCTCTTAACACTCTACTTTGAAATAATATTGGAGAATTTTTATGCAATCCTTCGCCCAAAATGCCATTTATTTTTCTTAATTCAATTAAAGAAATGTTTTTTCCAAATATTTCATAAATAATTTTTATCATTGCTTTCATTCTTGGATTAGAATTAATTTGTCTTAACTTTACACCAAGCATTTCTGCAAATTTCTTTTCCATTTCAATTAATTCTTTTTCTCTTACTCGTCTATCAATTCTTTCTGCATTTCTTCTTTCAAAAGCTTCTTCTTCACCATATTCAATTATTTGTCTTTTTCTTTGAAGTGATTCAGCACTTTCACGAATAAATTTTGAACTTTGCTTTACAAAACCAATTCCACTGCCAACACTTTTTTTTGCTTTTCCAAATCCCTGTTTGGCTCTATTTGCTAGGTATAACGTTTGAAATAAGCCTCGTCTCTGCGCCATATAAGAATTCGTTTTGCAAAATATATTAAGTTATCTATGAACATTTTGTAGCAGTTTTTGGGAGTATTTCATTAATTATTTCTTGTAGGTATTCTGGGTTCCACCAAATGTTTACTTCATTTTCATTGTTTTTGCTTATGCACATTTCTTCATTAGCTACTTTGTCAAATATGCCTTGTAATGTATCATAATCTGTTATTCCTTGATTATCATAATTATCTAGCATTGCACTTGAATTGTTCATTCTTTGGTTGCTAAAAAACTTTGTTATATTTTCATTGCTAGGAGTAAGACTCATAGTGTTTGATTTTGGTGTGAAAAATACTGAGCCAAGCCAGATTTTTCCAGCTTTAGCGTTTTCCCAACTTAGTTGTTTTGATATTGTTTCAAATAATTTTCTATTGTCTTCTCCACTCAAATCTAAACATTTAATATTTCCTAAAGTTGATGCTTCCAAATTCCATTTTTTATTTACTGCTTCAGAATTGTTAGTCCAATTATATTTTGAAACAATATTTCCTCCTTTACTATCTACTTGCATTATTATTGGGTTTGGTTGTGAAGCTAATAATTCTAATCTTTCTTGTGTTAAATTTAATTTTAGTACATACCCTTGGTCTAATAATCTCGGACTATTTGTTTTTGAAACAATTATTTTTGATAAGCTATTTTGGAAAGAGTTAGTTTTTGTAATTGTATCCAATTTTAATTCGTCACCTAATGAAGATAATCCATAATCATTTCTTACAAATTGTCCATTTTTATATCCAACCATTCCGTCGAATGGCATTTCGTAGAATGGGTTGTAGTTTGGTGCTTTTTGTACTGGTGTTAATGTGATTTTTATGTTGTTTCTTGGATTGTTGTCTTCAAATAATGAGTTTATTCCCAAGGTTATATTTCCTAAATCTATTTCTACTCTGTATAATCCACCATATGGAAGTAAAGTTTCTTCAGTTCTATCAATATCAAACCTTAATCTATCTTGTGAAATAAATTTATCAAAACCATTCTCAAAATAAGTATCAGCATTGGCAAAAGTATTAGAATAATAATCATCGAAGTCATTCAAAAAATAAGAATTAAAATTATCCTTAATCAAATAAACATAAAAGCTAGTTTTTTCAGGAACCAAATTAAAACGACCCTGATTCAACAACAACTCAACCTCCCTTAATTTTTTAAACAAAGAAACTGTGAATTGTGTAGCGTCACAATAAACAGAACCAGCATTTGTATAATCACATTCATTAATACTTATTTTTTGCCAGTCCCAATTAAATTTTACATTAGGAACAAACTCCTTTCCTGTTAAACCTTCTTTTCCTTCAACCGAAACACAAGAGGTTTCATTACCAATTAATTTTACTCTGAATTTTTGTTCTTTAATTTCTGATTCACTAATCCAATCACTAACTATTATTTCTGCATATTCTGTTCCTAATAAATTATTTTTTGATAAATTCATGTCAATATGCGGACTATCAATTTCTGGTTTACCAATATATTCTGCATAAACAGAACCATTTTTCAAAAACATTCTTAATATTGGTTCGCCTTCTAAATAACCCGGGATAGTGTCTTGTGGAATATAATACATTATTTTTCCTGATGAATCATATTCAACTAAAGGATCTTCTGGTGGGCGTACAATCCATTTAGTGTAACAACAAACTTGATCCCTACTTCCTTTTTCTCCTTCACAAGAACTTAATGGCAAAAATGAACTATAATTCAAATTTTCTTCGCATTCAACATCACCAACAACACAAGCATCTTCATGTAGTATTGCTGATTCGTTCATTGTTATTGCTCTTTCAGGATCAACAAAACCATTGCTGTGAATATCTCCAACGGTAAAATAACTTAATGGAAATGCAAAGCCTTCTCCTTTTGCATAACCATCAGGAGTTCTTTTAAAATTAGTCCACTCAGGAGTTGGAGTTGCTTCTAAGTAAGCCCCTAAATTAGTAATTGTTTTTTCAGTAGTTGGAATTTTTACAATTTCATTCCAATAACCTTTTCTTTCAATAATTACTTCACTTCCTCTTGATTGTTCAAATTGCATTGCTACTGCCGCTGTTTCAGCTCCACAAACAGAACCATTTATTGTTCCTATTATAATTCCTATTTGAGCTCCAGCTCCTGCTCCAATTATTGTTCCTGGAAGTCCTAGTGCTATTGTTCCAATAGCTGCTCCTGCGATTGCTCCATTCGTACCACCTTGTATTGATCCATCAATAGCTGGTTCTAATTCTTCTACGCCAATGTTCACTGATGATTCACCAGTAATATTAAGCATTTCATTTAATTGGCTTCCAAAAGTATCACAATAATATTCAGAAACTGAATCACCAACCCTACTAATAGTTTTTCCTTTCACAGTAATATCAAAAAAAGCTATTCCTCCACCAAGATAAGCCAATTCATTTATTTTACATCTTGATTCATTACAATTTTCTGTTTCTATTACAGTGTAACAACCAGGTCCTTCTTCAACTAAACTAAACCATGGTGGCGCATTTAGATACCATCTTTCTTCGCTATGCATATCATAATCTTCATTATCCAAACCTTTACTAAAACCATTTTTGCATGCTCCTACTGAAACCAATCCTAATGGTAAACCAACATTTCCTGTTGCTGATCTTCCTTCTGCATCTGCATTACTCCAAAAATAAATTGGCCAACCTGCCCAAATAGCATGACTTCCTTGAGTGATTATTTGGTTATCAGGCAGGGCATCTTCACCACCTGTATTCCATCCTTCGCCATCTCTATTCCAATTAAAACTTTCGGGTAAACTTGCTGCCCCATGCGGAAAAGTTCCTTGCATTCCTTTAGTTATTGGTGTTGCGAAACTAATTTTTTGTTCTTTCTTTTCTTTAGTTGAAACACTTGTTGTTCTCCAATCACTTGGTACTGGTAATCTTCCTAAAGGAATTTGTGGATTAGTAATATTCAAATCTGGTTCTGGTTTAGCCAAATAATCTCCTTCATAATAATGTGTTTCAAAAACTGATTGATATTCACACAATAATTCACTTACATTTTCCCCACTAATTTTATGTGCTTTTACTCCACTATCCCCAGTAGCAGTTAACAATAATTGCGAAGAGCCAATAGTGCTTTGGAAAAAGCCTTCCATTGCCGAGCCAATTACATGAACATTAAAATCAATAAAATCTGGATTACCTGGTTTTTTATATGATAAAGATACAGAGTTTGTTGTTATATTTGCTTTTGGATAAAAGTTATTTTGTCTACCAGAAAAACATTTGTTAGTTACTCTAGTGGATAATTTTGAATCATTTCTAAAATCAAATATTGCTGCTTCTAAATGGAAACAACTGCTTGGATCATTGATTATTACATTAACTAAAGCAATATCTTTTGCAAGTGTTTTGTCAAAAACTCTTACTGGATAAACTCCAAGAATGTTATCTTTTATTTTTCCAGTAATTGTAATTGTTTTTGATTCATTTGCTTTTAAAGTAAAGCTAATTTCTGATAATAATACATCACTTATCAAGTCAATTCTTTTTTCTTGACCACAAGTTTCAGTAAGAATAATATTTGTGCTCTCGTCCAAATTTAATCGTATAATATTATTTGGGTCACCAGTATTCATACTCAAACAAACATCTATTACACCCAATTCTATTAGAGAAACATTTCTTTTTACTTCAATTATTTTTTGTGCAGGTATTGATTCTTCATTTTCTGCATAAATTATTATTTTATCTCCTTCTTCTAAACTTTCCGCACTAAAACTTATTACTTGTAAACCATTTTCATCTGTTTTTCCTCTATAGCCATCACCAACATTATACTCTTCATCACCCACCAACTTCATAATTCTCCAATCAGCACTTGCTTTTGTATAATTAGTATAAGCTGTGGCAACAATAAAAGTTGGATAAACAGCACCCGGCTCTATTGTTGATGGATATATTTCAACTTTTAATTGCTCTTTTCTCTTCAACCTAAACTTTATTGAAGTATTAGTTCCATCATAATCTTCTAATAAATCAACTTGCCCTTCCATTTTTGAAATGTCATTTTTTATTTGAACAAAACCAGTAGAAGATTGTTTTAACTCTAATTTTTGTTGTGTTGATTGGAATTCATTTAGTGGAGGCAAATTAAATGTTTGTTCTTTTTTGTTTGAATCGTTTTCAAAAGAGAGATATTTTTCATAATTTTTTGCAATACTATTAACTAATTTTAAATTACTAAAATCTTCCTGACTCAAATTTTTTATTTTAGTAAATAAAAAATAATTATTTTCAATAAACAAATTTAAACCCTCAGGAGCAACAGGAACCAAAACACCCTTATCAACAACAAAACTATCAAAAGCAAAAGCAGGACAATTATTTATACAAAAAGAATCGCCAATAGAAAATTCTTTTTCATAAAATAAACTTTGATTTTCATTCATTTCAGAATTATATTTTATAACAAAGTCTCCACTAACATTACTATCAACACTTATTTTTAGCAAAATTGGAATTGCTTTTTTCCCTTGTATGTTTTCAAAAATTATTTTTGCTTGTTTTGCTTTTTCATCAACATAATTATATTCATCAGACCAATCTTCTCCAGAATTTTCATCATTCTCAACCATTATTCTACTATAATCTCCAACTGAAATAACTTCTTCAATAAAAGTTCCATTTCCATTTACAGAAAAATTTGTTATTAATGCCCCTTGCTCTTCATTATTTATTATTAAATCAAAAAGCAAATAATATTCTTGCCCAGCAAAAATTTTTGTTGCTTTTGTTTCCGAACCATTTATTGGATTTGAAGAATAAATTTGGTCAATAAATAATTGTAATTTATTTTGATTTGGTAAAGAATCTTCTTCTTTTAAATAAGTAGTTTTTGATTGGGCGTTTCTTTGTGTTGTGTATGTAAATGATTCTTTTTCAAAAAAATCTTCATCATTTGAAATAACTTTGCTTTTTACCCCAACTAACAAATTTTCTGTTTCAAAATAATTAGTCTTCTTTGACAACAAATTACTAGAATTAAATCCTTCACCAGCATCTATAAAAAAATTATTTAGTGGTACAGCACTGACTTCTTTATTTCCTTGAATTTTAACAAAATAATATTTTATTTTTCCGCTTCCAGTAATAAGCATTAAATTTTTTTCAATATTTGAATTTAAACTCAAATTTATTACTTCTTGAGCCTCAGCTTTTTTTAATTTGTCAATAGCAAAAATAGTGTATGTTCCTGGAGACAAATTTTGTATTACTGCAGTTCCATTAGCATCGGCTGTTTTTGTTAGTATTGGATCATTTAATTGTGAATTTTTTATTGTTATTATACCATAAGGCTCTTTTGCACCAGTATCATTAATTAAATTTATTTTAACATTAGTGTTAGCTTTATTCAATACTATTTTTTGATAATTTCCTATATTTTGTAATTCAACATCAACTATTTTTATTTCATGATTTGAAGAACTAACAACTGCTTTATATTGTGAAGAATCTAAACTCATTTTTACTGGATTAGTTTTTCCTGATATTCCTGTACTTCTTTCATATGGAAAACGATTCCCATCCTTAAATAATTCAATTTTTGCCCCAACTATTGCTTCGTTTAATTCATCAACGACTTCAAAGGCAAGGTCTTTCAAATTTGAACTAGGTGAATTCAAGTCATTCGTATTTATTATTGTTGCACCATAAATAATCACATTTACTTCTTTCAAGTTTTTTGTAGTGACTTCAAAATTGCCACTTGATGATTTTCCATAATAATTTGCTACAAAAGAATATTCTCCAAGCCCTAATTTTGTTTCAGCTTCTCCAAAAGAATTCGTTAAAAGATTTTTTTTAGTAGAACCAAATTCATCTTTAATTAAAATATCTGCGCCTTGTAATATTTCATCAAATTCATTTTTCACATTAAAAATAATTAATGCTTCATCAACATTTCTTTTCAAAGAAATTATTTTTCTTTCTTCAAAACTATTAAGAGTAATTGTTTTTTCTTCATAACCCAAAGCTCTTGCTTTTAATTGTACTAATTGACAATTTTCAATTTCTAATTGAAAACCATTTTCTCCTTGTTTTTTTAATTCTTTTTCTTTATTACCATCACAAAAAAAATCAAGCTCTGCACTGGGAATAATATTTTCAGCAGAATCAATTACACTAACATTAACAATCTTTTTTTCAAAGTCAACAACATCAACTTTTGGTAATAATTTAAAAATATGTTTCTTATCAGCATCAACTATTTCTCTTATTGAAGCATAATTTTCTTTACTAATATTTAATAAAATTGATTTTTCTTTTGATTCAAAAATAGCTTTTCCTTGTTCATTTGTTTTTATTGTTATTTCTGAAGAACCAAATTCTGCCCTAATCAAAGCATCTTTTACTGGCAAATTATTGCTTGTTAAAATAACAACCTCTACTTGATAAACACTTCCAATACTTGAAAAAATTCCTAATGTTAATAAAAATAATATCAAAACTATGATTATTAAAAAAAGCACAAAGCTAGGAAAAATATTATCTATTGGATCAATAACTTTATACACTGGCAATTTTTCATTAACCTTGTCTAAAAAGCCATACCAATTATCTTCCAAAGAAGAGTAAACACCCATTTTTTAACACTTAAATAATATGGGTTAGCTCAATAAAAAGCTTTTCTTTTAAAAAAAATTATTGAAAAAAGAGTGATTTTGAAGTTAATTTTTATTTAGGACTTGTTTTATTGCGGCTATTTGATTAGGCGCGAATATCTTTCGCATATCTTCTCCTCCTTTTGCATCTTTGCAATCATTAAAAGCTTTTAGGTGCCAAAAGTTTAGCGCAGCTATACCATTATTTTTTATGGAATTCAAATAGTTAATATATTGTTGAGTTGTTCCTGAACCCCCCCAACCTGAACCGGTACTTCCATTACAAGAACTTGGATAACCCCCACCACTCATTTTTTCTTCATCATTAATAGTGTTTGCACCATTTGGAATATAGTTTCCATGATCAGTTGTATAATATGGTTTTGTTGTTATTTTGCTTCCCAAATCAGTTCTAACTTCATCAGATAAAGCTATTTTTGACAAAGGCACTTTTTTTGTTTGAGTTAAATATTTTATTGCATCATTTACAAAATCAGCAGTCAAATTTTGTGGTGTTTCTTTCGGAACTCTTTCAACACCAATATTTATTATATAATCAACTCCAGATTCATCCAAATAATCAACTACTCTTGAAACATATTCTTTATCTATATTATCAAAATTTTTAAACCAACCAAATGGTTCTCCACCAGAACAACAAAAATCATATAATGAAACTATTGGCGTAATTTCATATTGCTTACACTGCGCCAAATAGCTAGCAAACCTATTCCACCAAGTTCCATTAAAACCATCCGAAGCATCAAAATTATTAAAAGGAGAAATATTTAGATTCATAAAACTACCATCTTCTCCAGTTTGATTGGTAACCATTGGGTCTCTTGTCAAGTATATTGGAGTATACTTTGCACCAGATTCTGCAACCAAAGGAATTATTTGACTTCTATATTCATCTTTTAAAGAAATTGCTAATGCATGTCCAACCCCAAAATTATTATTACTACTCGGAGCGGTTGGTTCAATAACTGGATTATTTGGATTTATTTTTTCATCTTGAGAAATATTTTCAGGGTTATTTATACTTGTACTTGGAGAAGTTGAAATTATTGAATCTCCAACACAATCATGACTTGTTGACACACCCATTTCTTTTATTAATTCAGTTAGGTATTCTGGGTTCCACCAAATGTTTACTTCATTTTCATTGTTTTTGCTTATGCACATTTCTTCATTAGCTACTTTGTCAAATATGCCTTGTAATGTATCATAATCTGTTATTCCTATTTGATCGTAATAATCTAGCACTGCACTAGTATAATTTAGAGGAACTGCACTATGCAATTTTATTTGCTGACTTAATGGTTTTATCATTATTGGTGAAGATTCTCCTTTTGGTGGAGTGAAGAATGTTGTTGCTAACCAATTTTTACCAACCTTAGCATTACCCCAGGTTAAAACACCAGGCGAAGACTCAACGAAAAGTTGTTTGTCATTACCACTTAAATCTAAACACTTATCAGAACCCAAAGTAGAACCTACTAATGCCCAAATCTTATTCAAATTTTGAGAACTATTTTCTAAAGCATATTTTACTTCTAATTTTCCAGTTTTAGTAGAATCAATTTCCATAATAATTGGATTTGGTTGAGAATGAGAAACAACTAAATTATCTTCTGTAAAATTTAATACAATTCCTTTATCCAATTGAACTAAATCACTCACCTTTTGAACATTAATTAATTTTGCAGCCTCGTCAAAAGTATTTGAATAAATTAATTCATTTAGTTTTATTGAGTCACCTTGTAAACTTACTCCATAATCTTTTCTTTCGAAATTATTGTTTGTGCTTCCAACCATTCCGTCAAAAGGAGTTTCATAAAATTGATTATAATTAGGTGCTTTTTGTATAGGGGTTAATCTTACAATTATTTTTCCTCGCGGAGAATCATTTTCAAAAAGAGAATTTGTGGCAGAACTTATGTTTCCTAAATCTATTTCTACTCTATATAATCCACCATAAGGTAAATAATTATTATTTGATTTTGTATTAATTAATTCTATTTTATTTTCTTTTATGAATTTATTAAATTTTCCTGTAAAATAAGTTTCAGCATTTGCAAATGCGCTTGAATAGTAAGTATCAAAATCATTCAAAAAATTGTTTGTATAATTATCTTTTATTAAATAAGAATAGAAAACTGTTTTTTCAGGAGTCAAGTGCAACCTATTTGCTTGAAGAGTATTTTCAATATCTTGTAATTTTTTAAACAATGAAATTGTGAATTGTGTAGCATCACAATAATGGTAATTATTGTTTGTTTGGTCGCACGCATTTATTGTTGTTTGTTGCCAGTCCCAATTAAATTTTATATTAGGAACAAACTCTTTTCCTGTTCCTCCTTCAACACCACCACTAGATAAGCAAGTAGTGCTAGGACCAATTAATTTCACTTGGAATTGTTGAGTTTTGGTAGCAGAACCAGAAGTCCAATCTGAAACAGTAATCACAACATATTCAGTCCCAATTAAATTATTTTTGGTTAGACTAAAAGTTATATTTGGCCCACTAACTTCAGGTGTTCCAATATATTCAGCCCAAAGATGTCCATCTTTTAAATAAGCTTTTATTCCTTCAGGTGGTGCTGTTGCTCCGCCAACATCCCATGGCAAAATCATATAATGAATTAGTCCTGATGCATTAGCTTCAACAGTTGGGTCTGAAGATGAAGGGAAGTTAGCTGGACCTTCTTCAAGTTCACCTTTACTATTAGTTCTTTTCATGCTATCAGCTAGTTCTCTTGGAACAAAGCCTAATGGAGTTACTCCAATTAGAGTTTGAGTTATTGTATCTGTAGTCCAAGTTTCTCCAACAGCGTGTCCAAATGCATCTTTAACATTTTCCCATTCTGGCACAGGAGTTGCTTCCAAATAAGAACCTAAATCGTAAACTTTTCCTTCTTCAGGAATTATTTTTTGCTCCTTAGACCAAAGTGCTTGTTGTTCCTTTCCAAATGCTATAGCTCTATAAAATTCTGGTTGAACAGAAAGAAGAGCCGTATCTTCACCAATATTATCAAAAAAACCATAAACTCCACCAGCTAACCCCCCAACGATTCCCCCAACAATTGCAGCAGGTATTGTACCAATACCTATTGTAGGAATAGTTGAAATCGCAGCACCAGTAGCAGCTCCCGTAACAACCCCCACAGTAGCCCCAACTACTGTTCCAGAAATTGTATCCCATGTTGATGGCTCTTCACCTCTAGTATATAATATTCCATCAATTCCTGGTCCCTCATAATTTAACGCAAAAGCAGTTATTTTACAAGGATTACAATTTTCCTCAGCTTTGACTATTAAATCACCATAAGGTTTCTCCATTACACCTTTCCACCCTTCAACAAACCAATCAGCTTCTTCATAACCAGGCGGTCTTGGGGCAGCCATCCAAGGCATAGTGTGTTTTAATTCACAAGGTTCTGGTTCAGCTAATATATCTCCTATTCTATCAGGATAATAATTAATTATATCATCAACAGCAAATTCTGAATCAAGTATTGGACCTCTTCCTGCTGCATTTTCTCCAAAGCTAATTTTATCTTCTTTCTTTTCAGAAAGTAAAATACTTTCGGCTAAAGAAATTTTTTCAGCTATTTTTTCAACACTTTCTTTGAAAAACAATTTTCCAATTGTATTCAAACCACCTTTAACAAATTCAGTAACAGGCCTTGGACCAACTTCTGTACTAGCTATGCTCTCAACAAATTCAGTAAACATTTCTTGTCCAGTCTCAACTAAATCAAGTTTTTCGGGCGGAACCATTATAGCACTTGGATTACAATCTTTTCCTTTATTTTTTTGTGCAATAATTGTTCCCCAACCAAAACCATAAACAATCATTTCTAATGCTCCACCAAACACCCCAATATTTAGAGTCATTTCTTCTGGATTTCCTGGCTTGTTATATGTTAAAGAAACACTATTTGTATTAATGTTCATTTTTGGATAAAAATTATCTTTTCTTCCATCAAAACACTTATTAACAATTTTGCTTGAAATGGTTTGAGTGTTAGTAAAATCAAAAACTGCTTTTTCTAAACTAAAACAATTACCACTTTCTGTAACAACAACATCAATTAATGCAAGTGTTTTTTGTTTTTCTTTTATTGTAACTGGGAACACTCCAAGCACACCATCAACTTTCTTTGCTGTAATACTAATGTTTTTTGTTTCATCAGGTTTGATTGTTAAATTTAGAGAAGATAATAATAATTTTGAAATTAAATCAATTTTCTTCTCTTCGCTACAATTAGATATAACACTTATGTTTGCCGAACTATCAACATTCAATGTTATGTTAATTGGTTGAGTCAATGGAAAATTATTATAAGAAAAAGTTAAACAATCAGGTTCCAGTAATAATTCATCTTCTATTGGATAAACAACATTAATTATTTTTTGTACTGGCAAGGATTCTTCATTTTCTGCATAAATTATTATTTTATCACCATTATTTAGTGAGGAAGCATCAAATTGAATTATTTCCATTCCATTTCCATCTGTTTTTCCTCTATAGCCACCAATATCAAACTCTTCATCACCCACCAATTTCATAATGCTCCAATTTGAACTAATTCCAATATTATTTCCATAAGTTGTTTTTACAATAAAAGTTGGATAAACGGCGCCTGAATAAATTGTTGAAGGATAAACTTCAACATTTAATTGTTGCTTTAATTTTATTTTCACTCTAATTTCTTTTATTGTTCCAGTATAATCTTTCAAATCATCAATCCCACTAGAAATTTTTTCAACTTGATTTTTGACATATGCTGTGCCAACTTTTTTTAATTCTAAATTTTTTTGTGTTGATTCAAAAAAACTAAAAGGAGATAAGTCAAAGCTTTGGCTAGTTGTTGTTACATTATTTTCAAAACCAATAACACCAAGGTATTGTTCTGCTATAGAAGTCTTTAACATTATTTGTTCAAAATCTTCCTGGCTCAAATTTTGTATTTTAGTTTTTAATTTATATTCATTTTCTAAAAACAACTCCACTCCTTCATCCAAAACAGGAATTATTTTTTCACCATCAATTATAAAATTGTCAAAGGCAAATGTTGGGCAGTTATTTATACAGAAGGTTTCCCCGATTGAGAATTCTTTTTCATACAATAAACTTTCTTGGTTTTCAACACCATTATTTTTTGTTTGGTAGTGTATTTTGAATTTTCCTATTGCGTTTTGGTCTATTGTCATTGTTACTATTATTGGTATTTCTTGAACACCATTTTTTTCACTGTGTATTATATTTATGTGTTTTGCTTTTTCATCAATGTTGTTTTCGTCACTTATGTAAAAATTTTCAATGTTATTGTTCATTAATCGTTGATAGTTTCCAGTTGTTATTGCATCTGTGAACCATGTTTCATTTATTCCTGTTAAGTAAAAGTTTGTTGTTGGATTGTTGTTGTTATCATTGTTTATTACTAAACTAAAATGTGCATAGTATATGTTGTTAGGCATTATTTTTGTTATTTCGCTAGCATTTGTTGTTATTGGATTACTTGAGTATATTGCGTTCAAAAACATTTGTAACAAATTATTATTGGGCAAATCATCTACTCTTCTTAATTTTATTGTTCGATTTTCCGTTCCTCTTTTTATTATATATTCAAAAGTTTCTTGCTGAACATAATTTTCATCATTAACTAAAATCTTTATTTTTGTCCCAACTTTAAAAGTTGCAGTTTGTATACTATTTGTAGAAATGGTGAATTGGTTTGATTCTACAAAAATACCATTA
Source organism: uncultured archaeon (assembly GCA_964534045.1). Lineage (GTDB taxonomy): Archaea > Iainarchaeota > Iainarchaeia > Iainarchaeales > JAAZKV01 > JABIDZ01. The sequence continues at coordinate 33,580 of CAZHNO010000005.1, forward strand.
TTATCAACATACATTTTTATTTTTGGAACAACTTTTTTTATTCCATCATAAAAATTAAAAACCATTTTTCCAGTACCAGTAACTAAAACAATTTCTTTCTCAGCATAATTATTAACCATTGTTATATTTTCTTCAGCTTCAGAAATCCTAGTTTTATTTATCGCAAAAATCTTGTAAGTTCGATTAGGAAAATTACTAAAAACAATCCAACCATTAGAATCAGTCAAACCATTACTAATTGGATCAAGCAACTCATCAATATATAAAAAAACAGAAGCATCCTTTTCCCCCACTCCTTCTTCATTAACAACCCTAACCCTCAAACTAGAAGAACCCTGTTCCAATTCAATTTTTTGATAATTTCCCCTATTTTGTAAATTTGCCACAACCAATTTTGTCTGATACCCACTTGCTTTTATAATTGCAAAAAAAGATCCAATACTTGTCTCAATATTTATTTTATAAGGTGTTGTCTTTCCATTAAAAGCAGTAGTTCTTTCAAACAATTTATTAGAATCTCTAAAAACTATTATTTGTGCTCCTGAAATTGCTTGTTGATTTAAATCAGTTATTTCAAAAGCCAATTCTTTAATTTTTTCATCTAAAGCAGCATCTAAATTTTTTTGAAAAATTATTACTATATTTTTTAAATCAGTATTTTCTATTATTATTTCTCCTTGTTGTATTTCTCCGTTGGAGTTTGCTGTGTAGTCATATTTTCCTATTTCTAGCTCATAATCAGCTTCTCCAAAAGAGTTACTTTCTAATATAGCAACTGTTTTTCCGAATTCATCTTTTATTAGTATTTCTACTTGTGTTCTTATTTCAGTTGTTGTTTTTGTTGTGAATATTACTTTTGCTTTTGTTATTTCTCTTTCTAAGTTAAATATTTTTCTTTCTTCTTCCTGCTTTATGGTGTATGTTTGTGATTTATAACCATAATTGCTAGCTGTTAGTTGTAGTAATGCACAGCTTGGCATTTGAAAATTAAAACCTGTTTCTGTTTGTCCAGAAAGGGTTTCTTTTTTACCATCACAAACAATATCTAGTTTTGCTGTTGTCAAAATATTTTTTGAAGAGTCTTGAACTACAGCTGTGAAATATTTTTCCTCACTTAAAAATACTGATTTTGGATCCAATTTAATAATATTTTTTTTATCAGCATAAACTATTTCTGATAAAGAACTAAAATTTTCCTTTTTCAAATTAACTTTTACTTCACCAGATTGCGTTTTGAAATTAACTTTCCCTTCATCATCAGTATAAACTTTAAAAGGATTAACGTCATCAACAAAAATTTCTACATTTTGCAAAGGCAAATTTGCATTAGATAAAACCACTACTTCAAAATTATTTTGAATTGAACCAGCAACAAAAAAATTAAAGAAAACAAATAACAAAATCAAAAAAACAATTAACAAAAATAAAATAAAACTTGGGAAAATATTATCAATAGGATCAATAACCTTATACACTGGCAATTTAGAATCTAATTTGTCTAACAAATCATACCATTTATCTTCTAAAGAAGAGTAGAGACCCATTTTTCAACACCTAAATAATAGCCTCCTGCTAAATAAAAAGCTTTTCTTTTTAAAAAAAATAATTTTTTAGATTATAAAAGAATAATAATGTAAGAAGTTAGAAAAAGTAAAATATAGAGCTAACGCTAGTTAAATAAAATTTTTACACTTTTACAAAAAGAAAATTAATTTTAATTCTAATAAATAGAATTAGTTTCCTTAAGTATTCCGTAAAAAAATTGATTGAATTACAAATAGTATATTGTAATGCAAAGGTCAAAGCAACTCGTAAAATTCTGTCTTTTCGTATAACAACCTCGGACTTTTAGTATTGCAATGCTAAACATGTCGCGTGAGCTTCATGCGTACACAAGCAATCTATCGAACTCTTCTTCTAAGAGTGTCCTTGTTCCTAGCATTCCTTTCACAGAATGGTTCAGAAATGATTAACTATTTTTAGGGATGGCTTCGTGCTTAGATGCTTTCAGCTCTTATCCACTACAGCGTA
>CAZHNO010000006.1:0-31887 GCA_964534045.1 uncultured archaeon
CCTTCGGCATAGCCTTAAAGTACACAACAATACAAAAGGCAATGACTGTTGACAAGTCAGAAGTTTTAATGAATTTCATGTACAACACGATGCATAGATTTCTAACATTTGACAAACTTGATAAAGTAAAAACTGAATTATTTGGTTCGGAGGATTGGAAAAAATTAATTAGTTTGCAGGGAGCACATCGTGAAGAAGAAATAATAAAGTTTTACAGAAATCAACTTAAAAAAGTAGCGAAATATGTTTGTTTTTTTAAACTTGAGTTTCCAAATAAAGACAGAACATACTATTATTTGGTTCATATGACTAATTATTTGAAAGCTTGTTCGATAATGAAATCAAGTTTTGCAAAATATAATTATGGCCGGGTCGAATACCTTGGAAATCGTAATGCACAGATGAGATTAATTGATATGCGAGAAATCAAACAAGCAACTATTGAGCAACATTTAATAGATTTATATAACCATAAATCAATATCTTATGAAAAAATACTTGAAGGTTTAATTGATAGTACTGCTTACTTAGAGAGCCAAATATATTCTGCTCTAAAAGCATTAGAGAAAAAAGGCACTATATACATTGATAGAATGCCAAAAACAACCGATGCTAAAAAGTTACTACGCAAGGCAATTCATTATGAAGACATAGCTTATTTTAATAGTTTTCCTTCAATAGAACGTCAAAACTCACTTTATAAAACAAAAGTAGAGTATGGAAGTTACACGATTAACCATGTGTTTGGGTGTGCACACGGATGTAATTATCCGTGCTATGCTATGATGATTAATAAAACTTATGGAAAAGTCAAAACCCCGGATGATTGGCTGCATCCAAAAATAGTCGGTAATACACTTGACCTTTTAGACAAAGAGCTGCCAAAAATGAAAAACGACATCCCTTTTGTTCACTTGTCATTTACTACCGACCCTTTTATGTATGATGCCTTAAACAAAAGAGGCTATCCACAAATACAGAAACTGACATTAGACATAATTGCTAAAGTAAATTCATTTGGAATAAAGTGCACAACATTAACTAAAGGAATTTATCCTGTAGACCTCGCATCAGAAAAATACAGCAAAGAAAATGAGTATGGCATAACATTAGTTTCTCTTGATAATAGGTTTCGACGAGAATTTGAGCCATTCTCAGCGCCGTTTGAAGAAAGAATAAATGCGTTAAAGTACTTGCACGATAAAGGCCTAAAAACCTGGGTAAGCATCGAACCATTTCCTACACCAAATACTGTTCCAAATTCAAAGACTGGTTTAGACTTAGATAAACTATTAAAAAAAATATCATTTGTAAACAAGATTATTTTTGGTAAACTAAATTATAATTGTATTTCCAAAAAATTTGAACATAGTGAAAAGTTCTATAAAGAGTGCTCTGACAAAGTAACAAAATTCTGTAAAGAAAATAAAATTGAATATCACATAAAAGAAGGCACTCCTGGACACTCAGGCAAAACAAAAGATATTTTTGTTGATGAGAGATGACCTTTAAATTTATATGCAAATCGTCAAAGAGTTTTCAAAGCTATACGAAGGCGCTTCAATTCATACTGCTTGTCGCGAAACGCGTTTACTCTTTAAAGAAGATGATTTGAAAGGACATTCGACTTATAGCAATATACTCATCGGATTTGGAAGTGAAAGCTTAAATGAAATTAAGTCAGGAATTGATTTTCTATTGGTAGTGGAATCACATGGAGGGGGACACTCTGATGCGTGGAATAATAAGTTACCTATTGAAGAAGAAAGCTTGCGATTTAAGAATTATTATTTGAATTCGGAAATTGAATCTTTTCATCAGTCAGAAATAAGAAAAATTTTAAAAGCAATACCTCAGAATAAAAGCTGGTTTTATACTGATTTAATTAAGTGCTTTGTAAAGAAAAAGGGAAAGAACTTTGAGGTCGCTAAAAAATACTGCGGGCAAATACTAAAGACTCAAATAAATCTACTAAGGCCAAAACAAATATTGGCTTTTGGGAAAGCAGCCGATATCCCATTAACTGGTTACGGGTTTGAACACTTTTCATTACCTTTTCCAAGTTCAACTAATGCAAATAGATGGGCTAAGCACCAAGGTTTGGAAAATGCAATCGAATTTGTTAATAGAAATTACTAATATTCCTCGGCAAAGTACTTGAAGAATATTTTTAAACACAAGATACAAACTAATAGTATATGTACGCGCAATCAAAATTAACCTCTGGGATAATTACCTACAAAGAGGATAAATGCATTTCTGAAAAGACTCCTGCGGTTATACGAAATAGAGGCATAAAAGATAAATTAAGAAATAGTTTTATTAACTCAAATCGAACTTGGGTTGACACTTCGAAAATTAAGGTGTCTGACAGATCTTTTACCTGTATTGATTTATTTGCAGGGGCAGGCGGAATAAGTTGTGGATTCGAACAGGCAGGAATAAAATCAGCATTGGCAATTGAAATAGAAGATGTTGCCTGTCAAACTTATCGTAGGAATATTCCTGACGCAACTGTATTGTGCAAAGACATAACGCAAGTATCCACTTCTGAAATAAAAAATGTTCTTGGAAATAAAAAAATTAACTTAATTACGGGTGGTTTTCCTTGTCAAGGATTTTCTTTGGCTGGATTTAGAGATCCTGATGATAAAAGAAACATATTGTACAAAGAAGTAGTTAGAGTAGTAAAAGACCTCAAACCAGATTATGTTGTGCTTGAGAATGTTCCTGGAGTAACAACAATGAAAAAGGGCGAAGTGTACAAAACAATTCTAAAAGATTTTGCCAGTATAGGCTACCCAAATATGTCTCTTGAAATTTTGGATGCTGCTGAGTATGGCGCAGCACAATTGCGACCAAGAGCAATATTTATTGCAAATCGATGTGGATTAGAGAATCCTTATCCAAAACAATTATTAGTTCCAGAGAAATTTGCTCCAATAGAAAGTGCGATTGATGATTTAAAAAATAAGCCGCGTGACCCATCTACAAATCACGAGTGGACAAAACACTCTAAAGAATTCGAAAAAAGAATTTCTAAAGTAAAGCCAGGCGATTCATTATATGCAAGTTTTTTTGACGCTTATAAAAGACAATATCGTGGAGTGCCTTCAATGACTATAAAAGAGAATCATGGTGGCACGCATATACATTATGAACTTAATAGAGTAATATCTGCAAGAGAAATGGCACGATTGCAAGGGTTCCCTGATGAGTTTTATTTTGAAGGCGGAATGAAAAAAGCAATGTGGCAAATCGGAAATGCAGTTTCTCCAATATTATTCAAACATATTGGTTTAGCTCTGAGAGAAAATTTAGAAAAAGCTGAAAAATTTAACGAGTAGTTGGATTAATTTTTTTATTGAGTTCCACTCGCCATTTTCCCATATCGTACCAACCACAACCGACGCAACCCTTTTCTGCACCAACCCCCGTTTTAGGGAGTTTTGAATTCCAATTTTCATCCCCTTGATAAAAATAATTTATTCCAAATAGTTTTCCGCGCATCCCTGTTTGAAAACATTGCCTACACACTTCACGTTTTTGTTGATTTCTTTGATTTGAGATTAATTGAAACTTTTTCTTTATTTCGTCCTCACACATATTGTCAGGATTTTCTTGTCGAGTTTTTGAATCCCAACGAATTTCAGGAAACTTATGGTCAGGCAACAAAGAATGAGCTTGTCGCGATTCATATTCATCAAAATTATTTAATGTACTTACAATAGTATTCCTTAATTTTGGGCTCCAAGTTTCATATCCAGTTTCAGTAGTCTTTGGTAATGGCAAAAGCATTACATGGGTAGTGTTTCCTTTACAATTTTTGCAATACATATTTGTGTGTGTTGCCGTAGAATATCCAAACTCTTTAATGTCTTGAAATCTTCTTGCCCAATTTGGATTTTTTGGCATTTGACAATGTATGCACTTCCAGTTAAAGTCGAGCATTGCATCAAAAAAAGGGCGAGTTACAGCTTTATTTGATTTATCCCAAAAGCTATTTTGCTCTTTAATCCATTTGTCCAATCTATCTTTTTCAAAACTTTCATAAGTTTTTTTAATTAATTTTGCAATTTCAAATTCGTCAGAAGCAAATGTGCCGGTTCGCCTATACTCAATTGGTATTGATCCAACCCACCAATCCGTTTCACCAAGATCAAAAGAAACATCAACATATGTCTCGCTCGCTTTTGAATGCTTTCTAAAACCAAGCACTTTTATTGGAAGATTTCCAAGAGCTTTTGTAATTTTATCAATACTTATCTTTTCTGCATCAAGCATATAATAGATAAACACGAAAAAGTATATTAATCTACAGACCACCCGACTTTAACATTAATCTACAACGCCCACAAAAAGGCAATATATAAAAACTTAAAAAATCCTCATTAATTGTATGAACTCTAATGCAAATGCACAAGGTGCAATTGAATATTTGTTAATTATTGGCGCTGCAATTCTTGTTGTCACCATTGTTGCGATAACAATGTCTGGCATAGTTGGAACAGGAACAGAAAACAATGATTCAGAATCAACTTATGATAAGTTACTAGAAATTCAAGCAGAAGATGCTGGAAAACACTTTATTCCTTTGGGCACAACCGAGCAATACATTTACACTGGAATTAGCCAATTAAGTATTGCTGACATTGAAAATAATGGACAAAATATTGAAGTTTGCACTCTTGAAAGTTGTGAAGATAATACTGAAATTGACAAGTGGGCTTTGCTAAAAATCACTTCATCAATTGGACACGGCACCATTTCAAAAAACAATTTAGCTTTTGTTAAGGATGTTACTGAAAATAATTTAGCAAAATATATTTTTTTGATTACTATTGATGGTATGAGACCAGACAGATTTTTAGAAGCAAATACTCCAACAATTGATTCTTTAATTGAAAATCATAATACTTCATATTCTTTTGATTCACAAACTATTTGCCCACCATATACTCCAACAGGACATGCTTCACTATTAACAGGAGTTGTTCCTGAAGTCCATGGTTTTTATGATCCAGAATACCCATTAAATGTGAACACCATTTTAGAAATTTTTGAAGATAATAATTTTAGAACAGCTTTTGTTGATGGAAAAGGTGGAAGAATAAAAGGTTTGGAAAGAGGAGCTAGTTTTGTTTTGGGAAATATTGATTTTAGAGGGAGAGAAAATGCTGACGTTGATGCAATGAATGCTTTTTTAGAAATTTTTGAGGAAAACAAACCAACTTTTTCCTTTGTTCTTTTACCAAATGTTGATTATATTGGACATCAATTTGTTGATAGTAGCCCAGAATATTTAGGCGCTATTGAAGATGCAGACAAAGCTATTGAAGTTTTAATTAGAAGATTGGTTGAGAAAAATATTTTTAGCGAATCATTAATAGTAATTACTTCAGATCATGGGCGAACAGGAAAAGACCATGGAAATTGTAGCCTTCCAACTGATATGACTATTCCAATTATAAAAATTGGAAAAGATTTTGAAAAAGGTGAAGCTCAAGCACAAAACATTATTGATATTTCTCAAGAAATATTAGATATTTATGAAATTGAAAATGCTTCTTAAAATTAATTTAATTTTCTAAATTGATATGTTGTTTGTAAGGATTGTGCTTTAGTAAAATCCACTCTTTGTAAAATTTTAAAAATTTGAACTACTTCTTGACTTTTAAAAGTTTTTCCATTTTTAATTTGACTTTTTAAATCTAAATTATTTCTTGCTTTAATGTTAGAATAAATTACTTCTTCTTTCTTTGTTAACCTTGCTCCATTTTTTATTGATTGTTCTAATTCAACCACAAGTTTTTTCACTAGGCGAGCATTTATTTTTGCTGAAACAAAGCTTGCTCTTTTTGCCCTCTTGCTTGCTCTTGCTTTTTCCCCAGCCAAACCCCTATAAGATTCTCTGGAAGCAAGCCTTTCGCTTTCTTTTTTTTCATTTCTTGCCCTAGTTTCGTGTTTTCCAAAAGTAGGCATCTTATCACTATTCAATTCTCAAAACAAGTTCTTTTGATTTTTTACTTAAAATATAATCATATTTTTTTTCAAAATGTTCCATCACAGTAACATAAATTGGTTGTGGGCTTTTTTGCAAAGACATTTTTGGATAAATACTAAAATAACGAATAACTTTTTCATCAGGCTTCATTTCCCCCAATAATATGTTTCTGGTATTGCTCATACCATTTTTTTCAAAAGATAAATGATTTGACAATACAATATCAAAGCTAACCATTCTTGCTTTCTCAGAGTCATTCTTCACTTGAACCATTAATTCAACACTTTTATCTCTTCCAAAAACTAGTCTTACAGGATTTAATTCTGTTTTCAGTTCAACCATACTTATTATTTCTAGCAGAACAAATAAAAACATATGTTATGTAGAAACCAATTTGCTTTTAAAAAAGAATTTTAAGAATTGTAAAGAAAACACTTAAATAATACTTAGAACAAATTATTTCCAAAGGAAAAAGATTCATTCCGAGAGAACTTTTTAGAAAAAAGTTCTATCAAAAAACGAGACGATTTAGATGATTCCAGAAGCAGAGTTAGTAAGAAAAGAATTCATGATAAGAGAGATTGACTATCCAGTTAGCATTGAATTAACAAAAAACTCTTTATTGAGATGGTGCGCTTTATCACTTGGTTTAATATCAAAAAATGAAAGCAGAGACAAAGGATTAATCATTTTTGATGCTTTGTTTACTTTAATTTTTACTAAAAAAACAAACCCCACAACATTAGACATACAAGAATACATTAAAGGAAAAACAAAAGCAACTTTAAGTGAAAAATTAATTCGCTATCATTTGAATAGATTAATTGAATTAAATATTTTAGAAAGAAAAAATAATAAATATTATATTAACCCAAGCCCAAGCTCTGAAAAAAGAAATTCTTTGAGTGAGAGTTATTCAAATTGGGTAAAAAACAAAATTGAAGAAGAAATGAAAAAAGTTACCAAAGCACTTGATAAATTACAACAGAAGTATGAGAAATAAAATCTGCTAGAAATAATTAGTTATCAGGCAGACTCGTCAAAAATTTATTTATCTCAATCTAACAGAATCAAGTATTCTCAATGCTGTTGAATTGATTCCATATTTTTGTGCTACTGCTCTTGAAAATTCTACACTTCTTTGTGGGTCGCCATGGTTCACAATTATTCTTTTTGGTTTTGGTTTTAGTGAACCAACATAGGACATTAATTGATTGAAATCAGAGTGTCCTGAAAAACCATCAATGTTTTCTATTTTCATTTTGATGTCAAGTTTTCTTGTTTTTCCATTTTCACTTATTGGCATTGTTTTTAGTCCTTGTTGCACTTGTCTTCCAAGTGTTCCTTCTGCTAAGTAACCAACAAACACTAAAGTATTATTTGCGTTTGAAGCCATTTTGTAGAAATAATCTACTACTGGCCCCCCATTCATCATTCCGCTTGTTGCTAAAATTATTGCTCCTTTTTCATTAACAATTTTATCTCTGTTTTCATGATTTGCCTCTTGGAAAACCGGAGAGTCAAATGGACTATCATTTGTTAGTATTCTTCTTTCTAAACTTTTTCTTAAATATTCTGGATATGCAGTGTGTATTGCTCCTGCCTCTCTTACCATTCCATCAACATAAACTTTGTTGTTTTGTAATAAACCTTGCTTGTAAAAACTTTCTATTACCATTGCAATTTCTTGTCCTCTTCCAACTCCAAATACTGGTATTAATATTGTTCCACCAAATTCATTTGTGTCTTGTATTACTTTCAAGAATTGTTGTTCTGCTTCTTCTCTTGGCGTTTGAAGTGCATCTCTTGCACCATATGTACTTTCAATAATTAATGTTTCTATTCTTGGATATCTAATATCAATGTTGTCAAATAATCTTGTAGAACCATATTTTATGTCTGCACTATAAACTAAATTGTGTGCACCTTCCCCAATGTTTAAGTGTACTGATGCTGAGCCTAAAATATGTGCAGCATTGTGAAATGTTAATCGCATATCTGGCGCAATGTCAGTAACTTCTCTATACTCCCTTGTAATTGTTCTCAGCAATGCATCTTTTACATCTTGTTCTGAAAATGGAACATCTTTATCATTTGCTTCATTTACTTTTATATAATCAAATTGTATTAGTGCCATTAAATCTCTTGTTGGTTCTGTTGCAAAAACAGGCCCCGAAAAACCCATTCTACTCAAATAAGGTAATAAAATATTGTGGTCAGAGTGTGCGTGTGAAATTACTACGCCATCTAATTCACTTAATGGATAACCTAAAGCATCAATGTATGGATAAGGATCTTTGTCCGAAAAGTTTACTCCCGCGTCAAGCAAGATTTTTGTATTTTGTGTTTCTAATAATGAACAACTTCTTCCAACTTCCCTATATCCACCCAAAGCAGTTAGTCTTATCCATTTGTGTGTTGAGTTGCTTTGTTCTGCATAAATTTGCTCTGCAATGTCAAGCAAGAATTTTTTTCTATCGCTTGAGTGTGTTAACAAAAGTTGTCTTATTCCACTCAATGTTTTTGATGGGCTTGTTGGTGCGCGCAATATTCTTGGCGTCCAACCAGTTTCAAAGACTATTTTTTTACTTATTTCTCCGCCTTTTCCTATAACTATTCCTTTTTTTACTGCTTCAATTACTACCTCACAAAAAGGTTCATCAAAATTAATGCTTTTTACTTCTGCTTCTTCAGGAATATAAGATTTAATTAATTTCAATGCTTCTTCTTTTCCCATTAAATATTTTTTATCAGTTCTAATATTCACTCTTTTTTTTAATTCAAAAGCAATTTTTGAAACCAAGTTTTCTGTTGTGTAAAATGCCTTCGCATCAGAAGTGTATATTACTACTTCTGCACCTTCGATTTCTACCTTAGTTATTCCTATGTCTTTTGGAACTATCTCTTTTAGTTTTTCATTTATTTCTTTTAACATTTGTATTTTTTGTACCATAATTATCAATCCTTATTTTTGTTTTTAATTTTTTAAAAAAAACTTTATCAAATTTTTATTTTTTTCAAAATTTAATTTTTTACAATTTTTCTTTTTTTTTCAAATTCCCTTAAGAGAGTTTTACTTTTTTGAAAAAAATTTTTTAATTTTAAAAAATTGTTTAAATTTAATAATATACTCAATATTTTTCCACTAGTTGAATTTTATTTTTTTAACTATTTTTTCTATTTCACTTGGGTCTATTTCTCTATATCCTTTGTGATCAATTACTGCAACAGTAACGTTGTCTCCGCCTGAATAAATATCCCTATTTGTTGCTGCTCTTATTGCTCTTACAGCTAAATCAATTGTTTCTGTTTCTGTCATCCCTTTTTTATATTCTTTATCAAGAGTTGTCATTGCAAATGTTGTTCCTGAACCAGTGATTGCATAATCATCTTTTTCCATTATTCCACCATATGGTGTTAGTTCAAATAATTCTGGTTTCTTATTTACTCCACCCAAAATTGGTTGGAAAATAAATGGATAATATCTGTTATTGTTCAAAACATTTGATAATAGTGAAGCAACTGCTTTTGGGGTTATTTTTGTTGCTCTTTCAATTTCATACAAATTTGCTTGTGATTTTAAAAATCTAATAAGTGCTAGTGAATCTCCAACTGTTCCTGCTGTTGTTACTGCAACAAATTCTGTTATTGGATATAATTTTCTAACATCTTTGTCTGCTATGTGTCCCATTGTTGCTCTTTGGTCAGTTGCCATTACAACACCATCTTTGTAAATTAAACCAATTGTTGTTGTTCCAGTTTTTCTATCTTCAACACTTGGGTTTTGATTTACTGCTCCCTTTGGCGGGGTAAATTGACAGCGTTCACTTATCATACTTATTGGCAAACCTTCAACTTCTCTAAAATAGTTCATTCAACCACTAATAATTAGTAATTATATTGGATTTCAGAATCTTTATAAAGCTATTGAAATAGCGAATTTTTTGAAGAAAATTGAGTAATTTATTTCTTTTCTGCTTTTTGAGCAGTTTTATCTTCTTTTTTCTTTTCTTCTTTTCCTTCTTTTATTTCTAATTTAATTCCTAAATCTTTTGCTAATTTTATTATTGTCTCATTTACTTTTCCTATCCCCTTCAAAGCAGAAGAAGGAATTGTTATGTATAAGCTTTCTTCTTTTATTTCTTTTTTCACATTAGGAATTTGTGAATAATATTTTTCAAATATTTTTTCTGCAATTTCTTTTTTTCCTTTTATTTCTTTTTCTACTTTCACAACATATTCAACTTCTCTTCCAGCAAGCGGATGATTCAAATCAATTCTTACTCTTCCGCCAGAAACACTTTGCACTCTTGCCATTGCATTGCCCAAACTAATTACTAGCCCAGGAACAGGATTAATTTTTTGTTCTTGAAAAACTTTCAAAGGAACAACCCTAACAAGTTCTTGTCTTCTTTCACCAAATGCTTCCTTTGGCATTAAATGAATCGTTCTTTGTTCACCAATTTTCATTTTTGCAAGAGCATCTTCAACTTTTTTATGTAATTCTTTTTCTCCAATAATAATTGTCAAAGCACCATACTTTCTATCTTTATTATATATGTTATATTCTTTTGCTACATTTTCAATGGTGGTATCAAAGGTTTCTCCAACAAGCAATTCTTTTCCCGTAAAATTAACTTCAATCATCTTTTTGCTTGTTTTTTCAACAACTTTCTCACTTTTGCTTTCTTTTTGGCTCACCATTTAAACACCTTTATAAATCTTTTTTGATTAGTTTTTCTTATAAATTGCCTTCATAAGAGGTATTTTAAAGGTTGTGTAAAAAGTGGAACGAGAAACATTATACAAGATTCTTGGAATTATTATTGTTATTGCAATGGCAGGAAGTATGTTTGCAGCAGCACTAATTTACATGCCTGATTCAAGTAGTGGCGACCCAACAGATGTTCCAGAAAACCCAACTAATACTGGAAGCACATTTCAATATTCAATAACTTTTGATACCAATGTTGTTGGAGAATTAAATTCCATTAGAATTGTTGCTGAAACCACAAGTTTAAACAAAAGTGAAATTGATTTAGCAATACAAAAAATTGATGATGTTTCAAAAGTTAGTTTTTCTGAATTTAGAAAAAATGGTGAAGGATGGATTTATTTTGCACAAATTGATTTAAAGAAGAGTGCAAATATTGAAGAGATTGTTAATGAAATATTTGAACTAGATTATTTTTTTGGAATGAAAGATTCAATGAAAAGAGTTAGTATTGCAACACCAAAAGAACAAATTGAATTATATAATGCTGATTTGAACATTACTAGAAATTTTAAATTTGATTATGTTACAACATTTGCAATTGCTTCTTTGGACACTGTGCCCGGAGATGTAATTACTGTTTCTGGAACGATCACTTTACAAGCCCAAAATGTTTTAGGAATAGAATTAATGGAACAAAACAACCAAACTAATGCTCCGCAATATTACTCTGTTGAAAAAGAATTTATTTTAGAAAACATTGGTGAAGAAATCTTTTTCCAAGCAAATGTTGATGAAAATTCAGAAACTGATTATGAGATTGAACTAAAAAAAATTGATGAAAATATGCAAGTTTTTTTAATGCAAGGAACTCTAATTGGACAAACAACAATCGCAAACAAAACACAAGTTGAAAACTTGCTTTATGAGCTTGAAAATTTTACAATAAAACAAGCCGGAATAATTTTTGTTGATAAATTATTTGTTGAAGAACTAAATGAAGAAATTACTTTTGACAAAGAAATTGATGTTGAAATAAATGCTGGAAAAACAATTGGACAAAAAATTAATGCTGAAATAATTGTTGCTGCTCAAAGAAACAATGTAGAAATTTACTCTGCTATTGAAAAATAATTTTTTTCAATTTTATTACAATGAAACAATCGCTTCTGCTCTCGCCATGTCACAAGTAGGCAAGTTTCACATTATTACTAATTATTCATTCAACTTGGAAATGGCTTCTGCAATATCCCCACCATTTTCCTCAAGAGCTTTTTTTGCTTTGTCTTTTGAAACTTTTGCTTGCTCTGCAACCATGTCAATATCTTCTTGAGGAACTTCACTTTCTTCTATTGGATTACCAATAATAGTATAAGTTTTTTGCCCCTGCATTACCATTAATTGAACTTGTGGATTTTCAAAAACAAGTTTCTTTCCATCTGCTTCAATAATAACTTTGCTAGCATTAATTTCTTCATTCTTAATGCCTAATTGTTTCATCATTCTACCCATTTGCTTTGGATTCATTCCACCCGGAAACATCAAATCACCAATAACATTGGGAAAAATAATGCTTTTAATACTTGTGAACTTTGGAAAAGTTTACTTATCAGTAAACGAAAATGAAGCCAATAGCTTCATTTTGGTTTTAGCAAAAAAATCTGCAAGCTTTTTAAGCACCAAGTGCTTTTCTATTTCATGGCGATAGAAAAGAATGTTTTCTCTTCAATGCAAGATTTTGATAAAAAGTTCAAAGACTTGCCAAAAAATGGAGAGAGGAGAGAAGCATTACAAACTTACTTTCAATATAATGGAGTAATACGCGCTTATGAAGGTACAAAAGAATGGCCAAAATTAACTTACCCAAATTATTTTATTTTAAGCAAAAAATTAGATGAATTAAAAAAAAGAAAATCCTTGTTTCAAAAAAATCTTGATGATTGGAAAAAAAAATATTCCCAAGCTGAAAACTATCACAAAAATAATCAAATAAAGAAATTTAAAGAACCACTTTACTGGAAACACAAAGCAAAAATGATGTCCGATCCTGATTATAGAAAAGATGCTGAACAAGTAAAGTTGCCTGCACACTTGGTTGCTGATGATAAATGGAAGCCAATGGTAAAAATGTTTGTTAATGATTTAGAATATAGAAAACAATTAAGTGAAACTGTTAGAGAGAGTATTGTTTATAAGAAAGATAAAAAAGTTGCAAAGTATGCTGATGAATTAAAAGATTTTAGAATGAAAACAACTTCTAAACAAGTAGAAGAATTAGAAAAAAAAATCACCAAAGCTGATGAATTGGAAAAAGCACTAAAAGAATTACAAAAATGGGCAAAAGAATAAACTAACCCAACTAACTAATTTTTGAAATAATTTTACCACCGGCATGGAACTCTAATTTTCTTTATAAATGAAAACAATCAAGATTAGTTTAATTTGATTGGTGGGCTCCAAAAGAGCCTTCCTTAAAATCAAATAAGGAGTGATAAAATGGTTGAAAGTAGATTAGTAAGATTTTTAGAAGGAAGTCCAAGAAAAGTGGATTTATCTTATATTAAGTGGTAATTGGAGAAAATAAAAAAGGTGATAAAAATGAATGTTAAAATAGAAATACCAAAAGTAATTGAAAATCAATTAATTGATTTGAAGTTGCTTTGCTATGTTAATAATGGAGGGGTTGATGATGGAGCCTATTAAAAAAATAAAAATTGGCGGAGTAGAGGTTGCTGTGTGGGAAAATAAAAGCCAAGAAGGAAATAAATTTTATAACACAACAATGGAAAGAAATTACAAAGATGGTGAAGAGTGGAAAAAAACCAATTCTTTAAGAGATAATGATTTGCCAAAAGCAATTTTAGCATTACAAAAAGCTTATGAATTTGTGGCAATAAAAGAAAAGCAATAAGAACAAATTGTTAAAAAAATTACATTATGACATTTGATGTGCAAAAATTAGCGCTGGAAAGAAACTCCTTTGATTCATTTAATGAAGTTCAAAAACAATGCGTTGAAAAATTAAATAAAAATTTGGTTGTGAGTGCACCCACTGCGAGTGGAAAAACAATTATTGCTGAATTATTTATGTTAGAACAAGCATTGAATAAAAAAAAGAAAGTTATTTACACTTGCCCACTAAGAGCATTAGCAAGCGAACATTATAAGGATTTTAAAAGAAAGTATCCAGAATTAAAATTTGCCTTATCAACTGGTGATTTAGATTCCAATAGTTCTTATTTAAAAAAATTTGATGTTATTTTTACTACTTATGAAAAACTAGCATCTCTTCTTCGTCACAAAGCTGAGTGGTTGCAAAATGTTGGTTGTTTAATAGTTGATGAAATTCATGAGCTTGATAGTGATAGGGGCCCAGTGTTAGAAATTGCAATTACTCAAATGAAAAATAATAATCAAGATTTGCGATTACTTGGTTTAAGTGCAACTATTAGCAATGCAAAAGAATTAAGCGAATGGTTGGATGCAGAATTAATTGAAAGTAATTTTCGCCCAGTAAAATTAAAGGAAGGGGTTGCTTGTGAAAATGAATTAGAATTTTCTAATGGAGAAAAAGAAGATGGAAATATTGAAAGTGTTTTTGAAAATTATTTAGCAATAAAAAAACAAGCATTATTTTTTTTGAATTCAAGAAAGAGAGCAGAAACCCAAGCAAAAAAATTAAGTGCCCACACAAAAAAAATTTTAAAAGAAAAAGAAAAAATTGAGTTAGAAAAAATTTCTACAAAAATATTAAATGTTTTAGAACAACCAACAGAGCAATGTGCTTCTCTCGCAGAGTGTATAAAAGAAGGAATTGCTTTTCACCATGCAGGTTTGATGCCTCAACAAAGAGAATTAGTTGAAGATAATTTTAAAGAAGGCTTGATAAAAACAATTTGCGCAACACCAACTCTTGCAGCAGGAATAAATGTGCCTGCTGATTTAGTAGTCATTCCTTCACTTTACAGATATGGAAATTATGGAATGGAATTAATTTCTGTAAGAGAGTATAAACAACAAGTTGGACGAAGTGGAAGACCAAAATTTTCCAGTGAAGGAAAGAGTTTGGTGCAAGCAAGTAGTGAAACACAAAAAGAACTTTATTTAGATGAATTTGTTAATGGAAAATTGGAACCAATTAATTCAAAGTTAAGCATTATTCCTGTTTTGAGAACACATGTTCTTGCTTTGATTTCTACGAATGAATTGTTCAATGATAAAAGTATTTGGAAGTTTTTTGAAAAAACTCTTTACGCAAAACAATCAGATTCTTTAATTGAAATTTATGAAAAAATATTAAATATTATTGATGATTTGATTGAACAAGGTTTTGTTGAAAAAAAAGAAAATATTTTTCAGTGCACAAAAATTGGTAAACGAGTTAGTGATTTATTTTTGGATCCTGAAAGTGCATATATATTAGTAAATGCTTTACAAGATGAAAGAAACTTTAGAGAAATTAGTTACTTATTTTCTTGGGCCAATTGTTATGAATTTTTACCAAAAATAAAAATGCCAAAAAAAATTAATGCATTAATTTGGGAAGAATTTAATGCACGAATTAAAGAATTACCATTCAAACAAGAAACTCTTTTGTTTCAAGATGATTCACTTGACACTTTTTATTCATCTTTACTTTTAGAAAAATGGATTAATGAAGAGCATGAGCAAGAATTGTTCAAAAATTTTGGTTTGGCCCCAGGAATATTATTTGGAAAAGCAAGAATTCTTGAATGGCTTGCTTATTCAACCATTGAGCTTTCAAAGGTGCTTGGGCAAGAAAGACATCTACTGCCTGCAAAAAAGCTTTCAATGAGGATTAAATATGGTGTAAAAGAAGAATTGCTTTCGCTAGTTGAATTGAAAGGTATTGGAAGAGTTAGAGCAAGAAAATTATTTAATGCTGGAATAAAAAAGCCCAGTGAGGTAAAAAAAAGAATTTTTGAGGTTGAAAAATTGCTTGGGAAAAATATTACTCTTGGTTTGTTAAAACAACTTAAAATTAACTAAATTTTATGTTTTTTAATTGAATAAAAATATGGTTAGAAAGTCAAATTTTTAGAAGAAAAAGCTTATTAAACACCTCTGCCTTTTTATAAACAAAGTGGATGTAATGGATTTTTCTAAAGTTTCTGAAAAGATGCGTAATGGTTATTACTTTTTTGAAGATAAATGGTATGATGCATTAGACAAAATTGATACCAAAGTTCCTGTATATAAAATAGTTGATCCGATTGATGAAGTTATTCCAAGTTTTATTCTTTTCTTATTAGTTATTTTATTCATAATAATTTTAACTGGTTATTTATTACAATTTTCTTCCCCATATACTGTTGTTTTTAGAACTTTTGATTCTGATACAAAATCAACTCTTGCAGCTGTTGACATTGATGGAACAATTAATGATGTTTTTTTTGAATTAAAAACTAATTCACAAGGTGTTGCAGAAACAGATGTTAAAGGTGTTCAAAAAAATATTTATGCTATGCTTGGGCAAATGTTGTTTGGTGGAGCTGAACAATTTAGTGGAATTGTTAATGCTGAAAAATCAGGTTATAAAAGATTGAGGAATGTAGAGCTTGCTAGTGGAACTGAACACGAATTATTTTTAGAACCCGCTTCTGAAGATATCATTTTTTTAGGAGTTGCTAGAGTTTCGTTGTTTGATTCTGAAACAAGAAATCTTATAATTGATAATACAGGAGATGCCAGTGTAAGATATAGGTGTGATAATACTCAAAACGCAGATAAAACAGTAAGGGATAGTTCGGATGGTGCAATAGATGGAATTTTTACTTTGAATGAACCTAATTGTGATTTTGTTTTAACTTATGCTTCTGCTCCAGGTTATGAGCGAAGTGAACCTCACTCTAGAATACAAAGTAGTGAAATTTTTCCAGTTTATTTAAGAAGTGCTGAAATTGATACTAGGGGATATGCTAGAATATTTGTTTATGATCAAAATGATTCACCATTAGATTATATTGCGGTAAATTTTTCTGGTGTTTCTACTCCAGCTTATACTGATTCTACTGGTGTTGCTAGAAAGACATTGTCTCCTGGCACTTATACTATTACTATTGCTGATCAAAATTATTATTCAATAACACCTGATGATAAAAAAATTATTGAGATTAAAGCAGGAGACACAACTGAATTAAAAATAAATTTGAGGTGGAGAAGCCCGCTTGATACTAGAAAAATATTCATAAAAGTTGTTGAATCTCAAGACAAAAATATTGTTTCAAATGCTTCTGTTGATGTGTATTGGTTGTACAAGGGAGATAATAATAGGTTGACTAATATTGACCCTTCAAATGGCAGTGTTAATAGTTTTGAATCTGGCTCCACTGATTCAAATGGTTTGTTTTCTTCAAACAAATATGCTCAAGAAAACACTGGAAAATTAGTTGTTGTTGTTAGAAAAGAAGGTTATTTACCAAAAGAACACTTCCCTGAATTATTTTTTGGAAGTGGTGGGCCAGAAATTGTTTCTATAGAAAAGGCAACAAGTTATAATTCTGGACATGGAGTTGTTAGGGTTGTTGCTGGTGATCAAAATAAGCCACTAGTTAATGCATCTGCATATTTGTCAAGAGATGTGCAAGTAGGTTCTGAAATAATAAATGTTGTTAGTTTAGTAATTGATACTAATTTAGATGGTTATTCTTACTTTAGTCCACTTGCAACTGGAAGATATTTTGCCGGAGCAAATTACAAAAATTTATTTGGAAAATCCGGTGAAAAAAATATTAATGCTGGAGACACACAATTGTTTATTGTTCAGCTAAATATGGATGTTGCTAATTTGAAAGTTACATTAGTTGATCACGACACTGGTGCAACAATAACTAGTTCATCAGCAAGCGTAAAATCTTATACTTATGACCCAGCCACTTATGAGAAAACTTTATTTGAAACACTAACTCCTAACCCAACTTATCCTGGAAGATATGTTAGTAATAAGAGTTATGATATTTCAGAGAATTATTATTTAGAAGCTAGTGCGAATGGCTACATTTCTAATTATGTGATAATTGAAAAATCTCTTGTTAAAGGGAATAATAATTTTACAATACCTTTATTTGAAGACATTAGAGCTGATTATAATATTTGTGATAATTGCCAAAATTCTTGCTTATATTCCCCACGAGAAACTTGGGTTTGTTTGAGTATCCCAGATTGTCCAAATAATATAGGCGCAGTTTGGAATAGTAGCGGAACCAGCTTAGTTTGTAACGACTCTTGTGAAAGTGGAAACTGGATACAATTTGATAACGAATTGATTTGTTATCCTTCAAATTGGAATTATTCTCCAGACGGAAGTATTGGAGTTTTCCATACTGGATTTTATTCTAGTTATACTAGTGCTAACTCTAGCGTTGAAGATATTGCAATGATAGAAAAGGATAAAGAGTATGTGAGTTCTTTCAAAGCAGTTGTTTACTCTGAAGATTTACTTTCATTATATACTATGGATCGTTTTGACTTAGCAAAAATAACTGATATTCGTTCAAGTTCTTATTTAAATGACAATAAAATGAATAAAAGAGCATACCCTTGTAGTACTTGGGGTTTAGATGGCGCATACATTAGAGATAAAAATTATTACTTCCCTTTAACTTGTCCACAAAATAGTGGAACAAATAATATTCAAGCAGGTTTTAGTTGGGCAGATAATCCCTTAGAGCCAAGTACTCCTGAAAAAGCAGTATATTCATTCATGAATAAATTTAATGTTTTAGGTGACACAAATGATAATGTTGTAATTAGTTATAGGGGAATGGGTGAAGATGTTATTGGAAAAAGTGAAACTGGTTTAGTGAAAAAATATATTCCAATTGGTTCAATTTTTGGAAATGGATTATATTTGAATGTAAAATTAGAAAATTCCACATTTGTTTTTAACATAACTGGTTCAAACCCGGCTGAACAAAGGGGGATGATTGACTATGGTGAAGAAAAAAATCTTGAAATAACGCTTACCAATAATACTGGGCAAGCTGTTAATGGAACTTTGACAGCCTATTCTCACACTGGCTTTTCAGATAGTTTTAATTTGGTTGGAAGTGGAAGTTTAATTTTTTCAAATAATTCTAATTCAGAAACTTTAGATAATTCATTAAGTATTAACCACACTGATTCAGAATATTACAAAACCACAGTTAAATCAACTGTCCTTAATTCTTCAAACTTTTTGATAATTGTTTTGAATGATGGGAATAATATTAAAAAAGCAGTAATTGATCTTTCTACTCTTGGAGAATCATTAAATTTAAGTGCTAAATTTATATCAGGTGTTCCTACACCAACTATCACTGGTAAGGTTGCACCACAAATAAGCAGAGATCAAAGCGTAAATATTTCTAGTGGAATAATAAAGGTTGATGTTAATTGTGATGCACTAAACTTAAATGGAACTCTCAACAATAATAAGTTAGATGGCACATTTAATTTGACTTCTAACGATATTTCTGGTAATGATTTTGCAAAGTTAATTGACACCGATGTAATTTATCGTGATGGAAAGGATTGTGCTTGGATAACTATTACTCCTGAAAGAGGTTTAAAGAATTATCAACAAATAATTGATAGAAGAGTTGATGCTGGCCCATATGGTGCGCTTGATCCATCATTGGCTTGTGTGTATATAACTTCTATTGATAGCGAAGATAGTGTTTCTTTAGATTGGAACAAAGAAATAGAAATTGTTGTTGATAATAAGTGTTCTAGAGGAATTTCTTTTAAAGTTGAAACTGAGTTGGTTTGTGTTAATAGTAATAGAAATAAGAATTGTAATGAACAATATGAATTAAGCGAAGGTGAGGAAATAAAGTTCATAATAAAAGGACAAAATGTTTCATATGACCCAAATGTTTTCCCAAATTTTACTGATATTTTAGGTTTGTTCCCTGTTTATGTGAAAGCAAAATATATTGGTGCTCCTGTTCGAACAAATTTTGCTGTTGCGGACTCAATGCTTGTTAATTTGAGAAATGATTCACAATGTTTTGAAATTAGTCAAGTTGATTTTGATATGTTTATACCAAATCAAAAAGATTTTTCAATTACAAATCATTGTCAAAGCACCATTATTAGAGACCATTTTATTCCAAGCACAACAATAAGTTCGTTTGGTTATGATATTACTTCTGGCAAACCAATTGATATTAATTCAATAATTTTTAATCCAAGAATAGTTGTTACTGGAACAACTTATGGAACAAAACCAGAAACTAAAGTAAATGATGTTGTATTTGCAGGAGCGGTGCAAGCTTTTGGCGCAATACCTCCAGAAAATATTGAAGCTATTCCAGCAACCAGAACAAATAAATACAAAGATATTGTTTTTAATTTTGGCACAAATTCTCTTGAACAAATTGACTCTAATTGGAGCGTAACAAACATTCAAATAATAATTATGGATATTAATTCACCAAATCTCCCAAATGGAGCAAAAATTGATGGAGATATTAATTTAACTTACTCAAATGGAAACACAAGAACAATCTCACCTAGAAATAACACTGAAATTAATCCATTTCGTTGTACAGGGCGCTGTGAAGATATGAATGATCCTACTGGGGGCGCAGCCGGAGTTGGTTTAGCTGATTTGGTTTCAGCAACATTTTACCTTGATTTAACACCACAAGAGCAGGGAAAAATTGTTTCTTTGAAAGCAAATTTTATTGGAAATCAAAATACTGATGTTTTAAATGTACACATAAAACCACGAGTTCGTTATACTGAAACAATGACTGTTATTGATATGGGGGATCCATCAGAAAATGATGCAATTATTCCTTTGGCACAATTTAGTATCCCCCCATCATACACTTCTGAATCTTTTATTAAATCTTTAGATGCTTTTAATACTCTAAGTTGGGCAGCTTTCATCAATAGAGATAATCCAAGAATTAGATTAGATAGTGGAGATGAAAGAATTTTTACTTGGATAACTGGAAATTCATTAAAAGCAAAATATGTTGGTTTGGATTATGAAGGGGATAATGACACAATATTAAATAGAACATTAGTAAAGAATTTTGGGCAAGGAATAAATTATAGTTTGATTACTGTTATTGATTATGTGGCAGAAGGCATTGGCGGCAATAGAAAAATAAGCGGAGTTAGATAAAGATGATTAAGAAAAATTTTGTTTTGCTATTTGCATTATTATTGCTAATTAACTTTTCTTTTTCATACTCGCCTCAGGACACCCTTTGGAAAGGTTATATTGTAGTAGAATTAGATAAAGAAATTTATCAGGAAGGAGAAAATATTACTGGTGGAGTAGTTATTTATAATGAAGAATACTTTCCTGCTTTTGGGCAAACAATTGCTTTGCAAGTTGGACAAGGTGAACATGATTATCCTTCACAATTTGCTAATGACAATATAATTGAAGAAGTTTCTTTCAGTGATATTTGGATTTTACCAAGGCGTTCTGTTAGAGTTAATTTTTCGCTAAGTCCAAAAAAAGCTGGTAATTATCATATTGATGCTTATGCTTGGACGCTCAAATCAATTTTGAATGGTGCTGATACAATTTATATTGGACCAAGACAAGCAAATTTTGTCGTTGAAGGAAACACTAATACAAAAAACGTTTTAATTGATAGAAAAAAGACTAAATTTAACAATACTATTGGCCCAGTTGGTTTTCCTGTAGAACCAAAGAATATTTTTTCTGGAAAAATTTATATAATAAATAATGAAAATGCTGTTATTTCAAATACAAAATTAGTATTAGATGTTTGTGATTGGTCATGTAGCTTGTCAGAATCAATTCAAACAAAAACCATTAACATTGGTAATATTGATTCTTCGTCAGAAAAGATTGTTGACATTGAAATGACTGCTCCGGAAATACCTTCAGCGTATGAAATAAATATGACACTTTATTCTGGTGAAGAAATTTTGTCAATTTACAAAAACAGAGTTATTTCTTCAGGGGGAACAGCAAAATTTAGAAAAATTTATTTAAGCACTATTGAAGAGGGAAAAATAAGTCTTGAAGCAATGTTTACTGGTAGTCCAGATCACTTTAATTATCCAGACTTTGAAAATTTTAAGATTGATTTAGAAATTTTATCAGAAAAAAAGATTATTGAAGAACAAAGCACTAGTTTTGAAATTATTACTACTGAAGATATTCTTGTAGCAAATTTTGATTTAAAAGAAAGTGTATTTGATGAAATTTGCTTGTATGTAAAAAAGAATAATATTGTTTATGAAAAAGAATGTTTTTCCACACCAATGAATTTAGCCAGGGACTTGTATGAGGAACTTTCTCCAGAAGTTACACAAGTTTCTTGGAATTATTCTGAACCAAATAAAATTCTTGAAGTTAAATTGAACAAAAGCAAAAACATTAATGGAATATTAACAATGATACAAGCAGGAAATATTATTTACTCAAAAGAAATACAAAATACAAAAAGCACTACTGAAAAAATAGAATTAGCCCCTGGACAATATATTTTGGTTTTTGATGATATTGATGCTAAACAACAAGTAGTAAAAGATTTATTTTTAGGTTTAACAACTCTTGACGAAGTCAGCGTTAGTGAATATAATGAAGCAAGTTCTATTTGCACTGGACAAGTTTGTGCAGATGGTTTTGTTTGTGATAGCACACCCTACACTTCAATTGATGGTGCTTGTTGTACAACACAATGTGTTCCATCAGCAACAACATTTGGAGCAACATTATTCATGCTTATTCCAATGATTTTTTGGATTGCAGTAATAATATTAATAGTAGCAATATTTGTATTTAGAAGTAGTATAAAAAAAGCGAGGGGAAAAAAGAAATGAAAAAATTAATTGTGTTTTTGATAATACTTATCCTTACTTTAAGCACTGTTAATGCTGTGCATTGTTTTATTTATGACTCCAGCCAAAATACTTTTTCCTTTAATAGTTTGACTGGTATGCAGTGGGTTGGATTGACTCCTTTACCTACTAATCAAGAGTTTATGGTTGATGGACAAACAATCACTGATGTAATGATGATTAATGGGAGTGTTCACCCAAAATTTTCTGGTCATTATAATTTTTTATGCAATAATGGTTGGGTAACCCAATCTAAACCATTTGTTGACTTTAGTATCAATAATACAACAGCCACTATCCAAAACCAAACCAATTGCTTTATTGAATCAACCCCAATAAATTTTTCACAACTTTATAACAATCAAAATTTAACCTTTAAAAATTACAATAACACAACATACATTAATTTTGATAACGCACAAAGTATTCAACCATATGCTGGAAATTACAATAGAGCCAGTCCAATGGGTGGCAATGGACAATTTGTATATAGTCAAAATATTAATAAATCAACAGCAAATGCAATTAATTTAGGAGAAAAAATTTATAATAACAGATATAAAAAATTAACAATTTCATTATGGATTAAACCACACAACCTTATTTCAAACAATTCAAAAGAAAAGTTTGGAATATTTGGTTACAGTAACAAATTTGAGTTATACTTTAAACCAAATACTGGAAGATTAGTTGGAGATATAGGAAATCAAGACAATTCACACACGGTTACATCTCAAAGATTCCAATGGATAGGAAATGGGTGGTACCATGTTGCTTTAACATATGACCCTAATGGAAAAACTGAATTATGGATAGATGGAGTTAAACAAGCCTCAAGCAATTCTAATCCATTAGATAGTTCAAGCAATACAAATTTTTATATTGGCTCAACTGGAAGAAATAATAATTCCAGTGATCCTTTTCCAGGAGTAATAGATGATTTTATTTATTTTGAAGATGAAGTTCTTGAAGATTGTGAAATAAAGCAATTAGCTAAGGGCACTAAAGCTTGTCTTCCACCTTGTGAAACATCGTCAATACCAACTTCACCACAATCAAATAGTGGTGGCTTTTTTTGCACTAATGTTATTGATTGTAACGCGCCAATAGTTACATTGAGTTTACCATATTGTGAGACAAATGATGCAGGCGCCATTGTGGATGGAAGTTATTATGTTGGAGGGGGAAATCTTGATACTATTTTTAGAAAAAAAGTTTTTGGTGCTGAAGATTTAGGAGTTTATAGCTATATTTTAAGAAGAGACAATAAAGCTATGCCAGGAAATATGGTAATGCAAAGTCCAATAACAATGAAAAGTGGAGCTTTTTTCGTTGCAGGTTATCCATCTTTACTAGTGTTTGGTCCAGAAAATATTACAACTGGTTTTTATGAAAATGGGGGAAATTATGAAAAAGATTTGATTTTTACTTTAAGAAGAGAACATGTGTTAGACATTAAAATAATGGATTATAATATTGAATGTTCTACTGGTGTACAATGTTCAATTGATAAAAATAAGATTAACTACACTTTAACAAAAGACAACAAAACAATTATGTTATTTGGAAAAATAACCATTCCAAAAAATATTATTCCAAAAAATGTTTTTACTAGATTGAATGTTAAATACCAAATGACTGCATTATCAACTCTGAGTCCATATAACTTAGGTCATTGGACTTCTTCAAACCCAATGACACAAATAGATTTGGGCTTCTTAGATAAACAAGATTTCCAAATTAGGACTGTTGCAGGCAAAGATTTGTATAATTGTGCGGGGGCAGATGGCACTGTTGGACAAACTGGCCCTGATTTTTCTCCAAGAATTAATTTAAAGATGGGTGGAAATGAAGATGATTCAGTTGTGGATATAAATGATTGTGACAAAAGTAATGATAATTGGGTTTATTGTACTCAAAGTGAATTTTTAGTTTCTTTAGCTAGAAGAATTGATAAGATTGCCCAATTAAGAAAACAAATTGTTCTAGTAAATTCATCAGGAGTTTCAGATAAAGAAGCACAAATAAGTTTGCTTGAAAATCAAATAAATGAATTAAATCAATTTACTGCGGCTGTAAGAACACTAAATGTTTCAAATAATTCTCTAATTGGAAGTATTAATTATATAAATGAACAATCTAGTGAATTCTTAGGAAAAACAGGTTTGGGAACTGATAATATTGGAAATGTTGGCTCAAATTTCAGCCCAAATTATCAAACAAACACTTCTAAATTAACTGGTTTATTTACTGGAACTAATAACGTTAATAAAGTAATATTTGAAGAAGATGGGCAAACAAGAACTATTGATACATTCCAAGCAGGAGAATACACGGTAAAGATTAATGTTTTTAGTCCAATTGAAGAAGATTATGACTTATTTACTTCAACAAATACATTGAATCCTAATCTAGAAATAACGATTGACTTAGGAAAATGGAACAGGCCATACTTTGATTGGTTCTTTTACAATGAAGGCTTTGAAGAAGCTTTCCCTCAAGGAAGCAACATTACTGCACCTGAACTAGTAAACTCTAATGTTTTAAAAAGAGGAACAATATTTGAATTTGACCAAAACACTACATTAAATTCATTACAAGGACAAACAATTTGGAGATCATTCGCAGTACCACTATTCATTAAAATAAATAAAGACAATAATGTTGTTAATAATAGCTTTACAATAAGTGATAGCCCTGAGGAGTTAACAGAACTAATTAATACTACTGGAAAGGCATTTACTTATTGGACTGGCTTTGCTAGTAATAAAGGAAGTGGTTGTGAAGATATTAATCCAAGTGCAGAACAAGGAATTTTAGCTTACAATTTAACAGATTATATTGAAGGCGACAATGGAACCGACCCCACTCAAAATGTAATTTTAAGAGAATATTCTAACATTGCAAATAATGACATTGAGTATTTGCAAACCGTATTGTATTTGCCTTACCGCGGAGCACAAACTGATAATTTAACAGAGCTTACCCTTTCTGGAAACATAAAAATGTTTAGCCCTGGAAAAGCTGCTTGCACTACTGCTAATTGTGAACTTGTTTTCAAACCAGATGATACTGAATTTAAATTTAATAATTTGCAAGAAGTATTTGATAAGATTACAGATGGAGATGTTTGTGTTAGTCAAGAAAGACAAGGACAAAATGTTAATTGGAAATTATTCTGGAACGAACAAGAAATTCTTAGAACAATGAACTCACTAAAAGAAACTATAATTAGTCAGGATGAAGGAGTACAAATTTGTTCAGGAAGAGTAATTAACTCAAACTAGTTTTAATAAAACACGGCAATAAAAATCAAAAACAAAGCTAACAAAATTATCAAAATCATTACCCACTTGTTTGACAAAATTGATAAGTTTATTTTAACTTTTTTATCAACTGATTTTTCATTTTTCAATAATTTTTGTTTTGGTAACTTTTTTGCTTTTTTTCCAGCATCAATGAGCATTTCTTTAGAGTACTTTAGCCAACCTTTTGGTGTTGATAAATCATGAATAACTTCTTTTGTTAATTCAACAAACCCCTTTTCTCTTTCAGGAACCTTTTCTATGCCAATCAATTCCCCATTAATTGCATTAATATTTATTTGATAAGTTTCTTTTCCAATTGTAATAAAAGTTTCATACAACGGCAAAGAATATTTTTTTGAAGAAGAAATAACTACATTTTGTTTTGGTATTTGAAAAAACTCTGCAACTTTAAACTTAAGAACTTCATCCTGCTCTTTTTTTCCAATACTTGTTTCTAGTTCACTAAATTCTATTTCTGGAGAATTATTTGTTGTTTCTTTCAAATTTTTTTGAATTATTTTTGCTGTGCCTTCTTCAATGTGAAGTTCAACACCATTTAGTGCTAGAAAGCCATCAACAGAACTTTCAATTATTTTTCCTTGAGAAGATTCTTTTTCTTTATAATAATGATAATTAAAATAAAAGTAGGGAACTAGAACCAGTTTCATTGTGCCTAAACTAAAGTCTTCCCAGTTTTTTTCTCTTAGCACTTTTTCTACTTTTGCTAATGCTTCATTAACTGGGACTTTTAGAGGCAGTGATGGATTCCCTAAAAACATTTACTCACTATTATTTTCTTTTAACAATTTTAACTTTTGATGGTGTAACTAACACTCTTCCTTGTGAAATTCTAGCTATATCTCCATCAATTGCTTTAACTTCTTGTTTTATTGTGCCAATAAGTTCTTTTAGTTTTATTCCATTTCTCTTAGCCAAATCAGCAATATTTACCAAAACCAAATTCCCAGTTTTAACTTCGTTCATTATTGCTGAAACGTCTGCATCCACAACCAAATCCATTGGTTTAACAAATGCATCTGCATCTTCATATGTTTCTTCTTGAACTTCATCTAAATTATTTAGGAAGTCTTCTAAATCAACTTCTTTTTCTTTTGTCATTACTTTGTTAAAAAATCCCAAATTTACCACCCCTAATTAAAAACTCCTTTATTATATTTCTTCTATAAAAAGTATATAAACTATTCTGTTAAACTCAAAATGAGTTTGTTTTTCAAACACCAAATATATTAATTGATTGATAGATTAGTATTAGTGGAAGTTAGCCTGGCGAAGTGATAATGCCACTAATTGGGTGTTGTAATGGAAAATATTTTTGAAAAACAATTATCAAAAAATACTGTTTTTTTAAATAAAGATATTATCTCTCCACACCACATTCCTGCAAACCTTCCTTTTAGAGAAACACAAATTGAAGAAATTACTCAATATTTAAGTCCGGTTTTAAATAATTCAAAACCAAATAACTTTTTTCTCTATGGAAAAACTGGAACTGGAAAAACTTCTACTGTAAAACATGTGCTTGAACAATTAGATGATTTTGTTAAAAAACATGAGAAAGAAGTTGTTTCTTGTTATGTTAATTGCAGAAGTCATTCTTCAAAATATAAAGTTTTATTGAAAGCATTAAAAACTCTTTATCCCGATAAAGATTTTTTAGGTTATAGTTCTAGTTTTGTTTACGAAAAATTATTGGATTACTCAAGTGAAAAAAAAGCACACACAATTCTTGTACTTGATGAAATAGATAAAGTAAAAGATGTTGATGATTTAATGTATTCATTATCAAGAGGAAATGATGAACTTGAAACTGGTTCAGTAACAGTCATTGGAATTTCAAATAATTTAACTTTTAAAGAAAAACTTGATCCACGAACAAGATCAAGTTTGTGTGAAAGAGAAATGGTATTCAATCCTTATAATGCAAATGAATTAAGAAAAATTTTAGAAGAAAGAATTCAAAAAGCATTTAAAGAAGGAGTAATGAAAGAAGAAGCAATTTCTCTAGCGGCAGCTTTAGCCGCACAGGAAAGTGGAGATGCAAGAACGGCAGTAATGTTATTACAAAGAGCTGGAGAAATAGCTGACTCTGAACAAAAAACAATTATTGATGATACTCTTGTTGAAAAAGCAAAGGTTAGTGTTGAAGAAGAAATAATTATTTCAATGATTTCTACTCTGCCACAACAACAACAATTTGTATTATATGCAATTGCACAAATGAGTCTTCAAAAACCATCTTTTACAAAGGTTAATGGAGAAGTTGAAGAAGGAGTAATGTTTTCTGGGGAAATATTTGAAAATTATATTGATTTGGCAAAAAAATTTGGTAAAAGAACCATCACTAGCAGATGGTATAGACAATATATCAATGAATTAGAAATGTATGGTTTAATTTTAGTAACAAACTCTGGAAAGGGAATTAAAGGACAAACAAGATTAATCAAATTAGGTTTTGATCCAAACAAAATCAAAAATGCGCTTGAAAAAGAATTATTCCAATCTGCCTAATGTGATTTTTTTATTTGCTAATTAAAAAAAGCTAATTTTTGTAAATTCTTTCCAACCAAAACTTCTTGAAAATTCCTAAACCAAGAGTAGATAATAAGAAGCCTGCTGTTGGCACTATTGAATTAACAAAAGGATTTGGTAAGTTTGCAACAATAAAAAAAGAAACTATTGTTAAGTAAGTAATAATTGCAATTAATGCCTTTCTTGTTTTGCTTGTTTCCCAAGCCTTGTCAGCTTCAACTTTTTTATTCCTATTTTTTATTTCTTTAATTTCTTTTTCTATTTTACTCATGTTTTCATCCTTAAAATATTTATTGCTGCCAACCCTTTATGCAACTCTGTATCAATACTTTGGTAAAATACTCTTTCAACAATAAATCCTTGTTTTGGCGCTTGTATAAATGGATCATTTTTTTCACCAGCAATTTGAAAATAAGGCATTACAATTATCCCCTTTGGCAAGAGATAGTTTTTAGATTCTTTCAAAAATCTTTGCAATAGCCCACCAACATCATGAGTTGCATTATAAATTAAAATATTATCTGTATTTTTTCTTGGGAAAAATGGGTGATTAAAGATTATTACATCAAACTTTTCATTAATCTTTTCAAACAAATTCCCATTAACAATAACTGACTTTTCACCCAAATTAAATTTTTCAATATTTATTTTTGTATTTTCGACTGCGCTTTTAGAAATATCAGAAAAAACTACTTTATTTGCTCCAGACAATCCAGCAACTATCCCTTGGATTCCTGTTCCTGCTCCCACATCCAAGACATTTTTATCTTTAAAAAAACCATTGTTATAGAATAACCATTTTGCTAAATAAATCGCGGTTATTCTTTCAGGAGGCAAACAATCTTTGCTAACAAAAAAGTTTTTTAATATCAAAGATTCGTCAATTTTTATATCAACAAAATAATCTCCATGAATTATTTTTGAATTCTGAAATTTTAATTGTTCATCAATATCCATAGTAACCCCTAAGCAAACTCAAATAAAGATTTTTGCTCTGCCCTATCATCCTTAAAAACAGAGTCAATTTCTTTTTCTATCATTTCTAACCTTTGTATTAAATATGCTGATAATCCTTCTTGTTTTGCCATATTTTGTGCAATTTTCAAATATTTTCTTACAGAGCCTTGGTGTATTGTTAATATTATTGCTTCTTTTCCACAACGAGAACATTTTCCACTCAATGGAATTCTTCTAAATTTTTCATTACAATTAGTGCATCTAAATGATTGGCGAGAAAATGCACGTGCATTACCAATTATATCTGGCAAGAAATGAGAAGCCATTACTCTTTCTAAACAATCTTTTGAATCAACAGAAATTATTTTTTTTTGTAAAGTATTTTGCCTTTGTATTTTCTCTTCCATTGTTTTCAATTGAATATAACGTGAAGTTTTTGGACCCTCATCAAAAGTTTCTGTAATATGAGTAAAACCTAATCCAGAGTATTGTCCTTCCTTACCTAATCTGTCATCAACAATTTCAACAATATCCAAAAATGGTTCAGATATTTTTTCTGCAATTTCATAAAACTCTAGTGGATACTCAAAACATGTTTCCATTTGGTATACTTCATCATCAACTTCATTTGGATTAATTATTGTTGAAAATACAATTGCAGCATCCATTTTTCCACCATTTCTATTAGCTAAATATTTTTGTGAAAAATTTAGTAAGCCATCCATTAGCATTATTATTGAATCTTGATCCCCATCAACATTTCTTCTTTTTGCACAAACAAAATAAGGATGCCCAAAGCCAAGCCTTGCTTTTGTAAAACCAATCACTCGTGCAGTTACTCCTGCTGAAGTGTGTGGAGCTAAGCCAAGAACCAATGTTCCAATCAAATCTTCTTTTGATTTTGCATTATAAAAAGTATTAACTTTGTAAAACAACCTTAATTCTTCATCAATAAAATGGGACATTTCAAGCATCCAATCCCCACAAGTATCATTTACAATTATATCTTGTGGATAAATTTCAATTAATTGTTCATCACTCACTATTTCATTGCCCAAATAATCTTTTTCATACCCCAATTCTTTTACTTTTTCAACACTCAAATTTATTTCTTTTGGTTTGAAGTGAGTTATTGTTGCATTTAGTAATTCAAAACGTGATGTTCCATCACGAAAAATATGAATATTATTTCGTGCTCTTAAAATTCCTTTTTCTAATGGTTCTGATTCTTTTGCATCTGAAATCATGCCCCTTACCCCTTTCACTAAATTCGGAATTGGAACTTTTAAGTTATCCCTAGCAACATCCATCATTTGCAACAAATTTACTTCGTGTGTTCCTGCTGGAGAAAGTTCATAATTACATTTTGGACATCTTTCTCCCAAAAATGATTCTTTGCATTTTCCACAAAAATTCATTAATTTATTTCTAGTTTTTGTTTCTACATCAAAAGCAAAAAAAGATTTTTTCTTTGTCTTTGGATTAATATATTCAGCAATATCAACATTTACTTTTCCAGATTCATTATTTTGTGAATCAATTGCTTTGTTGATGCTTCTTATACTTCCCCCTTTCAAACCAATTGGAAACAATACGTGTGGATTGCCTTTCATCTGTCTTCTTTTTGCTTGTTCTGGGCGACCCATTCTCCCACCAATAAATGAACCGGCTTTGTCTTTGATAATTAATCTAGAAATTTCTGATAAATATTCCAGAACATTTGTTTTTGTGCTTTGCTTTTTTGCTTCAAGAGCAAATGTTCTTGATAAAGAGTTTGCAAATTCATCAACAACAATTTTTCCATTTTCAATTTTATGAGGCAATCCAATTCTTTCCATAAAAATTTTCATTTCTGGATTTTTTTCCAAAATTATTTTTGCAATTTTGCCATTTTCTTTAATTAATTCTCCAGAACAAAAGTAATTATGTAGAAGATTTATTTCTTTTTCATTTAGTGCTTTATAATAGTGAATATATTTTGGGTGTAATGGAATGTTTAATTTTTCTGAAATAATTAAAGCATTTTCTTCATTAACATCAAATGGATTTTCAATAATCTTTTCTAAATTAATTCCAAACAACTCTTTTATTTTTCTCTCTTGCATACTTTTTTTCAAATGTTGTTTCCACCACTCTTCAACGTAACCTGCTGGAATTAATGGGTGTGCACTTTTTCTAAAATCACCATATGAAACTAGCAAATCTCCAACATATAAAATTTTTTCTAAATTATTTTTTATTCCTTCAGCAATTTTTGAATCATTCACACGCATAACTGTTCCATCTTTCAATAATATTGTTGGTCCATCAATTGTGTCGCATGGAAAAAATTGTGTTGCTTTTCCAGGGCGTTCTATTTTTCCATGTGTGCCTACTGCAATAAATTCATCAAACAAATACATTGATGCAGGATTAATTGCTTTTGCCATTATTCCTGTGTTTCTTCCTCTGCCATATCTTAACCTAAAACCGCCCCAAGTGCTTGGGTATGCTAGTGTTGGTCTTCCTGCCGCCAA
>CAZHNO010000007.1:0-18721 GCA_964534045.1 uncultured archaeon
GGTCAATAAAAAAGAAGGTTGGCGCCAACTTTGCCTTTCCAACATTATCAAAGAGTTGATTTATTGAATCATCAAACTTATTATTTTCATAATGCACTTTTATATCAGTTAAATTTAAACTGGCTATTATTTTTTTCAAATTTTCAATATTTTCAGCATTATTATCATTAATCAATATTGATGAATCTCTTTCTTCATTATTTGCCTTAATTATTTGTGCTGCAAGAATTGGTGAACCATAATAGATTTTGCCGCTGTCATCTTGGTATGCACCTATTCCTCCAAAACCGTCAATATAATTTAGTTTATTGTTTTTTCCTAATATTTTAACCCACTTATCAAAATAATCGGAAAAAACTTGGTGTTTCATTTTTGTTTGTTCCTCATACTTCCAAACTTTAAAACTATTTTTTTCTTCAAACATAAACATCACAATATATTATGAAGCGAAATCCCCCCCTTGATTTCGGTTGGGTAAAATTTATGCTTCTCTACGCTTTTCCCACGCTTTTTTTGCGGCGTCACTTCGTTTTGTTTTATTTTTATTAATCCACAATCTAATGGCTTCTTCAATCGCGGTACTTATATTGCCTTTTTTAAATCCCATTGCCTTAGAAAGTTCCGCCCTAAATTCTTGTTCTAATTCATCAGTAAGTACTATTTGCATTCTTCCCATGTAACCACTGAATGTATATGTGTATATACATTTATAAGCTTTTTGGAATTAAAGATATGTGTATATGTGTATATGTGGTTAGTTATGGTTGAAGAAATGGATAAATGCCCAAAGTGCGGTTCGCAACATCTTGCTAAATGGGGTTGGGCTCATTCTAACATGAAAGGCACTAAAACTCAGAGATTCAAGTGTCAAGATTGTGGCTTGAAAGTTAGGGGAAAAGTTAAGCATATGGTTGAGCCAATGCCTTTTGAGTATCAAGACCAACCATTACCCGAAACTGACTGGGTTGCGTACACTCAATCACAAAACGCAGAGAAACAATTACTAATGGAAATTATTCAAGAAATTCTTTCTAAGTTCAAAATAGAAACTGATTCAGCAAAGCTTGGTAGAAAGTTTTCTAATCCAAAAGACATGATTTTTTGTTTAGCATTAAAGACTTATACGAAATTGTCAAGCAGAAGATTGAATTCTGATTTAGAGTTAGCACAGAGACACGAATTCATTAGTCAAGTACCTCATTTTACTACGCTGATGAATTATTTGGAGAAAGAAGAATTGACTGGTGTACTTCAAGAAATGATTAAGCTATCTGCTCTTCCAATGAAAGGAATTGAAACAGAATATGCAATTGATTCAACTGGTTTTTCTTCAAATCAGTTTGGTCGTTGGTTTAATTATAAATACAATGAAGAAACTGTTTGCAGGAATTGGGTTAAAGCTCACGTGATGATTGGAACTAAAACTAATATGGTCACTTCTGTTGAATTAACTAAAGCGCACGGGGCAGATTCTCCTCAATTAGCTCCGCTTGTAGAAAAGACTTGTGAGAATTTTAATATAAAAGAAGTTAGCGCTGACATGGCGTATCTTTCAAGAAAGAATTTACAAATTATTGTTGATAGTGGGGCAATACCTTTCATCCCGTTTAAATCAAATAGTCAATCAAATAAAAGAGGTTCAATGGTTTGGACAAAAATGTTTCAATATTGTAAAGAAAAACCGCAAGAGTTTTTTGAACATTATCATAGAAGGTCAAACGTTGAAACTACTTTTTCAATGATAAAACAAAAGTTCGGCAAAGAAGTAGTAAGCAGAAACTTTACTTCACAAACAAATGAAGTTTTGCTAAAAATTCTTTGTCATAATATTTGCTGCTTAATTAGTGCTTATTTTGAAAAAAACATAGAAAGCTATTATTCTACAAACCCCCCTCAAAGTGAGGTGGGTTTAAGATTAGGCTAAATTAATCTACAAAGCCCTTTTTGTGATTGTTTATATTGGCACAATTCCTTACTTAAGCTTTTAATCCCTGCATAAAATCAATTCTTTATGAAGATTTACTTTCCTTATGAAAAGGTAAGGGTTGAACAACAAAAACTAATACAAGATGTTGCTGAAACACTAAATCAAAAAAAAGTATTATTAGCAAGTGCTCCTACTGGTTTAGGAAAAACAGTTTCTTCTCTAGCTCCTGCTGTTAGTTTTGCTTTGGAACACAAAAAGAAAATATTTTTTCTAACACCAAAAATTTCTCAACATGAAATTGTTTTAGAAACAATAAAATTAATGAATGAAAAGTTTGGTTTGGAAATAAAAGCCGTTGATTTGGTTGGAAGAAAGAGCCTGTGTTTGGATCCTTTTTTGAGTAATGTTACGGCTGGTTTTTATGAAGCTTGTTCTAAGAAAAAGAAAGATGGAAAATGCAAATATTATACAAATGTAAAAGGGAAGACAAAAAAAGAAAAGGCTCTTGCCCAACAAAGAAAACAATTTTTGCTAAAAAAATTTAACTTATCTCATTTAGAAACAAAAGAAGATTGTTTAGTAAAAGAAATTTGTCCATATGAATTGACATTGGAAAAATGCAAAGAAGCAGACGTAATAATTGCTGATTATTCACATATTTTTGATGATGGTATAAGAGAAACAATATTATCAAATGCTGAAGCTAATTTGAAAGATTTAATAATTATTGTTGATGAAGCACACAATTTAGAAAATAGATTAAGGGATATGTTTACAATTACAATTAATTTAGACACTTTGCAATCAGCGGGAAAGGAAGCTAAAAGTGTTGGAAAATTTGAAATAGAATTTTTGCTAAAAGATTTGGAGAAAGAGATTATTTCCTTAGGAAAGAATCTTTCCTTTGAGAAAATTGAGGAAGTTGTAGAAGAAATTGAGTTAAAATTATTAAAAAAAATAGCAAAACCAAAACTAATTGAATTAGAAGATGTTGGCACAATATTTATGACAAAAAAGAAAATAGAAAATTGTGCAATAATGAAGGTTGTTGAATTCATTGAAATTTTATTAATGGAAAAGAAAAATGTTTTGCATTTAATAGAGAAAAAAGGCTCACTTTCACTAACTATTTGTCCAATGGACACTTCAGTTTTTTCACAAAATGTTCTAAATGGGGCATATTCTAGTGTTCTAATGTCTGGAACTTTATTGCCATTGCAAATGTTTGTTGATATTTTTGGTATTAGTAATGCGGTGTTGAAAGAGTATAAGTCTCCCTTTCCAAAAGAAAATAGGTTGAATTTATTTGTAGATAAAACAACAACGAAATATACTGAAAGAAATGAAAAGAATTACTTGGAGATAGCGGGCATTGTTAATTCAACAATTTCAAAAATTCCAGGGAATTCAATAGTATTTTTTCCTTCATTTGAAATACTTGAAACGATTGCTCCGCTAATAAAAACTTCTAGAAAAATTTTGAAACAAGAAAGAGAAATAAGTTCAGATAACCGAGCCTCTCTTATACATAACTTTAGGTTGTTAGGACAAAATTTTGGAGGGGTATTATTAGCAGTTTCTGGTGGTTCAATAGCAGAAGGAATTGACTTTCCAGGGGAGCACTTGTACGGAGCAATAATTGTTGGTGTCCCATTTGCAAAAATTTCTTTACAAAATACGGAGCTAATAAAATTTTATCAACAAAAATTTGGAAAAGGGTGGGAATATGCTTACAATGCACCAGCAATAAATAAAGCTGTGCAAGCTGCAGGAAGAGTAATTAGAACTGAACAAGATAGGGGAGTTTGTGTATTTTTGGATAAGAGGTTTAGTGATAAAAGATTTGAACAATTCTTTCCAAAAGAATTTCCTATTAAAAAAACACTTTCTCCAGAAAAAGAAGTTGAAGAGTTTTTCAAATAAAAATAAGTTTAGAGCAAAAGTATATATTTTTTGTAATGCATCTTAAGTAATGAAATATTTTTTTTTATTAGCAATTATACTTTTTATTGTTTTACCTTGTGTTTTTTCAGAAATAATAAAAATTCCTCCAAATGAAATTAGCGAATGTAATCAAGCTTTAAAATTAACAGTCAGTTGTAATGTTTATGATGCGATGTATTATGATGGAGATGAACCAGTTTATTCACCATGGTGTATGACAAGAATTGCTCCACACCCACGGTATGAAACAATAACTGTTAATTTAAACAAAATAAGTTCAACATTATTTCGTAGTGACATTGTAAGGACTTATCAACTACAATATCCTTATTCTGATGGAATATATATTGAACATGATTCATACTTTGAAATAATGCGTGAAGATATATCAATAAATTATTACTTAAATGATCAACAACAATATGTACCTTGTGGAGAATTTGCTGGTTGGAAAATAAGACATGTTTATACTAGACTTAGTGATGGTTATACAAGTTCATATTTTTTTGATGGAACAGCAACAAACACTATTTATTCAGGTTCTTGTCCAATAAGTCGGTTTGATTTTACGCCAACTGTTAATTTTTATATTAAAGACTTAGAGTTTAATTCAATATACGAATTCGTTGGAACTGCTTATTTAGATATTAGTTATGCTAATACTGGGGAAATAAATGAATCAAATATAATAACGCGAAGTTATGGTTTTCCAAATAATGGTTATAGTAAAAAACATGTTTGTTTGCCAAATGTAGTCCCTGGCACGGAAACACAAGCATACAAAATTAAGTATACTAATGATGAATCTTATATTCGTAAATCCTGGTTGTTTGATTGGAACTTTTCAAGTTGCAAAGAATTTGAATTTGATTGTAGTTTGAGCAATATTTGTGGGGATGGAATTTGTGAGGGGGATGAAGTATATTATTGTCCAGAAGATTGTAATGGTTACTTTCCAGATCCTTTTTGTGGTGATGGGTCTTGTGATGATGGTGAGACTCCAGAAAATTGTCCAGAAGATTGTGAACCAATAGAATTAGTTAATGGTGTTTGTGGGAATAGGGTTGGGAATTATTCTGTAGTACAATACATGTGGCCTGTGGGTAGCGTTTATTGTGAAAGTGGTTTGCCTTCTCAAGAACCAAATTTTCCTAATTTAGGTGAGAGTGTTGATTGGGTTTGTTTAGGTGGGGGTGGTGGAGAAAATTCTAATGTGTGTATAGCTACTAGGGATTCTGGTGATGATCCACCTATTGATGAGTGTGATAATGATGTTCCTTGTGATGATGGTTTTTATTGTGATGGTGGGGTGTGTAAACCAATAGTTGGTTTTGCTAATTCAATTGTTGATTTTACCGGAGTTTATTCTAATGGGGTTTTGAATTTGAATACTCTTTGTATTTTTGATAATATTGGAAGTTTAAAGATTTTTGAGATTGATGGTTTGGAAACTATTCATGAAGATATTTTTTTAGATTGCAATAGTTCTAAAACAAATAATTTTGTTGAGGGTGATTTTAGTGTGAGTACTATTGGTTTAAATTTTAAGATAAATGAACCTTGTTATGTTTGTGAAAAAACTATTTATGTTAATATTAATGAAAGAAAAAGAAATGTTGCTATTCCAGATATTAATTCTTTATTAGTATTAGCAATTTTTAGTATGACATTATTTATTTTAAAGAAAAGAAATTCTAATTAATATCTTTCCAATGAAGCAAATTGTCTTTTTTCTTCTGGACTTAATTTTATCTCTCTGTGTTGGGCATCAGCTCTCAAAAGGTTTTTTGTAACTCTTATCATTGCATCAGCAAGTTCTGGAGTTGGTTCAAATTCTCCTCTTTGCCCTCTTTCAAAAAACTTTGTCAAAGTTTTTGCGATTTCTTTATTTGCTGGAATTTTTGAAGAAACACTAATGTCTCTTGCTTTCTCCATTTCAGCTAATTGAAATGCGCCTGTTGCTCTTATTCCCAATCTCCCCATGTGTGGTTTTTTTGGTTGTTGTTTGCTTGCGTCAGCCATTTTTTTTCTCAAATCTGCAAGAATTTTTTGTCTTTCTATTGGGTTAAATTTTGGCATTTATTTCATCTCCCGAATAAATCTTTCTAAATCCATTTTTTTGGCTATTTCTCCACCATATTCTCTGGCTTCATTAACATACTCTTCAAAAGTATTTATTTTATGTTCGCTTGGGTCTAAAGCTTCATTCCAATTTCCTTGTTTTTTTAATTCTTCAACTAATTTTCTAGCTTTTTCTGCTTCAATAACCAATCCTTTTCCACCAACCTGTTTTGATTTTATAAAACCATATCCTTGTTTGAAAGGATCAGCTAAATAAGTTTTTCCATTTATTTGAAAAGAAATGATTGTGTGTGGCATGCCGACTAATTTTCCATCTTTAGCTCTTCCAGCAGGATTAATTGTTCTTATCGCCCTAACTTTTGTTATTTGTCCACTTTTTGGTGTTGCTGCTCTCATTAATGCAATTGCTGTTGCACAAAAAGTTTGACATCCCAATAAACCATGCGTTGCACCTTTAAAAGTTGGTATTGATTTTCCTGAAACAATATCATCAGCAGTTTGTTTTCCATAAAATTTTATTGCAGTCATTGTTGAAGTTTCAACAAAAGGAATATTTGACGCAAAATGAACAATACTTTTTACTGCAGTTAGGGCATCTTTTCCATGACTTAAGTCATGTGCTTTTCTTTTTACATTTGGTGTTCTCAAAGTCATTTTTCTTTTCAAATTATGTCCTCTGCCCAAAAGAGCAATTTGTCTTTCTAGCCAGCTTCTTCCTTCTAAATTAAAAAAAGCTCTTTCTTGTAAATATTTTTCTTCAATTCTTGGCCTTCTAACAAAAGCTTTTCTCTGTCTCATAATAAATCATTGTTTTTTCTGCTTAATAAATTCTTTCAAAATTAGTTTTTCTTTGCTTGTTTATCTAACAATTTTTTTCTTATCTCAGCTATTTTATTTAGAATTTGCGTCTTCTCTTGAGGGCTTCTTTTTGGTAGAGTGTGTTGTGCTAGAATAGCATTTGCCCTTTCTAATTTCTTTTGTTGTTCACTTTGTCTTATTCTTCTAATTCTATCCATAAATATTATAGTGTATTATTCTATTTAATAAAACTTTGTTATGTTTGCTTCTTATACATAATGGGTTTTGTTAAGGCTCTTTTTGAAAGGGATTTAGATTTAATTGGCACATTAATATTGTAGTGTAGGAAAAAACACATTTTATAGGACACTTTTTCAGCCGCTCATGAGAAGATTTTTAATGTTTTATTAATTAAACCTTTTTGTTGTTGTTTTGCTTTTTCTTTAGTTTAAGCATTGCTTGATCTATCTGTCTAAGTGCAATTAGTGATTGTCTAGTGGCTCTCCCATATTCTTTTCTTTCTTCAAATGTTTTTCCTTCTGTCTTCATTTGCTTCCGTCTGTTGGTTACTTTCTTTCGTAGGTTTTGGTAGGGGGTTAACATTCTTCCTTTTGTCTGTGGGCTCATGATTAATTTATTGTTGTTTTTACTTAAATTCTTTCCGCCCCAGAACTTTCTTCTACATAACAATTTTTCTTACCACCTTTTGATTTAAGGGTGGCACACTTCCCCTAATAATTTATTGCCACCTTTTTTTTCAAAAGTGCATTATTTTGCGAAGGAATTATGCAGTATAAGAGAGGTTATACAGCAAATGATAAGCACAAAGTGGGGGTAAAAAATGATGAATATGGCTAGAAATGGCTTAAAATGGCTCTAATAGGCAATTGAATCAAATGGGGCTTAATTTGAAGATGGTTGGAAAGCTTCTAAGTGAGGCAATAGTGGAAGAATAATTAGTTAATGAAAGTATTATGTAGCAAGTTAGTTTTTTATATTTGACAATTGTAATTAATTTGATGAATTTAAGGAAAATATTGGGTTTTGTCATTGCAATTATCATTTGTCAAGTAGTTGGTTTAATGGGGGCTGTTTTTACTAGTGCTAATATCCCAACTTGGTATGCCGCATTGAGCAAGCCTTTTTTTAGTCCACCAAATTTTGTTTTTGCCCCGGTTTGGACTTTACTTTATGCTTTAATGGGAATATCACTTTATTTGATTTGGGAAAAAAGACAAGCTTTGAAAGAACAAAAAGTAATTGTTTTGGGCTTGTTTTTTGGACAATTATTTTTGAATTTTTTATGGTCGGCTATTTTTTTTGGATTAAGAAGTCCATTGCTAGGTTTTATAGAAATATTAATGCTTTGGATTGTTTTATTAGTAACAATGATTAAGTTTTATCCAGTGTCAAAGAAAGCTTCATTGCTTTTGGTTCCTTATTTATTATGGGTTTCTTTTGCTTCAATATTAAATTTTGCTATATTTATATTAAATTAGTGAAAAATTAATTGTGTGTTTTTTAATTAAAGAAAGCTTTTTCTACTTTGGGAATGAAATATTGTTATGCCTGCAAACAAGAGAAAGAGAAAAGTGCTTTTTGTTGATGATGATCATTTGATTCACAGATACACTTATGATATTGCTCATGAATTAAAGTTGGGGCATAAGCACGCACATTCAGTTGAAGAAGCTGTACGTGCAATTACTCAAAGGATAAAGGCAATTAGGGCATTAGAAATAGCAAAAAGAAAACAATTAGTTAAGGTAAAAAATAAAAGAGAAAAGGAAAAGCTAACTAAACAATTGGAATATTTAGCAAAGTTGAGAAAAAAACCTTTTGATTTAATTGTTTCTGATATTAATATGCCAAAGTATGTTCCAACTGGAATATTTTTTGCTGCAAGAATGAATAAAAAATACCCTAAACAAAGTTTATTGATTCATTCAGATGATTACGTTGCAATGGAAGGATTGAAAAGAAAATTTAATATTCCTTATGTTTCAAAAATAGACTTTAATGTTGATACAACTCTAAAAAATAAAATAAAAAAAATGCTTGAAGAATAAATTCTAGTGGAAAGCATTTTTTATTGTGCTCAACAATATTGCTAGCCCTATTAGAATAATTATTATTGGCCAAAAAGGAAAAGGCATTATCCACCAACCCAACTCATTCCCTAACCAAGTTACGCCCCAACCTAACACTAGCAAACCAATTAAAAATCCGCCAATACTAAAATTAGGTGCGTGAGTTTGGCAAGCAAATTTTGTTTCCATTCTTTTACCAAAATCTTCGCCCCACTCTTCCATTCTTTTACCAAAATCATCCCAATAATCCTTATCTTTTTTCTTAACCATAAAACAAATAGTAATTCTTTTATTATTTAAATTTTTGTTTTCAGAGTGTCCTAAAATAAGTGTTTTTTATTTAAATAACTTTTTATTCTTCCTTAAATGTATTATTGTTATGCCTATAAAAAAAACAAAAAGGGTTGCTCGCTTACCAATGGATTCTTCTGAGCTCCGCAAAATGCTTTCAAAAAGTCAAAAAAAAGAATCACCTCCAAGTTATCATGCTTTGATTAATTCTTTGAGTGTTCCAAAAGATGCTTACAAAGCACTAAAAATTGGTGTGCCAGCTGAAGAAAGGTTGTTACGTAAAGAAAGCAGAAGCCAAAGAGTTCTTGATTTAGATACTATGTTAGCACTTCACTTAAAAAATCTGGCTGTGTGGAGAAGAAAAGGAATTCTTGATAAACAAAAATTTGATACTCAATTAGATAGGGCTTGGAAAACTTATTTACTAGCCCATAAAATTATTTTTGACCCAATTGATGTAAGATCAGCTAGTGCCGTAGAATTAATGAGAAAAACTATTCTAGAACAAGGTGGGGG
This sequence comes from uncultured archaeon, assembly GCA_964534045.1. Taxonomy (GTDB): domain Archaea; phylum Iainarchaeota; class Iainarchaeia; order Iainarchaeales; family JAAZKV01; genus JABIDZ01. The sequence goes on from CAZHNO010000007.1 coordinate 9,649, forward strand.
ATACTACCAAAGTGTATTTGGTCCTAAGAAAAAATAATTATTTTAGTGTTACTTCTTTTGTGTGTTTGGATAATGTTCTTGCGCTTTCAGTAAAAGATTTTTTCCTTGACTTTTTTTCTTTTATGTAAGCATCTAAAAAATAATCAGCTACTAAGTCCTTTATTTTTTGAATAGAAAAAGATTTGTCTTCTGGAATAACTAATCTTCCAGTCATTATTGCTGTTCCAAAAAAACCATCTCTTAAAAGCAATTTTAGTGCCTCAACTTCTTGCCCTGCTTTCATTATTTCAATTTGTCTTAATGTAATTCCAGCCCGTCTTAATATATTATTTTGCCAATTAAATCTTTTTTGTTTTGTTCTATGAATAGCCATTAACCTTGTTAATTCACCTTTAGTAAAATGTGTTGTTAACGTTCCACCAACAATTCTTCCTTGTGCATCATAAATCAAATTGTGCCCTTTCATTTCACTCCTTTTCAAATCAAATAATAAATCATTTCTAGAATCCCTGTGCCTATTCTTTACTTCATATTCTTTCCAAACAACTCTATTGTTTGCACCATAAATTTCAAGGGGTATTGCTAATTCTCTGGGATTACCAAACTTGTTTTTTCCAACAACCATTTTTTTAGGCATATATAAAATTCTTTTTTAATGTTAATAAAAGTTTGTCCTAAAATAAGTGTTTTTTACCCAACAGGTTTTTCTACTTTTAAGGCGTATTTTTATTATGATTAAAAGAAAACCCTTACGTATGAAAGCAAAGCCAATGAGAAAACCAAGCAGGACAGCTATTGCTTTGAGAAAAATATTTGTTGCGAGAAAAGGCAAACCAATAAGAGTAATGTTTGTTTGTATGCATGGGGTTGGTGCATCAGTTACTGAAAGAACTTTTTTTAGACAATTTCTTGAAGATAGGGGTTTTTCAAAATTTTTTCAGTTAGCAGTTAATGATGAACATTTTAGTAATAATCAAAGTCGTGCACCAAGTTTTGATTATATTGTCCCAGTATTTCCTAACCTTCGTTTTAATGAAGAAAATTTTAATGGTTATCACGAAAAAAGACTTTTATCAGCAATAAAATCTGGGAAAGTTCAAGTATTAAACGGCACACCAATAACACAAATTGCGGGAAAACAATCGATGGAGCAAAAAAGATTGACATTGTTAAGAATGATTCTTGTGAGAGAAAAAGCAAAAATTTATTAAATCAAATTTTTTAAAAATAACAGATTATGTATATGTCTTGTGTTGTTTTTATTTGCTTACTTTATTTGGATTGCATTTTTATATTTAAATGAATGATTATTTGTTATGCCTCAAATAAAAAGTAACCCGTGGTTTATAAAAAACCCTATGGGAAAATGGCTCCCACAATCTTCTTTGTTAAGAGTTAGTGTTGGTAAAAAGTCACCAGTTTTTGTTGGTGAAGGACAAAGAAAAAGGGTTTATTATGGTTTTGCTTTTTTTAAGAGAGATTCTGGAAATAAAGTTAGTAAAGTTAGGGTTGTTATTAAAAAGTTTAAAGAGCCATTAACAGATGAACAAGGTAGGCAGTATAACGTTTTGTTAAATTTTCTTCGAGAGAGAAGATTTCCTTTGCCAAAAAGTGGTTTGGTTAAAGTAACTCCTCAAATGGCTCCTTTCTTAAATGGGATAGCTTTTCAAGGCGAATGGATTGCTATTCAACAATTTTTTGGTAACTCAAGAAAAACAGCAATAATTGATAGGTTTGTTGAAGTTGATAAGCAAATGAAACGTTTTCAAGCTAAAAATAAGTCTTATGAAAAATATAATGATTTTTCTTTATTATTTTTTGGTAAAAAAAATGCACGAACAGATGCAGCAAGAATTATGGCAATGTTAGTTAATTTGGGAGTAAGACCAAAATTTGATTTGATTGCCCCGTTAAAAAAAGGGAAGAGGAATATTGGTGCAATTCCTTTTGATTATGATTTGATTGTAGAAGAATTAGCTTCTGATAAAAAACCGAAGTCACAAGACTTAGCTTTAAGATTGGTTGAATTATTGAAGCAAATTACTCCAGATTTTAGGGAAAGAGAAAGACTATTTAAATTAAGTTATAATGAATTAAAATCTGAAGAAGTTAAGAAGTACTTATTGTTTTTGAAAAAGCCAATATTGCTTTCTGGAGAAATGATAGAAAATGAAATGGTTGGACAGTAAACCATAATTATTTTTTTATTTAACATGGCTTTGCATGCAAATAAATATTTTTGATTGAATTAACATGCAAGCTTACTTAATGTGAAACATTTAAATATGGATTAAGTGTTATTGATTGTATGATTAAAAAGAAAATTATTAAAAAAGAATTTAACATTGAAAATATTTCTTGGTTAAAGATTTTTGTGGCGATATTTGGTGGAATATTGTTTGGTTATTTGTTGTTAGCTTCAAATTTAAAAAACTTGTCTTATGGTACAATAACTGACTTAATTGTTTTGGTTTTATTGGCATGTGTTTTAGCATTATTATTGGATATTAGACGGATTAATTTAGCTAAAAAATAACTAATTTTTTTGTAAGAATTATCTTTTTTTCCAAACCAATGTTATAATATATTGTTTATTCTAAATTATTTGTATGGCTGTGTCAAAAGAACAAAACTCAATTGATTTGGAAAAGGATAGAAAAGCAAGGGATGCTTCTCGTGAAGCTAATTGGCTAAAGTCATTAAGAACTAGTTCTCAACAAGATTGTTTAGATGCTGCCAGAAAAAAAGAACAATAATTGTTTTTTTAAAAGTGAATTAGTGGTTGTTCTGTACTTTTTTAAAAGTTTTTTTACTCTAAAATTGTTTTTTCGAATAAATCTTTTGCTTGTTTTGGATTTAACATTCCTTTTAAGAATAATTGCATCTTGTTTACCTTTTCTTCGTTTTGCTTTCTTTTTTTCTGTTCCATGTTAAGCAATTGTTCTATTACTCTTATTCCCTCACCAGTTGGCACGACAATTATTTGTCCATTTTTTTCTGCTTTGATGAATGGAGAAGATTTTAGTATGGGTAATTCTAGTTGTTTATTTTTTATTTTTATTTTTGGAAGTTTTTTTTTCTTTGATTCGGCATCTAGAATTTTTTGTCTCCATTCTGGAGAAAGAGTGTGCCACTTATCAACCCCTCTTCTTGGTGAAGTTGGTTGGTAAGCAATTCTATCTGAGAATGATTTTTTCTTCTGCATAATAACATTTACTATTTATAAGTATTAATTACTTACTAATAAATAATTGTGTATAAGATTATAAAAAGAACAAGTTAACAAAGTGCCCAACAGCATATGTTACAATCACAACTAAAAATGCAAGCAGTATATGTCCAAGAATTATTTTTGCTGGATTTTCTTTTTGTTGCTTTGCTAGAATATAACTTGTAATTGATAATAAAATTATTCCCCAAGTCACACTAACAATGACTGCTAAAAGCAGATCAAGTAATATGATTGGTATTGTGAAAGATAATGCGATTAATAATTTTGCAAAAAATGTCGATGATGCTGCTTCCCAAACAGTTGATTTATTTTTTTGATTTTGTGCTTCTTGGGAAAGGTGCATTCCAAAACCATCTGATGCCGAATCAGCAATGGCTATTGTCAATATTCCACCTAACACAATTATTGCTGATGTAGTGCTCGCATACAAACCAACAATCAAACCAATTGTAGTTAGAACTCCTGAACTAACACCAAAACTAATTCCTGCTTTTAAGGATTTTTTCATAATCAAAATTGATTTTTGGTGTATTTAATTGTTTTTAATCTTCCTTTCTATTACTTGCTTATATTTCTCAGGGATTGTTTTATCTCCTAAAAATTCTGGTATGCTAATGCCATGTTTTTGGGCGAGTTTTATTATTTTTGCAAAATCTAAGCTGGCTTGATTGTTAATTAGTGCTTCAGCAAAAGCATGTCTTTTTGATTTATGAATTCTATAACTTTGCAAGTTGTTCCTTCGCACAAAAGACACCATTATGTATAAGTAAATTATTGTTTATTGATTTAATTAAGTATTTTTTAGTATTAATGTGTTTGCCTTTCTGTTTCTCTAAACCAATTAGTTATTGTGTTAGTGAGTTCATTATTGCTTCCATATGAATAAACACTTCTTCCAATTCGTGGCAAAGTAATTCTGCCAGGGTGTTCTTCAACAAATTTTATCCAATTCATAGTGTAATTAGTAAGGCAAAGTTATTTATATAACTAACTATATTTTAGTTATTAGATATAAAATAGTTACTTATGGTTAAATAAGCCACAAAGTAAGTTATTTTAAGTTTAAGGTGTTTGAAATGGAAAATAGTGTGAAAGTGTCTTTGTTGGAGAAAGCTTCTGATTTAGTTGGGAAGAAGTTTGATTTGCTTGTAATTGATTCTATTTCCCGACATAAAAATCGTGCTGGTTTCAACCAATTGTTAAATGATATTTCTTCAATTAATCCAAGAACATTGTCTGCTCGTTTAAAAGAATTAGAATCAAATAAATTAATAAAAAAAAGCTTGATTATTGGAACTCCAGTAAAAACAGAATATTCCCTTACTACGAAATCAAAAAAATTATTACCGATAATCAAAGAATTAAAAGAGTGGGTTAATGATAATCCTTAATTAATAGTGATAATTCCTAATCAATGATGATAATTCTTAATGAAAATAATGCTTCTTTTTTTGAATCAAAATGGTTAACTTTTTCCAAACAAAAGACTTATTATTTTGATAATGTCCAAATTAATTAATGCGTAGAAGATTTTTTGGAGGAGCAATTGGTTCTTTGTTTGCTGCTGAAGAAGCAGAAATGGAAAGACAATTTAAAATAAAAAATGAAATCAAAAAAGCACAAGAAAGTGCTAAAAGAGCAAGAGAAAAAGCTAAAAAAGAAAAAGTAAAAGGCTCAAGCAAACAATTAAAATTTAAATTAAAAGGCACTTACAAAACAAAGCCAGATCCAGTGGCTGATTATCATTCTCACTTAAAATCAAAGGGGATTGTTGATGAATCAACAATAAAATTAATGCAAGATATTAACTTAGATTTTTTTAAAGAAGTGAAAGCAAAAAAGAAAAAATTTAAACCAAACAAGCTCTTTGGAAAGGTGGAACATGAGGGTTTTACAACAAAACAGCAAATAAAAATACACGCATATAATTTAGCAAGAAAAGTCGTTGAAAAGTCAAAGCAAGAAAGGGTTCCATCTGGTTTATTTGAATTATCAATGTCTTTATTACAATCAATGTCCCCAACTAAAGATTCAAATAGAAAAGGTAGAAATAAGCGTTTTAATTTTGTTTATTCTGGGCAAGAATATGAATTAATTAAAGGGATGAGTAATGCAAAAGTATCTCGTTGTGAAAGCTTTATTCAAATTATTCGAAAGGCAGCTAGAGATAGAAGTATAACTTTTAAGTTTAGTGATTTAGTTGATTTTTGGCACCCTGATCAAAGACAAGCTTTGAGAACATTTGCTTACCAATATCGTGGAGCAATAAGTGATGCTATTATGATCGCAAAAAGTGAAAATCAACACATTGATTGGAAGCGATTTGAAAATTTAATTGATGTATTGCGAAGAAGTGATTCAAAAAGAATTGATTTTTCTTTAACATTACAAAATCTCAGAGCTTTAAAAAAAATTCTTCTTGAACAAAAACCTGATTCAGCAATAACAAAAAGTTATGTAGATGCTTATGAGTCTATGAGAAAAAGAATGGTTTTTATTAATTAACTTTTAAGCCATATTCTTTTTTCTGTTCTTTCTTAGTATTGAAAATTTCATTGGTTTCTTTTTTTGAACTATTTCTGTGCCATGAGGAATTGTCTTTTTTTGTGAAACAATGGGTTTTCCTTCTGGAGTAAAGCCATAAATATGATATTTTCCAACTCGCGCACCAACTGCTTTCACATCAATTTTTAACTTTTCTGCAACTGCCTCTCTTTTTGCAATTTGTATAGAATTTTGTCTAGCAATCTTTCCAGTTGGCCTTGCTTTTTTTCCAAAAAAAGCAGCGGCATTTTTCTTTCTGGTTGAAGCTAAACTCTTGAATCTCTTTCTAGTCATGATAAAATATTGCTCTTTTGAGTATAAAAAGTCTCTCTTGAAAAAGGAGATAATTGCTTGTATATTGCCAAATTTATTGGTTCATTTTAATTATAACTTTTGTGCAATCATTGCTTGCTTCAATAGTTGGCATTTTCAAACAAATTTGTGAATCTTTACTATCTATTGCTATATCAAGTATGCAGCTAACAAAAGAAGTTTCCTTTATTTTGTTATTTGGATTATCTTTGTTTATTTCAAAACACAAATCAGAATTTTTTTCAGCAATTGCGACTTTTGTTATACAAAGCGCTTCTAAGTCATAACTTGTGTCTTTGTTATTGTATTCTATTTTTTTACATTCTTCAATTTTTTCTAAAGTAGTGTTAATTCCTTCTTCTTCAAAAGCATTATTTATTTTTGATATACAATTAATTCCCTCAGTGATAAGATTTTGATCCAATAAATTGTTACAATTTTGTATAGATTGTGTTGGGGGAATTGTTGGTTTTTCAAAACAACCCATTATTAAAAAAACAATCACAATCAAAAACAGTAAAATTATTCTTTTCATAAGCTAATTAAAAGCAATGTTCTTTTAAATAGTTTTTTGGCTCAAAGATTTTAACCATATGGATTGAATAACTTTGGATCAAAATTTTTCATTTTTGAAACATCGTAAAAATACACAAACCCCTTCTGCCAAACAATTGCTTGTTCTTCACCTTCAATCTCACGATACATTGTGAGGTGGGTAACATATTTTTCATGAGGATAGTTCATTCCCTTTTTTCCAAATTCCATAACCACTATAGAAGTTGTTTTTAAACCATGATGAATACCCAAACAATTCATTCTAGTGTCTGGAGAAAGTGTTATTGCAGTTGGATAATTTTCAGCAAGCCAAGCAAAACCTTCATTTGCTTCTTCGGGAATTTGCATTTTTACATTTAGTGAATAGAACCAAGAATTTATGGGGTCTATGATTCCATAACTTGCTGGATTAAAAAATAATAATAATATGAAAATAGTGAAGAAAATTTTTGAAATAATTGCTTCCAATTTTTTATTTTTATTTATATAAATCAATACAAATATTAAGGAAAGAATTAAAATGGTTAAAAAAACAAAAAATAGTGTTCCGGGCACATAGAAAAATACTGAGCCAAATGGTTTTAATGAAAATATTTTTAACCAAGCAACTCCAAGTATTGAAGCAATTAATATTGGCAACAAACTTTTTTTGAAATATTTGACAAATATTTGTACACAAAAAATTATTATTGGAAAGCAAACATAAGTTATTGCTCTTTCAGGATAATAAAAAGCAGGGATAAAAGCAATGGTGTATAATAACAATAATTTGTTTAATCTTTTTGAAAAGAATTTTTTGAAAATCTCTTTGTTCATCGCAAAGAACATGACTAAAAATAAAATTAGTATGAAAAAAGAAAATCCTTCTATTGATAATCTCCAAATCCAAACACCAAAAACTTGACGTTCTGCCATTAAATAATTTGGTTGTATCCAATCAAAGTAAAACAAATATCTTACTAACCAAAAACTGCCAATTGTCAAACCAACAAAAAATGTTTTAAAATATAATTTCCATTCAGTTTTGTCAAAAATAATTAAAAGAATCAAAAATAATGCGAAAAACAATGGTGTTGCAAAGTGGGTATAAATTGCCAAAATGAACAATATTGCTGTCGGCAAAAAACTTTTTTTCCATAGAAAATAAATTATTCCAAGGTAAAAGCACATTTCAATCATTTGTGCAAAATTATTTATTGCCATGTCAAAAAGTTGAGTAGTGGTGAGCAATAATATTGTTGACAAGATAATTATTTTCTTGTCTTTTAAAATTGAAACAAATTTCAAAAAAAGTAATCCAAAAAGCAAGTAAGAAAAATAAGTAATTGTTTTAACAATAGTGAATAGTTCAATCCCGGTGATAATTGATGCCCATGCAAAAATTAAGGGTGCTAATGGTGGGTAAAGAAAAGGCCTTCCAATTGGAAATAACTCAATATAATACCAGTTTGGAATTATACCTCCTGCATCAACAATAACTTTTGCAAAAACATAATGGTTCCAAGTGTCCCAAGTTTGTAATAAGGAGTAGTCTCCAATAACAATTATTGGCCTAATTAGAAATAAAATTATTAAAACTAATAAAATAAAAACAAATATTTCTCTTCTTTCAAGGAGTTTATTTAGACTAGTTTTTTTCATAAAAAAAATAGTTAACAAACATTTTTTATAATACTTTAACCTATTTTTAATTAAATATGCAAAAGAAAAGGTTCTTTGAAATTAAGACTTTAATTATAATTTTCGTCATGTTCTTCTTATCTTTGGGTGTTATTTTTGAAGGCTTTAACTTAATTGATTCATTAGTAGCTCAAAATGAACCAACTATTTCTCTAACAAGTAAAATTCACTTTGAAAAAGGCGAGTTAGAATTTCATTTGTTACAAAAATTGTCTTTCTATGGTTATTGTGGGGATTATTCAACGGATCCTTGCTGTGGAGTTACTTGTGCTGATTGTGAACATTGTGAAAATGGGAGTTGTGTAAACGAATGCTCTCCTAGTCAAAATTGTGGTTATCATGCTAGTTGTTGTGAAATTGGTGGACAACCTGTTTGTAGTGCACAATGTACCACTGAGCCTATTTGTGAACCGGAATGTAGTTCTAATGATGAATGTTGTGATGGTGAATTTTGTGGAGGGGTTTGTTGTGCTGATGGAGAAACTTGTTGTAATGGTTCATGTTGTGCTGGTGATTGTGAACCTGAAAGATATTGTGATAGTATTGGTGGTTGGGCAGCTTGCTTAAACACACCATATGATGTTTGTGAGCCAAGTCATGAATGCTCTGGCACACCTCCGCATTTGGAATGCTCTGAATGTGAAAATATTGATTGTTTTGGTGTTTGTGATGGTGGTGCTGTTGAGGATTGTTTGGGTGTTTGTGATGGTGGTGCTGTTGAGGATTGTTTGGGTGTTTGTGATGGTGGTG